>NZ_CP031479.1:676684-989037 GCF_003390515.1 Vibrio anguillarum | reverse complement strand
GAATCCAGGTAGCCCTGCCATTATTTGTAGGGTTAGCGATAAGCTGACCGTAAAAAGATAAGCTGAATCAATAACATTCGGTTTATTTAAAGAATACGCTGCGGAAATGGCGAAATTGGTAGACGCACCAGATTTAGGTTCTGGCGCCGCAAGGTGTGAGAGTTCAAGTCTCTCTTTCCGCACCATGATTTAAGATTGTCAAATGGCTACGTAGCTCAGTTGGTTAGAGCACATCACTCATAATGATGGGGTCACAGGTTCGAATCCCGTCGTAGCCACCATTTATAACGATAGTTTGAATAACCAATGTTCAATCTATCTACAGTACAAGTTGCGGAAGTGGCGAAATTGGTAGACGCACCAGATTTAGGTTCTGGCGCCGCAAGGTGTGAGAGTTCAAGTCTCTCCTTCCGCACCATCAATTCAAACCCAGCTTAGGCTGGGTTTTGTTTTATTAGCCTCATAACAATATATCCTTTCCTCCCGTTTAACCGTTGATTCATTTTTCAGATCCATTCTTTGATCACGTGAAAAGTGAGGCATAAAAAAATCCAGCCGAAGCTGGATTTTTAATTTAAAAGTTAACGACTTAACCAAGCAAACCAAGAGCAGCATTAGGCGCTTGTTTAGCTTGTGCCAACACTGAGCTTGATGCTTGAGAAAGGATCTGCGATTTAGTCAAGGCAGTGGTTTCTTTCGCAAAATCAGTGTCTTTGATTCGGCTCTTAGAAGCATTTACGTTTTCGTTGATGTTATCTAAGTTGTTAATCGCATGGTTGAAACGGTTTTGGAATGCACCCAGTTGAGCACGATGGCTGTCTACAAATTGCAGTGCCGCATCAACAATGGCAACTGATTCTTGCGAACCACCGACAGAGGTGACATCAATGGTATCGACTGTCACATCTTTTGCCGCTTGGAAACTCAGTTCACCCGCTAAGCTGCCACCAAAGGTTGCTACGCCATCAATACGGTTGCTATCAGTAAAGATTTGCAATTTGCCTTCATCGTCAACAGAAGCTTTTAACATGTCGGTTTGACCATTGATGTAAGTGGCCAACTCTTCGATGTCATCGCCATCTTTTGCACTTAGGTTGATGGTTTGCTCGCCAGTACGTTTGTCAGTCAACGTAATGGTAAGGTCATTAGCACCTGCTTTAACGGTCCAATCTTTATCTTGTCCATTTGCCGCTTGGTAACTCTTACCGCCCATCATTGCGTTGTCGCTGCGCATATTATTTAGGCTTAGCATGACCGCTTCACCGTTATCCGCACCGATTTGGAATGATTTCGTCTCAAAAGTACCATTGAGCAACTTATTACCACCAAACGATGTAGTTTCAGCAATACGGTTGAGTTCGTCATTCAGCGCGGTGATCTCTTCTTGAATCGCTACGCGGTCGGATTTCGAGTTCGAACCATTTGACGATTGTAGAGATAAGTCACGCATACGTTGCAAAATGTTGGTGGTTTCGTTCATTGCACCTTCAGCTGTCTGCGCAATTGAAATGCCATCATTTGCGTTGCGCACAGCAACATCTAAGCCTCTGCTTTGAACATTCAAACGGTTAGAGATTTGCAAACCTGCTGCGTCATCTTTTGCGTTATTAATTTTGAAGCCTGATGATAAACGTTCCATTGATAACTGTTGCGCATTGCTAGCACTGTTTAGGTAGCGTTGTGCTGTCATAGCTGAAACGTTAGTGTTTACATTAACCGCCATAGTGGTTCTCCTATTGATTTTCCGACTTAGCGTCATAGACAAACGGTTTCCGACGTCTCGGAAAACCAAGTAGTTCTCTCAAAGTACTATTATTAGCGACTGCGGTTAGGAATCCTTTAACGGGAAAACGACGATTTCGTAAAAAATAACCAATATCGATTAAAAGTGGGATAAACGCTGCAAAACTGGCTGAAATGCAAAAATAGCATTAAAGATTTGACGTGATTGGTCGGCTTCACGGGCGATTGAGGAGCATTGATGAGAGCAAGAAATTATAGATAAAGAAAAGCCCCTTTTCCTTTGAGAGAACCGGGGCTAGTTGGTAGCCAGAGCCAATGTGGAGATCAGAGAAATGAACACATTACCGACTGACCGGGGCGCATGATTATCTATGACTATAAAGCAGGGTACATCTTGAGAGAGCTTTATATTCGGCCATAATCATACTTTGCCAAGGATTCCTTCACCTAACCCACGTCTGAGCTGTTGGATGAAGGGTCCTAACATTACTGCAATAGTGACATTGCAGAATTTGGCAACTGTTTTGCTTGAGCGAGAATCGAGGTACCCGCTTGTTGCAGAATCTGTGCTTTCGTCATTTGCGTGGTTTCTTTCGCAAAATCTGTATCTTTAATTCGACTGTTGGATGCTTCAACATTCTCTTGGATATTGGCCAAGTTGTTGATGCTATGGCTTAAACGGTTTTGCTTCGCACCGAGCTCTGCCCGTTGTGAATCCACATATCTCAACGCAGCATCCAGAACGCCCACTGCATTTTGAGAACCACCAACTGAGGTGATATCAATATCTTGAACCGTCGTCTTAACGCCCGGTCCGCCGTTTAGGCCAAGTTCGGTTGCCAAACCACCAGAGATGGCAAGGTCACCTTGTAAATTCGGTTCTGCGGCAAAAATTTGCAGTTTACCGTCTTGATCAACCGATGCTTTAAGCTTGTCGGTTTGACCATTAATGTAAGTCGCTAGCTCTTCAATATCATCGCCATCTTTGGCTAACACATCGAGAGTAACAAGCTCACCTGCCTGGGTGGTGAATTCAAATTTCAAATCACGCGCGCCCGCTGGCACTCCCCAATCCTTGTCCTTTCCTTGCTCTGCAAGGAACGATTGGCCGCCCATACGGAAGTCATCTGCACGTATGCTGGTAAGCCCCATAATGATCGCCTCACCTGAGCTCGCACCAATCTGGAATGATGCTTCACCAAACGAACCGTTGAGCAGTTTACGTCCACCGAATGAGGTCGTTTCTGCAATACGGTTTAACTCATCTTGCAATGCAGTCGACTCTTCATCCAGAGCTTGTCGCTCTGACGCCGAGTTGGTGCCGTTTGCTGATTGAAGAGCAAGATCACGCATACGTTGCAAGATACTGGTCGACTCATTCATTGCCCCTTCCGCGGTCTGAGCAATCGAAATACCGTCGTTGGCATTACGCATTGCCACATCTAGGCCACGAGACTGAGCGGTTAAGCGGTTTGAAATTTGTAAGCCTGCCGCATCATCTTTAGCGCTGTTGATTTTATTACCTGATGATAAACGTTCCATCGAGGTATTTAATTCACCCGTCGCTTTATTAAGGTAACGCTGAGCAGTCATTGCTGAGACGTTAGTATTTACTGTAATGGTCATAGTTTGCTCTCCTAGTGAGTTCGCAAGCTTTTTGCGAAGCGGCCAGCTTTACTCTCATTTGGAAGCACTGACCGTGAACTTGCTAAATCCGCTATTTGCCGATTTAAAAACTTGTTGTATCAACTCTGATATAGACAATTCAATTAGTATGCCAACTTTTAAAACATCTGATATTAAAATTAATATTCTTTGTTTTTTAATCACTTAGAAGAAATTTAATCATTCTATCTTTGTGAGTGAGCATCCAGTTCTTTCTCGTTAGCAACAGAGTTGCCACTTTCGTTTGCCGCTCTATTGCCTCTTTATCTCTCGATAATAGATGAGCAATTTCCAGGCCAATTTTTCAACACATTCCACTCTTCGCGCATATGGCTTAGCACATAAGGCATTGAAGATTAGATATAGTTGAAAAGGGTCAAATCTTTCGTTTTACCAAAAGCCAGTTGTGAAGCCTGCAACGCACGTGAATTCTCATTAAATTCAATCACCGCTTCCGCGTAATCAAGATCTTCAAAGTTACTTTTTGATTTCGCTAAACTGATTTTGAAATCTTCATGCTGTTCTTGTTGAATATCTAAAGTGCTCAAGCGTGCACCGACATCAGTACGCACTTTATTGAGATGAATAAAGGCGGCATGAAACTCTTCCGTAATTTGGTGCAGTTTCGCTGTCGTCGACGCATCCGATACGGAGCCTTGCGAGAGCTCAATCGCGTCTTTATAGCTATCAAATAAGGTAAAAGTTGAACGCGGCTCTAGGCTTAACACATCACCTTTCGAAATTTGCCCTTTTACGTGCACCGTCAGATCTTGATATCGAATGCCTTTTTGTGGATCAAACTCATCGGCCTGTACCACGCTGCCATCTTTCTCTAATTGATAACCATATTTGCCGTTAGCCATATCAACAAATGTCACGGTATAGCGCGATGTATCATTCGAGTCTAAATTGGTTGCACGCTCGAGCAGTAACTCTGAACCTTCGTTTAATTGATAGTTTGGTTCGTAGTTACCAAACGGGTTATCAATCTCCATAAACACTTTATTACCCGGATTATTGAACGGGATCTCTAAGCTGTTGGAGATACGCATTTTGCGCTGATAATCATCGCCGGAATAAGTCACGTTACTGGCATTATCTCTAAAGAAAGGCTGATTCTTCGGCTTGGTGCCGGCAAACATGTAGTTACCGGACTCATCTTGCGTATTTGCTAGTTCAATTAAGTTGTTGAACATCTCTTGCAGCTCACGCGCTTTCGCTTCTCTATCTTCTGGAGAGAATGAACCGTTAATCATTTCCATAACAGTACGCTTTGCCTCATCGGTCGAGCTTTCCGCATTGGCAATGATTACTTCTTGATGTTCTAAGCGGTTTCGAACCAGCACTATTGCATCAAGATATTGGCGTAATTGCTCTTCTTGCTGCCCTACTTTTTGGATGTAATGAGTGGCTAATGGACTATCACTGGCCGAAAGCAACTTCTTACCCGACGCTAGCTGCGCTTGGTTATGATGGATCTTTGATTCTTGACGGCGCATATCATTTTGCACCGATTGATAGTTATGGAAGCTCGATATTCTGGTTAACATTTATCGCCTCCTATCTCAGCTGCAAAATCGTGTTGAAAGTATCATTAGCCACCTGCATGATGCGTGAGGAAGCCATATAAGCTTGTTGGAACTTCATCATGTTCGCGGCTTCCTCATCAAGGTTGACTCCGGAAATGGACGCAATGCGCTCCTGCGCTGACTCTTTTTCAAGCCTGGCCACGTCACTTAAGCGTGACGCGGTGGCCAGCTGCAAACCAAAATCAGTATTGAGATCGTGATAAACCCCGAGCACGGTCGTTTCACCGTCGTTGAGTTTTTTCTCCGTTTGAATTTGCTGCATCTTACGTAAATTGCCGTTATCACCTTCTGAGGGGACAAGGTTTGCCGTAAATTTATCATTGGGTAGCGCGCCAGCCGTCAATTCAAACGTTGTACCAAGCACAGTAATCGAATTCGATGGTGGGTAGGCCTGTGGTTCTAGCAGCACGTTGCCTTTGGTATCCGTGACCGCAAATTGATCGCCCGTTGGTGAGATCACCACTTCAAATTCACGCAGCCCACCTGCCGATAAAATATTAAATTTTGCCTGCCCTTGAGCAAAAGTGGTGGAGGCTTCATAACTTTGTGCGGCAATGGCTGTCGGATCGTTGGTCGCCATTTTCATAATAGCGGCACCATTACGCGTTGGGCGCAGTAATATGCGCTCTCCGGCTTGAGGGGCGTTGCGAATCTCAACTCGCATTCCATCTAAAAATAAACTGCTGCCAACGACCGGAACGTTAACCCGCTCGCCCGTTGGCTTTAATACGGTATAATTGCTGCCGTTGTACTGTAGGGAGTATTCACCACTTTTCAACGCTGAAGTATCTTCGATATAGACAGCCATATCGGCTTTTGAATTGCCAGCGATGATCGCTCGCGAGCGGGCATTGACTTCAGAGTTCACATCCGTAAACAACGCTCTTCCCACATTGCCACGTAAGTCCAAGCCTTGTGATTGCAACTTGTTAACTTCATAAGAGAAAGATGTTGCCATGCGGCCAAGTTCATCCATTAAGTAAGGAATGTGCTTATCTCGCATCGTAAACAGCGCACTTAACTTACCGCCAATATCCTCAGTGGTAATGGTCTTGATTCCTTTGCCTTCAATCATGGCCAAGCGGCGCTGACTCACATCAGGATAACCATCAACCATCTTCATTTGGCTGGCTTCTGTACCTGAGACGAGCGTGTGCCCGCTCCCGATATGGATGTTAAACCCTTCAGCATTTTTACGTGGCGTCACAGTGACCTTGGTGTATTCAGACAACTCAGCCACCAATTTTTCATGCTGGTCCATTAAGTCATTGTGAGGACCAGGAGTGCGCATCATTAAGCGCTGTAAATCTCGCAGCTCAAGCGCCAATTGGTTAATACGCTCAACGGCAACATCTAGCCCTTTGTTGGTCGCATCAGATTGGCGGCGAATGTTCTCGTGAAAATCATTCATGTTTTGAGTGATCAGATCCGCTTTCTCAAGTACAACTTTACGCGCACCTACATCATTCGGGCTGTCGGCGAGGGTTTTAATCGCATCAAACCATTCGTTTAAGTTTTCAGGGATTTTTTTCGAGGCCACTGACGACAATAACTTTGAAAGCATGTCTAAATTTTCTTCGTCGTCACGCTTAAAGGAAAAGCTGGTGGTAGATAGGTTTAATTCATTAACGGCAAATTGATCCCATGAGCGGCGAACTTTTTCCACATGTACGCCCATACCGTAGGTTTCACCACCGTATTGGCGAGGCGTATTGGTCCCTTGGATCACAGACTGACGGCTGTAACCTTCTGTATTAACATTAGAAATGTTATGACCTGTGGTGCTGAGTTGTCTCTGAGCGGTAAGTACACTTTGGGTACCTAGATTCAGAAGATCCGACGCCATACTGCCCCCGAAAACCTAATCAAATCAGTGGTTACTGAATATCTAAGTTAGTAATTGCAATATGTATGCCAAAGGAGTTTCAAAGAAGAGATTAGACAAAATAAAGGAAAGATAAAAGCCAGCAAGGCTGGCTTTAGAGGGGTTATTCCATTGCTTCAATTTGAGATTTTACTCTCAGCACTTTTTCAGCATAGTATGGGTCCGTCGCGTAACCAGCAGCGTGCAGGCCACGAATGAAAGACTCATCGCTGCCATTATGGTTCAGCGCCACGGTGTAGCGCGGATTGTCATTGAGAAAACGAACATAGTCATTAAAACTGTCTTGATAATTTCCATAAGAACGGAACGCCGCTTTTTCCATCACGGGTGTATTATCATGATATTCAAGAGTTTGCGTCGCCACTTTCTCACCTAACCAACTTTTATCCGCTTTGATGTTGAATAAGTTATTACTGCTACCACGAGCATTTTGAACAACTTTTTGTCCCCATCCGGTTTCTAATGCCGCTTGAGCAAGTAGCAGTGAAGAGTCAACACCTAATGCCCGCGCTGCTTTTTCAGCATAAGGTTTCATTGAAGCCACAAACGCTTGCGGCGAATCAAATCGACTCGATTCGACCTTGCTAGGTTCGATCGTTTCTTGCGTTGAGAGGCGGCGGTTGTTACTGCGTTCTATACGGCGCATGGCTTCTTGGAAACCATCTTGCGTCGGGTCGGTTATTGATGGATCGTTTTTCGAGGTGCCGTTAGCCTGACTGAGCTGCGCCACAATCATATCGGCAAGCCCTAAAGAACCGGAGGCACTGAGCTCGCTCGACATTTGTTCATCAAGCATTTGTCGATAGAAATCTTCGTTTTGGCTGTTGAACATCTCAGATTTAAAATCGGCATTGGCGTCGCGCATCGATTTGAACAACATTGAGGTAAAAATCGCTTCAAACTGTTTGGCTGCGGCCTTGAGCGCCGCTGACTCGCCTTCTTTATCACCGGTTTTTGCTTGCTGACGTAGCTTATCTAAGCTAGCAATATCATGAATAAAGCCAATATCATTGGGATTATTAATCATCTTCCTCTCCTAGATAATGATCAGTTGGCCTTCAATCGCGCCTGCTTGTTTCAATGCTTGCAGAATCGCCATCAAATCTGAAGGGGCTGCGCCCACTTCGTTGACCGCGCGCACTAAATCATCCAAGGTCAAACCCGGTTCAAATTTAAACATTTTACCTTGTGCTTCAGACACTTCTATTTGGCTATTAGGCACCACAGCTGTCTGACCACCCGCTAACGCATTGGGCTGACTGACATTCAAATTCTCTTTAATGGCAACAGTCATACCACCGTGCGTCACCGCAGCAGGTTTTAAGCGCACATGCTGGCCGACAACAATGGTACCAGTTCGAGAATTGACGATAATTTTGGCTGAGCCATCCGCTGGATCAAACTCAACATTTTCGATTGCAGAAAGAAACGCGACGCGCTGCCCAACATCTCGTGGTGCACGGATACGTACTGACGTTGCATCAACCGCGGTCGCCATCTCTGGGCCTAGGAAGTTATTCACTGCATCTGCCATACGTTGCGCTGTGGTGAAGTCAGATTCAAGCAAATTGAAGGTAATAAAATCGCCACGGCTAAAAGGTGTTGGTACTTCACGTTCCACCATAGCACCGCCTGAAATCAGGCCAACCGTTGGGTTATTGCCGACAATTTTAGAACCATCAGCACCGGTGGCACTAAAACCACTGACCACTAAATTACCTTGGGCCACGGCGTAAATTTGACCATCCAACCCCTTAAGGAAGGTTTGCATTAGAGTGCCGCCACGTAAACTTTTAGCAGAGCCGATCGAAGAAACGGTGACATCGACATTTTGACCTTGCTTGGAAAACGCCGGCAATTCGGCCGTGACAATCACGGCGGCAACGTTCTTTGTTTTCGGTTTAGTGCCCGGCGGCAATTGAATGCCGAAATTTTGCAACATGGCGTTAAAACTTTGGTCGGTGAACGGTGTCGATTCGCCCGTTCCCGGTAGCCCAGTAACTAGACCATAACCCACTAATTGGTTACTCCGCACGCCCGCAACTTGAGAGACATCTTTGATACGGGCCGCTTGTGCATGGGTTGCGATGAGCAACAGACTTAAAACAAGCAGGGTGAATTTTTTCATGGTCTAGTACCTTAATTTCTACGTTTCTTTACGCCAGAACTCCGGCGTTACAGAGAGACATTAAAGAATCGTGCCAAGAATCCAGGTTCTTGCATATCTTGATTGGTGCCTGTACCTGAATATTGGATGCGTGCATTAGAAATACGAGTAGAAGCAATGGTGTTGTCAAAGTCGATATCATCGGGACGAATGGTACCGCTTAAGCGAATGTATTCATCGCCAGTGTTCAGTGTGAGCCATTTTTCACCACGGATGACTAAGTTGCCGTTGGCCAGTACTTCAATCACTTCAACCGTGATCGAACCAGAAATACTGTTACTTTGGTTGGCTGCAGAACTGCCATTGAACTTGTTGTCATTTTTCAACGCATAAGAGAAATTATAATCACCCACAGTGAGATCTTTACCGCCGACAGCGAGTGGGTCCATAGACGCATCATTGGATTTGGATAGATCCGCATCAGCACTCTTGGCCGCTTTAGTACTTTCATCAAGATTGACGGTAATAATATCGCCAATGCCACGCGGTTTTGAATCATCATAAAGACTGTTCATTTGTGCCAAATTAAACAGTGAGCCAGTTTCCGCGGCATAATGTTCCGGTTTCTGTTTTGGATGAATGGGGGCCCATGCGGGATCACCAGCTACGGGATCGGAACGCTTACGCATTGAGTCCAGTAAACCAGAACCTTCTTCTGCAGACTTATCCCCTTCAACCGCATCCACCACGGTTGTACCTTGAACCACTTCAGGAGTATCGACGGGTGGCGGCATTAACGAGCAACCAGACAAAGCAGTAACCAATACAAGACTCAATAGACGTTTCATCGCAGCATTCTCTTAGTTAATGATTAGAGTTGTTGGTTCACAAAACTCATCATCTTATCGACTGCTGAGATGACTTTTGAGTTCATTTCGTAAACGCGTTGCGCTTCAATCATGTTGACCAACTCTTCTGTGACGTTCACGTTAGAGGTTTCAAGCATGGATTGACGAACATCACCGAGGCCGTCAAGCCCTGGCACCCCTTCTTGTGGATCACCACTAGCACCGGTCGGTAGATACAAGTTTTGACCAATCGGCTCTAGACCGCCTGGGTTGATAAAATCAACCGTGGTAATTTGTCCAACCACTTGGTTATTTTGCTGACCACGAAGCCTAACGGACACTTCACCATCATTACCGACAGTAATAGAGATTGCATCAGGTGGAATAACAATTTCCGGCTCTAAATTATATCCAGCACCGGACGTCACAATTGCCCCTTCATCATTGAGGGTAAATTGACCATTTCGGCTATAAGCGATATTGCCATCTGGCATCAGGATTTGGAAAAAGCCGTCACCTTCAATCATCATATCGAGGCTATTGGTCGTGGTTTGTACGTTGCCGTGGGTATGCACTTTTTGTGTTGCCACGACTTTAGAACCCGCACCAAGCATCAAACCGCTTGGCAGTTTGGTATTTTGCGAAGATTGACCGCCCGGTTGATTAATATTTTGATAAAACAGATCTTCAAATACCGCACGACCCTTTTTAAAACCAATAGTCGAGGCGTTCGCTAGGTTGTTTGAGATAGTGGCAATATTGGTTTGTTGGGCATCAAGCCCGGTTTTACTTACCCATAATGCAGGTTGCATAGTAATCTCCTTTAACGCTTATCAGCTCATACGAAGTAATGAGTCGGACGATTTGTCCATCTCTTCTGCGGTGCTCATCATTTTGACTTGCATTTCAAACTGACGTTGTAGCTCAATCAAGCTAGTCATCTCACCCACCGCATTGACATTACTGCCTTCCAGCGCACCTTTTAATAGCTTTACGCTAGCATCTGCTTCGAATGCTGCATTAGGATCTTTAGCACGGAATAAACCATTCGTATCTTTGTATAGGGATTGATTATTGGGGCGAACCAGTTTAATTCGGCCTACCACTTCCATCGCATCGGCTGGAGCGCCTTGCGGACGAACGGAAATAGTACCGTCATTACCGATTTCTACTTTACTCAATGGAATAGGTAGAGTGATTGGCGCGCCCGTTCCATCTAGCACTAGATGGCCGCTACCATTTATGAGCATGCCATTTTGGTCAATGCTTAGGTTGCCACTGCGGGTTAACCCCTCTTTGCCGGTTTTATCCATCATGGAAATCCAACCGTCACCTTGAATGGTGATATCGAGATCGCGCCCTGTGGTAATGATACTGCCTTGCGCAAAATTATGTCCCGGACGTTCTGTCATGCTAAACACGCGGCTCGGTAACCCTTCGCCATAAGCTTGCATTGAGCGAGCTTGCGCCAAATCAGCACGGAACCCCGTGGTACTGACGTTTGCTAAATTGTTCGCTCTTAATTGCATGGCTTGCATGTTTTGCTTTGCGCCACTCATGGCGAGAAACAGTGCGCGATCCATAATCTGCTCCAATAATCATCGTTCGATCATTAAAAGCAATTGACGTGCCAACTTATATTTAAATTAAAAATCAATAAGTTAAATGTAATTGCACAAAAAATAGGGAGGATATAACGAAGATTGCCGCGAACAGATGGCAACAATACCAAGCTAACATTGCCGCTAACTTGGTATTGCCATTGGATGACGTTAAAAGAATTAACGGATCTGCAGTATGTTTTGTTGTAGCTGGTTGTGAACTTCAAGCGCACGCGAGTTCGCTTGGAAGTTACGCTGAGCAGAGATAAGATCCACCAGCTCTTGAGTCATATCAATGTTGGATTGTTCAATAACACCATTGCTGATGGTACCAAATGAGCCTTTGTTTGATTCACCCCAAATTTTATCACCGGAGAATTGAGTCGAATCCCACTGCGTACCGCCTTTTTTATCTAAGCCTTGTTCATTGGCTACGCGGACAAGCCCCACACGTCCTAGAATGGTATTTTGACCATTTGAGTAAGTGGCTAGCACACTGCCATTTTCATCGAAATCGATCTTCGTCAAAAAGCCCGTGGTTGCGCCATCTTGTACAAATTTAGTCAACTCAAATGGAGCGGCAAATTGCGTAGCCGAATCGAGACTGAACGACAATGTTTGGTTGGCATCAGCACCGTTGAGTTCAACTGGGTTTGCCCCCAAACCTAAAGGCTCGGTTACAATTTGCTGACCATTATTCATGCTGGCTAGCGTACCATCATTATTAAACTTCATGGTATGCCCAATATGACCCGTCGGCGTAGTAGCATCACCACCAACTACATTGATTGGTTTTTCACCAGTTTTATCCGTCACGGTGTAATAGGTTTGCCATGTGTTAGCTTGCGTCTGATCTTTGAGGTAATAGGATGTCAACTTATAAGGCTGACCCATCGAATCGTAGACTGTCGATGAGGTGGTACGGTTGTACGTCTCAGGATCAGTAATATCAAACAAGGTTGGGTCTTTTAACTTGCCATTAGCTGGCAAGTTCGCGCCAAGTTCAACATTGGCTGTCTGTTTAGGTTTACCAAACTGAGCAGGAATATTGATAGGTTTTGGCTCATACGAAAGAACATCACCAGTATCAGGGTTAACATCATAGCCAAGCAAAAACTCGTCATTTGACGTTACCATGTAATCATTTTTATCGAGGTGGAAAGCACCATTTCTGGTCAACTCATTTTGTTGAGGCGTCAGCTTATCTTTCGCAACCGCAAAGAACCCCGTTCCCGCAACACGCAAGTCCATCGGGTTATTAGTATAAATACTGGAACCTTCGTGAAATTGTTGTGCCACTTTGTTCGCCTGAACACCTTGACCAGGAGTCGTTTTGGAGTTGGTAAACAATGAGGTTGAGTAAACATCACCAAACTCAGCTCGCGACTCTTTAAAACCAAAGGTATTCGCGTTAGCAATGTTGTTACTGGTGGTGTTCAGATCTAACTGAGCTGCGGATAAACCGCTTAATGATATATACGACATTCCAAAATCTCCTATCTAGCTAGCATATCTACTCTATAAAGAGTTACGCTTTGCCAACTTCTAGTACTTCAGCAAGTTTAACTGGCGATGTAAATCCAGCCAGATTGAGCAGTACGTTACCATCACCTTTACCCAGCAGAACGCTATTGACGTTTGCGTAAGTCGATACCGCAAACTCCTTGCTTTCTCCATCGAGCAAACCCGAAGCTTTCACTTGGTATTTGCCGCCCGGCAATGGATTACCGTTTTGATCGTTACCGTCCCATTCAACGCGATTATCACCGGCTGATTTAGCCCCGACATCAAAGGTACGAACCAATTGTCCAGCTTCATTCTCTATTCGGACAAACAAGTTCTCTAAACTTTGAGGAAGTTTGACCATCGCAGCCATCCCAGCACCCTCTTTTTTGATCCCTGCCGCTCCCGGTACTAACACATCACGGCCAACCAGTGATGAAGCCTGTAGAGCTTGGTTGGATGTCATCGACGAGTTGAGACTCTCAAACTGAGTGTTCATTTTGCCGATACCATCAACTGTGGCAAATGACGCCATTTGGGCAATCATCTGGTCATTACTGACCGGTTTAAAAGGATCTTGCTGAGCCAGTTGTTTGGTGAGTAACGATAGGAAGTCTTCTTGTTTAAGATCTTGCTTCCCCGTTGTCTCTTCTGTTTTCTTTTGGTCTTGAAGACTTTTCAGCTGGTCAATATAAGACAAGCCGCTTTGACCAATGTTATTTATTCCGGCCATACGCTACCTCCTTATCCTATTGACCCATCTGCAGCGTGCGCAGCAGCATTTGTTTACTTGCATCAGCCACCTGCACGTTCGTTTGATAAGAACGAGAAGCCGAAATCATGTTAGCCATCTCTTCCATCACATTGACATTAGGCTTGTAAATATAGCCTTCATCGTTGGCAAGTGGGTGATCTGGGTTATATTCTGCGTTAAGCGGTTTATCGCTTTCAACAATACCTAATACTTTTACAGGTACATTATGATCACGGTTATAACGCGCTTTACTTAACTCTGCACCAAACACCGCGTGACGCGCTTTGTAAGTATCTTTCGCCGAACTACTCACACTATCCGCATTGGCTAAGTTACTTGAGGTCGTATTTAGACGAACAGATTCAGCACTCATTGCAGAACCAGTCACATTGAACACATTAAATAAGCTCATCTACTTATTCCCCTTTGATTGCTTTCGTTAAGTTCTTGAATTTACTTCCTAAGAAGTCCAGTGAGGCTTGGTGTCTGATCTGGTTTTGCATAAACAAGTTACGCTCTAAATCTACGTCCACCGTGTTGCCATCACCCGTATCAGGTTGAGTCGGAATTCGATAGAGACTCTCGCCAGTTACTTTCGTGGAGGCAGATATATGCCGACCATCCGTACGGCTAAGACCAATGCTTGCCCCTGAACTTGCCGCCTGCAATGCTTTTTGAAAGTCCATTCCTTTTGCTTTAAAGCCCGGTGTGTTCGCCTGTGCAATATTGGTGGAAATCACCTCAGCATTGCGCTCACGTACACCAACCGTGTGTTGGTGAATACCTAATGCGTTATCAAAAGAAATAGCCATGTTTGCCTCTACACTAAAAACTGACTGTTACTACTCATATTAAAAGCAATTAACGTACCAACTTAAAAAACGAACCGTGTTTACAACAATTTTATCTAAATAAGAATCCGTCGAAATGTAAGCAAAATATACGCCGCTTTATCCACTTGTCGCCCACAACTTCAGTAAATATTACCAATCAAAACGAAATTAGGGGAAAGAAAAAGCCCAGCAAAAGCTGGGCAAGTAACTAAACGTAAGCAAGTAACTCAACGTAAGAATGTGGCTATTTGAGTTTATAGATGATGCCAGGGTTACAACGAACCATTTCAAACTTATCGGTCAATCCTGTCAGTGACTCCGATGCGCCGAGCAATAAGTAGCCACCGGGGTTTAAGCTACTAGCCATTTGATTTAATACTTTCGACTTCATATCAGGTGAGAAATAAATCAAAACGTTACGACAGAAAATAATATCGAATTTACCCAATAAGGCATAGCTCTCCATTAAGTTCTGAGGACGGAAGTTAACTAAACGCTTAACGTTATCTTTGATTTTCATTCGGCCATCACCAGCATCCTCAAAAAAGATTTTGCGACGCTCCGGTGATAACCCTCTGCCAAGTGCTAAATTGTCATAAATCCCCGCTTTACACATATCCAGCATGCTGGCAGAAATATCCGTCGCGGTGATGGCTACGCTCGGCAACATACCCGGCTTGCGCTGTTGAGTTTCCAGCACCGTCATCGCCATTGAGTAAGGCTCTTGACCTGAAGAGCTTGCCGCTGACCAAATTTTTATAGGGCGTTTATTTGCAGCGACCTCAGGTAATAGACGTTCCGCTAAAACGGTGAATGGGTAAGCATCACGGAACCACAGTGTTTCGTTGGTGGTCATGGCATCGACCGCTGCAACTCGTAGCTCACGGTTTCGCCCCGTAACCACATCACGTAACAAGTCAGAAAGAGAGGTTAACTTGAATTTAGCAACCAGTGGACTTAAGCGACTTCTCACTAAGTACTGTTTGCTATCTCCAAGTACAATCCCGCACTGAGATTCCAAAAAACGGCTGAAATCGCGATATTCTTGATCGCTTATAGTTATAGCAGTCATTAATTTCTCTTTAGTTAACTAGTGCAGCTTTCACCGCATTCCCAAGCTCATCAGGGTTGAATTTAGCAATGAATGAGTTTGCACCCACTCGCTCAACCATGGCTTGGTTAAAAACGCCGCTCAGTGAAGAGTGAAGAATAACGTATAGATCTTTCAAATCTGAATTTCTACGTATCTCTGCTGTTAATGTATAGCCGTCCATTTCAGGCATTTCAATATCAGAGATCACTAAAGATATTTGATTGTAAATTGGCCCTTCTGCTGCCATCTCGATCAATTTTTCATACGCTTCTTTACCATCTTTAACCGCAACGACTTCAAAACCTATTGATTCTACTGCTCTTTGAACCTGTTTACGCGCAACGGTTGAGTCATCGGCAATTAAAATTCGACGGATGATCTCTTTTTCTGTTTCTACTTGGGCGATCGATTCACCAATCGATGAATCCATTGTCTCATTAACCGGAGAAATCTCTGCCAAAATTTTCTCTACATCGAGAATTTCCACCAATTCGTTATCAATATTGGTGACTGCGGTTAAGTAGTTATCTTTGCCTGAGCCATCTGGTGGAGGAAGAATGGCTTCCCAGTGCATGTTTACAATTCGATCCACCGAGCTGACCAAGAAAGCTTGGATAGATCGGTTGAATTCAGCAATGACCACAAAACACTTATCAAGGTCCGCGGTGGGACGTCCACCCACGGCCAAACTCAAATCAATGACAGAAACGGTTTGACCACGAATATGAGCAACACCTTTGACTAGGCGATGTAAATTGGGCATCAAAGTTAACTTAGGGCACTGGAGCACCTCTTTAACTTTAAATACGTTGATACCATAACGTTGCCGTCCCATTAGACGAAACGTTAAGAGTTCTAATCGGTTTTGACCAACGAGTTGCGTACGCTGATTCACAGAATCAAGAATACCCGTCATAAGCTCATCTCCATCTCAAACTTTTATGCAAAAAAGTGGTAGTCTACTACAGGCTATGAAGAAACCAGAGAAACAGAATGATGCATACAAAAATATGTTTACATCTACTTTCCATAACTAAGTGTAGAGCTTTCTATAGAAATTTTTATCTCTCTATCGGCTTTTTATTGTTTTTCTTTAATTTTTCTCTTCATTCTGCCACTTTGCCGCAAGTTGAAGCCATTCAACAAGCTGCGGAACAACATGTTTTAGAAACAATTGAGTGGCCTCCCAGCGGGGAGTTAAACGTAAAAGCGGCAAATGTTGATGACCGAATTTATGCCACCGACTGCCCCACACCGTTATCGACCTCTTCCTCATCCAGTAATGGTTCTGCAAGTAATATCACAGTTCTGGTTGAATGCATTGAAGATAACTGGAAAATTTATGTTCCTGTAAGACTGACCATTTCACTGCCACTTGTCACCGTTGCCGTACCCATTTCTCGTGGGCAGCAAATTACGCAGCAAGATGTCTTGATTACAATGGTAGACTTACACCGCTTTAGACGACAAGGTTTTTCCGATATAAATCGTATCGTCGGAGCTAAAGTGAAAAAAAACATGCGTATTGGCGATGTCGTTGAGCAAGATGATATATGCGTCGTATGTCGTAATGAAAACGTTATGATTCAAGCAGTCAAGCAGGGAATGATCATCACAACCAAAGGAACCGCTTTAAGTGATGGTATTTTTGGTGAGCAGATAAAAGTGAAAAATGATAAATCAAACCGTATAATAGATGCACAAGTAACCGGTATTGGCGAAGTCACGGTTCAATTTTAACGCTTTCATTACACTTCTAAATGTGTTTACGTTGTTAAGAAAGTGAAACAGAAAAAAAAGCTAAAGTAATCACAAGCACCGTCGATATTGACTGTACAGGTTTCCATTATTATTAATAAGGCTCACATATGGCAGGTATTGATAACATACGTTCGGGGCAAACATTAACGACGACAAATCGTAGTAATGCTCGTACTGAATCGAATGCATCTCCATCGACATCCGGCTCGGTCACTCGTTCACCCCAAAATCAAGATGCGGTATCACTTAGTACCCAAGGTAAGGCCATTGGTGAAATGCACAACCAAATGGTATCTCAGCCAAGTTTTGATAGTGCCAAAGTCGCTGCAATTAAAGATGCGATAGCCAATGGCTCATATAGAGTCGACCCAGAAAAGTTGGCTGATAATATGATTAAATTTGAAAAAGAGTTGGGTGGTTTTAACTAGCCCTACTTTTGACTAATTAAGGCAACATACAATGGCTGTATTAAAAGACTTAGTCGATTTCCAATTGAAAAATGCACTAGAACTCTCTTCGCTACTTGAACAAGAAAAGTTAGCAATTACGAGCCGTTCATCAAGTGAAATCGAAGCTATTGCCAAACAAAAGATGACCTTAGTTGGACAACTCCAACAAACTGACCTCCGAATTGCGAAACATCCTCATGTCGTGAGCCTGACTGAAGATGTACTCCTGTCGCAAATCGTTGATCAGATTCGTTCCATTGTTCACGATTGCCAGCAAGCAAACCTTGTTAATGGTGAAGCGCTACAACGTGCACAACTCAGTTTTAATAAACTCAATAATTTGATGCAGCAAAGCCACGGAAAAATTGGCATGACGTATAACGCTGGTGGGCAAACCCACACTGTGTCCACTTTAGGGACCAATATTAAAGCGTAATCAACATGCAGCTGAGTTACTAAACTTTTAAGCTGAAACGAATTAAACAGAAAAGCGGCAAACTTTGCCGCTTTTTCGATCTGGAGAAAAAGAAGATTTAGAAGAGTGTTTGTTGACGTTTTTCTGGTACTTGCTGAACTTCTCCGTAGTCACGCAGTTTATCCATCTTACGGATATCGAGACGTAACTCAGTGACATAACTGTCACCCACCTTATAACTGCGGACCACTTCTGCTCCGCGGATAACACCATCAACCGCTCCCGACGTCAGCTCTGTGCCCAATCGCTGATCTTGTAGTTCAGCACGACCACTCACTCGCATTCCATAGACTTGCTCTGCCAGTTCGCGATAAGCATCGATTTTAGAGGCACGCATTGCACGGACTTGCTTTTCATCCACACTACGCCCAGTTTGCTCACTGATATTGGCATAACCTACCGCCGTCAACCATTCATCAGCGCGCATGGTTTGCAAGGGCTGGCAACCCACCATCATGATAGTCACTAGAAGTAATAGCCATTTTTTCATTGGTTTCTCCTATGGACGCAAGATAACAGTATACGGCTGCTTAATCGTAGGGTCAGAGCGAATTAACACACCATCTTGTGTACGGATACTGTTGAGCGTATCAAGATCACGACCAATACGATCGGCAGGCAAGAAGCCTTGTGCGGTAGCAACCACAACACGAGACTGCATTCCCACAACACGAGCATTGACTAATACACCGCCTTCTTGACGAAGCATTGTGCCTGTCAGTATGTATTGGATTTCTTGCTCTTGAGCGAGGTCTTTCCAGTCACGACTGAAAGCAAAATCACCTTGCTGCGTTACCTGAATCGAGCCTGTGGTTTTGAAATCAACCACTTTAAATCCTCGACGCTGAAACTGATGAATAAATCCTTCAGAAACCGAGTTACCCAACCAGTTAGTCGCATCCATACTTTGCAGGTCCACAAACGATGTTACAGCAATAGGAGTGCGAGCAGAAACACTAGTATTGGACACCATCAAATCTTCTGTCATGCTTTCAACAAAGAAGTCCAACGTGTGACGTGGGCTCTCCATTAGCATAAACTGTGAACCATTGTATGGCTCTTTACCGTTATAAATCGGGGCGTAGGCACAAGCAGTTAACAAAACTGCTGGCACTATCGAAAGCCATTTTTTCATTCTCTTATCTCCAGATATACTGAGGCAATCTTGATTCCAAACTTCAGATTAAAAAACTTGGAACACTCTTTGCTTTTCAAAACTTGTTACACTTTCAAAACGCACTGCCTACATCAGCTAAGATTTTAAAAGCAAAATTTATACCCAACTGGTAAATAACAATGAAAAAAATTATTTCTGTTTTATTTTCAATATGTTGCACCATTACCTTTTCTCAGGCCGTTAATGCTGCTTGGTATGAAGTGACCGGATCGTCAGCCATTGTTTCCTCAGAGGAAGTCGCTCGCCTCAATGCATTGGAAGATGCCATCTATAAGGCGGTAAACTTTGCCGGGGCAGACATCGGTAGTATCAGTAACTTGCGACCACTGCTGGAATCAGACCGTAAAGAGTACCAGTTTACTAACCATGAAGTACGCTATGTGTTAGTTGAAGAGAATAAAACACGTCGGGGAGTGATGTATGTTAAAGCTCGAATTGATATTTATCCTTCGGCAACAGGTTGCCACGTTAGCCAATATAAGAAAACGTTTTTAGTGGGTAACATTGATCTTGCATCGCCACAACAGGCGGTTATGGGGCAAATTTACAGTGTGGGAGATGATTTTGCACAGGTACTCAACCGCCAACTCGATCAAGAATCTCGCAGTTTTGTGTCGGTTGGCACCACAGATTATGCAATTGAAAAACAGCACCCAGAACGCTTAACCATGATTGCAGAGGACACGGGGGCACAGTACATTTTGGGGGGAACCATCACCGATTTAACTGCCACGATAGAGCAAAAATTACTCGCCGATGATGTGATTAACCGTCAATTTGCTATGCAAATCCAAGTGTTTGATGGCAAAACAGGCCAAGAAGTCATGACTAGACATTATAGAGAAGTCGCTAAATGGCCCTTCGCCAAAACCAGTCAGATAGATACGCGCAGTGCACGTTTTTGGTCTTCAACCTTTGGCAGCATGATGCTGCGTGTCAGCCGAAATATCATGCTCGATCTTGAATCGGAGCTTTCATGTAAAATAACTCTCCCCGAGGTTGTGGCTAAATATGGTAATACCATCACGATAGATTTAGGACGTGTGCATGGCGTTAAAACCGGTGACCAATTGCAGTTGTGGCATACAGGTTCATTCATTGATCAGAAAGGGCTACCACGAAATAAAGTGACTCAAAGTGATATTACCCTTACGGTTACTCGCGTCTATGAAAACGAAGCAGAGCTGAGTGTTGATCAAGAAAATCTCGCCTCTAGCATACAAATTGGCGATGTTATGCACAAACAGCTTTAATTTTCGTTTTAACTAGTTAACTTCACAAAATTATTGAGTAAACTAGCCCTCCTTGCTCCCGTAGCTCAGTAGGATAGAGCGGCCCCCTCCTAAGGGGCAGGCCACAGGTTCGACTCCTGTCGGGAGCGCCATTTTGATAAAGCCTCAACACCCAACTGGTGCTGAGGCTTTTTTTTCTGACGAAAAATTGACCTAATATTGATTTGAGCCACTACTATTCATATACAGTGATTACTGTAAGTTCTGTGTCAAATAATCTAGAATTAGTATTAACAGATTTATCGATAGATAAGATCATGAAAAAGAGTAATCTAATCACGAATACTGGTCACCGCTTTATCTCTAAAGCAAAGACCGCCTATAAAATTCATATCCATACGCCGGACGATACGGTATTGCACCGTTCTGTCGGCTACATACGTATTGGTGAGAAAAAGGGGCTTAAAAAGGCGATAAAGCTGCGTAATGAATTAGGTTCAGAGATGTGGGGCAAACATTGGCGTCGTCTGCTCAAAGATCCCTATTTGATGACTCGTCTACCACACAGTTTAGAACCTAAAATCATATACAAACCCAGACCAACGCTCGATAACCCGGAAGCTCGGGATCCTTGTTATATCGCGGCTTGGAGACACTATGATGAAAAAGGTAACTGTATATTTCAAAGCGTCGTTTGTTCGATCAACAAGCATGGCAAGCTTGCCGCTTATACCAAGACGAAAAAGGCGCTATTAGAGGCTTATAAAGAAGACTTGGATATTCTTGTCTACATGGGCCGATTGAATAGTATTGATTTGAAATAACGTGACGTGATACCGGAGCGGTTAGAGGCTCAAATCCATTGTTTTACAAGAAGAAAGCCCGCGTTTTTCACGGGCTTTCTCTATTTTCTAATACTTAAGCGTTATTATTTCACTTCATAATCAAAGCTTGGAATAACGATATCAACACGACGATTTTGCTTTCGACCTTCTACTGTATCGTTCGATGCGATTGGGCTATTTTCCCCTTCACCTTTTACGGTAAGACGGTTCGCATCCACACCTTTAGCAATCACAACATCAGCAACAACTTGTGCGCGTTTTTCTGATAGTTTCTGGTTGTAAGCCGCAGCGCCAGTTGAGTCAGTGTGACCAATAATTTCAGCATCGGCTTGTGGGTAAGCTTGCAAATATTTCACTAGTTTATCAAGCTGGTTAGTACTCTCTGCTGTTAGCTTAGTACTGTTATGGGCAAAGCTACTGCTGTCCAAACGTTGAAATGGCACATGCTTAACAACTGTTTCAGGTTCTTGGGGAATAACGACAGGCTCAACCACTGGCTGTGCAACTTCTTCAACAAACACCTCTTGCACGATGACTGGCGCAGGTTCTGCTTTACTTCCACCAAATTTATACGAAACACCTAAGGTAGCCGAGTTACCTGCCGCTCGGACAAGATCGTTATTAATATCGGTGAGGCTTTGATATTCCAAACGTAAAGTGACGTTATTATCGGTGTTGAACTCAATACCAGCGGCACCTAAATATGAGTAATCATCTTTATTGCCATAATCAACATAAGCACCGCCGACTTTAGCATATAAGGCAATGGCATCAGTCAAAGGAAGGCTGACTTTCGGTGCGAGTGTAATGGCCGTTACTTTTTCATCATTCAGCCCCGCACCACTAAATTTGCCCAAGTAATCGTAACCTGCCTCTAATGAAAGCCAATTAAACGCTTGGTAACCAAGGTAAGCACCGACGGTAGAAGATTCATCTTCACACACATCTCCAGCACGACAAGCGTCATCAAGCCAAGATTTACCAACTTTAGCACCTACGTATACTTCAGCCATTGCGGCAGAAGATGCAAAAACAAGCGCCATTGAAACTGCTGCTGCTAACTTTTTCATACTTTTTCCTTTCCTATTTATCGTTATCATAATGCGGTTGCGGTACCCAAAAAACGGTTTACTTTTCGCCTACACACATACCTACATAACTCGGAACCACTATACTGTATGTAAAGAAAGCTTAAATAGCGCATTAGTTTATTCTCTGTCATCGTTTTGTGAAATATTGTCAGTGCTCTACACCAAAGGATTTAACAAAGCCGATATAAAGAAAAACCGCAGCATAAGCTGCGGTTCAAAGCGTTGTTCGTATGATTGACTTATTGAGCGTTCGCTTCACGCTCAGCAATAAAGGCCAATGCCATATTGATACGAGCAATGACACGCTCTTTGCCGATCAGTTGCATGACAGCATCAACCGATGGCGATTGACCACCGCCAGTGACAGCAACGCGCAGCGGCATGCCTATTTTACCCATACCGATTTCAAGCTCTTCACACACTTGAGCGATGACAGCGTGCAGGTTTTCCATTGTCCAGTCACTCAGTGCTTCTAATTTGCTTAAAGCAAGTGCTAGCGGCTCTTTCGCCACACCGCGTAAGTGTTTTTTCGCCGCATCAGCATCAAACTCAGCAAAATCTTCAAAGAAGTAACGAGATTGAGCAGCAAGTTCAACCAAGGTATTGCAGCGTTCACCCACCAGTTTAACGATCTCAGCTAATGCTGGGCCGTTGTCTTTATTGATGCCTTGTTGCTCAAAGTGCCATTCAAGGTGTTTTGCAACATATTCAGGCTCTGATGTTTTGATGTAGTGATTATTCAGCCACAACAACTTATCAGTATTAAATGCAGATGCCGATTTGCTAATAGCATTTAAACTGAAGAACTGAATCATCTCTTCACGCGAGAAAATTTCTTGGTCGCCATGAGACCAACCTAGACGAACTAAATAGTTATTCAGTGCTTCAGGCAGATAACCTTCATCGCGATACTGCATCACAGAAACAGCGCCATGACGTTTAGATAGCTTCGCGCCGTCGTCACCTAAGATCATTGCGCAGTGCGCAAACACAGGTACAGGAGCACCTAACGCTTCGTAAATGTTGATTTGACGAGGTGTGTTGTTGATGTGATCTTCGCCACGAACGACATGAGTAATCCCCATATCCCAGTCATCCACCACCACACAGAAGTTATAGGTGGGTGAGCCATCAGTACGGCGAATGATCAGATCATCCATCTGGCTGTTGGAGATTTCGATACGACCGCGGATCTGGTCGTCAAAAATTACGCTGCCTTCTTTAGGATTACGGAAACGGATAACACACGGATCCCCTTCTTTTGCTGCGTCGTTAACCGCTTTGATTTTTGGGTGATCAGCATCGTAGCGCGGCATCTCTTTGTTCGCTTCTTGCTCGGCACGAACTTCATCTAACAGCTCTTTAGAGGCGTAACATTTGTAGGCTTTATCTTCAGCAAGCAGCTTATCGACAACTTCGTTATAACGATCAAAATGTTTAGTTTGGAAATATGGGCCTTCATCCCAATTCAAACCTAGCCAAGTCATACCTTCAAGAATCGCGTCTACGGCTTCTTGCGTCGAGCGCTCTAGGTCGGTGTCTTCAATACGCAAAACAAACTCACCACCTTGGCTTTTTGCATAAAGCCAAGAGTAAAGTGCAGTACGCGCACCACCAACGTGAAGATAGCCTGTCGGGCTAGGAGCAAAACGAGTTTTAACCGTCATTTGATTTCCTTAGGGATAAAAAGACAGCGGAGAACATGTCCACTGCAAGTACCAGGATAAAAAGTGGCGACATTTTACCACTGACGGCTAAATCTACAATCCTCGATTGCCTTTCGTTTTTCTGCGCTCAAGAATAACGCTTAAAATTCGCTTAACTTTCCTTTAGTGGAACTTGACCTTGCCCTAAAGGTAAGGTTTATGCTTCTAGCTATTGAGTTGGTTTACGGGGAATTTATCAATGAAACGCTTTCAATTGCCTTTATCAGGGCTGAAATGCATGGGTTGCGCGAAGAAACTTGAGCAGCATCTCAAGCAAGAATTTGAGGTACAAATCCACCAGCTGTCACCCACATTCATCGAACTGAGCACTTCGGCCTCTTTAAGTGAACTCATCGCCGCTATCGAATCCTTAGGCTATCAAGCCTTGCTCAGCACGAACAGCGATCCTCTGCCCTCATCGCAACCCACAACCTTGGTTAGCGATACACAGCTACTCGCACAAGAGACAGAAGTCTCAACAACGGGTTTGGTTAGTATCCACTTACTGATCCAAGGAATGACTTGCGCAAGCTGTGTTTCTTCGGTGGAAAAAGCACTTCTAAGCGTTAACGGCGTACAAAAAGCGCAAATCAATTTAGCGGAACAAAGCGCCTTAGTGCTCTCGCAAGCGGATATCGCTGACCTTGAACTGCAATTGCTCAATGCCATTACTCATGCAGGCTACCGTGCAGAGCGAGTCGATGACCCAGCTCAACAGCAAGAAAAACAAAAACAACAATCACGTGATTTACAAAAGCAGCATAAAACCAATGCATTACTAGGTTTAATGATGGGTATTCCGTTAATGCTTTGGGGCCTTCTTGGTGGCAGCATGATTATTGTGACCACTCAACAGCAAATATACTGGGGCGGTATCGGCATTGTGTGTTTGGCTCTATTAGCCACCGCTGGCCGCCACTTTTTTAGCCATGCTTGGCTTGCGTTAACCCATAAGCGCGCCACTATGGATAGCTTAGTCGCCCTAGGAACCGGAGCGGCTTGGGCCTATTCAATGTTGGTAGTGATTTACCCAACTTGGTTTCCCGTAGCCTCGCGTCATGTTTATTTTGAAGCCAGCGCGATGATTATCGGTTTGATTTCACTGGGCCACTACATTGAGGCGAAAGCCAAAGCGAAGACAACCCAATCCTTGCAAGCCCTAATTAACTTGCAGCCACAACAAGCAACACGCATCACGGCGCAAGGCGATCAACAGATTGCAGTTGAATTAGTACAACTTGGCATGCAACTACGCATAAAACCGGGAGAAAAAGTGCCGATAGACGGCAAAGTCCTCAGCGGTGAATCTTATGTTGATGAATCCATGCTCACTGGCGAGCCGATCCCCGTCCTAAAAGTGGCAGGCGATGCCATTGCGGCAGGTACCATCAATCATGATGGCAGCTTAGTCATCGAAGCCACCGGCGTAGGGGCGCAAACCATGCTCTCGCGCATCATCCAAATGGTGCGTCAGGCGCAAAGCAGTAAACCAGCCATCGCCAAACTGGCAGATCAGATATCCGCTATTTTTGTACCGACAGTGGTTATGATTGCCCTGTTTTCCGCTCTGATTTGGTACTTTGTAGGCCCTGAACCTAAGGCCAGTTATATGCTAGTGGTTGCGACAACAGTATTGATCATTGCCTGCCCTTGTGCCTTGGGTCTAGCTACTCCACTCTCGGTTACAGTAGGAGTTGGCAAAGCCGCTGAAATGGGTATTTTGATCAGAGATGCCAATGTATTGCAATCGGCAAGCAAAATCACCACTGTAGTATTTGATAAGACAGGTACGCTCACTCAAGGCAAGCCAACCGTTCAGAACTTAGTCACGTGGGGAATTGAAGATAGCAAATTGTTAACCCTTGTTTACGCTTTGGAACTGCGCTCTGAACATCCTCTTGGCAAGGCTATCTGCCATTATGCGCAACCGCTGGTATCAACCAGCGCCGAAGTCGAGCAATTTACCAACCTAAGAGGCAAAGGGCTAATGGCAAATATTGGCGGTGATTCCGTCGTCGTTGCCTCTTTATCGCACCTTGAATCACTGGGCGTTCCTCTTACTCAAGCACAAACGGCCATTGAACACTACGCAGAACAAGCTTGGACGCCAGTCGCGGTTGCCATTAACGGTGAACTCAAAGGTCTCATCGCTATTGCTGATCCAATCAAACCTAATGCTGCACAAGCTATCAGCACACTGAACAAAATGAACATTCGTACCGTGATGCTAACTGGAGATAACCAAAGCGTGGCCACTGCAATAGCAAAACAACTGGGCATACAGCAAGTGATGGCTCAAGTACTTCCGGATCAAAAAGCACAAAAAATCGTGCAGTTACAAGAGAAAGGCCAAATCGTCGCCATGGTCGGTGATGGTATTAATGATGCGCCAGCCCTTGCGCAAGCCGATATTGGTATCGCAATGGGCAGTGGCAGTGATGTCGCAATAGAGAGTGCGCAAATGACATTGCTCAACTCCTCACCGCTTGCCGTAGTCAATGCTATCGCTCTTTCTAAAGCAACGGTAAAAAACATGAAGCAGAACCTATTGGGCGCGTTTATTTATAACACCTTCGGCATTCCCATTGCCGCTGGCGTGCTTTATCCCGCTTTTGGCTTTTTACTCAGCCCTGTAGTTGCAGGAGCGGCAATGGCTTTGTCCTCAATCACAGTCGTGAGCAACGCTAACCGCTTACGTCTATTTAAATCCCCTTTTCACTCTTAGAGGTTAGATAAAAATGAAAATGATCACAGCCGCTATGCTTAGCACCTTGTCTCTTATGAGCTACTCCGCATTCGCCACGGTGACCGAGGTGACCAATTACAAATCCCCTTATTGTGGCTGCTGTACTGAGTGGTCCACTCACATGCAACAAGCAGGATTTAAGGTTAACGAGCAATTGCAAGAAGATATGACGGCGATAAAACAACAATTGGGCATTACACCCAAGCTCGCCTCTTGCCATACAGCCGTTATCGACGGCTATGTTTTCGAAGGTCACATTCCAGCCACAGACATTCAAGCCTTTCTCGCTAATCCACCGAAAAATGCCAAAGGGTTAGCCGCGCCCGGCATGCCAATCGGTTCTCCAGGTATGGAATCTGGTGATAAGAAAGAAGCCTATTCGGTTTTTGCTTTTAACGAGCAAGGTCAGGTGTTTGAGTTTGCTCACCACGAAGGTAATTGATTTTATGTAATAAAGCCTCCGACAGATGCGGAGGCTTTCATTGGGGTGCCTTGATATGGCTACAGTTATTTAACGCTAGTTACTCGGCTGACTCGCTCGCCTGAAGCAGAGATAGAACGGATCCAGACCTCACCGGACACCTTCGGTTGTTCAATGCTCAAGTAAGTAAGCCATTGTTGACCATCTAATGAGTATTGCAGCTCAACACCTGGGAATGACGAATTCATCGACAATTTACCCGCTTCAATCTTAGCTCCGGGAATTGGCAGGCGATAATCAATGCCAGCTTTTTCCAGTTTCGCCAGCTCACGTTGCCCAACAATATTAGCAAAACGAGTCCAATCTTGATTCAGTGCAGACTTATTGACTAAGTTGGTTTGCTGAGAATATTCAACCCCTACTTTATAGTCGTTTTCCCACTCCGCTTTATGCCAAGCACGTTCAGCGGCAGCCAACACTCGAGGGAAAACCATATATTCATACTGCTCATCATTACGAACCGTTTCTGACCACAATTGAGCTGACAAGCCGTAGAATGGTTTCGACGTCACCTCTCCTTTACCGACAAAACCATTACCATCACGATCTAATGAAGTTTCAGCGTTTTGCGGCATATTTTCCGGTGCAAAACCAAACATTTTGCGCGTATCGGTCGCACGGGTGGCCCAGTAATAACCGCGCTCTTTAGGATCCGCCTCATAAGGCATATCCATGTAGACATAATCAGGGTTAGAAACAATTACGTCGTAACCTTGTTTTGCCCATTCATAAACAGAGCTTGTACCGCCCCAATAGAGGACATCCCAAAAGTTCACACGTGTATTGCGCGTGGCAAAAGAGGATTCTCCCTCGCTGTATTTCAAGCCATCTTGCCATGCTTGGAAATTCTCAATCCCTTTATCGGCGACAATTTCCGACACTTGCTCAGCAAAATAACTCGGTAAATGAGCAAAGTCACTTACTACTCCTTGGCTGACTAATGCTTGGCACTGTGGCGATTTCGCAAATGGTTTATCTTGTTGTGAAAGATCTAAGTTACCTTTCCAACTGACTTTTTCCGTCGCATTAATATCTTGGAAACCCGCGCCTAATTTGATGTTTTTCGCCTCATCGCCACCAAAATGCCAAGTCAATAAAGGCATGCCCGCCTCACTGTGCATCAAGGCCACTTCAGTGATCACCTTGTCCACAAAGCGTTTAGACGAGTCTAAACAAGGGTTAATAAAACTCTGCTTATCATAAAACTGAACCGTCGTAACATTGGAGCTGTCTTGAGGATCCATCAAGCGATACTGGCTAGCCTGTTCGGTTTTCCCCTCTTGGCTCAAACGATCAAAACGAGCCTCCATTGAAACAACCGCAGAGCGAGCATGGGCTGGCATATCAATTTCAGGAATCACTTCAATATTGCGCGCTTTAGCGTGCTTGAGGATTTCAATGTAATCGGCTCGACTAAAATAACCTGAGCCAAAGTTATCAGAATTTGGACCGGAGCCAAGCTGTGGCAGCAAGCAGTTTTTCTCATCTAAATCAAAGCAGCGCTGCCCACCAATGTCGGTCAATTCAGGTAAGCCCGGAATTTCTAAACGCCAACCTTCATCATCGGTCAAATGAAGATGTAATTTATTCATCTTATAAGCCGCCATTTGATCTAACGTGGCCAAAATCGCTTGCTTAGAATGGAAGTTACGTGCGACATCCACCATCACACCACGGTAATCAAAACGTGGAGCATCTTCGATGCGGATCGCTGGCAGCGCTGTGACATTCTGGCTATCCACTAAACCGAAAATAGATTGAACGGCGTAGAAAGCTCCTGCCTCATCAAATGCACGAATAGAGATAGCATTCGGTGCAATCTCCAACTCATAAGCACCCGATGTCGCCATCTGGTCAGAAAATTCGCTCGGTGTAATCGCAACACCAACCGCCAACTCTCCATCAAGCTTCAGCCCAATCGTTTTAGCACGCGCTTGCAATGCTGAAAACTGATCCGTCGCAAAGTCCTTCACATCAAGCTTAAGGCCGCGATTAATGTCAACAACACCTTGACCGAGCGTTGTTTTTAGAGGCGTTGGTAACAGAGCCGTTGATACATCTTGCAGTGATACATCGCTATTTCTCTCAAATCGGCTGATGGCCGTGGCAAACACATTATTATCGCTGGTGGTGCGTTTTATATTGTCGCCCTCAAGCCCACGCACAAATGACGACGTGTCCTCTGTATTGAGAGATACAATAAGTTTAGGCTCTGTATTGGGCGCCGCAACGAATGCACGCGGCATAAAGTCCGTTTCAAACAACTGCCAATATTCAGCGACCAGAGGCAAAACAACCTCTTCGCCCGCAGCAAAACCATCAAATTTATCAGTAGGTTCAAGCTTATGTAAATCACCCGTTAAACGAGTAATTTTGAATTGATCATTTTCAACATCCAGAATCAGTCGAATACTGTGGAAATAGATAGCCCACTGCTTTGAATTCACGGCTTCACCTTGGTTAACCAAGGTCATGTTCACTTTATTACACGATGCCCATTCCGCTTCGAGAGCCTGACATGCCAATCCTTCATCTGCCCCGTGATTCGTTAATACGGTGTAATGAATATCCAAATTTTCCGCCAGCGCATCGACTACTTTCTGCTCTGGTGATTGCAACAAAGAGCAACCTGATAATGTGGCGATAACCGAAACAGCAATCAAACTAGGTTTCAACATTTGACTCACCCTACCTTTAAAATAAAAACCCAATATCCTGTTAAAAGGACTCAAAACAGCAACAAGCATAAAGGCTTGTGACCTAAGGCATTCACCATACAAGGAGTTATTTCTAAGCGTAAAATAATTAGCTACACGAAGTGATCCAGTTCAAATCCTCTAAAATACAATCAAAACAAAACCATTTAAAATCAATAGATTAAATTTGACGTCAAAACCGTAATTTATTATTTGACGAGTTTAACTTGAGAAAGATCACATAAAAATGCATAACAAAAATGAATTTATGAATAGAGATCACTACTCACTACAAGGCGAGAAGTTCATTAAAGGGATTTGGCAGGTTAAATCGTGATATAGGTCATAAATTGTAATGACTCATCAAACGTCAAAATGCGCTAAAGTGACGTTTTTTACACATCCTAATGCTATTTATTATCGTGGAATATTGACTGCTATTTTCAATAGTTGAATTTTCTCGGTGAAGGGTGGACAGTGGAAGATCCTTTATCTTTGGTAATGAAAGTGATCACATCCAGATGCAACAAAGCCCCGCATTACTGCGAGGCTTTTAAGTATGGTCGGTGAAGAGGGATTCGAACCCCCGACCCTCTGGTCCCAAACCAGATGCGCTACCAAGCTGCGCTATTCACCGAAATTTTTGCTCTGCACTTAGCGAGCAGTTCCGAGCTTTTTGCCTAGAACGGATGCGTATATTACTCATCTAAAATTAAGACGCAAGCCTTTAATCTTATTTCCATCAAATAACAAACTCATTGGCTAAATCACCATCAAATACACATAAAAACGTGACTAATTACACACCAATAGAAACATCAAGTTAACCTATGCAACATAATTGATCCAGATCAGTGTCAACAAACAGAGCAAACTTTAACTTGGCTGTGTCTTCGAAACTTTGGAGGAAACATGGACTTTTGGCTTGATCTCCTATTTGGTAATGCTGTGGGACTGTCTTCAATGATAGTAATCTTTGGTGCTTTTGGTCTTATGCTGTTTTATGGCGGTTTCTTCATTTATAAAGTGATGAATGACAAATCTCCTCACTAGATCGCTTAGCACCTATTGAAAAATAGTGTGACGCTATGCACCGGGGTGGATTATCTGTCTGCTCCGGTTTTTTATCGCGTTAATAACTCTATATTCTTGATGAATGGCATCATTCGCTACTCAAGAACGGTTCGATAAGAACACCTGTCTCAAAATAGTTTCCATTTTTTCATGCAAATAAGAGTATTCCCTCAGCGCATAAATAAAGACGTCAATGCCGTCTATATCTTGTTGAGGAAAAGTGATGGGGAAAGGCTGGAAACCATGAGTGTCATTAAAAACGCCTTGGTTAATTAATATTAACTGCTAAAATATCGCAACGTTAATAAGCAACACTCAGAGTGTTGCTTTCTTTTTATTCACCGCCGTTGGGAAACGTAAGAGCAACCTATGTCACAACAAGCTACCATCCGTTTAAACAAATACATCAGTGAAACTGGTTTCTGTTCTCGTCGAGAGGCCGATAAGTTAATTGAACAAGGCCGAGTAACCATCAATGGACTATTGCCGGAAATGGGCACTAAAGTCACGCCGAACGATGAGGTGTGTATTGATGGTAATCCATTAAAATCAAAAGAAAAACCGATATACATTGCCCTTAACAAACCGACTGGAATCACCTGCACAACAGAGCGCGATATTCCAGGTAACATTGTTGATTTTATTGGCCACCACAAACGTATTTTCCCGATAGGTCGATTAGATAAACCATCTGATGGGCTGATCTTTCTGACTAACGATGGTGACATAGTCAATAAGATATTACGTGCTGGTAATAACCATGAAAAAGAGTACGTCGTCCGAGTAGATAGACCCATCACCGACGAATTTTTACATAAGATGGCCTCTGGCGTGGAAATTCTTGATACGGTGACACTGCCTTGCAAAGTAACCCAAGAAACGAAGTTCTCCTTTAGAATTGTGTTAACACAAGGGTTAAACCGTCAAATTCGTCGTATGTGTGAGGCCTTAGGTTACGAAGTGTTTAAACTACGCCGAGTTCGTATTATGAACATCAGCCTAGACGGCATCCCTAATGGTGAATGGCGTTATTTAAGCGACGAGGAAGTCGCTGAAATATTAGCAATGTGTGAGAGTTCTTGCGGTACGGAAGGCGCGTCCAAGCTTGATGTGACGGGTAAGCGTATTCGCAAAGCTACCGATGCAAAACTATTTGATAGTCGTGAGCAAAATCAAACCTCGACGGCACGCAGAAATCAAAAGCCCAAAACGTTCCAAGGGCGCAATGCCGATGAATTTCGCCATGCTCCAAATACAAAAAGAGCACCGCGCCGACCCACAAATTCATCACAAGGTGCGCCAGCTAATGGCCACAGAAAAAGCAGTACGTTAAGCCTTAAAAAATAATCATCGAACAATGCGTTAATTCTGTTGAGCAATAAAATGACCGTAATGACGCATCACTGAAGCAACGATAAAAAACCGAAGCAACTATAAAAAAGGAGAAACTTTCGTTTCTCCTTTAAGACAGTATAAAATTAACGCTTATTTCGTACCAAAAATCTTATCGCCAGCATCGCCAAGACCAGGAACGATATAACCTTTATCATTCAATTTCTCATCAATTGCCGCCGTATAGAGCTCAACATCAGGGTGCGCTTTTTCTAACGCCGCGATGCCTTCAGGCGCTGCAACTAAAACGAGAATTTTAAATTGGTTACAGCCGCGCTCCTTGAGCAAATCGATCGTCGCAATCATGGAACCGCCAGTTGCCAGCATTGGGTCAACCACAAGCGCAATTCGCTCCTCAATATTAGAAGCGAGTTTGTTGAAATAAGGGACAGGCTCAAGCGTTTCTTCATCACGATAGATGCCAACAACACTAATCCGCGCACTTGGAATGTGCTCCAAAACGCCGTCCATCATGCCAAGACCAGCACGCAAAATAGGTACTACCGTTACTTTTTTACCTTTGACTTGATCAATTTCAACTGGGCCATTCCAGCCTTCAATCGTCACTTTTTCTGTTTCAAAGTCTGAGGTTGCTTCATAAGTTAGTAGGCTACCCACTTCTGTAGCTAACTCACGAAAACGCTTAGTGCTGATATCCCCTTCCCTCATTAACCCAAGTTTATGCTTAACTAGAGGGTGTTTAACTTCAACAACTTTCATTTTCATCTCCGACGACATTTAAACAAACCTTCGAATTGTACACACTTTTTATGCTAATTTCAGTGCCAATTATAAACAAAAAAACTGACGCAAACGTTTTCCTTTTTGTTTTAAGCCCTGTTAGAATAGCGCCGTTTTCATATCCAACTTATGACCGAGGACTTCCCCGTGAGCGGTAATAACACTTCTCTTAGTTACAAAGATGCTGGCGTAGATATTGATGCAGGCAATGCACTTGTTGAACGAATTAAAGGCGCCGTCAAACGCACTCGTCGCCCTGAAGTTATGGGTGGCATTGGTGGTTTTGGCGCGCTTTGCGAGCTACCAACCAAATATAAACATCCTGTTTTAGTCTCTGGCACCGATGGAGTTGGCACAAAACTTCGCCTCGCATTGGATATGAATAAGCACGACACCATTGGCATTGACTTGGTTGCAATGTGTGTTAACGATTTGATTGTTCAAGGTGCTGAACCGCTTTTCTTTCTGGACTACTACGCCACGGGCAAATTGGATGTAGATACAGCTGCTGATGTGGTGTCGGGTATTGCCGATGGTTGTGTGCAAGCAGGTTGCGCTTTGATCGGTGGTGAAACTGCTGAAATGCCGGGTATGTACGAAGGTGAAGATTACGATGTCGCTGGCTTTTGTGTCGGTGTGGTTGAAAAAGAAGAGATCATCGATGGCTCAAAAGTAGCAGCAGGTGATGCTCTGATTGCGGTTGGCTCTAGCGGCCCTCACTCAAACGGCTATTCATTAGTTCGCAAGATCCTCGAAGTATCAGGTGCCGACAAAAATGAAGACTTGGCTGGCAAAACGATTGGTGAGCACTTACTGACACCAACCAAAATTTACATCAAATCAGCGCTTAAAATGATCGCCGAGCACGATATTCACGCCATTTCACACATTACTGGCGGTGGTTTCTGGGAAAATATTCCTCGCGTTCTTCCGCAAGGGACGAAAGCGGTGATTGACGGCAATAGCTGGGAATGGCCAATTATTTTCCAATGGCTGCAAGAAAAAGGGAATGTAACCACTCACGAAATGTACCGCACATTTAACTGTGGTGTAGGACTGATTGTTGCGCTTCCAATGGATCAAGCACAAGCGGCCGTTCAATTACTGCAAGCGGAAGGCGAAAATGCGTGGGTTATCGGTCATATTGCTGAAGCTCAACTCGATGAAGAGCAAGTAGAGATCAAATAACTGATGAAAAGTATTGTTGTTTTAGTTTCAGGAAATGGCACCAACTTACAGGCTATCCTTGATGCGTGTGAAACGAAAATTAAAGATGGCAAAGTAACGGCTGTTTTTTCAAACAAAGCAACTGCTTATGGCTTAGAACGAGCTAAAAAAGCAGGTGCGGCGGCGGTGCATATTGACCCAAATGCCTTTGACACGCGAGATGCGTTTGATGCGGTATTGATGGAGCAAATTGACCAATACGCGCCTGACTTAATCATTCTTGCTGGCTACATGCGTATTCTGAGTGGTGAGTTTGTGCGTCACTATTTAGGACGGATGCTCAATATTCATCCTTCTTTACTTCCTAAATATCCTGGGTTGAATACCTACCAACGCGCGATTCACGCGGGTGATGAAGAACATGGCACCAGTGTGCATTTTGTGACTGAACAACTTGATGGTGGCCCAGTCATTCTACAAGCAAAAGTGCCTATTTTTGATGAAGATACCGTTGAGATTTTGACTCAACGTGTCCAAGCTCAAGAGTATCGAATTTACCCACTAGTGGCACAATGGTTCGTTGAAGGGCGCTTGGAAATGCGTGAAGGTAAAGCCTATTTAGATGGCCAATTACTTGGCATGCATGGTTATGCTTTCGATGAATAAATCGTATCTCTAAATAGTGCGAAAAAGGTTGCCTCAACAGCAACCTTTTTTATTGTCATCTCAAATACAATTCAAACAGCAGTAAATAGACAAGCTTAAGAATAAAAACCTTAAATAGGTGCTTGGCAGCCTGGCTTTGCCGCGGCAAACGGAATGTCAGCTAAGGACTGCGCATTGCCATCAACGTATTCGCCATAATGGAAAATCGCATATTCGCCTGGCTTCATTCGTTGCCAAGTTTCATTTCCCGTCAGTGGCTGAGTCGCAATCACTGACACAACATCATCAGGCGTTGTTTCTTCTTGGAAGTTAATCTCGACATCTTCATCAAGTAAACTTGCTTTCCCAAAGGGAGCTCGTCGAGTAATCCAGTACAGATGATTCGTGCAATAGGTCACCACAAACTCACCGTCAGAAAGTAGCATATTAAACACACCTTGCTGCTTAAGTTGATCGCAACACTTCGCAACGAATTGAAACATGCTGAGCATATCTTGAGGCGGTTCAGGATAACGCGCTTCTAACTGCTTTAACAACCAACAGAAAGCTTGCTCGCTATCCGTTTCACCAACAGGGCGATAGCGCCCAGTTTCTAGCTGCTGGTGATCCGTCAATTGTCCATTGTGAGCGAACGTCCAATATCTCCCCCACAATTCTCGAGTGAATGGGTGAGTATTTTCCAAATTCACCCCACCCCGATTTGCTTGACGAATATGGCTAACCACTGCCCGACTTTTTATAGGGTAACTCTGCACAAGCTCTGCAATTTTTGACTGAAAGCTAGGGTTAGGATCTTTAAAGGTACGAAACCCCTTCCCTTCATAGAAAGTGATTCCCCAACCATCACGATGCGGCCCCGTGTTGCCGCCACGCTGAATCAACCCAGTAAAACTAAAGCAAATATCAGTCGGCACATTGGCACTCATACCGAGCAATTCACACATGGTTTAATGCACTCCCTTTTGCAACCACAAACACATTAAAAGAAAAGAACGGTGTTGAACTTTCTTACGCCATCTCTTTTTCAATCAGTTGGATAACAATGTGGATGATCTTGATATGGATTTCTTGGATACGATCAGCGTAGCCGAAGTGCGGGACACGAATCTCGATATCCGCTAAACCTGCCATTTTCCCACCATCTTTACCGGTCAGTGCAATGGTCTTCATCCCTTTGGCTTGGGCCGCTTCAATCGCTTTCAAAATGTTCCCCGAGTTACCAGAAGTCGATAGGCCAAACAGGACATCGCCTTTTGAGCCCACAGCTTCCACATAGCGAGAGAATACAAAATCGTAACCAAAATCATTGCTAACGCAAGACAAATGGCTTGGATCTGAAATAGCAATACCAGGATAACCCGGACGATTCTCGCGATAGCGCCCCGTTAGCTCTTCAGCAAAGTGCATTGCATCACAGTGGGAACCGCCATTGCCGCAAGAGAGCACTTTTCCGCCTTGCTTAAATGAGTCGGCAATCAGTTTTGCGGCGGCCTCAATTTGAGCGATGTTATGCTCATCATTAAGAAATTTGTTTAGCACGTCAGCCGCTTCGGTCAATTCACTTTTAATTAAATCCTGGTACATAGATATATTCTCTTTTTAATCTGTTTACCGATAGGCTCCATCAATCAAGAGCCAGTAACAGGCTTGAGTTTACCCAAACCATCCTTTCTGTCGATAGTTCGACTTCAAGAATTGTTGTTTTCTCCCGCTTCCCACTCCAGAAAGCCCTCTATGGGTTATTTATTTTGAGGTTTTGCCCTACATGGATCACTTTTTGAACAATACAAGGTTTTACATTTCGTTAATAATTTGATTACACTTAGCACTGGTTAGACCACTTACACAAACGAGACGACTAACAACACTTTCCAATGCACTGAGAAAAATCAGCCGCAATGGCGTGAATACAGTCTCAAAGGAATGAAATTATGGACATCTTGCTCTCTATACTTGGTTTTCTCACCGTGTTCGGTGTGTGCCTCTACCACCGAATGTCACTTTTTAGCGCATTAGTTGCGCTAACGGTAACCATGGTGGTTCTTACCCTGCTGGATTACACCGGGGTGATTGGATGGTTGCTATATTTAGCGGCTATCGCTTTATTAGCCGTTCCCTCTATCCGTCAAAGCGTGATTAGCGAAAAAGCATTAACACTGTTCAAAAAAGTGCTGCCTGCAATGTCACAAACCGAAAAAGAGGCATTAGATGCAGGAACCGTTTGGTGGGAAGCTGAACTGTTTAAAGGCAAACCGAACTGGAACAAACTACACAAAATTGCAGCGCCTACATTAAGTGCACAAGAGCAAGCCTTTATTGATGGACCAGTCAACGAAGTGTGTGCCATGGTTAGCGATTATCAAGTTACGCATGAATTAGCCGACTTACCTCCTGAGGTTTGGCAATATTTAAAAGATCATAAATTCTTCGCCATGATCATTAAAAAACAATACGGCGGCTTGGAGTTTTCAGCTTATGCACAATCCATTGTGCTACAAAAGCTAACGGGTGTATCTGGAGTGCTTTCATCCACTGTTGGTGTACCGAACTCTTTAGGCCCGGGCGAACTTTTACAACATTATGGTACTGAAGATCAGAAAAACCATTACCTGCCACGTTTAGCGGAAGGTAAAGAGATTCCCTGCTTTGCATTAACCAGCCCAGAAGCGGGTTCCGATGCCGGTTCAATTCCTGATTTTGGCGTGGTATGTAAAGGGAAATGGGAAGGAAAAGAAGTGTTAGGGATGCGCCTAACGTGGAACAAGCGCTACATCACGCTCGCCCCGGTTGCAACCGTATTAGGCCTAGCATTCAAACTGCGCGATCCTGACGGCTTACTTGGGGATAAAACAGAGCTTGGCATCACTTGTGCGCTCATCCCAACCCACTTAAAAGGAGTTGAAATTGGCAATCGCCACATGCCATTGAACGTTCCATTCCAAAATGGTCCGACACGTGCTAACGACTTATTTGTGCCGCTTGATTTCATTATTGGCGGACCAAGCATGGCAGGACAAGGCTGGCGTATGCTTGTAGAGTGTTTATCGGTTGGACGTGGCATTACGTTACCTTCTAACTCGACGGGCGGAATTAAAACTGCGGCGCTAGCAACAGGAGCTTACGCTCGGATTCGTCGTCAATTTAAGCAACCAATTGGCCATATGGAAGGTGTCGAAGAGCCATTAGCACGTTTAGGTGGTAACGCTTATGTGATGGATGCGGCGAGCAATTTAACCGTAGCTGGTATTGATCTGGGCGAAAAACCCTCGGTCATTTCCGCTATAGTCAAATACCACTGTACCCACCGTGGTCAACGCAGCATTATTGATGCAATGGACATCGTGGGCGGGAAAGGCATTTGTATTGGTCCTGCTAACTTTTTAGCTCGCAGCTACCAAGGTGCACCGATTGCCGTAACCGTCGAAGGGGCCAATATTCTGACTCGCTCAATGATCATCTTTGGTCAAGGCGCGATCCGTTGTCATCCTTATGTTTTAGAAGAAATGAACGCCGCTTATTCACAAGATTCTGATGCCGTTGAGAAATTTGACGCCGCTCTTGCAGGTCACGTCAGCTTCACCATGAGTAATCTTGTGCGCAGTATTTGGTTTGGTGTCACCGATGGTTTGGGTTCATCTGCACCGACTAATGATGCAACCAAACGCTACTATCAACAACTAAACCGTTACAGCGCTAACTTAGCACTGCTTTCTGATATTTCGATGGCTGTATTGGGAGGCTCTCTCAAACGTAAAGAGCGCTTGTCAGCACGCCTTGGCGATATTTTGAGCCAACTCTACCTCAGTTCTGCCACACTTAAGCGTTTTGAAAATGATGGTCGTCCCGTGGAGGATCTTCCTTTGGTTCATTGGGGTCTGCAAGACAGTTTGAAGCAGACGGAAGTCGCCATTGATGAATTCTTAGCCAACTTCCCGAATAAAGCGATTGGTAAGGTACTTCGTATATTGTTGATGCCGATTGGTCGAGTACGCAAAGCACCTAGTGATAAATTAGATAGCCAAGTTGCGCAGATCCTGCAAACACCGAGTGAAACTCGTTCACGCATTGGTCGCAACCAATATCTCGCCCCAACGGCGCATAATGCGGCGGGTAAGATTGAACAAGCACTGGAAATCATTTTACGTGCAGAGCCTTTGTTCGATAAAGTGTGCAGCGTCACCAATCAACGCCGTCCATTCTTGCGTTTAGATGAAGTGGCCGCCATTGGCTTGCAACAAAAAATTCTAACCGAACAAGAAGCACAGCTATTAACGGAAGCTGAGGCTCATCGTTTGTATACCATTAATGTCGATGATTTTGCGCCACAGGAACTGGCCGCAAAGCCTCAATATCCGGCAATGAATGATGTTGCGTAAGTCAATCTATTGAATGTCAAAGGGCGTTTTAAACGCCCTTTTTTATGACTGGAATACAGAATCAAGAGGTTGCCAACTCGGCAACATCCCTTGTTATTTCTTCGGCATATTCAACTGTAATTCGGGTTGCAACGCCTTTTTCGCTTTAATCTTACGCATCACAAACCACGCCAAAAGCCCAATCAATATCGCACCAATATTACCAATCACGATGAACATAATACTGCGGCTCGTTGCTTCCTCTCTCATCTGAATAATCAACTGCTCTTGTTCAAGCTTACGCTGCTGGATTTCTTCTTCAATCTGTAAGCGGCGAGTCTCCTCAATGTTGACATCATCAACCACGCTGTAAGTATGCTCAGCAAGCGGGAAGTAAAGTGGACGCTGGCTGGCAAGCTCTGTCGCATACAACTTTCCAGACCAACGATAGTTACCGTTGTCTCCATTGTATGGAATTTCTAAACTTAACTTTAGCGCCTCTTTTTCTGACTGCCCCTCAGTAATAAAGATATCATCATAAATATTCGCATGTTCGACATGGGCAACGATGGAGCCTGGGGCTATCATTCCTTGCTCACCCGAAAAAACAATTTGATGTGGCGCACCATCAACACGAGATTGGATAAAGGTGGTTGATACTGGAGCTGGGTAAACCAGCACCTCTTGCTCTTGGGCGCGTAAAAACACGCCGTTGCCAGAGGTGATCCTAACGCGATACTTACCCGGCATTGGAGTGATAGGCAGCGCTACAGTGAAAATGCCATCACCTGGCTGTTCATCTAAACCACGTCCATCATCGGCAAATTCACCAATCACTTCCGGTAATGGACGCGCTTCTTTAATCAGATCTTCTTCATTTTCAACGTATTTAGTAAAGGTTACTTTTAAGTTGACTCTATCGAGAAAGTCTCTCAACAATAAAGGCTTACCGTCGGAGGTTAATCGCGCGGTAAATTTTATCACTTCACCAAGGTATAAGCGCGTAGGAAACAAATCAGTATCAAGTTGCAGATGAGAAATAAGCTTGATGCTATTTTGTGAGGAAACCTTGCCTATGGCCTGCCAAGGGCCAGGCATTGGCTTATCAATTGAAATGATATCCATTGTGGGTTCTTGATACCAACGCACATTATCGCTATGTTGCCAAGCGTAATATTTCTTACCATCAGGCCGCACAAGCACCACGGGTTGGGATGACTTTTCGCGATACACAACAAAAGTAATTTGTGAAATGGTTGGATCCACACGGAAACGATTGTCGAGCAGCGACATCGAGGAGGAATTCACCGCAAAAACGCCTGTACTCCACATCAGCGCAATCACTGCTGCCATTATCCTCAACATATTTTCTCCTACTGACGCCAAAGGCAGCTTCCGCTCTTTTCGACTAGATCCAATCTTTCTTGGTGTGCTTGTAATTCATCGGCACAAGCCTGCAAAACCTTTAGCTTTTTCCGACCTGCGACAGCTCGTTTTATTGACTCTCCTCCCACACTGCCATCACTGCGCGTTCCGGCACTGAACTGTAACGAGGTTTGCCCGCCAGTCATCAGCAGATAAACGTCCGCTAATATCTCCGCATCGAGCAATGCACCGTGCAAGGTACGATGTGAGTTATCGATACCATAACGATCACAAAGTATATCCAAATTGTTGCGTTTGCCGGGGAAAATACGCTTTGCCATAGCAAGCGTATCGGTCACTTTGCAATACTGCTCCGTCTTACCGATTTTAGCGTCGAGCTTGCGAAACTCGTAATCCATAAAACCGACGTCGAAGGGAGCGTTGTGCGCCACCAGCTCAGCCCCCTTGATGAAATCTAAAAACTCTTGATGCACATCGCGATATTGCGGTTTGTCCATCAAAAACTCATCGGTAATACCGTGGATTTCGATCGCTTCTAACTGAATCTCACGATCGGGTTTCAGGTAGACATGGAAGTGGCGGCCTGTCAGCTTGCGGTTGATAATTTCAACGGCACCGATTTCAACAATGCGGTGTCCTTCATAGTGAGGGCCGCCTTCACGGTTCATACCCGTGGTTTCCGTATCGAGAACGACGATACGTTGGGATTGGGAATTGCTGCTAGTATTCATAAGGATATGTATGTCAGACTATGCCAATAATGTGCGTAACCTAATAGTATCAAATCATGACAAAACAGGTGGAAATTTTCACTGATGGATCTTGCTTAGGTAATCCTGGCCCGGGTGGTTATGGGGTTGTCCTTCGTTACAAAGAAACCGAAAAAACGTTAGCCAAAGGCTACCGACTCACCACTAACAACCGAATGGAAATGTTAGCGGCAGTGGTTGCACTGCAAACACTGAAAGAGCCATGTAATGTTATTCTCACCACAGACAGCCAATACGTCCGTCAAGGTATTACTCAGTGGATCCACAACTGGAAAAAACGCGGTTGGAAAACATCGGATAAAAAACCAGTGAAGAATGCCGATTTATGGCAAGCACTTGATAAAGAAAGCGCCCGCCACACCATTGACTGGCGCTGGGTGAAAGGCCATGCGGGTCATCGTGAAAATGAAATGTGCGATGAATTAGCACGCAATGCAGCAGAAAACCCAACCGAAGACGATATTGGGTATCAAGCATCCGAATAAGGGTCACAGGCCTTATCTTGGTTCTGAGTTGATAAACGGTAGTTCAGGCTAACTGGCGAAAGACGCCGTTTAAAACGCCAATGAGGTTTAATCGGTTTCAAGGGATAAGTACGTTTGCGCGCTACGATGAAATACAGGCTACCAAATGGAGCGGCCCAGTCGCCAATACCATTTTCCAACCACGCCCACATGGGTTGATATTTTTGCATCGGGAAAAGGGCATATTGGTCACTGTCAATCACTTGATAGTTCAAGACACTCAGCCAATCCTTAATCCGGTTAGCGGTAAACATACGACCGCTCCAAGGTAAGTTATGTTTTCGCCAAGGCATCAAACTTGCGATCCCCGTAAAACTGATTGGATTAAACCCCGTAATAATGATGTAGCCATCATCCATCATCACGCGATCAACTTCGCGTAAGATACGGTGCGGATCGCCACAATAATCCAGTTGGTGCGCTAAAATAGCCACATCAAAACTCTTTTCGAGAAAAGGCAGTTCGTAGCTATCGGCAATCACCGTATGGAGTGGGTTTTCAATATCAAGATGAACTTGGTGTTGAATATTGCAGTTGCAACTGGCAAGCTCACAGCTCAAACCACCGAGCTTAAGCATATGATAGCCAAATAATTTAGAGCACCATTCATCAAGCCGAGTCTGAATAGAATCACTAACCCACTGGCCATTTTTAAGTTGGGACCAAGAATGAGGCTTATCTAATTTTTTTTCGCTACGCGCTGGCTTCATCGATAACCTATTTCACCTCGGTGATTGGAGATACTCATGTTACAGATCAAAAGCATACCCGCATTTAATGATAATTACATCTGGCTGATCCAAAATAGCGATCAGCGTTGTGCTGTGGTCGATCCCGGTGATGCAGCACCAGTGCTTGAGTACCTCTCGAAGCATCAATTAACGCTCGAAGCAATATTAATTACCCACCATCACCATGATCACATTGGTGGTGTTGCAGAACTGGTTCGCCAGTTTCCCAGCATTAACGTTGTTGGTCCCGCTCATGAACCTATTCCTACCTTAACGCACGCGGTTGAAGCTGGCGATCAGCTAGAACTGTTCAATGAAATCTTTATGGTGCTTGATCTCGCAGGACACACAAAAGGTCACATTGGCTATGTCGGTGACAATAAACTGTTTTGTGGCGATGTACTGTTCTCCGCAGGGTGTGGCCGTGTTTTTGAGGGCACAATGGAGCAAATGTTTACGTCACTGTGTAAACTTGCCGCATTGCCAGAAGAGACTGAGGTCTATTGCGCGCACGAATATACCGCAAGTAACGTCGCATTTGCTTTAGCCGTTGAGCCCGATAATGACCAACTTCAACAGTATCGAGATACCGTCAACCGGCTCCGAGCCCAGCAGAAATCGACATTACCGACCACGATCCGCCAAGAAAAATGGATTAATCCATTTTTGCGGACCCAGCAAGAGAGTGTGATGAAATCCGTCGCGAATCGTACTCAACAAACCGATCCTCTATCAATTTTTACCGCGTTACGTGAGTGGAAGAACGAATTTTGACGATTTGCTGCTTGTCATAGCAATAAAGTGCCAAGTATTATCAGCAGCCATTAAGTCAAAGGGCTGAGATAGATGCGATTTCAATTTAGCTGGGTGATGGTGCTCTTGTTAGCGGGGTGCCAAATCACTCAGCCAACAGACCAAACAACAGCGCCAAATGCCAAAGAGGCAAATAGCCCTCAGATTCAGACACAAAAAAAGATGGCTAAACAAAAGTCGTCATCTGCAAAAAACACAACGCCGAAAGTGATCACGCCACAAGAGCAAGCGGACGTATGGCAGCGCATCGCAATGCAGTTGTCGATGGATATCCCAGATCATAAATCAGTGAATTATTATCGAACTTGGTATCTTAAACACCCTAATCACCTACAAACTGTTGCCGAGCGAGCAAAGCCATTTCTTTACCTTATCACTGAGAAAATTGAGCAGCGCGGCTTACCACTTGAGTTAGCACTCTTACCCATTGTTGAAAGCTCGTTTGATGCCTTTGCCTACTCACACGGTAGCGCAGCGGGGCTGTGGCAATTTGTGCCGAGTACGGGAGAGATGTATGGCCTAGAGCAAAATTTTTGGTATGACGGCAGACGAGATGTAGACGCCGCCACCGATGCGGCTTTGGATTATCTCACTGCATTAAATAAGCGTTTTGATGGTGATTGGAGCCATGCGATTGCCGCCTATAACAGCGGTGGTGGGCGGATCTCTAGCGCGATTCGTAAAAATCACAAGGCTGGTAAACCAACCGACTTTTTCTCACTCGACTTACCCGATGAAACCACAGGCTACGTCCCTAAATTACTCGCACTGGCCGATATTGTTGCCAATCAAGAAAAATATGGCATTGAAATCCCAGCGATCGCTAACAAACCAGTGTTAATGTTAGTCGACCCTCAAGAACAGCTTGATCTTGCCATTGCCGCCAATTACGCCGGAATGAGCGTGAAAGAGTTGCAAAGTTACAACCCAGCTTACAATCAATGGGCGACCTCGCCGACGGGACCTCATCAACTGCTTATCCCAGTAGATAAAGTGGAACGCTTTGCTCAGAAAGTTGAAGAGAATCGCGGTAAGGGGATGAAGTTAGTACGCTACAAGGTAAAATCCGGCGATAGCTTGAGTGTGATTGCTCAACAGCACAATACCACCAGCAAAGTGATTCAGACGGCCAACAATCTCAATGGCAATGTCATTCGCGTTGGGCAGTATTTAATGATCCCAACATCCGTAAAAGACGAAAAAGCATACGCACTCAGTGCCAGTAACCGCTTAGCAAAAACGCAAGCGATGGCCCGTGGTCAGTATAAGCTGTCTCATACGGTAGCCAAAGGTGATAGCTTATGGAGCATTGCCAAACAGCACAATGTTTCCCATCAGTCCTTAGCAAAATGGAACGGTATGGGGCCAAGAGACACGTTGAAGATTGGCCAAAAACTGGTCATTTGGAAAAATAGCAGTGAGGGTGCCATCATTCGCACCGTCTTTTATCAAGTGCGTAGCGGCGATACACTCAGCACCATCGCTAATAAGTTTAAAGTCAAAAGCCTCGACATTGTAAAATGGAACGAGCTTGCAAACCAAAAGTACTTAAAGCCGGGTCAAAAACTCAAGCTCTACGTCGATGTCACTAAGGTCAGTGTATGAATCCTTCCAGTAACCCGTTAATCATGTTGGTGGATATTTTCCGTTCCCCCACGTCTTGTTTTTTAGCCCTTTATCAACGCGGCATGTGGGGTTGGCAACCTTATCTCTTTTTAATCCTGAGTCCCTTTCTATTTTGGGGGGCTTATTTTGACGTGGTTAACCTTGAATGGTTAAAAGCTGGGCTCTCGGCGCAGTTGGCTATGATCAACCCCGCTCAGCTTGAAATGTTAGATGCCAACACCTTGATGGCAAGCGAAATTATCAGTGATGTGGTAGGCCGCACGCTAACGATTTTCATGTTGGCATTGTGGTTCAATTTGGCGACCAAGCAGAGCCAACATCAGCACGGTTTCTGGCGTTGGTTTGCCGCAAGTGCTGTCATCACTTTCCCAGCCGTGTTGGGCGATCTCGCCAGTTACGCGAGCTTATTACTCAAACATGGCCACGTGATGACTTACGCTGCTGACCTTAACAGTTTAAATGGCCTAATTAAGTTGCCACTGACTAATGATTGGTCTCAATTTGCCAGCTCCTTCCCACTGCTTTTGCCTTGGTACATCGTACTTGGCTACGCGGCGGTGGGCGCATGGACAGAGCTGGAACGCGGCCAAGCTCTGGTGATTTCGGCGCTGCCTTGGATTGGCTATTACCTGATTTGGGCGCTGTACATCGCCATCAGTTAGAAAGTGGTTATAAACTAAAACTCGCCAATAGTGGGTTATGATCAGAAGCGTCCGTTACGGGCGCTTTTGCATTGAGCAGTGTTAAACCACGATAAAAAAGATGATCAAGCACCAAGCCCGTCACAAACTGAACACGGTGATCGGGTTCGAACAACACTTCCTTTAAACCCACACGATTTAATGCAGCGGTTAATGTGTCCATTCTTGCTTGACTCCAGCTATTAAAATCGCCACCGACAATCACCGGCCCTTGATGTGTTTTTAATTGAACGAGTAACGCTTCCAGCTGATTGGTATACTCTTGCGTTCCATAGGTAAAGTTCACTGCATGCAGGTTTACAACCGCCAGAGTCTGACCATCACTTAAACGATACAGGGCGTAAATCGCCGATTTGGGTAAGCGCAACCAAGGCTCTAATTCGGTGTAAGCACACGCTAATACTGGCATCTGCCTGCCAAGATTTAACACTCCGGCTGATTCACCAAAAACACGAAAAGCATCCGCTTGCGTCCCCCCCCACTGCTTTTGGCTGATCCACTCTTTCAATGACAAGGTCATGCTCGCTTCTTGTAGCAACACCAATTGAGCATCTTGGCTGAATTTATCCAGCTCACTTTGCCATGTTGCTCTATTTTGTTTATAGATATTCCAAACCAGTACATTAAGCTGACCACGCACATCAATTGCGCGAGCGTTTGGATTATCGTAACAAATCAGTGGAGATGAAGCGTTTTTCCCATCAATAGTCAACAATTGCGGCGTTGAAGGAATAGTAAAAATAGAGAAAAAACTAATCACAGCCGCGGTAATCAGCAACAGCGGCAAAACAAGCAGATATTTTCTTTTCATAACGTTCAACAAAATTGGTAGGGATGTATTAATAAAGAGACAAAAAAGGAGCCATTGGCTCCCTTCTTCTCGGTGTACGGCTAAATAGCGTCTTCGTCTTCTTCACCGGTACGAATTCGTACCACTCGTTCAATATTGGTAATGAAAATTTTACCATCACCAATTTTTCCCGTTTGCGCCGTATCAATAATGGTGTCAACGCAGCGATCAGCGACATCGTCAGTCACCACAATTTCAAGCTTCACTTTAGGTAAGAAATCCACCATGTACTCAGCGCCACGGTACAATTCAGTATGCCCTTTCTGACGACCAAATCCTTTTACTTCAGAAACAGTCATACCCGTGATCCCGACTTCAGCTAACGCTTCGCGGACGTCATCAAGTTTAAATGGCTTAATAATGGCTTCGATTTTTTTCATGTTCATCCCTTACACTTTCGTCAATTGGTGGCATTATCTGCTAGCAAAAAAAAACAATCAATAAAAAGCCCAAGCAACGCTTGGGCTGATTGAAACCCGTTCACTGTCATTTACTTAAGACTTGCGAAATAGGCCGCTAAGTTTTCAATATCGGCATCACTGAGCATTGCCGCTTGCGCTTGCATTACGACGGCTAAACCACCATTACGCTCTTTATTCTTGTAGGCTTTAACTGATGAGATAAGGTATTGCTCATTTTGCCCTTTTAGATTTGGATATCCCGGAATAAGGGCAATCCCGTCTGCGCCGTGACACGCCGCGCAGATAGCCGCTTTGGCTTGCCCTGCGGCTGGGTCTCCAGCAAACGCGCTTCCCGCTAACAACGTAAAACCCATAACTATTCCAATCGCGACTTTTTTCATTGCTCCACCTTTATGTCCATATTCATTGTATGTTTTATACGAATTTTGCATGAAAAGCGTTCATTTGTCCCAGATGAGTTCACAATCTTGCCCACTGAAGTCACGATCAACAAATAAATTTGCAATCGCAACCACTTGATTCCGATGCATCAATATTGGCGTTCTTCGTCGTAGCCAACTCGGCACGCCATACTCTTGGAACAATTTTTTTAGCTTTCGACTTCCCACTCGTCCGACGGGGCATGCTGCAAGCCCTTCAGGATTAAACGTAACGCTTAATTGATGGCAATCATCAGGCAAGGCTATTCCCTTGCTACCACCATGAGACGATAACCTCAGATTACCTAGTCCATCAGGCAAGGTTAATGATTGATCGGGCACGATCATCGCCTGCCAATCTGAAATGTCTTGATAAGTTTGGATGCAATATAGCTTTTGGTCAAAGCGGCGGATCTCACTTTGCCCTAGTTTAAGCCGAGGATTCGCACCAATACGCGCAGACGCCACTTGTTGCCAAATCATCGCTAAATGTTCTTGAGTCGGCATTGGCTCCCCCAATTGAGCAAGCCACATTCTTAGCAATTGATAGCGTGCTAATTCGCTGCGATGAGAAAGCGCGGTAATTGATAAACTACCATCAGGCATTTTTGCCTCTTGCATTGCCTCTTGTAGCAGCTCTTCAAGCAACACCTGCTGCTGAGCACACAATGTCGCACTACGAGCAACCGCTTGGTGAATATGCGGCCAGCGCTGCGTAAGAACTGGCGTGATGTGATGGCGGATAAAATTACGATCAAAACGGGTATCTTGGTTGCTTTCGTCCTCGACCCAATCCAAATTCTGGGTTACGGCAAAGCTTTCGATCTGTACGCGAGTCGCCGCAAGCAAAGGACGGACGATTTTCCCCGCGCCAAATGGCATCGCTTGTGCCATCGAAGAGAGTCCTTTGGGTCCACTACCACGCTTTAACGCGAGCAAAAATGTCTCGATCTGATCATCGCTATGCTGTCCAGTTAGCAACAAATCGTCAGTGTTAATGTATTTCGCTAAAACTTGGTAACGCGCCGTACGCGCCAATGACTCCAAACTTTCACCGCTAGCGGTATCGAGTTGCACCCGTTCAATAAAAAAAGGGATCGCGGCGTGTTGGGCCCAGCGCCGGCACTGTTTGGCCCACTCATCGGCATGTTGACTTAATCCATGATGAACATAAACAGCGCAGCACTCACAGGAGGTTTCGTCACGATATTGCGCCAGTAGTTCAAGCATCACCCGCGAGTCCATGCCACCACTAAAACCCAAGACTAATTGGCTGCTTGCTAAGCGATGACGATTGATAACGTGTGAAAATAGCGAATAAAGTTCAGGCATGGGTTTTCAGTGCTAAGAGGAATTGATGCCAGTTTACCTTGAAACGCGCCAAGCAAACCAGTCCTGAAATCGGGCTAATAAAAAAGGGCTGGACAGAATCCAACCCTTTTTATTTATTGTCCGCTCTGCTGTTTAGCAGTAGCCGTAGTTCATCAAACGTTGATAACGACGAGCCAATAATGCTTCTTCATTCAGCGGCTCTAAATCAGCAAGCTGTTTTAGCAGTGTTGCTTTCATGTTGGCGGCCATTTGTATTGGATCGCGATGCGCGCCACCTAATGGTTCTTCGATAATTTCATCAATCAGCTCAAGCTCTTTTAAGCGAGGAGCGACTAAGCCCATCGCTTCAGCCGCTTGCGGCGCTTTATCTGAATCTCGCCACAAGATTGAAGCACACCCTTCTGGCGAAATTACCGCGTAAGTGGAATATTGCAGCATGTTCACGTAGTCACCCACGCCAATCGCCAAAGCACCACCAGAGCCACCTTCACCAACAACATTACAAATTACAGGCACTTTCAAGCCTGACATCACTTTTAGGTTTGTAGCAATCGCTTCAGATTGGCCACGTTCTTCAGCGCCAACACCAGGATAAGCACCTGCGGTATCAATGAAGGTAATAATAGGCATGCCAAAACGTTCAGCCATTTTCATCAAACGTAGCGCTTTGCGATAGCCTTCTGGTTTTGGCATTCCGAAGTTACGTCTTACTTTCTCTCTCGTTTCACGTCCTTTTTGGTGACCAATCACCATCACCGGACGTCCCTCTAAACGAGCAATGCCGCCGACAATCGCTTTGTCATCAGCAAAAGCGCGATCACCCGCCAACTCGTCAAACTCAGTGAAGACATGGTTGATGTAATCAAGCGTGTAAGGGCGTTGTGGATGGCGTGCCAATTGAGCTACTTGCCATGCCCCTAAATCACCAAAGATTTTCTTCTTAAGCTCTAAGCTTTTCTTTTCTAGCTGTTCGATCTCTTTGTCGAGATCAACGGACTTATCACCACCATGGCGAGACACGTCGCGTAGCGCCTGAATTTTAGCCTCAAGTTCAGCAATTGGTTTTTCAAATTCTAGAAAATTTAGGCTCATCTACCGATCCTTTTATACTCAGCGTTCAACATATTTGACGCCAAATTTTAGTTAAATTCGAGTTCTACCTGATCTTTGCCAAGTAGCTGTTTCAATTCGTCTAACAATGTATCACTTGGGGTTACACGCCACTGCGTACCAAGAGTGAGTCGCACTCTCGCCTCTGCGCGTTGGTAGTATACATTGACAGGTATAGTCCCTGCTCGGTGAGGCTCTAAGATCTGACTAAAGCGCTCAAAAAACTGGCTGTCTATCTGTGATTGTTCAATCGATATCGACAAGCCACGGGCATATTTTTCACGCGCACTGCCCAAGTCCATGACTTCGCGCGCCGACATTTTAAGGCCACCATTGAAGTCATCAAAGCTGACCTGTCCAGAAATCACTAAAATTCTATCTTTTTCTAACAGCTCTGCATACCGCTCTAACGCATCAGAGAATAACATCACTTCCATACGTCCTGAACGATCATCTAACGTCATGATGCCAATCCGCGTGCCACGCTTGGTGGTCATGACTTTAGCAGCAATCACTAACCCCGCTAAAGTGACGGATTGATCGCGTCGCGTTGGCGTGGCATCTTTTAGTCGACAACTGGTGTACTTCGCAAGTTCCTTAATATGTGCGTTTATTGGATGCCCGGTCAAATAAAGGCCCAATGTATCGCGCTCACCTTCAAGCCAAACTTTCTCTGGCCACTCGGGGACTTGCGTATATTTATGTTCTACTTCTTCTGGCGCATCAGTCAATACACCAAACATATCAACCTGACCAAAGGCTTCAGCTTGGTGGAATTGGCTGGCCGCTTTCACAGCATCATTTAATGAGGCCATCATTGCTGCACGGTGTGGGCCTAAACGATCCAAAGCACCCGCATAAATAAGCTTTTCAATCACACGCTTATTGACTTTTTTCAGATCAATTCTGGCGCAAAAATCAAACAAATCTTTAAAATAGCCGCCTGCTGTGCGCGCTTCTAAAATCGCTTCAATCGGCCCTTCACCCACACCTTTGATCGCGCCAATACCATAGACAATCGCGCCATTTTCATCGACGTTAAAGCGGTACAAGCCGGCGTTAATATCCGGTGGTAACACTTTAAGATTCATGCGTAAACATTCATCCACTAAGCCAACCACCTTTTCGGTGTTGTCCATGTCGGCCGTCATTACGGCCGCCATAAATTCGGCTGGGTAGTGGGTTTTTAACCATAAGGTTTGATAAGAAACCAGAGCATAAGCCGCAGAGTGCGATTTGTTAAACCCGTAACCGGCGAATTTTTCTACTAAGTCGAAGATTTTCATCGACAATTCGCCATCCACGCCGTTTTTTATCGAACCCTCTTCAAAAATCGCCCGCTGCTTGGCCATCTCTTCTGGCTTTTTCTTACCCATCGCACGGCGCAGCATATCCGCGCCGCCTAGTGTGTATCCGGCTAGGACTTGGGCGATCTGCATCACTTGCTCTTGGTACAAGATGATGCCGTAGGTTGGGTCTAGAATTTCTTTTAATGACTCATGTTGCCATTTTTCATCTGGGTAGGAGATCGCCTCTCGGCCATGTTTACGGTCGATAAAGTTATCCACCATACCCGATTGCAAAGGCCCTGGGCGAAACAGGGCCACTAGTGCAATGATATCTTCGAAGCAGTCTGGCTGGAGACGTTTGATCAGATCTTTCATGCCGCGCGATTCTAACTGGAATACCGCGGTGGTTTCAGAATTTTGCAATACACGAAATGAAACTGGGTCTTCTAACGGGATGGCTTCAATACGAACGGGCTCTTTGCCTTCTCGTTGTAAGCGCGGGTTAATCAGCCCTAGTGCCCAATCGATAATGGTTAAGGTACGTAGACCTAAGAAGTCAAACTTGACTAAGCCTGCGGTTTCAACATCGTTCTTATCAAATTGAGTGACGGGGAAATGCCCTTCAGCATCCGCATAAATCGGCGAAAAGTCGGTAATGGTGGTTGGGGAGATCACCACCCCACCCGCATGCTTACCGGCGTTACGCGTGCAACCTTCTAGAATTCGGCACTTATCAATCAGCTCTTTGACGTCTTCGTCATTGTTGTACAGCTCAGGTAACGCGGGTTCAGCCTTAAACGCCTTTTCTAGTGTCATTCCTGGATCTAGTGGAATAAGCTTTGAAATGCGGTCGACAAATCCAAACGGATGACCAAGCACGCGTCCCACGTCACGAATGACCGCTTTGGCAGCCATAGTACCAAAGGTGATGATCTGTGATACCGCATCACGACCATACATTTCAGCAACGTGATCAATAACTTGGTCACGTTTATCCATACAGAAATCGACGTCAAAATCGGGCATTGAGACCCGTTCTGGGTTCAAGAAACGTTCGAAAAGTAAATCATATTGTAGTGGATCTAAATCGGTAATTTTGAGCGCGTAAGCCACCAATGAACCCGCACCCGATCCGCGCCCCGGTCCCACCGGAATATCGTTATCTTTTGACCACTGGATGAACTCCATCACAATCAAGAAATAACCGGGGAATCCCATGTTATTAATTACTTCGAGCTCAATTTGCAGCCGTTCATCATATTCAGGGCGACGTTGTGCGCGAACATCAGGATCGGGGAACAGAAATTCAAGACGCTCTTCAAGGCCTTCTTGTGATTTCATCACCAAGTATTCGGTTTCTTTCATTCCTTCCGTTGGGAAGGCGGGCAAGAAATATTCCCCCAAACGGACGGTAACATTACACCGTTTGGCAATCTCAACACTGTTTTGCAGCGCTTCAGGAATGTCGGCAAACAGCTCACACATTTCCGCTTCGGAGCGCAAATATTGCTGTGGGCTGTAATTTTTTGGCCGACGAGGATCTTCCATGGTGTAGCCATCATGAATCGCTACTCGAATTTCATGCGCTTCAAAAAACTCTTCGCTGAGAAACACCACTTCATTGGTTGCAACGACGGGCAGATCGTTATTTTCAGCTAATTCTAGAGCAAAGTGCAGATAGCTCTCTTCGTCGGCTCGCCCTGTGCGAGTCAATTCAAGGTAAAAACGATCGACAAAATGAGTTTGATAAAACTCGGCACATTTATCGACTAACGCCTGATTACCTTTAAGCAGTGCTTTGCCTATTTCACCACTTTTTCCACCCGAAAGCACAATCAAGCCTTCGGCATATTTCACTAGCCACGCTTTATCAATCACAGGTAGGTGTTGCACATGACCGCGTAGATAAGCATCGGAGATCAGTAAGGTCAGATTTTTATAACCAACATTATCACTCGCTAGAACCGTCAGCTTGGTGAGCTCATCACCAAACTCCTCGGATTGCATGACAAAATCTGCACCGATAATCGGCTTTACCCCACAGTTATGAGCGGTACCATAAAATTTGACCAAACCACATAAGTTCGTGAAGTCGGTCAACGCTACGGCAGGCATCCCCATCTCGGCCACTTTTTTCACAAGCGGTGGCACTTTGGACAAGCCATCGATCATAGAAAAGTCGCTGTGGACACGAAGGTGGACAAACTTTGGTTCTGGCATGCAATAAAATCCTAGATGCTAGGTTTGGTACAAGATTTGGCGGTTATTCTACGCGAATCTGCTCGTGGCTGACACCCGCAATTAGTCAATTCCCAGCACGCGTTTCACTGGCTTAAAGCTTTTACGGTGCTCTGCGATGACGCCATGCTGTTCGATCGCGGCAAAATGCGCTTTAGTTGGATAGCCCTTATGTTGAGCAAAGCCAAATTGTGGGTACAATTTATCGAGCGCTTCCATCTCTTTATCGCGTACCACTTTGGCAATGATTGAGGCGGCGCTGATTTGCGCCACACGCATATCACCCTTGACGACTGCGATACCATGCATCGGTAATTGTGGGACACGGTTGCCATCAATTAAAGCCAAATCAGGTTGAATCGCTAGACCTGCAATCGCGCGTTGCATCGCCACCATCGTCGCTTGAAGAATATTAAGCTCATCAATTTCAGCTGGTGAACAGCGGCCAACAGACCAAGCGAGCGCCTTTTGTTGAATTTCAGGAAAAAGCGCTAGGCGTTTTTTTTCTGATAACTTTTTCGAGTCTGCTAAACCTTCAATCGGATTATTCGGATCCAAGATTACTGCGGCAGTCACTACGTCGCCCACTAATGGACCTCGACCAACTTCATCCACTCCTGCAATCAAAACATAGCCCTTAGGGTATTCAAAAGGAGTCAGTGTTTGTTCTGCCATCTTGTCTATTTTCCTCTCGTTATTTTTCAATCGCTCTTTTTAATCGTTAATGGTTTGGTTAATGGTTAATCAAGCTTAAAACCGCTTTGGCGGCTTGTTGATCGGCACCTTTGCGGATCCAGTGATGCATTTCAGTAAAACGTTCAATTAAAGAGGAATTATCACGGCTGAGCATGCTATCGACCGCAGGAAACAGATGTTGCGGGTCGCATTCATCAAGAATGAACTCAGGAACCAGTTCTTCTCCAGCTAAAATATTGGGCAGTGAAACAAATTCGGTTATCGCAAGCTTCTGAACCAACCATCCGGTGAGCCAGTTCACTTTGTATCCCACCACCATCGGCCGTTTGAGCAACATGCATTCCAGTGCGACGGTGCCAGAGGCAAGTAGCACAGCATCTGCGGCCGTGATGACATTGCGCGCGGTGTCTTCAATAATAGCAAAATCGAGCTCTGGGGCGATCTCCTGCCAAATGGTTTCAAACTGCTGTTTACGTTTAGGATTGACGGCGGCTACCACAAAACCAATATCAGGGTATTTCTGTTTGATTTGTCGACATGTTTCAATAAATGGCTTGGCAATTAAACCGACTTCTCCCCCTCGGCTACCGGGTAGCACAGCCAGCCACTGTTTATCTGTCTCTAATTTCAACAGTTCACGAGCGGCAATTTTATCGGGTTGCAGTGGAATGGCATCGGCCAGTGTATGGCCGACAAATTCGCACGCAACCTGATACTTGTCGTAAAACGCTTTTTCAAACGGGAGAAATGCCAACACTAGATCGGTCGCCGCATCGATTTTAAAAATACGTTTGGGACGCCATGCCCATACAGATGGGCTCACGTAGTGGACGGTTTTGATGCCCGCTTTTTTGAGATCAAGCTCTAGTCGTAAATTAAAATCTGGTGCATCAATACCAACAAACACATCCGGCGGATTGGCTTTAAAATACTTCACCAACTGCGCTTTAACTTTCAGTAAACGCGGTAAGCGGCCAAGCACCTCAACCAGCCCCATCACGGCTAGCTCTTCCATATCAAATAAAGATTCACAACCTTGAGCAATCATTTTAGGGCCGCCAATACCGACAAATTGTGCATTGGGGTATTGCTGCTTGATGGCTTGAATGAAGCCTTCTCCTAATGTATCGCCAGAAAGCTCTCCGGCAACAATACCGATTCTTAGGGGATTTTCATGTGAGTGCATATCGTTTCCTAACAGAATCCGCTCAGCCGTTATGCGGCGTCAAAAAGACAAAAGATCGCTAAACAAGTAGCGATCTTCGGATATTAATCAAAACTCAGTGGCGAACTAACGAATAATGCCACGCTCAGTTTTTTCTAGTAAATCAGTAAAACGCTGAATCGATGGGTACTCTTTCGCCATCTCAACCAATATAGGTAAGACTTCTGCTTGCGTTTTACCTGATCGGTAAATTTCTTTATACGCTTTTTGTAGCGCGCGAATTTCGGCTTTTTCAAAACCATTTCGCTTCAAACCAACAAGGTTAAGGCCAAATGGTGAAGCATGGTTACCTTGTGCTAACACGTAAGCAGGGACATCTTGCACAACAGCAGAACAACCACCGATATAGGCATAAGCACCAACACTACAGAAAGGATGAATCGCCGACAACGCCATAACACCAGCATAGTCACCGACCGTCACATGGCCGCCAAGAATTGCGTTGTTACCAATGTGCGTATGATTACCAACAATCACATCGTGCGCAATATGGGCATTCACACACAATAGGTTGTCGTTGCCAACAACTGTTTGCGTTTTATCTTGCATCGTACCACGGTGAATTTGCACCGCTTCACGAATAACATTGCGATCACCAATGACAACTCGCGTATCTTCACCACCATACTTCTTATCTTGGTTCTCTTCGCCAATGACGGCGTGAGGGAAAATACGGTTCTCTTCACCAATGACGGTGTTTCCTTTGATGACCACATGCGACATCACTTCCGTACCTTGGCCAATGCTTACCCCAGAGGTGATGTAAGTAAATGGACCAACAGTGACGTTAGCTCCGATGATAGCGCCATCTTCAACCACCGCACTTGGGTGGATTTGTGCAGTTTCATGAATCATATTAAAACTCTCTACGAGCACATTTCATTTCAGCTGAACACACAACCTCACCATCAACTTTCGCTACGCCATTAAACAACGCAATACCACGACGCTCTTTAATGAACTGCACTTCGATGATCAGTTGGTCGCCAGGACCTACAGGCTTACGAAACTTCGCATTATCAATACTAGCAAAGTAATACAATTCGTTATCTTTCGGTGCCCCAAAGGTTTTGAATGCTAGTAGGCCCGTTGCTTGTGCCATTGCTTCTAAAATCAGCACACCTGGAAAAATAGGTAACTGCGGAAAATGACCAGTGAACTGAGGTTCATTAACTGACACATTTTTCAAGCCAACAAGGTATTTGCCTTCTTCAAAGTCAATTACACGGTCAATCAACAGAAATGGGTAACGGTGAGGAAGCAGCCTCTGAATTTCAGTGATGTGCATCGTTTTCGTTTCAGTCGTCAAAGTCATATTCCTATACAGTAAAACTTTCAAAAATTATTTGGCATTATAGACGAAAAAGACTCGCAATTGGCGAGCCTAATCGGGAAAAAGTAGAATTAGGATTCCACTTCCTGCTCTAAGTACTTTTCAAGTGCTTTAAGTCGCTTGTGCATATCTTCGATACGGTGAACGCGAGCGGCAGTTTTACGCCATTCTTTGTTCGGTTGCAACGGAATACCAGAAGAGAACATGCCTTTCTCGGTGATGCTGCGCATCACCATCCCCATGCCAGTAATAGTGACCCCATCGACAATCTCGATATGGCCATTGATCACCGCACCGCCACCAATAATGCAATATTTGCCTATGTGGGTGCTGCCAGCAATGATGGTACCGCCAGCAATTGCAGTGCCATAGCCAATACAGACGTTATGTGCAATCTGTAATTGGTTATCGAGAATGACGTTATCTTCAATAATCGTGTCATCTAATGCGCCACGATCAATTGTCGTGCAGGCACCGATTTCAACTCGATTACCGATCCGGACTGTGCCAATTTGCGGAATTTTAATCCACTCACCTTTCTCATTGGCATAGCCAAAACCATCAGAACCAATCACGGCACCTGACTGAATAAGGCACGCCGAGCCAATTTCCACTTCGTGGTAAACGCTGACATTTGCCCACAACTGGGTGTTAGCGCCAATTTTGGCGTTTTTACCGATGAAACAGCCGGCACCAATGGCGACGTTATCGCCCAGTTGCACGCCCGTCTCAATGACCGCGTTTGCACCAATAGAAACGTTCTGCCCTAGCTGGGCATCCGGTGCCACAACAGCAGAAGAGCTGATATCACTCGCAGGTCGCGGTGTCGTGTCCAGCGCTTGCGCCACCTTTGCAAAAGCAACGTATGGATCAGCGACGACCAATACATTGGTTGTACACAATTCACGTTCACTAGCCTTGACCATAATCACCGTTGCGCGGCATTGACCAAGGTGTTTGTTATATTTGGGATTAGAGAGGAAAGTTACGTAACCTTCCTGCGCCTTATCCATAGGTGCGACAGCGGAAACTGTCGCAGAGCCATCACCAAACAGCTCTCCCCCGGTGATGGTTGCCAATTCGGCTAAAGTCAGTTTTGCCATAATAATATTATTTTAGTTGTTTAATTACTTTCTCTGATAGGTTGTAGTCCGGCTTACCATATTGCATAGCTTGCACGTCAACAACGATGTCATAACCTTCTTTTTCCGCAACTTTCTTCACAGCGTCTTGAATCACCATGAAGAGTTTTTGCTTCTCTTCACTCTCACGACGCGCTGAGGCTTGCTCTAACGCTTGCGCTTTGATTTTGTACTTGCTGTCTAATTGACCAATTTCAATACGCAGCTTCTCGATCTCATCTTGACCTAGCAGTTCGCCATCACGTTTAAGTTTTTCAATTTTGGTTTTTGCTTCAGCTTGAATTGACTGTAGCTCTGCCCCTTTATCTTTAAACTCTTCTTGTAATTTTTGCAGCACAACTTCTCGTTGAGGTAATGCTTGGAATACTTGCGCGGTATTAATGTAACCTACTTTCTGCGCCGCCTCAGCGGCTTGCGCAAAAAATGATGAACTCAGTACAACTAGGCCCAATCCTGCCGCTTGAATCGCTTTTTTCAAAATACTTTCCTCTAATTAGAATGTTCTGCCGATCGTGAAAGTGAAGAACTCTTCATTATCACCTTCATAAATTTTAATAGGTTTGGCAATTGAAAATACCAATGGCCCCATAGGTGACATCCACTGTAGTGCCGCACCATAAGAGGAACGGTAATTCATTGGATCTGAGTAATCGTAATAATACTGATCACCATAACCGAGTTTCCCATCTTTGTAATCGAACTCTGTATCCCAAACGCTGGCCATATCGAAGAAAATGCTGGTGCGAATTTGGCTACGAGTTTCATCAGAGGCAAATGGCGTCGGTACAATCAGCTCTACGCTGGCCAGCGCGACCGCGTTACCACCGACAGAGTCATCTGTTGCACTATAGCAGCGGTTGTTGCCACCATTATTGCCATTACAGCCTGTCGCATCGTTATAAATCGCTTTCGGTCCAGCCGAGTTAGATCCAAAACCACGCAAAGTGGTAAAGCCACCTGCATAATAGTTTTCATAGAATGGGAACAAGTTATCGTTACCATCCGTTTTCCCGTAACCATTACCATACCCTAAGCGTCCTCTTAGCAAGAGTGAAAACTCATGTTTTTTGGTTAATGGGAAATACTGGCGAACATCGTACTGCGCTTTGAAATACTTTACGTCTGAACCCGGCACGGTCATCTTGTAGAAAGCGCGTTGGTGATTCCCCGCCGTTGGGAAAATGGTTCGGTTTAAATTATTGCGCGTCCATGAGATGTTGACGTCAAAGTCATTGGTGATCAAACTGCCATCATCGCTACGATTACTCGCTTGAGACTGTAAGAATTGACTAACTTGCACATACTCATCGATATTACCGATCTTGTTGTGCGTGTAACCGATACCGAGGTCAAAACGGTTTAATTCGTCAAATGGGAAACCCCACGTTAAACTTGTGCCGTAGCTTTCATTGGTATAATCAACAATACCAGCTTCAGAAGCCTCAAATTGGTTATAGAAAATCTTACCACCCAAACTGACACCATCAAGGTTCCAGTAGGGATCACGGTAATCTAAACTGATGTTCTTTTGATAGTCGTTCATCATGGCATTGATGCCAACTCGATTACCTGAACCAATGAAGTTGTCTTGTTGTAAACCAACCTGAAAACTCACGCCTGATTCTGTACCATAACCGACACCAAAGTTAACACTACCTGAGTTGGCCTCTTTCACGTTGTACACCAGATCGACTTGGTCTTCACTACCAGGTACACGTACGGTTTGCACATCCACTGTTTCAAAGAAGCCAAGACGGTTCAAACGGCTCTTACCTGTATCAATCGCTTTAGAGCTCAGCCAACTGCCTTCCATTTGACGCATTTCGCGGCGCAAAACTTCATCTTTGGTTGAGTTATTACCGACAAAGCGAATATCACGGACATAGATACGCTTACCCGCTTCCACATGAACAACCAAGGAAACTTCTTGCGTTTCATCATTAAATTCTGGGATGGTTCGAACTTGAGGATAAGCATAGCCAGCTTCACCCAATACTCGTTTTACATCTTCTTCAAGCTTGGTCACCAGTGAGCCGTTATAGGTTTCCTCGGCTTCAAACGGGATCAAAGCGGTAAATTCAGCCTCTTTGCCAATCAGCTCTCCGCGGAATTTAACGTCTTTGATTTTATAAGGCTGACCTTCGCTAATGCCTAAAGTGATATAAACGCCTTTTTTATCAGGAGAAATAGCAACTTGCGTGGAATCGACTTGAAACTTTAAGTAGCCACGGTCGAGGTAGAAAGAGCGCAAAGCTTCAATATCAGCGGCTAAGACCTGCTTTTGGTATTTATCATCAGAGAGGAAATTCCACCACGCCACATCGACATTTAAATTGAAGCGTGACAGTAAATCTTGGTCACTAAACACTTCATTGCCAATAAAGTTGATTTGCTGGATTTTCGCAGAAACCCCTTCACTGAACACAAATTTAAGGTCAGCACGGTTGCGAGGTAAAGGTGTCACCACCGCTTTTACGGTCGCGTTGTACTTACCCACGCTGTAGTAAAAATCTTCCAACCCCTTTTCAATGTTGCTCAAGGTCGTACGATCAAGCGCCTCACCGATGCGGATATTGGATGCATCAAGATTCTGCTGCAACTGCTCTTCTTTGATCGCTTTATTTCCAGAGAAGGAAACACTTGCAATGGTTGGACGTTCTTTCACCTGAACGATCAGAACGTTGTTGTCTCGTAATACTTTGATGTCTTCAAAGTTGCCCGAAGTGTAAAGTGCTTTGATAATATCCGCGACATCTTGTGCATCAACGGTATCGCCAATTCGAACGGGCATTTTAAGCAATGCAGCGCCGAGCGCAACGCGTTGAAGCCCTTCAATTTGAATATCCTGCACTACGAAATTCTCGGCACTATGTGCTGAGAGGCTGGTTGCCAATAGTGTCGCGAAAAGGATCTGTTTCATTGCCATATTTATTCTTGTTATTCCTTGCTACAACTTCTGCCTAATGGTTACAAATCACAGGCGACTAAAATCATTAAATATTGCCACAGCCATCAAAGAAAAGATGATCGCCCCACCAATTCGGTATCCCATTTCTTGAATCTTCTCTGGGACAGGACGACGAATAACGGCTTCAATTGCAAAAAACAGTAAGTGTCCGCCATCTAACATTGGCAGTGGTACTAGATTGATAATGCCTAAGTTGACACTAATCAGAGCCAGAAAACCCAAGAAATAGACCAAACCGTAGTCAGCGGTAGTTCCAGCTCCTTTGGCAATCGAAATCGGCCCACTCAGATTATTCAACCCCACATCACCGACCACCAGTTTTTTCAACATGCTGACGGTTAAGTTGATCACTTGCTGTGTTTTTTCAACCGCTTTTCCGACTGATTCAAATACACCATATTGCAGCTCAAATCGATAACTTTCCGGCCATTCTGCGACTTTAGGAGCGATTCCCGCAAAACCTATCGTTTTGCCTTGCGGTAACTCACGAACGTCAGGCGTAAGCTCGATAGTCAAGCGTTGTTCATCACGCACAACAACCAATGAAACTGGCTGATTGGGATGGCTTTGTATCAACTCCACAACTTGCTGCCAATGGTTTATCTTCGCACCGTTGGCTTCGATCAAGGTGTCCCCAACTTCTAACCCGGCCTTCTCTCCGGCGCTGCCTTGAGAAACATTGGTTAGCGTCAGCGATATTTCAGGGACAAATGGTTTAAAACCCAACGCTCCCATAGCAGACTCTGTTTCTGGGTTAAAGTTCCAAGAACGGATATCTAATGTTTTGATTTCATCCACACCAATTTCATTATTGGTTCCGACGGTGAGCGTTAATTGTTCATCACCAATATGGCTAATCAGCCCCATATTGACCGATTCCCAATCTAAGGTATTCACTCCTGAGACTGCTTTGATCTGCATTCCTGGCTCTAAACCCGCTTGAGCGGCGATCGATTGCGGAGCAATTTCGCCAATCACAGGTTTTACCGCTGGGACGCCAATTAAGAACACGAGCCAATAGGCAAAAATGGCGAAGAAAAAGTTAAAAGCAGGCCCAGCACTCACGACAGCGACACGTTTCCACAATGGTTTTTGGTCAAAAGCTAAGGGTTTTAATTCAGCTGGAACATCATCAACACGGCTATCGAGCATTTTAACGTAGCCGCCGAGAGGAATCATTGAGAGGTTGTACTCGGTGCCATCTTTGGCTACTCGGCTCCAAAGTGATTTACCAAAGCCAATGGAAAATTTTTCGACTTTAATTCCGCAGCGACGTGCTACCCAAAAATGACCAAATTCATGCACAGCAACCAATATACCTAACGCAATGATGAAAGAGACGAAATTCCACAAAATACCACTCATAATAAATGCTCTTGTATGATTTGCTGGGCAATAGTGCGCGCCATTCTATCGAGCTCTAACAAGCTTTCCAAGTCATAGCAATGTAACTGAGTATGTGCTGCACACACTTTTGACAATACACGTTCATTAACTTGTGCGATATCGGTAAAACGAATTTGCTTATTTAAAAAAGCTTCAACGGCTATTTCGTTGGCTGCATTTAAAGAGGTGGTGGCATGTTGCCCTTGATAGCAAGCATCAATCGCCAATCCCAAACAAGGATAACGCTCGTAGTCCACATCCATAAAACTCAAATTACTTAATTTGGTAAAATCCAGTGCCGGAACACCCGCAGTAATGCGTTCTGGATAAGAGAGAGTTAAAGCAATTGGCGTGGACATATCGGGTTCCCCCATTTGCGCAAGCACCGAACCATCGCGGTACTGCACCATAGAGTGAATCACCGACTGTGGGTGGATTAACACTTTTAATTGCTGTTTCGATGCATTAAACAACCACTTAGCTTCAATATATTCCAAACCTTTGTTCATCATGGTAGCGGAATCAACCGAAATTTTCGGCCCCATCGACCAGTTAGGATGAGCAATCGCTTGCTGTGGTGAAACATCAGCTAACGTGGATAAATCACTATAGCGAAAAGGGCCGCCAGAACCCGTGAGCAGAATATGTTGCACACCATGTTCTTGTAAATCACAGCGACCCAAAGAGCCTTGTATTTCAGGGGGTAAGCATTGAAAAATCGCGTTATGTTCGCTATCGACAGGGAGCAATTCCGCACCGTGTTTTTCGACCGCATCAATAAACAATTGGCCAGACATCACCAAGGCTTCTTTGTTTGCCAACAAAACACGCTTGCCCGCCTTTACCGCGGCCATGGTTGGTAACAAACCTGCTGCACCAACAATCGCCGCCATCACCGTATCCACCTCATCTAATGCGGCGACGTGGCACATGGCGTCTTCACCAAATAATACGGTTGTTTTTAAGTTCAGTGACTGCAATTGAGCTAAAAGCTCATCCGCCGCCTTTTGGTTTGCCATTACCGCATAAACTGGCTGCCAACGCTGACATAGCTCACGCATTTTATTGACATTATTTCCCGCGGCTAAAGCCACAACGGAAAAGTGTTCGGGATTTTGAGCCACGACTTTTAATGTGCTTGCCCCAATTGAACCTGTGGCCCCGAGAATCGTTAACTTACGCATAGCAACAACCGTGAATTAAGATTGGGGTAAGACAGCTTAACCCAAGCATTAGAAAATGAAATACAGTAGAGCAAAAACAGGAAATGCAGCCGTCAGGCTATCGATACGATCCAAAACACCACCATGCCCAGGAATAATATTACTGCTGTCTTTAATTCCTGAAACGCGCTTAAACATACTTTCGACCAGATCACCGAGCACAGAGATAATCACAGTCGCTAATGTAATACCGACCATCGACAACGTATTTGTAAACCGAATATCAAACCAATCAGCAGTAAACCACGCCACAATCAATGCCGTAATAATGCCACCAATCAACCCTTCAATGGTTTTATTTGGACTGACTGCTGGCGCCATTTTGTGCTTACCAAAACTTTTGCCCGCAAAATAAGCACCACTGTCTGCAGCCCAAACAATTAAGCAGACAAATAGCACCAACTTAGCACCGTGGTATGGCTCACTCAAAAAGGCTTCTGCGCGTAAAAAAAGTACGCTCCAGAAAAAAGGAAGTAGCGTAAGCACACCAAAGAGGTGCCTAAGTAGATTGGATTTTTCCCACCATGGGCGGGATTTAGGATAGGTAATGGCTAAAAAGCTAGAAAACAGCCACCAAGCCACCCCAATACTTAATATCACATAGTGATTCGAGTTCATGCTGGCTAGGCTAACGGCATCAGGGGAAATCAATAGGTAACTTGCTCCACCAATAATAATGGCTGGCAACAGCGCCAGATACCTAGATGTCGAATCGATAAACTGCGTCCATTCCCATACACCGACGAGCGCCACAAGGGCCAAAACGGCCATAAATAGGGGGAGTGGCAGTTCAAAAATGCCCAGCATCACCAGTGGAGCTAATATGAGCGCCGTGATAATTCGTTGCTTCAAACTAATGGATCCTTTATTTCTGTTCCATCAATGCCTTAACCTGTTCCCCTGTGCAGCCAAAACGGCGTTCACGGTTAACAAACCAAGTCACTGCTTCAATTAAACTTTCTTCACCAAACTCAGGCCAGTAAATCGGCGTAAAGTACATCTCTGCATAGGCCAATTGCCACAACATAAAATTACTAATACGACATTCACCGCTGGTACGAATGAGCAAATCCACTTCAGGAATATCAGACATCGTTAGCGACTGTGTAATCAGCGTCTCGTCAATCTGATCAGGAGAAAGCTCACCGCTCGCCACTTTGACCGCGATAGAGCGCATTGCTTCTGTGATATCCCATTTTCCGCCATAGTTTGCGGCGATATTAACGACCATGCCACTGTTTGATGAGGTTAACTCTTCTGCCTGAGCGATTTTTGTTTGTAAGCGTGAGCTAAAACGTGTTTTATCACCAATGACCCTAAGACGCAGATTGTTCTTATGCAGCTTTTTTACTTCTGTGGATAGCACAGTAATAAATAACTCCATCAACACGCCTACTTCAGCTTCCGGACGTCGCCAATTTTCACTGCTAAAGGCAAACAAAGTAACGGCTTTAATACCCAATTTCGCTGCAGTAGAAATCGTTCTTCGGACCGCTGCTACACCATTCTTATGACCAAATACACGAGGTTTACCTTGTGCTTTAGCCCAACGGCCATTTCCGTCCATAATGATTGCGATGTGTTGGGGTAATACATCAGATGAGAGGGATGAGTTTTGCATAAGAAATTAATTGATTACCAAACTGATAGGGCAAAATAGCATAAAAAAACGCTGCACTGTGAGCACAGCGTTTTAGAAAGGCTAAAAAGAGCGAATTAAACTTCCATTAACTCTTTTTCTTTTGCAGCAAGAACTTCATCAATTCTCTTAATCGCTACATCGGTAAGTTTTTGAATCTCTTCTTGCGCTTTATGATCTTCGTCTTCAGAGATTTCTTTATCTTTCAGTAGAGCTTTTAAGTCGCCATTGGCATCACGACGAATGTTGCGAACTGCAACGCGACCACCTTCAGCTTCACCACGAACAATTTTCACCAAATTACGACGACGTTCTTCGGTCAGTGGTGGCAGTGGTACACGAATAACCGTACCTGCAGACATTGGGTTTAGACCCAAATCAGACATCAAAATCGCTTTTTCAACTTTTGGCGTCAACTCTTTATCAAAAACAGTGATCGCGAGAGTACGTGCATCTTCAGCTACAACGTTAGCGATTTGATTCAGCGGTGTCGAAGCACCATAGTAATCGACAGAAATGCCGGAGAGTAAACTTGGGTGAGCGCGACCAGTACGTACCTTAGAAAGGTTGTTTTTCAGGGCATCTACGCTCTTATCCATACGCTCTTGAGCGTCTTTCTTGATTTCGTTAATCACAAATATCACCTACTTGTTTTTTTGTTTTGGAGTGATTAGTCAGCGGTGCTAATTAGTGTACCTTCCGCTTCACCCATTACCACGCGACGTAGTGCGCCCGGTTTGTTCATATTAAATACGCGGATTGGCATTTTATGGTCACGCGCTAGCGTAAACGCGGCCAAGTCCATCACTTTTAGCTCTTTTTCAAGCACGGTTGTATAAGACAGCTTATCATACAGTTCTGCGTCTGGGTTTGCCACTGGGTCTGCACTAAATACGCCATCTACTTTTGTCGCTTTTAGAACCACATCCGCTTCAATTTCAATACCGCGCAAACAGGCAGCAGAATCAGTTGTAAAGAATGGGTTACCAGTACCCGCAGAGAAGATCACAACACGGCCTTGACGTAGTTGGCTGATAGCATCGGCCCAATTGTAATCGTCACACACACCTTTAAGAGGAATGGCAGACATCACGCGCGCATTCACATAAGCACGGTGCAAAGCATCACGCATCGCCAAACCATTCATTACGGTTGCCAGCATTCCCATGTGGTCGCCCACAACACGGTTCATGCCCGCTTCAGCAAGACCTGCGCCACGGAATAAGTTACCGCCGCCGATGACAACACCCACTTGAACACCCAGTTCAACCAGTTCTTTTACTTCCTGTGCCATGCGATCTAACACCGCAGGATCAATACCAAAACCTTCTTCGCCTTGTAGCGCTTCACCGCTAAGTTTTAACAGGATACGTTGATAGGCTGGTTTAGGGTTCGTAGTCATGGAGCTTACCTTCCAAATAGAGAGTTGTTAATTAACAGTCATGATTTAAAACTGAATACTGAATTCTAAATCATCACAATTAGTCTCAATATGCCATTCGTAAAAAGACCGCAGCCTTGGCTACGGTCTCTTTCTTAGGCAAAATCGCTAGGATTAACCTTTTTGAACCATTGCAACTTCTTCAGCGAAGCTAAGTTCTTGAGCTTTCTCAATACCTTCACCAACTTCTAGACGTACGAAGTTAGTAACGGTTGCGCCTTTAGCTTTCAGCATTGCGCCAACAGTTTGAGAAGGATCCATGATGAACGCTTGACCAGTAAGTGATACTTCACCTGTGAACTTAGTCATGCGGCCTTCAACCATTTTCTCAGCAATTGCTGCTGGCTTACCAGATTGCATTGCGATTTCGATTTGGATTTCACGCTCTTTAGCCACAACTTCTGCTGGTACATCTTCAGGGTTCACGTACTCAGGTTTTGCAGCAGCAACGTGCATTGCTACGTGTTTGATGGTCTCTTCATCCGCTTCACCAGCAACCACAACACCGATACGGTCGCCATGGCGGTATGAACCTACTTTAGCGCCTTCGATGTAATGAACGCGACGGATAGTGATGTTTTCACCAATTTTAGCAACAAGAGCAATACGTGCTTCTTCAAATTTAGCTTGAAGTGCTGCGATATCTAGACGCTCAGCAAGTGCAACCGCTAGAACTTCGTTAGCAAACGCTAGGAAGCTTGAATCTTTTGCTACGAAGTCAGTTTGGCAGTTCACTTCTAGAAGTGCTGCAAAACCATCAGCTTCTTTAATTAGGATAGTACCTTCAGCTGCGATGTTACCTGCTTTTTTCGCTGCTTTAGCTGCGCCGCTTTTGCGCATGTTTTCAATTGCTAGTTCGATGTCAGCGTTTGCTTCTACAAGCGCTTTTTTACATTCCATCATACCTGCGCCAGTACGCTCGCGCAGTTCTTTTACTAGAGCAGCAGTTACAGTTGCCATTCTCTATTCCTCAGTTGATTCTGGTGGTAAAAATCAGGGGCCGATTGTTTGGCCCCTGATGCTAACTATAACTTGTTCAATGCATCAATCGTGTGACACATATAATCAAGTGTGACTCAGAGCCGCTATTATTCTGCTTCTACGAAACCGTCTTTTGCAGCAGCAAGTGCAGCTGCATCTTTGTTACGACCTTCGTTAACCGTTTCTGCAACAGCATTTAGGTAAAGCTGGATTGCACGGATTGCGTCGTCGTTACCAGGGATAATGTAGTCAACGCCATCTGGGTTAGAGTTAGTATCAACAACAGCGTAAACTGGGATACCTAGGTTGTTTGCTTCTTTAACTGCAATGTGCTCGTGATCTGCATCGATAACGAATAGTGCGTCAGGTAGACCGCCCATATCTTTGATACCACCAAGAGATTTCTCTAGCTTCTCCATTTCACGAGTACGCATTAGAGCTTCTTTCTTAGTTAGCTTATCAAAAGTGCCATCTGTTGCTTGAATTTCAAGCTCTTTTAGACGCTTGATTGACTGACGAACAGTTTTCCAGTTAGTTAGCATGCCGCCCAACCAGCGGTTGTTAACGTAGAATTGGTTGCTTGCGATAGCCGCTTCTTTAACAGCTTCAGATGCTGCGCGTTTAGTACCAACGAAAAGAACTTTACCTTTTTTCTCGCCAACTTTTTGTAGCTCAGCTAGAGCTTCGTTGAACATAGGAACAGTTTTTTCTAAGTTGATGATGTGAACACGGCTACGAGCACCAAAAATGAATGGCTTCATTTTTGGGTTCCAGTAACGAGTCTGGTGACCGAAGTGAACACCAGCTTTTAGCATGTCGCGCATTGATACAGTTGCCATTTAAAAATCCTCTATGGGGTTAGGCCTCCACATTCCCCATGTATCCGACCCCTAACATCTATTCGGTTGTTGCCGATAGTTTTATTGTTGGAGCACCCCGGAACACGTGTCGGAATGTGTGTGATTTAAAGATAATGTGTTTAGAAAGGAAGGTGGGCTTCGTCATTTCAGAAGAAAACGCACTTCGATTCCGGCGCGCTTTATACCATATTTAGCCCTTCTCTGGCTAGAAAAAAATACGACACATCATGGCCTAGGTAAGCTGTAGTTATGCAAACAATTCTTACTTACCGACAGGGATCCCTTGCGATTCATCCATGCACTGCTAGAATAACGCCCATTCGCACAGTTAAGTGCTTAAGAATTAATGCATAGAGAAAGCCGATGTCTGTAAAAATCAAAACTGCTGAAGAAATAGCCAAAATGCGCGTCGCGGGTAAACTGGCTGCCGATGTCCTTGAGATGATTGAACCGCATGTAAAAGTGGGCATCACCACTGAAGAACTTGACCAGATCTGCCACAAGTACATCACTGAAGTACAGCAAGCTATTCCAGCACCATTGAATTACCACGGTTTTCCTAAATCGATCTGTACCTCTATCAATCACATTGTTTGTCACGGCATTCCGGCAACTCAAGATACGCAGTATGGGCAATTACAGCGTCCAGCGGTACTGAAAGAGGGTGATATTCTGAACATTGATATCACGGTTATTAAAGATGGCTACCACGGTGATACCTCAAAGATGTTCTTTGTCGGTGAAGTGTCGCCAGCAGATAAGCGCCTATGTCTTGTTGCGCAAGAGTGTCTTTATATCGGCATGAAGAAGGTCAAGCCCGGTGTTCAATTGGGTGAGATTGGTACTGCGATCGAAAAACACATTAAAACCAATAATAAAAATAACCCACGTCTTAAATTTTCGATTGTGAAAGATTATTGCGGCCACGGTATTGGCGCTCAATTTCATGAAGAACCACAAGTGGTTCACTATAAAAACGGCGACAGAACCGTACTGCGTGAAGGGATGATTTTCACTATCGAGCCAATGATTAATGCGGGTAAATTTGGTTGCCGCCTTGATGATGAAGACAATTGGACGGTTTACACCGCCGATGGCAAAAACTCAGCACAGTGGGAACACACCATTTTGGTTACCGCCACTGGCTGTGAAGTGCTGACGCTGCGTGAAGAAGAAACCATTCCGCGTCTGATGCATAACGCCTAATTACATCGAACCAAAACCTTATCAATCAATATCCCTCTTGCAGGGATATTTTTTTATCTGCAGTGATTTGATACAGTCAGTCTACGTTGTGACATATCACCAGCATGGATTGCCGTTATGCCTTTTCAGTCTCCCCTCACCTTTACTGACGCACAACTCACTATCGGCGAGCTTAAACAACAACTTGAACAGTTCACTCAGTATCAGAAACATCAATTTTTGCACCACCATCCGGTCAACGACCTGGTATTAGGCCGCTCTGAATATATGGACCAACTGCTCTACAGGTTATGGGAACATTATTCATTTTCGCAGGTTCCAGACATCAGTTTAGTGGCCGTCGGAGGCTATGGCCGCGGTGAACTTCATCCTCTTTCGGATATCGATATTCTGGTCGTCTCCAATCATACTTTACCCGCTGAACTCGGCAGTAAAATTAGTGAATTTATTACCCTGCTGTGGGATTTGCGTTTAGAAGTGGGCCATGCCGTGCGTACCGTGCAGCAGTGCGCTGAAATTGGCCGTGAAGATTTAACCGTCGCAACAAACTTACAAGAAGCTCGGCTATTATGTGGTAGCGAAGAGACATTTTATAAACTCAAGATGTTGATTCATTCCGAATCGTTTTGGCCAAGCGAAACCTTTTACCGCGCCAAAATTCAAGAGCAGCGCGACCGACACGCTCGTTACCATGACACCACTTATAACCTTGAACCCGATATCAAATCGACTCCTGGAGGCTTAAGGGACATTCATACTTTAAGCTGGGTGGCTAGACGCCACTTTGGTGCAACATCACTGCTTGAAATGAGTCGTTTTGGTTTTTTAACTGATGCTGAATATCGTGAGCTAGTAGAGTGCCAAGACTTTTTATGGCGCGTGCGCTTTGCGCTGCACATTGAATTAAAACGCTATGACAATCGGCTTATTTTTGCTCATCAAGCTCAAGTGGCAGAACATCTGGGCTTTACTGGTGAAGGGAATCGCGCAGTCGAGATGATGATGAAAGAGTTCTACCGTACGCTACGTCGTGTTGCGGAACTCAACAAAATGCTCCTGCGTCTGTTTGATCAAGCCATACTCAATAACGGCGAAGAAGCCGTGGCAGAAATTTTAGATGATGATTTTCAACGTCGTGGCAACTTAATAGAAGCTCGTAAACCAGCGCTTTTCCAAGCTCGCCCTGAAACGATCTTAGATATGTTTATTCATATCGCCAATGATTCCAGCATCGAAAGCGTCGCGCCCACAACCATGCGCCAGTTGCGTACAGCCAGAAGGCGGCTCAATAAATTCCTGCACACCATTCCCGAAGCGCGTGAAAAATTCATGGCATTGGTACGTCACCCTAACGCACTACATCGTGCGTTCAGCCTGATGCATAAATTAGGCGTGCTCGCCGCTTATCTTCCCCAATGGAGCCAAATTGTTGGACAAATGCAGTTCGACCTATTCCATGTTTATACGGTCGATGAACACAGCATTCGTCTTCTCAAACACATCAATACCTTTAGCTACGCACAAAATCACGATAAACACCCCATCTGTTGCGAAGTCTACCCACGTCTCCAGAAAAAGGAGATGCTGATTCTGGCCGCTATTTTTCACGACATTGCCAAAGGGCGTGGCGGCGATCACTCTGAAATCGGTGCGGTAGAAGCCTATGATTTTTGTATTGAACACGGTTTATCAAAACCTGAAGCAAAATTAGTCTCTTGGCTGGTACAAAACCACCTCTTGATGTCGGTAACGGCGCAAAGACGCGACATTTACGACCCAGATGTCATTACCGAATTTGCCAAAAAAGTGCGCGATGAAGAGTATCTCGAACATCTTGTTTGCCTGACTGTCGCGGACATCTGCGCTACTAACCCTGAGCTTTGGAACAGTTGGAAACGCACCTTGCTGGCAGAGCTATATCACTCAACACAGCGGGCACTTAGGCGTGGGCTTGAAAACCCAGTAGATGTGCGCGATCGCATTCGCCACAACCAACAAATGGCATCCGCATTGCTTCGTAAAGAAGGCTACAGCGCACGCGAAATTGAAGTGCTTTGGCAACGCTTTAAAGCGGATTACTTTTTGCGTCACACTCACAAGCAGATCGCTTGGCATTGTGAGCACCTACTCAAACATAGCGACCCAAGCCAACCGCTGATCCTAATGAGCAAAAAAGCCACTCGTGGCGGCACTGAATTGTTTGTTTACACTAAAGATCAACCCGCCCTCTTTGCGACTGTGGTTGCTGAACTGGACCGTCGAAATCTCAATGTTCATGATGCGCAGATCATGTCAAGTAAAGATGGCTACGTCCTTGATACCTTCATGGTACTGGATCAAAACGGCCATGCAATTGACGAAGAGTGTCACCCATCGTTGATCAAACACCTACTCAGTGGGCTAGAAACGGGTTGGCAGAACAAACTGAAATTGCGCCGCACGCCACGTAACTTGCAACATTTTAAAGTCAAAACTAAAGTCGATTTTTTACCCACCAAAAGCAATAAACGAACCTTAATGGAATTAGTCGCACTTGATACTCCGGGACTGCTGGCAACGGTCGGAGCCACATTTGCTGACTTAAACATTAACCTGCATGGTGCAAAAATCACCACCATTGGCGAACGAGCAGAAGATTTGTTTATTCTCACCGGTTCGCAAGGCGGAAAATTGAGTGAAGAAGAAGAGTGCACGTTACGTGAAATGCTGATTAAAAATGTTTCTGAACTCGCGCCAAATTAAACGGAAAAGGAAAGCGATCTGGTCCACAACTTGAACCATTGATATCACGATGAACTATCTCGGGCGAGCATGGACTGCTACATTGAAATGGTTCATTGATGTGTCACAAAATACAATAGAGGTTGCCTATGTATCCCTACCTCACCGGTTTAGGCATTCAAGATCCTAAACAGATTGAGCGCTATTCACTTCGTCAAGAAGCCCATAAAGATGTGTTGAAGATTTACTTTCATAAGCAGAAAGGCGAGCTGTTCGCTAAAAGCGTGAAATTTAAATACCCTCGACAAGTAAAAAATGTATTGGTCGATAGCGGCAGCCATCAATACAAAGAGGTGACGGAGATCAACCGTAATTTAACCTTGGTGATTGATGAACTAAATAAAATCACTAAGCCGGTTCCTATGAGTGATCTCGATCTGAAGCAAAAAATATTGACTGACTTGCGCCATTTGGAAAAAGTGGTCACGAGCAAAATCGCTGAAATTGAAGCTGACTTAGAGAAGCTAAAATAGTCTCAAGACAGTAAAGTAACTTTAGATACCCAGAGCATCGAATAACCCTGTTTCAGATAACTCTTCACTGACAAAAAAGGTTCCCAAAGGAACCTTTTTTGTTGCTAAGTCTAAGCCGTCAATCAATATTGAACGCTGACAATGTTATAACCAACCCGCCCAAAAGCCGACCCAATACAGCGCAATCGCGGATACAACACCTGCCACGATATCATCGAGCATAATCCCCAAACCACCATGCACTCGTTTATCTAACCAACTGATCGGCCACGGTTTGAGCATATCGAAAAAGCGAAACAGCACGAATCCAGCCACCAGCCATTTCCAATCTAAACTGGGCAATTCAAACAGTGGCACGACTAGCATTGTTATCCAAAAACCGGCAAATTCATCCCACACAATCGAACCGTGGTCATGCACTTTCATGTCGTCAGAAGTCACTTGGCAAATTTTCACGCCCACCAAGCAAGCCAGCACAACCACGGCACAATACACAGTGATAGGTAGCTGTACTAACAGCAAATAAAAAGGCACTGAGGCAAGCGTTCCCATTGTGCCGGGCACGATAGGCGATAGGCCACTGCCAAAACCCGTGGCCAAAAGATGCCAAGGGTTCTTTAATGAGATTAATGCGATAGGGTTTGTCATCCGTTCACCTTAAAATGATCATAGCCGCTTAACTGCCAATTGAGTTTTTTGCCTTGATGCTGGAGCTCGAAAATACCCTGCGGGCGAATTTGGCCAATGCAACTCACCTTACAACCACAATGAGCAAGCGCACTTTCGATGGAACCTCGGTTATGCTCTGGAACAGTGAAACACAACTCATACTCTTCACCGCTGGTTAGTGCATATTGCTGTGCTATTTGTCTCTCGCCCACAAACTGCAACAGCTCTTGCGAGATAGGCAACGCACCGACATCTAAACTCACCCCAACATTTGAACGATGCAAAATATGTTTGAGATCAGACACTAAACCATCGGAAATATCAATTGCAGAAGAAGCCAAATGAAGCAATGCTTGGCCAGCAAGAATTCTTGGCGTTGAGAGATAGTGACGCTTTTCAAGCTCTTGGGCAAAAGGTTTATTGCGTAAGCTTGGGTCAAGAATCACATCGAGCCCTGCTTGGCTATCACCAAGCTCGCCAGTGACATAAACCCAATCTCCCACTTTGGCTCCACTGCGCAGCAGCGCCAATTCTTGTGGCACAAAACCTTGTACTGTCAAGGTAATGCTCAGTGGTCCTTTGGTTGTATCCCCACCAATTAGCTGAATATTGTAGTAATTCGCAAGTTCGAAAAAAGCATCACAAAAGGGTTTTAGCCATGCTTCATCGACACTAGGTAGAGTGAGTGCGAGCGATACCCAAGCAGGCGTTGCCCCCATCGCAGCCAAATCACTGATGTTAGATGACAATGCTTTATGAGCCACCCAAGCCGGATTCGCATCGGTTAAAAAATGAGTGCCTGCGACTAAGGTGTCGGTACTGATGGCGATCCGAACATTTTCTGGTGCTTTGACCAATGCACAATCATCTCCTAGAGCAAGAGAGACATCTTTACGTTGTGACTGACGGTTAGAGAAATAGGTATCGATTAAATTGAATTCACCGAACATAAAAAATTCCCTGCCCTGAGTTTTTATTATGTACATCATTTCTCATCGCTTAGGGCTTTCGCGGAGAAAGATCCGTCATAAAAAAGGTCAGCGAATGCTGACCTTTTATTTTAAAACGACTTATTATTTTTTGCGTACATGTGGGGCGGCTTTATCAAGCACGCCATTCACAAATTTATGGCTATCTTCAGCAGCAAATACCTTTGCTAACTCAATCGCCTCATTGATGACCACTTTATATGGCACATCATCGCGACGAGTCATTTCGTACATGGCTAAACGAAGTAACGCCAATTCCATCATGTCTAAGTCTTGCATTGGACGAGACACGAAAGGACGCAATTTGCTATCTAGCTCTGTGTGGCTTAGCACTACACCCGTGAGTAGATCACGGAAATATGCAACGTCGGTTTCTGGAGCCGCTAACGCTGGCTCAGCAGCATGATGCTCTTCTTCATCATACTTACCACCCGAGAGGAATTGCTCTTCGATAGTGGCAACATTTTCTTTTGTAATTTGCCAAGAATAAATTGCTTGTAGCGCAAATTGACGTGCATTACGACGTGCGGCTGGTTTCACACTGGCCCCCATTAGGAATCGATTTCTGAAAGAACGTTAATCATCTCAAGCGCGCTTAGTGCAGCTTCTGCACCTTTGTTACCAGCCTTGGTTCCCGCGCGTTCAATGGCTTGATCGATGGTATCAACAGTTAGAACACCAAATGCCACTGGAAGGCTGTATTCCAGAGACACTTGCGCCAAACCTTTATTGCATTCACTGCACACATAATCAAAGTGTGGCGTACCACCACGAATCACAGTGCCAAGAGACACGATAGCGTCGTATTTACCCGTTTTTGCTACGCGTTGAGCAGTAAGAGGTAATTCGACAGCACCAGGGCAGCGAACAACAGTAATATTGTCATCGCTAACTTGTCCGTGACGCTTTAAAGTATCGATTGCACCAGAAAGCAGGCTTTCGTTAATAAAACTGTTGAAACGAGAAATAACGATAGCAATTTTTGCATTTGGTGCGGGGAAACCACCCTCGATCACTTTCATAAGCCTTCCTTTAACTATATACACAAGTGAGAATCGCCGGATTCTAGCACAATTTTGTGAGCAATATCTAATGGAAATTCGGCTTAGACGGCAAACCAAGCGGCTAATCAGCGAAATAATAAAGGAAGCGTTGGGCTTCCTTTATTGGTTTTATTACGGTGTATTTTTAAATGTGACCTTAGGTTTTAAGCGCTAAAACGAGATGACATTATTGGCAGACATACTCAGTCACATTCAAGCCGAAACCGCCTAAAGCGTGATACTTTTTATTGGCTGAAGAGAGTAAACGCATATCACGAACACCTAAATCCGCCAGAATTTGTGAACCAATCCCCACACGGCGTGAAGTACCTTGTTTTTTCGCTAAAGTAGGCGCTTGGCCTTTGTCTTGTTGCTCAAACATTTTAACGCGATGGATCAATAAGTCGCTCGACTCTTCATTACCTAAAATGACCAATACGCCGCCCTCTTGGCCGATACGCTGCATCGCTTTATCTAAAGTCCAACTGCGTTCAGCATTGCGATCACTGCGCAGCAAATCGGTAAAGGTATCGTGCAGATGAACTCGCACCAATGGCGCTTGACCATCCAATGTGCCTTTTTGCAATGCGTAGTGGATCTGATTATCAATCACGTCGCGGTAAGTGATCAGTTCAAATTCACCGTATTCTGTCGGCAACTTGCACTGTGCAACACGCTCAATGGTCGTCTCAGTATTGTTACGGTATTCAATCAGATCAGCAATCGTACCGAGTTTTAAACCATGTTGCTCGGCAAACACTTCAAGATCAGGGCGACGCGCCATGGTGCCATCATCATTTAAAATTTCGACGATCACAGAGGCGGGCTCTAATCCCGCAAGGCGCGCTAAATCACAACCGGCTTCCGTGTGTCCAGCGCGAGTTAAAACGCCCCCCTCTTGCGCAGCCAGTGGGAAAATGTGCCCAGGTTGCACTAAGTCTGAAGCTTTCGCCTCTTTCGCCACCGCAGCTTGTACCGTCACGGCGCGATCGGCCGCTGAAATGCCGGTGGTTACGCCTTCGGCCGCTTCAATCGAGACGGTAAAATTGGTGGTGTATTGAGCATTATTATCCTGCACCATAGGAGCCAAGCCTAAACGCTGACAACGAGCTTTAGTCATGGTTAAGCAGATCAGGCCACGACCAAATTTAGCCATAAAATTAATCGCTTCAGGAGTAACGTGCTCGGCGGCCATGATCAAGTCACCTTCGTTCTCACGATCTTCGTCATCCATTAAGATGACCATTTTCCCAAGGCGAATATCTTCAATGATCTCTTGCGGGGTACTTATTGGCATACTCTATTTTCCTATCGCTGAACTATTTTCCGTACAGTCCCTGACTTAGATTTATCCACGACCGTGGTGGCATGGGACAATGCGCGGTTTACGCAAAACCATTTTGTTGTAAAAATGCTAAGCTAATTTTTGACTCTGGTGTCTCTTCATCTTTCTGGTTTTGCAGCAAACGCTCCATATAACGCGCGAGCACATCCACTTCCAAATTCACTTTACGCCCAACATGAAATGCATCAATGGTCGTTTCGGCAGAAGTGTGAGGCACTATGGTCAGCTTAAAGGCATTCTTTCTTAAATCATTCACAGTGAGGCTGATACCATCTACTGTAATTGAGCCTTTTTCAGCCACGTATTTATTCAATGCCGGTGGGATCGCTACCCAAAACTCTATCGAACGACCAACAGGATTTCGTTCAATGATTTCACCAACACCGTCAACGTGCCCAGAAACAATGTGTCCACCAAAACGAGTGGTCGGCAACATGGCTTTTTCTAGGTTGACCTTGTCACCAACTTGATAGTGAGCAAACCCGGTTTTGTTGAGCGTTTCTAGTGAGAGATCCGCTGTATATTGAGTGCTGTTATAATCTACCACGGTCAAACAGACACCATTTGTGGCAATACTGTCACCAAGTTTGACATCGCTCATATCAAGATGACCGACTTTCACGGTCACGCTGATGTCTTCACCTTTGGGCGTAATCGCGGCAAGTGTACCTACCGCCTCGATAATTCCTGTAAACATGCTATTTATCTTTTATTTTAGGTACGGCAATGATCCGAATATCCGGCCCAACTTGTCGTACATCTTTGATGATTAACTCTAGCGTATCCGCCATGGAAGATAGCCCCAAAGCACCAAATAGCCCCCGACCATCACTACCCATGATTTTAGGCGCTAAGTACAAAATGATCTCATCGACCAATTGGGCTTGGATCAGTGAACGAGCCAGTGTGGCACCAGCTTCTACCCAGAGATGATTCATTTGTGACTGCTCAGCTAAATAAGCTAAGGTATCCGCTAACTCAAATTGTGTCTGGTTGCTATTGAGCAATGACGTATGTTCAGTGCCAAGCACCAATACTTCACCGGAATGTTGATACAGCTTTAGACCATCATGGAGTTGGTTTTGCCTGTCAAGAATGACTCGCACTGGTTGGCGTAACTGATGTTGTGGGTAGTTCACTTGCACTGATGGAGGCAGTTCATCCCAACGCACAGTCAATGAAGCATCATCTTCAATCACTGTTTTGCTGGTCGATAAAATCCCACCCGCTTTGGCGCGAAATTTTTGCACATCTCGCCGCGCGGCCGCTGAAGTGATCCATTGACTCTGACCATTATTGAGTGCCGTTTGTCCATCAAGACTTGCGGCCATTTTCAATTGGACAAAGGGCATCCCACTTGTCATGCGTTTAATAAAACCCGGATTGAGCGCGATGGCATCCGCTTCTAACAAACCGACTTCGACTTCAATCCCAGCGTCATGCAGCATTTGAATACCACGCCCAGCGACTTGAGGATTCGGATCTTGCATTGCGCAAATCACTTTCGCCACTTTGGCGTTAATCAAGCCTTCAGCGCAAGGCGGTGTACGGCCATGATGCGAGCAAGGCTCTAAAGTGACATAAGCGGTAGCGCCTTGCGCTTGCTCTTTTGCCATGCGTAAGGCGTGCACTTCGGCATGCGGCTCACCAGCACGCGCATGAAAACCTTCACCAACAATCTGCTCTCCTTGAGTGATCACGCAGCCGACATTGGGGTTAGGTTGAGTGGTAAAAACGCCACCTTTGGCAAGCTCAATGGCTCGCGACATCATTTGATAATCAAAAGGAGTAAACATAAGCGATTAATCTTCCAGCTTCGCGATTTCTTCACCAAACTCACGAATATCTTCAAAACTGCGATACACGGAGGCAAAGCGGATGTAAGCGACTTTATCGAGTACTTTGAGCTGCTCCATCACCAAGTTACCAATCATTTTACTTGGGACTTCTCGCTCACCAGTAGCTCGCAACTGAGATTTAATCATACTGATTGCAAGCTCAATCGCATCGGCGCTGACGGGGCGTTTTTCTAATGCTCGCTGTATACCACCGACCATTTTATCTTCGTTAAACGGTTCACGATTTCCATTTGATTTGATGACTCTTGGCATCAAGAGCTCGGCCGATTCAAACGTGGTAAAACGTTCATTACATGCCAAACATTGACGGCGACGGCGCACTTGATGGCCATCAGCGACAAGACGAGAATCAATCACTTTGGTGTCGTTCTCTGAACAAAAAGGACAATGCATATCACCTCCATAGCAATGAGCATCAGTGTACCGGAATTAGTACGCAAGTTGAACGCAAAAGGGGCATCAGCCCCTTTTCAATCTCTATTTTGTTAACAACCACACTTTGCGTTATCCATAACGAAAAGAACTCAACGACGTGATAAGTAATTGGCTTTGCCAACCCACTTGTAACTGGTCAACTCTTCTAAGCCCATCGGCCCGCGAGCGTGCAATTTTTGGGTCGAAACGGCCACTTCAGCGCCTAAACCAAATTGAGCTCCATCAGTAAAACGCGTCGAAGCATTGACATACACTGCAGCAGAGCCCGCTGAATTAATAAACAGCTCTGCATTAAATAGGTCATTTGTCATGATCGCATCCGAATGGCTTGCATTGTGTTCACGCATATGTTCAATCGCTTGCTGCACGTCATCGACCACTTTGACGCCCAAAGTGTAACTTAGCCATTCGGTGTCAAAATCGCCCTCAACGGCCTCTCTCAACTGTTTTGCATGACTCATGCAGGCTTGGGCTTTTGGCTCTACAACGAAGGTCACTTGATCATTAAGTCGTAGCACCAGTTTTGCCAAAAATTCACTCGAAATCGCTTGATGAACCAGCAAAGTATCCAGTGCGTTGCACGCTGAAGGGCGCTGAATTTTTGCGTTTTCAATCACCTCGACTGATTTATCTAGATCCGCAGACTGATCAACAAAAATATGGCTAATGCCAAAACCACCAATAATCACCGGAATGGTGCTGTTTTCTTTGCACATTTTATGTAGGCTAGCGCCGCCGCGCGGAATGATCATATCAACATATTCATCAAGCTTGAGCAGCTGTGAAACCAGTTCGCGATCCGGTTTCTCAATATACTGCACCGCAGCGGCTGGAAGTTGCGCTTTTTCTAGCGCCGATTGAATAACGTTGACTAGCGCCATATTGGAGAAAAAGGTCTCTTTCCCTCCCCGTAAAATACTGGCGTTACCCGTTTTTAAACACAATGCAGCAATATCAATGGTTACATTCGGACGCGCTTCATAAATAACGCCCACCACACCTAACGGTACTCGGCGGCGAGACAATGACAATCCGTTTTCAAGCACTCGGCTATCGATTTCACTACCGACAGGGTCATTGAGATTAATCACATTACGCACGTCATTAGCAATGGCTTGCAGGCGTGATTCATTGAGCAATAGGCGATCAAGCATGGCATCGTTCAACCCGGCTTGGCGGGCCAGTTCGATATCTTGAGCATTCGCTTTTAAAATCGCGACGCTCTGCGCCTCCAGTTCATCGGCAATGATCGCTAATGCATTGTTTTTTTGTGTCGTTGAAACGGTAGCGAGCTGGAAAGCGGCCTGTTTGGCGGCTTTACCCATTATGGTTAAATCCACTTTCTTTTCCTTACTATTCTTGGATCACAACAAGATCATCGCGATGAATGACTTCTGAGCCATAATCGTAACCTAAAATGCCTCCGATATCTTTGCTGTGTTTGCCCGCGATTTTGGCTAAGTCTTGGCTGGAATAAGCGGCGATGCCACGGGCAATTAATACGCCTTGTTTATCGGTTACTCGCGCCACTTCACCACGTGCAAAAGTACCACTGACATTCACTACCCCTTTCGCTAATAAGCTACTGCCATTCGCGACTACAGCGTTGACGGCTCCGCCATCAATGACAATGTCACCAGAAGCGGCAGGACCCGCTAAAATCCAGCGTTTGCGGTTTTCTAACGCTTCGGTACATGGCAAGAAACGGGTGCCTTGCGGCGCATCACTTAAAGAATCAAAAATAACGTTGCTGGCACGCCCTGCGGCGATAATGACTTCAATCCCTGCACGACGAGCAATATCAGCGGCCTGAAGCTTAGTTGCCATACCTCCGGTGCCAAGCGTAGTACCACTACCCCCAGCGATTTTACGCAAGGTATCATCAATGGTTTTGACTTCTTTAATCAGTTCAGCGTTAGGATCTTTACGCGGGTCTGCGGTGAATAGCCCTTTTTGGTCAGTCAGCAGCAATAGTTTATCGGCACCACATAAGATACCGACCAAGGCTGACAAATTGTCGTTGTCACCCACTTTGATTTCACTGGTTGCCACTGCATCATTTTCGTTGACCACAGGAATAATATCGTGCTCGACCAAAGCATTAATGGTATCTCGCGCATTCAAAAAACGCTCACGATCTTCTAGATCGGCACGAGTCAGTAGCATTTGACCTATTTTAATCCCATAGATGGCAAAAAGAGATTCCCATGCTTGAATCAGTTGACTCTGCCCAACCGCAGCAAGCAACTGTTTGCTAGCCATTGCGTTGGGGAGTGCGGGGTAACCTAAGTGTTCTCGACCAGCGGCAATTGCGCCCGACGATACAATCACCACTGAGTGGCCTTGCTTTTTCAGTTCAGCACATTGACGGACAAGCTCAACCATATGAGCTCTATCTAACGCCAAAGTACCACCGGTTAATACACTGGTTCCTAGCTTCACAACGATTGTTTGAAGTTGCACCGCTTTTCCGCTTTGTTGATTCGTTGTCATGATTTCTTCTGAAATGGAAAACACATAAGAGCTGATGTTTTAGCAATCAAAGCAATAATTCACAAGTAGAAAAGGTGCTAAAAAGCACCTTTTTCATCACGAGGGTAAGGGGATAACGAAAATCAGACGAATTCAGCGGAATCTTGTGCAATCTCAACACTCAATTCAAAGCGCTCATAGAGACTCGCTACCAGTTTGGCATGAAACTCTTCTTGGGTACGTTTGACTTCAGAAAATACGGATTTAGGAATCGCGTCGGCATCCCACGCGCCAGCTAAGTTGTAACGTCCTGTATGATACTTAGCCTCAAACCCTGATTCTTTCTTAGTAAGTTCCAGCCACCAGCCCCAAAACTCTCGTTTTTCTGGGGATTTTTTGTCATTAACGCAAGACGCAAGGCAATCAAATAAGTAGTGATCCTCACGACATTGGCCTTCTCGTAAATAAGGTCCAATAGCTTTTAAAGCAGACAATAAGCGATAATGAGTCGGGGTGTGGGTCATTTCTGACATATTGACTCTCCATTTCAATGTTAAGAACGATCATTATTTTTATTAATCATATGCTTGTTACCGCATACCAATATCATGCTTAACTAATTTAGTAGAAAAGTCACCTAAATAGCTCATCTTCTAACCACTTTATCGCTAAATCGAGGGATTGCTCATATCCTTGTGTAATTGTTTTGCTTTTTATCTGTTTCGCTTTGCCATATTCACTAAAAATTGCAACTAATTGATTATCCGAATAGGGTGAAATGGGATCACCTTCTAATCCTAAAGCCAAAATCGGAACTTTAGTTCGCCTACTGGTTAAAAAACCTTGCACTTTCAGTGACCACGCTCGCATCAACCCAGCAAGGCTATTAATATCCACCACGTCTTTACCTAAACGAGACGCCAGCACATCAATATACATTTTGGGCATTTTTTTCAATTTTTCTGGCGAAGCTAAAATATCGTGGATAGGTGCCCCTAATGAAACACAAGCCTTGATTTTATCTTGCTCTAGAAAAGAGAGCCTGATCATAGAGTTACCACCAAATCGAAATCCAACAAGCCCCACTTTTCGATGATCAACCCAAGGCAAGCTTTCCAGTTCATTGAGTACGGCTTGATGCAGACATGAAGAATCTTCAGTTAAAGGCCAATGGGAGCTATGACCTACGGAGGGCATATCAATAGTTAACATCGCAATATCTCTAGGCGCGAGATAATCTCTAAACAAACGCCACATATCCGTCTGCAAACTGTCTAAACCGGCGCTAACCAAAACGACCGGATGAGGCCTATCGGTATTGGGCAAATGCAAATTAGCGACTATTTTTTTGTTCTTATAGGGTACTTCAACTTGCTTAATCACATAACGAGTCAATTTGGCCGCTTCGTTATAAGCGCTGTTTGACAGTATCTGTGCCTGCAAGGATAAATTATCATTTTTTAGATGCGGATAACCAGCAATGCTAAAGCAGAGCGACGCGGAAAAAAGTTCATTGGCCGCCTCTTCGTCTTGCTTGTCATTAGCGCGCTTTTGGTGACGCATACCCAGCTTAGTCCACTCGTATGCCCAGTTACCACTGTGATAGCCCATAACCGTATCTAACCAATCCGCTTCGGTTCGCGAATGTTTCGAAGAGGCAATGCGGGCGAGAACTTCTTCTTGCTCTACTGGATCAACACCTTGCCATATCCACTGTAAACGCCTGAGATTTCGATACCAAACGTACCCTTCTTGCTGTTTTTTTAGGTCCAAAATTTCTTGGCTGCTTGGCATATAACGGGTCAATGCCGAGGTTTCTTGGGCTTGCTTGTATTTCTGGAACAAGGTTTCAGAAAGGTTTTGGCTGTTAGATTCAGACATAAGTCGATTCAATTGAGAGCGGTGCTCTAATAGTAATAAAAAAAATGGCCCGATAAAGGGCCATTTTCAAATAAACGCAAAGAAAAACATTACTTTTGTTTACGGTTAATCGGTTCTGCGTATTGAATCGTCATATCCCATGGCTGCTCAATCCACGTATCTTGAGCAATATCCACAACGTAATCATCTAACAAGCTGACGCCAGAAGGCTTCGCACACACCGCAATCAATTTCGCTTTAGGATACATTTCACGTAGCTTACGTGCGGTATCACCACTATCGACCAAATCTTCAACAATTAAGAAACCTTCGCCGTCACCTTCAGGTGCTTTGATCACTGTCATGTCACGCTGATGATCATGATCGTAACTTGAAATGCAAATCGTATCGACATGGCGAATACCTAATTCACGCGCCAATATGGCACCAGGAACCAAACCACCGCGGCTCACCGCCCAAATACCTTTCCATTGCTCTGCAGGCATCTGTTTTTCTGCCAATTGACGACAGTAAGTCTGCATGTTGTCCCAAGTGATAACGAATTTATTGCTCATTGTTGTAAACCTAATTATTTAAATAATCTGTGTCGTTCATTACATTGCAGAGGCGATATACTTAAAGATGAAGATGGCTGACATCACCCACACACTCATCGATACACTGCGCCCTTTGCCACTAAATAGTTTGATAGCCGCATAAGCAATGAAACCAAGAGAAATACCTTCTGCGATAGAGAATGTCAGCGGCATTAATAAACAGGTAACGACGACAGGAGCCGCTTCTGTTAAATCGCGCCAATCAATACTGACCAAACCAGAAAGCATCAAAATTGCCACGTAAAATAATGCACCAGACGTAGCGTACGCAGGGATCATTCCAGCTAATGGCGAGAAGAATAATGCAAGTAAGAACAAAATGCCAACAACGACTGCAGTCAGCCCTGTGCGCCCGCCAGCAGCAACACCCGCCACACTTTCAATGTAAGAGGTTGTGTTTGATGTACCCAGCAGGGCACCGACTGACGTAGCGGTAGAATCGGCAAGCAATGCTTTATTTAGACGTGGGATTTTACCATCTTTGCCAATCAAATCTGCCTTTTGCGCCACGCCAACTAAGGTGCCAGCCGTGTCAAATAGATCGACAAACAGAAACGCAAATACCACTGAAATCATACCCACTTCAAAAATGGCGGAGAAATCAAGCTGCAAAAAAGTTGGCGCAATACTTGGTGGTGCCGACATAATGCCATGCCACTGAACGTCACCAAACACTAAACCAAGGCCAGTAACCGCAAGAATCGCGATCATTACAGCACCCTTTAAACCACGATGAACCAAAGCAATCGTCAGGAAGAAACCTATCGCACCGAGTACAGCAGGAAGAGAAGTAATTGCGCCGACAGAAACCAAAGTTGCAGGGTTATCAACCACAATGCCTGCATTTTTCAGGGCAATAAAGGCAAGAAAAAGTCCAATACCGGCCGAAATCCCCGTTCGTAATGACATCGGAATCGAACCGATGATCCACTCACGGATTTTAAAGATACTAAGAAAAATGAACAGCACACCAGAAACGAATACCGCCGCCAGCGCAACTTGCCATGTATATCCCATGCCGAGCACAACGGCGTAAGTAAAAAATGCGTTTAACCCCATACCCGGAGCCTGTGCGATTGGGTAGTTGGCAACAAAGCCCATGATGAAACAGCCAATAGCCGCCGCAAGACACGTAGCAACAAATACTGCACCACGGTCCATGCCGGCATCCGCTAAGATCGCAGGGTTAACAAAGATAATGTATGCCATCGTGAGAAATGTCGTTATTCCTGCGATAACCTCAGTGCGCACGTTTGTGCCATATTCACTAAGTTTAAATAGCCTTTCGAGCATGATCGAGTCCTATAAGGGTAAAAAGTAAACGGTTGCGTAATCGATTGGCTGTGGATTATAGAGAGATCAGATCACAAATTCCAGATAGAATTAAGGCTGTAATATGCTTTTATTAATGGCTTATGAACCTAGTCGCGCTTCATTTCTTCAAAAAGAAAAAGCGGATTTCCATATCGTATTGCCATTGAGCCGTAAAGGAAGTGCTGAACATTGAGATAAAAAAACGCCACCTCATCTGAGGTGGCGGCGAATCATTTTAGCCAAACTGACTACAAAAAAATTCCAATATCTAGGGGGTGAACATACAGTTCAAATAACATGCTTAAAGTCTTAATAACCAAAGCTTGTTGGGTAAGCAAAGTTGCCAGTGTAAACAGACTTGTTTGTCCAGAACATTGCAGATGGTAAACCTTTCATAACTATCACCTTATAAAATCAATTGAACATAAATTTGATTTCTCGGTTCCATGGAGGCGATAAACGGACTCATCCTTTGAGCATTTTTTCTTCGCTTTCGAAGTTGGTTACAAATATACCACCAAGAAATTAAATTACAATATTTAGCGTGATAAAAATCACATAATTTTATTTTAATGATCTACATCAACAGATTTAAGTAATTAAATTACACAAATATCAGCAAAAAATGATTATTAGGCGGTAAGGGGAAGAATCTCATCGCCGATTGTGTCATCTCTTCTATACGCTACAGTCGATTTAATGTGACACCAATAAAACAATTCTCAAGCGGTGAGGCTACTCGCTGATTGTCGAGAGTGGTATGCTGTCCACCACTACAAGTCATGCTCAGATCTAGTCGATATCGCTACCAAAGAAACATTTCGCCTGTTCATGATCTGGCAAGCTCGAATAAAAGGAGTATTCCGTGTCTGAGTTCTATTCTGAAATCAGTAAATTGTCATCTGCACCCGTATGGCAATTTTTCGATAAAATCTGTTCCATTCCTCACCCGTCTAAGCATGAAGAAGCCTTAGCCCAACACATCATCCAGTGGGCGACAGAGCAGGGTTTAGCGGTACGCCGAGATCCAACCGGCAACGTTTTCATAAAAAAACCAGCGACAGCTGGCATGGAACATAAGAAAGGTGTGGTTCTACAAGCTCATATTGATATGGTGCCGCAAAAAAACGAAGACACGCAACACGACTTTGCTAAGGATCCTATCCAACCGTATATCGATGGCGAATGGGTAACAGCCAAAGGAACCACTTTAGGTGCCGATAACGGTATGGGTATGGCAGCATGTTTGGCTGTTCTCGCGTCAAAAGAGCTCAAGCACGGTCCTATTGAGGTGTTGCTGACGATTGATGAAGAAGCGGGTATGACAGGTGCTTTCGGCCTTGAAGCGGGTTGGTTAGAAGGAGAGATCCTGCTCAATACTGATTCAGAACAAGAGGGCGAAGTATATATGGGCTGTGCTGGTGGTATTGATGGCGCAATGACTTTTAATATCCAACGACAAGCCATGCCTGCTGGTTACGTAACACATCAATTGATTTTGAAAGGGTTAAAAGGAGGTCACTCTGGGTGTGACGTCCATACTGGCCGTGGGAATGCTAACAAGCTACTGGCTCGCTTTCTTGCTAGTCACGCACAAGAACTTGATTTACGTTTGATCGAGTTTCGCGGTGGTAGCCTACGTAACGCCATTCCTCGAGAAGCGTTTGTCACCGTGGCCATTCCTGCCGAAAATGGGGTAAAACTGGATGAGCTATTTAGCTCCTATACCCAGCTAGTGAAAGAAGAGCTTGGACGCGTCGAAACGGGAATTGTCACTTTCAACAACCCGCAAGACAATGCGGAAAATGTCTTCGCTCTTGTTGATCAACAACGTTTTATTGCCGCATTAAATGCGTGTCCAAACGGTGTGATCCGGATGAGCGATGAAATTGAAGGCGTGGTTGAAACCTCATTGAATGTCGGTGTGATTACTACACAAGAAAACTCTGTGACTGTGTTATGCCTTATTCGTTCTCTGATTGATTCAGGTCGCCAACAGGTTGAAAGCATGCTCAAATCCGTTGCTGAGCTAGCGAATGCGGAAATTGCCTTTACTGGTGCTTATCCGGGCTGGAAACCAGATGCCGATTCAGAGATCATGGCTATTTTCAGAGACATGTACCAAGGTATTTACGGTCATAAACCGAATATCATGGTGATCCATGCTGGCCTAGAATGTGGTCTTTTCAAAAAACCTTACCCAGAAATGGATATGGTTTCGTTTGGCCCAACCATTAAATTCCCTCACTCACCGGATGAGAAAGTGAAGATCGACACAGTCGACCTTTTCTGGGAGCAAATGGTTGCCCTACTAGAGCATATTCCAGCGAAAGTTTAACCCACTCTGATGTCGAATTCTTCAACCAGCGTGTAATAGCAAGTTGATGAATATCTTGCTTTGGCAGCGGAATTCGGCATCAATCCTTACCTCTTTTTCTATCAATTAATTTTATCGATAAGGCAAATTAATTTCATTAGCGCACATTTTTTGTGACTGCTAGAGTTCGCCCCCTTGAAGTTCCTAGAGTTATTCACCACACTCTCTTCAAGCGATAACACCATTTAAAAGTTGTATCGGGGATGCGGCTACTCCTTAGCGGCGTCTTACATTCTCCAAAAATATTGAAACTGCGATGAAAGAAAAAATGATTGTCGGATGGCGAGAAACTCTCAGCCTTCCAGGGTTAGGTATTGATCAAATTAATGCCAAAGTCGATACCGGAGCCCGCACGTCGTGCTTACACGCATTTAAGGTAGAGAGCTTCATCAAGGAAGAGACTCTTTGGGTTCGCTTTTGGATCCACCCTGTGCAGCGCAATAATGACAAGGTCACAGTGTGCGAAGCTAAAGTCATTGATGAACGAATCGTCCGTGATTCCGGTGGCCATGAAGAGTCACGTTACGTTATTCAATCAGACGTCAGTTTGGGCGGCCAAACTTGGCCCATTGAAATAACGTTAACCAATCGCGAAAATATGGGTTTTCGTATGCTATTAGGTCGCACCGCAATGCACCGTCGAATTTTAGTTAATCCAACTAAATCGTTTTTAATCGCTTTCGAGGAGAGCAAATAATGAAAATTGGTATTCTGTCACGTAATGCTTCGTTGTATTCAACCAAGCGTCTGATTGAAGCGTGTAAAAGCCGTGGCCACCAAGTCAAAGTGATTGATGGGCTGCGTTGCTATATGAATATCAATTCTGAAAAACCCGAAATTCACTTTAAAGGTGAAGAGTTAGCGGGTTTTGATGCAGTCATTCCTCGTATTGGTGCATCCGTTACGTTTTACGGTACTGCGGTATTACGCCAATTTGAAATGATGGGGGTTTATCCCGTCAATGAATCTGTGGCTATTAGCCGTTCCAGAGATAAACTTCGCTCAATGCAGCTATTGTCTCGTCGCGGCATTGGTATGCCAATTACTGGTTTCGCCAGCAAACCCGATGATGTCAAAGACTTACTCGACATGGTCGGAGGAGCACCGGTAGTAATTAAATTACTTGAAGGAACTCAAGGCATCGGTGTAGTGTTAGCGGAAACACGCAAAGCAGCAGAAAGTGTGATCGAAGCGTTCATGGGCTTGAAAGCCAATATCATGGTGCAAGAGTACATCAAAGAGGCTGGTGGCGCCGATATTCGCTGTTTCGTTATTGGCGACAAAGTTATCGCAGCCATGAAACGGCAAGGTGCCGATGGTGAGTTTCGCTCTAACCTACACCGCGGCGGAACCGCCTCTTTGGTAAAAATCACCCCTCTAGAACGTAAGACGGCTATCGATGCGGCGAAGATTATGGGTCTCAATGTTGCGGGGGTGGATCTTTTGCGATCGGAACGTGGCCCATTAGTGATGGAAGTCAATTCATCGCCAGGTCTTGAAGGTATTGAAGCCGCTACTGGTAAAGATATCGCCGGGTTGATTGTCGAATTTATTGAAAAAAATGCGGCAACGAAAGGGACAAAAACACGTGGCAAAGGTTAGGAAAAACACAGCATTTCATTTCCTGGGGGATTCAGTTCCCCCAGGAACGCGCAAGGCAATGGAGCTAGAAGCGGCTAAGCTTTATACACACTCGCCACTCTCTATCCCTATCGAAATCATTAATGGAATATCCACTGGCCCAACCTTAATGGTCAATGCCGCCATCCATGGTGATGAACTGAACGGCGTTGAAATAGTCCGTCAACTGATCAACTCCATCGACCCGCAAAAACTAAAAGGGACACTGATTGTTGTCCCCATCGTCAATGCCTTTGGCTTTATTCATAAATCTCGCTACCTTCCTGATCGACGCGATCTCAATCGCTGCTTCCCTGGAAGTGAAACTGGCTCCCTCGCCTCTCGCATTGCACATACTTTTTTTTCCCAAGTCGCTTTACGTTGTGATTACATCATTGACCTGCATACTGGTGCTATTCATCGCACGAATTTGCCACAAATCCGCGCCGATCTCACTAATCCTGAAACCTTACGTATTGCCCAAGCATTTGCAACCCCAGTGATCATCGACTCTCCACTGCGTAATGGCTCGCTCAGAAGTGAAGCGGAGAAATCAGGCATCACAGTATTAACTTATGAAGCAGGTGAAGCGCTAAAATTTGAACCTATTGCCATCAATGCGGGTATTGTCGGTGTGAAACGCACCATGCAAGCCATTGGTATGATGCGCAAAAGTCGCAAGGCCGTACCGACATCGATCATCGCAAAATCAACCAGTTGGCTCAGAGCCGAAAGCGATGGCATCTTGCGCACTGTGGTGACGCTTGGTGACAAGGTCGAGAAAGGACAAGTGCTTGCCTATATCAACTCACCGCTTGGTCATGTCGAAGTCGAATTAAGAGCCAATAAGGGGGGTATTGTGATTGGCCAACAAACTCTGCCTCTTGTTAATGAAGGAGATGCCGTATTCCATCTCGCCTACTTCTCGCAAAGCGATGAGATGGTTGAGCAAGTCGTGGGCGATTTTATTGAAGAGGTCGCAGACAGCGATTTAGAACCTCTAACCACGGGACACTTGATGCCACCGTCGATGGTCTAAATAGTCGATAACTCTAAACAATAGAGACACAAAAGTTCAATAATAAAGCCCTTATTCAAAGGGCTTTATGCTGTCTAAGCGTGAGTGGGATGAAGAAAGTAACTCATTAACCGAACGAAGCCCAAATCACCGTAGCCACTAATACAGGGCAGACAAATTTCACGTACCAAGGCCAGATTTTACCAAACCAACCCAATTGGAACTCAGGGAAACCTTGCTCTAACTCTTTGACCTTCGCCTGACGACGCCATACCCAACCGCCAAATAGGCAGAACATCAGCGCTGCTGTCGGCTGCAAATATTGCGTCGCAACCGTTGCCACTAAGCCAAATAGCGCACCAAAGTTATAAACAATAACGACACTGACTAGCGCAATTAACGCGCCTAATACCCAACTTGTTGGTGCGCGTTTCGTATTAAAACGCTCGCTGACTAAGGCTACAGGGCATTCCAGCATAGAGATAGAAGAGGTTAACGCGGCGATCGTCAGTAAAGTGAAAAATACGATAGCAAACACCTGCCCCATCCAACCAAGGCTATCAAACATCAATGGCAACACAGTAAAAACGAGCGTATCTGAATTTAGTAAAGAACCGTCAGCGGCATAGATTTCCACCCCTTTATGCATCGCAACAAACATCGCAGGCAACACAACAAGGCCAGCAATGAAAGCCACGGCGGTATCAACTAAAGTCACATTTAGTGCCATCTTCGGCAGGTTTTCTTGCTTACTCAGATAAGATCCGTAAATCAGCATCGAGCAGCCACCAATGGTTAATGAGAAGAAACCTTGCCCCATTGCCGCCAATAAGAGATGTCTGTCAAACACCTTTGAAAAATCAGGGACTAAATAGTGTTGTAAACCTTCCATCGCTCCAGTTTGCATCATGATGTAAACAAACAGCACACCAAACAGTACAAACAATGCAGGCATTAAACGCGTTGACCATTTTTCAATCCCGTCTTTAACACCACCTTGCACGATTAGAATCGTCAAAATATAAAACACTAAGGTTCCGAATAAGTTACGCTCAACACTAAACCCTTTCAACCAAGCTGTGATTTCCACAAAACCCAATAACTCTGTCATCGCACCGAGTAAAAAGCAGATTAGCCAGCCACCGACGATGCTGTAAAACGCCAGTACCGCACTCGGAACACTCAAACCAATCCAACCGACAAAGCCACCGACCATTTTACCTAGTGGATGAGGCGTTAATGAGCGCATGCTATCAACAGGGTTTGCTTGCCCAAAACGGCCTATCGCCATTTCAACCACTAACATAGGGAAGGCAACGACCATGATCATCACCAAATAAACCAATAAGAATGCGCCGCCGCCGTTGCTTGCCGCTTGGGTTGGAAAGCCCCAAATATTACCTAGGCCAACTGCCGCACCCGCCGCCGCAAGAATAAAACCAAGACGTGAACCAAAATGTTCACGAGAATCAGACTGTGTCATACCACTCACACAAATATCAATAGACTAGTTAGCTAGTACGGTAATACAGGCAATCAAATAGAGCAATTCCACTGCTTATTTATTAAACAAGCATTGCAAAAATAAACAGAATTTACTGCGTAAAGATTATTGAACAGGCAATGTTAACGGGAGATTAGAGGTGAATTTTTGCACGAGATAACGACCTCTTCCTTGTGCTTTGACTGCATAAAGTGCTCTATCAGCCACATGAAAGAAATCTAGATAGTGATTCAACTGTGGGGTATCAATTTCAACCCCTCCAACACTAATTGAAAGCGTCTTCTTAGCCGGGGAAAATTGGTGGGTAATGCGCAGTGATTCAACCGATTCGATCAGTCGTTTAGCATAAGCTTGACCATCAATTTCGATGTCGCTCGCCAAAACTACACAAAACTCTTCTCCACCAAAGCGAGCAACCAGTTTTTCACCGCCAAAATCCAATTTTTTTAAGCTAGTCGCAACAGATTTCAATGCTTCATCACCCTCTAAGTGGCCGTAGTGATCATTGAACAATTTAAAACAGTCAATATCGATTAAAAACAATACGATATATCTAAATTGATAATCAACAATATAGCTTTTAAAGACCTTTTCTAAACGACGGCGGTTCGCAATACGTGTGAGTGGATCGTGCTCTGATTGCCATTTTAGTTCACGCCGACTGGTTTCCAGCTCCCATACTATTTGGTTCATCGTACGAGAAAACTCTTTCATTTCCTTCGATATGAAGGAGCGCTCACTAGGCATCTTTCCACCCGATGCTTTAAATTGATCCAGCACTTGATTGGCATCATTGATTGGCTTGACTACTTTATTCGCTACAACTAAGTTCAAGAAAAACATTAGGATAGAGAATGAAGCAAGCCCAGACAGCTCCTGCCATTGAATAAACGGTGGGACTTTAACGGTATGACTTACTTTAATCAACACAGTAAGACGATTGCGATAATCAAGCATTTCAAGGTAAGAGATATTATCTTCATGTGGCGCGGCAACGGTTTGATCATTAAGACTTTTGATCAGCATCACTTCCACATTCACCCCAGTTGCAATCACAAGCTCATTGATAAACTGTCCACTGATCCTTTTTAAAAAAAGTAAATAACCTTTGTCGCATTCCTTTGCGTCACTATTACAAACCCGAGAGGTTGCAACGATAAAAGGTTTGTCGTCTATCACGATAAAACTGAGATTCGGTTTGATGAAATCTTTTGGTGCTTTCATCGCGTCCGCTAAAATATCACCAAAATTATATCGAATCGCATCATAACTGGCTTCATGGCCAGTCTCATAGTCGTAGCGCTGGCCCCAAACTAATTGCACATCTGGATTAAAAATAAAAATACCGTCTAATGACTTGGATTCAAAGGTGTGAGTACCAATACTGTCGCGAATAAAATCATCATTAGGCTTAGCAATAAAATCGGCCATTTCATTCCATGCGGCATAATCAGCCAATGATGCCCCCATGTCCGCTTTTTGCATATTAAGAACAGTTCGAACTCGGTTAACCTCACCTCGTTGCAAGGAAAGAGCATCTTCAACGGCGCGATCATAAGACCACATAAACTTAAATAGCAGATAACACAAAATAAACAGCACAACGAAGGCTATTGAAACTAATGCTGTTAACCGTCTCAAACTAAAATTATTAAACAACATCCATACCAGTAAATTAACCTAACATCATAGACACAAATAAAGAGCACCGAATGTGCTCTTTAAGTTTAGATGGTAAAGACTTGATAATCTTTTAATACTGGTATTTTTTGGTGCAGTTGTTGTTCCTGCTCAACCATATCATTAAGAGACTCACAAAAATCACGACTCTCTTTTTGAATTGTGGCGGCGTTTTCTTGAATTCGCTCGGCTAACTTAACTTTTAAGTCCGCCATTGTATCGGTCAATTTTGTGATGTTTAAGCCACCCTCTTCTCTCATTTTCAGTGAAAGGGCATCGAAGGCACCGGATATAAACTCTTTGTTAAATAAAGCTTTCGCTTTTTCAAAATCATCGGCCCAAGTTTGCGTCATTGATTCAAAAGTCTGCGCAGGGATAACCAGCTCACCATCTTTGTAATAACGAGATTCAATATTGGCAAAAAAAGCGGCTATGGATTGCTTGGCGCTATCGAAGGCGTTGGGAGATTCAATACTTTTCGCAACATCATCCAAAATATCATTCGCCAACGCTAAGCCATCACTCGCCATCTGTTTTACTTTAGGCAATGAAGCATTCATGCTTTCTCTATACTGCTCAAGGGCCGTTTTCTGCTCACTGTCGAGTTCCATCTTTTCACCACGGATATAGAGATTATTCTGTTTATCTATCAAAACAGTGTCGGTGCTCGTTTTAAGAATTTCAACCTTATCACCATCAAGGTGAACTTCATGGTTCACATCAACTCGGCACTGCGCTGCCCACAAAGGGGAGCTCAACAACATTAAAGTGACTAACACTACTTTTTTCATTGTTTTCTCTCATCGATCGTTTTATGACTAACCATATCAGGTGTGGATATTTGATGAGTTAGTATTTCTCGCTAGCAATATAAATGATTTCAACCTAAAAACCGTCAATTTAATGACATAAATGTTAGTTTGTTTCACTAATTTAAAAAAAACTGAGCTGCTTATTGAGCATTTCTGGCTTTAACATCACCTGTAAACCAAGTAAGCGAATTTCTCGCCCGTTTTGCCGCAACAAAATATTCTCCAAAAGGGTTCGAAAGTCATTGAGCTCTAACTGTGGATGAAGATGCTCAATCGTCGTAAGTTGAAAATCGGCAAACTTGACTTTGATCCCTTGTTTGACAATCGAACCATCAACACTCGCTCTGTCTAACCTCGCTTTTATCTCTGGATAGAGATGATGTTCAATCACCTGCCAGCACTCTTCATAACTTGAGATATTTTGACTAAATGTTCTTTCGACACCTAATGATTTGCGCTCCCTCTCTGTCACGACTTCGCGATTATCAATTCCATGACTTTTCTTCCATAGTGAAGCGCCTAATCTGCCAAAGTTACGAAGTAGCTCTCGATAGTCTGTTAGCTTAATATCTTCACACTTATAAAAACCCGCTTGGTGCAACTTTTCCAGACTAACCTTACCGACACCGGGTATTTTCTCTAGCGGCAATGAATCGACCACCTGCTGTACTTTATCGGGTGGTATTACAAATTGGCCGTTAGGCTTATTCATATCAGAGGCCACTTTAGCCAAAAATTTTACAGGCGCTACACCTGCAGAGGCGGTCAGTTGAAGTTCGTTGTGAATATCATGGCGAATGGCTTGAGCTATCAATGTTGCGCTTCCTTGACATAACGGTGAATCACTCACATCAAGAAATGCTTCATCTAATGATAACGGCTCAATAATGGAAGTATAACGTTCGAATATCTGTCGGATTTGAATGGAGATAGCTTTGTATACCGACATCCGCCCCGGAACGACCAGCAGATTGGGACATAATTTTAAGGCTTGAGCAGTCGGCATTGCGGAACGAACGCCAAATTTCCTCGCTTCATAATTGCAAGTACTTAACACACCACGCTGCTTTTCATGACCACCAACGGCTAGAGGGCGATGCCTATATTCGGGGTTATCACGCATTTCTACTGCAGCGTAGAAACAATCCATATCAATATGGATAATTTTTTTGATTTTATTTTCCAATTCAAAACCATCAAAAGACTGTATACATAAACAGTATATTCTTGGTTTCTATGGATTGAAATGAATTGCTTTTAAAAATTAAAGAGCCTGCACAAAACAGGCTCTTTAATCGTAGCTCAGGCGATACGATCTTTTTCCCAATGCGCTAACTTTTCAGCTCTTGCTGCGGCCTTAGCTTCGCGTTTTTTACGTGCATCACAAGGCTCTGGGCAATTGCACACTTTTTCAATGCCAACAGCACCTAATCCACCACAACTGCCTTTGACTACTTTCTTTTGAAAGACATAGCCAACCGCCATCGCGGCAATGACACACAGAAATACACTGAATGTAATGAAAAAAGTATTCATAACTTAACTCACTTTTTATTTAGAAATGGCTTAAATGCGCTGGAGGCAATCTCTTCAAAACCTTGTTCTGTTTTCACAATCATGAACACAGGAATATTGTATTGCTCTGCAACCTCAATACCTTTCGTCTCTCCTAGTACCATTAATCCAGTCGCTAGGCCATCTGCCGTCATTGAAGATGCATCCAAAACGGTAACTGATACCACTTTATTATGGATGGGTTTGCCAGTGATTGGATTGATAATGTGAGAATAACGCACACCATCTTGCTCAAAATAATTACGGTAATCACCTGAAGTGGCAATTGCCAGATCACCAGGTTCAATGATCTCTTGAGCGGTACGTTCATCAACTGTCGGTTTTTCTATAGCGATTCGCCAAGGTACGCCTTCTCGATTTACGCCTTTTAAGCGCATCTCACCACCGACTTCAACCATGTAATTGACAATGCCTTGTGATTGAATGTAGTCAGCAACCACGTCGACTCCCCACCCTTTCGCAATAGTTGAAAGGTCCACATAGAGATTAGGAAGATCTTTACTTAACGTAGTGTCGGTTGCGCTAAGATGCTCAATGCCTATATTGTTTTTACGCTCAGCCAATTCAGCATCACTTGGCACCACATCAGGACGAGCTTCAGGGCCAAAACCCCATAGGTTAACCAAAGGACCAACAGTGACATCCAATGCACCTAAAGTAAGACCGTTAAGACGCAGCGCTTCTTTCACCACGGTTGCGGTTTGAGAAGAAACCGTAAAAGGTTCCGTTCCTTGATATTGATTAAAACGGCTGAGCTCAGAATCTTTACGATAGGTCGACATTTGATCGTTCACTTCTTCCAATAACCGATCAACTTCCTTTTGGAGAGCCTCCGAGCTAGGGATCCCTTCAGCTTTCAGGTACTTAATATTGTAAGTCGTGCCCATAGTAGGGCCACTGAGATGAACTTGCTCAACCGATTTTTCACAACCCGCCAAGATGAATAGAGAAGCTAACGCAACAAGCCATTTTTTCACTTGTTTACTCCTAAAAATGAAAGTGAATATAGAAAAGAAGTGGTTATAGAAAAGAAATTCCTACACCTATTTTCTATGTTAACTGAGTTGGAATTCAAAGCCACAAGGCAAAACTAAAACTAAAAAAACAATGGCTGACTCATCAGAGCCAGCCATAGGTTTTACTTACTTCAGTGAATTAACCACCGAAGTCATCAAGAAGGATGTTCTCATCTTCTACACCAAGGTTCTTCAGCATGCCAATCACAGCCGCATTCATCATCGGTGGACCACACATGTAGTATTCACAATCTTCAGGCGCTTCATGGTCTTTCAGATAGTTTTCATACAATACATTGTGGATGAAACCTGTGTATCCATCCCAGTTATCTTCAGGCATTGGATCAGAAAGCGCACAGTGCCATACGAAATTCGAGTTTTCAGCTGCAAGGCCATCAAAATCTTCAACGTAGAACATCTCACGCTTAGAGCGCGCACCATACCAATAAGACATCTTACGGGTAGATTTTAAACGCTTAAGCTGATCGAAGATGTGTGAGCGCATTGGAGCCATGCCCGCACCACCACCGATAAAGACCATTTCTGCATCCGTATCTTTGGCAAAGAACTCACCAAATGGACCAGAAATAGTACATTTATCACCTTCTTTCAGTGACCAAATGTAAGAAGACATCTGACCCGGTGGCACATTGGGATTATTAGGCGGCGGCGTAGCAATACGCACGTTTAGCATAATAATACCGAACTCTTCAGGGTAATTCGCCATTGAGTAAGCACGAATAATATCTTCATCAACTTTTGACTCGTAGCGGAACAGGTTAAATTTGTCCCAATCGCCACGATACTCTTCTGGCACGTCAAAATCTGAATATTTGATGTGGTGTGCTGGCGCTTCGATCTGAATGTAACCACCAGCACGGAAAGGCACTGACTCGCCATCAGGGATCTGAAGTTTAAGCTCTTTAATGAAGGTGGCTTTGTTGTCGTTAGAGATAACGGTACATTCCCACTTTTTAACACCAAAAATTTCTTCAGGAAGTTCAATATCCATGTCTGTTTTCACAGCCACTTGACACGCTAAACGTTCACCCTCACGAGCTTCACCTTTAGTAATGTGATCAAGTTCAGTAGGAAGAATATCACCACCTCCAGATTTCACTTTTACACGGCATTGACCACAAGAGCCGCCACCACCACACGCCGATGATACAAAGACACCAGAACCTGCAAGTACGCTCAGTAGCTTACCACCTGGATTAGTCACAATAGACTTATCTGCATCACCGTTAATTGAAATTGTAATGTCGCCTGTTGGAACTAGCTTAGATTTAGCAAATAGAATTACCAAAACGAGTGCTAGAACAATCAGGGTAAACATCACTACACCAAGAATAATGTCCATTGACTATTCCTTAATTGTTGCGGTTTACCCGACTTACAGTTGAACACCAGAGAAAGACATAAAGCCTAACGCCATTAGACCCGCCGTGATGAAGGTAATCCCTAAACCACGTAAACCCGGAGGTACATCTGAATATTTCATTTTCTCACGGATACCGGCAAGAGCGACAATAGCTAACATCCAACCCACACCCGAACCGAAACCGTAAACGACGGATTCAGCAAAGTTATAATCACGCTGAACCATGAAAGATACACCACCAAAAATGGCGCAGTTCACTGTGATTAAAGGTAAGAAAATGCCCAGCGCGTTATACAAAGGTGGGAAAAAACGATCCAATATCATCTCTAAGATCTGTACCAATGCGGCAATAACACCGATAAAGGTAATGAAATTTAGAAATGTAAGATCAATATTTTCACCCAATGCACCCGGTTTAAGTAACAAGTTATAAACCAAGTTATTCACTGGTACTGAAATGGTCAGAACAACAGTAACCGCAATCCCTAAACCAAACGATGTCTTTACTTTCTTAGATACAGCAAGAAATGTACACATACCCAAGAAGAAAGAGAGTGCCATGTTTTCGATAAAAATCGATCGAACAAGCAAACTGATATAATGTTCCATAACGCCCTTACTCCTTCGCTTCTAGTTGTTCAGGTTTGAACGTGCGAATCGCCCAAATCATGAAGCCAATTAGGAAGAATGCCGAAGGTGCTAGCAGCATCAAACCGTTAGGTTGATACCAGCCACCATCTTTCACAAGAGGTAGAACTTCCATTCCAAATAGCTTGCCTGAACCAAGAAGTTCGCGGAAGAAACCAACAGTGATCAATACAAAACCATAACCCAGACCATTACCGATACCATCGATAAAGGAAGGAATCGGTGCCGACTTCATTGCAAATGCTTCAGCACGGCCCATTACGATACAGTTAGTAATGATCAACCCTACGAACACCGATAGCTGTTTCGAGATATCGTATAAGTAAGCACGTAGGATCTGGTCAACAACAATAACCAATGAAGCAATGATCGCCATCTGAACGATGATACGCACACTGTTAGGTATGTGGTGACGAATTAACGAAACGAATAAGTTAGAGAAAGCCGTTACAAACATAACGGCTAGCGTCATAACAAACGCCGTTTCCAACTTAGTGGTTACCGCAAGGGCAGAACAGACACCAAGCACTTGAAGTGCGATTGGGTTGTTATCCAACACCGGCGCTAGAATGCTCTTTTTAATCTCTTTTGCGCTAGACATTAGTTCAAACCTCCGTCACGAACTTTTGCTAGGAATGGACCAAAGCCCATATCACCTAACCAGAAGTCGAAAGTGTGTTGAACACCGTTACTGGTTAGTGTTGCGCCAGAAAGTCCATCAACGCCATGCTCAGATCCGGCAGGAGCGCCACCTTTCACAACTTTAATTGCAGGTTGGTGGTTGTCATCAAACAATTTCTTGCCAACAAATTGAGCACGCCATGATGGGTTTTCAACTTCACCACCCAATCCCGGAGTTTCACCTTGTTCGTAGTAAGTAATGCCGGAAACGGTATTACCATCGGTTTCTACAGCCACAAATGCGTACATCATTGACCACAAACCATTACCGTGTACAGGCAGAATCACCTTGCTGGTTTTATCGCCGTCGTTCACCAGATAAACCACACCAACATTCGCACGACGTTGGATCTTCGCTTTATCTTGTTCAGCGCTCAGCTTGATCGATTCAGAGGCTTCTTTCGCTGCTTTGCGTTGATCGTAGTTAGCTGCATCGCCTTCAACAAAGTCACCCGTGTTGAAGTCAACCAGACGTGGTTCAATACTTTTATTGAACAACTCAACGATTTGTTTACTGCCTTTCGCTTCAATGCCAGCGACTTGCAGAATTTTGCTCTGCTTGTCCAGCGCCGCATTTTCTCTTTGCTTGTCACGCAGGCCAACCGCTGCTGTCGATACGATGATTGAGCACACTAAGCTCAATGCGATAACAACAAACAGCGTTTTTTTAATGCTATCGTTATTACTTGCCATAGCGTGCTAGTCTCCGCTTGATGTTCTTCTCAATCACAATATGGTCAAACAAAGGTGCAAATAGGTTCGCAAATAAGATCGCCAGCATCATACCTTCTGGGTAAGCTGGGTTAACCACACGAATCATCACACACATTGCACCAATCAAAATACCGTATGCCCATTTACCTTTGTTAGTAAATGAAGCCGATACTGGGTCGGTTGCCATGAAGAACATACCAAACGCAAAGCCACCAAGTACCAGGTGCCAATGCCAAGGCATATTAAACATTGCATTTGTGTCTGAACCAATAACATTGAACAGCGTTGATATGGCAATCATACCTACCATAACACCCGCAATAATGCGCCATGAAGCAATGCCCATGTAGACAATAAATGCCGCGCCAATCGCCAGTGCTAACGTCGATACTTCACCGATAGAGCCAGGAATGTTACCAACAAATGCATCCATCCAAGTAATGGCTTCGCCAGTGACCTTATTGATCAGAGCACCGTTACCACCTTGAGCCCATTGGCTTAGCGCCGTTGCACCTGAAAAACCATCTGCAGCTGTCCAAACAACGTCACCAGAGATCTGTGCTGGGTAGGCGAAGAATAGAAAAGCACGACCGGCTAATGCTGGGTTTAGGAAGTTACGCCCGGTACCACCAAAGATTTCTTTGGCAACAACCACGCCAAAGGTAATCCCTAGAGCGGCCTGCCATAAAGGCAGTGTGGGTGGAACAATCAGAGCAAACAAAATTGAAGTTACAAAGAAACCTTCGTTAACTTCATGCTTACGCACCATACAAAACAGCACTTCCCAAAAACCACCGACCAAGAATACCGTGGCGTAGATAGGTAGGAAGTAAGTCGCACCGAGCAGCATCATACTTGCCCAACCGGCTTGCGTACTTAATGTACCGCCAAGCATTTCAGTTAGCCAATAGTGCCAGTTACCACTGATGACTGTCGCCAATTCAGCGCCAGAATACAGATGGTTAAGTGCAGTAATCGATTGGTGACCAACGTTATACATACCCCAGAACATCGCTGGGAATACCGCTAGCCAAACCATGATCATGATGCGTTTGAGGTCAACGCTATCACGAACGTGTGAGCTTCGTTTTGTAACTAAACCAGGCGTATAAAAAAGCGTTGCGGCTGCTTCATACAAGGCAAACCATTTTTCATGTTTGCCGCCAGGTTCAAAATGATGCTCGATGTCTTCAAGAAACTTTTTAAGGCCCATGAAAATTACCCTTCCTTCTCAATCTTGTCTAGGCACTCACGAAGTAGCTGACCATATTCGTATTTACCAGGACATACAAAGGTACACAATGCGAGATCTTCTTCGTCCAGTTCAAGGGCACCGAGACGTTGAGCGCTATCGATGTCACCTGCACATAGGTCACGAAGTAGGAGCGTTGGTTCCATATCTAGTGGCAACACTTTTTCATAGTTACCAATAGGTACCATCGCACGATCACTACCATTGGTTGTGGTTGTCATGTTGAACAACTGACCTGTGAATAGATGACCAAGGAAAGAGCGAGTGACTGAAAATTTGTTCTTGCCAGGCATTGCCCAACCAAGAAAATCTTTGTCACGACCTTCACGCAGAACCGATACTTGGAGGTGGTAACGACCAAGATAAGCTACAGGCCCCGCCGCTTTCACACCAGAAAGTACAGAACCAGAGATGACACGAACTTCGCCCGGCATCAATTCGTTATCCGTTAACTCTTCGAGGCTAGCACCAATCTGAGTACGGACAAGACGAGGTTTGTTGACTACGGGTCCTGCAAGCGACACCACTCGTTGTGTGTATAGCTCACCGGTTAAGAACAATTGACCAAACGCAATCACGTCTTGGTAATTGATGCTCCACGCCACATTGACTGCATTTACTGGATAGAGGAAATGCATGTGAGTCCCTACAAGACCTGCAGGGTGTGGGCCATCAAACACATGTTCTTCAACGTTTGGCTGTGAAGAGCGTGGTAAGCTAGTACCAGATTTACAGACGTAAACCTTGCCCTCAGTCAGAGTTGAAAGGATATCGAGACCAGCGACGAATGCTTCAGATTGCTCATTAATGATCGTCTCAGGTTTTGCCGCTAATGGATTGGTATCCATTGCTGTCACAAAAATAGCCTGAGTTGAAGACTCAATTGCTGGAACCTTGCTAAACGGACGAGTACGCAACGCAGTCCAAAGACCAGACTCAACTAACTGAGTTTTAACCGTTTGACGGTCAATACTTGCTAGTTGGCTAGCTTCAAAGCTATCGAACGTGATTTGCTCATCACCTGCCACTTCAATCACTACGGATTGTAGGACACGTTTGGCGCCACGATTGACTTCGATAACCTTACCGCTTGCTGGTGAAGTAAATTTAACACCCGGATTCTTTTTATCTTCAAAAAGAATTTGAGCTTTCTTTACTTCATCGCCTACGCGAACATGCATGGTAGGACGCATGCCAACGTACTCTTCGCCAAGCAAGGCGACTTTAGTGATGGTCTTACCATCATTAATCACCTGGGAAGGAGTTCCTGCAATAGGAAGGTCCAAACCCCTTTTTATTGTAATCATACGCACTTGCACTATTTTATCGGGAAAAAGATTCTTTTAATTGCGTAAGTTCAAGGCTTGTTTATCTTTCATGGTCGTTCTTGATAAGAGGCCAAATGAAAGTTAAACCAGCCTTAGACACGACATTTCTGTGTCCGATTTTGGCTTGTTTTAAACGCCAGAACCGCAACATCCTTTTAATAACCTCATCACAAGTATGGTATGAGATCCATTAGGTGCAATAGTCTAGCATTTTTTCGGAACCTGATGCCATGACCAATCCTCTGATAAGTCGTTTTATTTGGAAGGATTTGAATCATAAAGGCTAGCGAATAGTCATAACTTTGAAGCATCGCACAAATAACCTATTCCTTACCCCTTATGAGTATTTATTTTTATTCACTACCTAAAACAATTTCTCTCAACTTGTTCATCTCGTCAATTTGTTTAAATACTGTTAACATTCCGCTCAAAAACAGAACAAGAGAACGGCATATTCAGACGGTTCTGAACGAGTTATTTTCCACCGCCCATACACATAGGACTATCAGGTACGCCACTAATTTGCGCCTGCCACTCTTGTGGTGTGTAGGTATGAATCGAGAGTGCATGAATGTGGTTCGCTAACTCTTCTGCCAACACTTGGTTAACCTGTCGGTGACGGCCGATCAAACGCATTCCTTCAAAACTGTCACTCACCACAATGACTTTAAAATGGCTTTCCGATCCTGAAGGCACATTGTGCATGTAGCTTTCATTTTCGACTTTCAAATAATCAGGGTGAAATGCTTGATGCAATTTTTGTTCGATTATGGGTTGGATCATACCGTTGCCTTTCTTCCTCAAATAAGAGCATGAGAACATATACGAGTGTAAAGAGATTTAAGTTTAACTAGCCTTATAGAATAGCGAAAGGTTTTGGTTCCTTGTTTCTACGCCATTTGAGACAATGCATCCGTAATTATCACTACGACCTATAAAAAATTATGAAAACAGAGTTGGCACTGCATGATCAAACGTTGAGCTTGCACCGTTTCCCACATCGTTCAAACGAAACATTACAAGCTTGGGATGCGGGCGATGAATATGTGATTAATCATATTGAAGCGTTGAATTTAGCAATAGGCAAACGCATCCTTATTTTAAACGATCACTTTGGCGCTCTATCGTGTTGGTTTGCAGATAAGCATCACGTCACCATGATGAGCGACTCTTTTATTTCGCAACAAGGTACGTTAAACAATCTTCAGCGCAATCAGTGCCGCAACGTGCAATTGCTCTCAACAATGGATGCCATCCCTGAATCGGTCGATCTGGTGCTTTTTCAATTGCCCAAGAGCAATCGCCACTTGGTTTGGCAATTAAGCCAACTCCGTCAGTCCCTTGCCCAAGATTGCCCTGTGATAGCGGTCAACAAAGCGAAAGAGATCCACACATCAACCTTAAACTTATTTGAAAAGTATTTAGGTTCAACAAGCACTTCTCTTGCATGGAAAAAACACCGCCTCGTTTTTTCAGCACCGAACGTATCACCGATTGAAACGGTGGAACCCATAACTGAATGGGCCGTAGAAAGCGAATCCATCCGTCTAAAAAACCTGCCGAATGTCTACTCAGGTGAGGGATTGGATCTCGGCGCACGCTTTTTTCTACAGCATCTTCCACAAGATCCTAAGTTACAGCACATCATCGACCTTGGATGCGGCAACGGGGTGTTATCAATCAAGATGGGCCAACTCAATCCTCAAGTACGAATGACCTGCGTTGATGAAAGCTTGATGGCCGTCGAGTCTGCAAAGCTAAATTTGCTGGAGAATTTAGGAGAAGATCGCAATATTCAATGCATTGCGAATAACTGCTTAGATGGTTTTCAACAAGAGAGTAGCTGTTTAGTATTGTGCAACCCACCATTCCATCAACAACAAGCTATCACGGATCACATTGCTTGGCAGATGTTCTGTGATGCAAAGCATGTTCTTAAAAAAGGGGGACGATTATTAGTGATCGGCAATCGCCACCTCGGCTACGATGTAAAACTAGCAAGATTATTTGGCCAAGGGCAGGTAAAAACTGTCGCGACCAACCATAAATTTGTTATCTTACAAGCAACTAAATAGGCAAGGATAAGAAAGGAAATGACCATGAAAAAACTGGTTCTCGCAGCCTCAATCGCATTACTCACCGCTTGTGCCGCACCTCAGCAACAGCAAATCAACTTTATGCCTACTGCAACGACCAGCAAAAATACGGTCGTCAACAATAAAGCCTTTACTCTGGTTAGCAAAGATGTTCGATCGGCGCAATATGTGGCTTTAGTGGATAGTGGCCGCTCTAATATTGAGCCAATTCATGCCAAACAAAATGTTCGCATTGCGGTTGAGAATGCGTTGGCAGAACAATTTAACTCTCAAGGCTATCGCTTAACAGTGAACAGCGAAAACAATGTCACCGTTGAAATTGCAGAAGCACTAGTGACGGTAAAACACAGCGTCATGTCGAATGAAATGGATGGCAGTGTCACGCTTGAAATCACCGCGGAAACACCAAAAGGCAAATTGGTGAAAACGTTCAACGGAACGGCAAAACGTTCCGGTACACTCAGCGCTTCAAATGATGAGATTGAAATGGTACTCAACGATGTCATGAACTTGGTACTTAAAGAAATTGCCAATGACAGCGAACTTAATGGTTATTTACAGGAGCGCTTTTAATGTTACGTTCTCTCGTTACGACATTAGCGCTCGTCAGTTGCACTGCGTTTTCGGCGCCCAACGTCCTAATTGAGACGAACTTAGGGTCATTTACTGTTGAGCTTAATACAGAGAAAGCGCCAACGACTGTCGCAAACTTCGTAAAATATGTTGAAGATGGCAGTTATGTTGGCAGCCAGTTCCACCGCGTTATCCCAGGATTTATGGCACAAGGCGGCGGATTTGATGCGGATTTAAAACAACTCACCACTTACGCTCCCATCAAAAATGAAGCGAGCAATGGGTTGACTAATGACACCGCGACGATCGCAATGGCCCGTACCAATGATCCTAACTCGGCTACTCGCCAATTCTTTATTAACTTGGTCGATAATGATTTTCTCAACTACAACGCTCGCCCACCGGGTTATGCCGTCTTTGGTAAAGTCACGCAAGGGTTTGATGTTGTGCAAAAAATGGCTCAACAGCCGACCAGCACGAAAGGACGAATGCAAGACGTCCCCATCGAACCAATCGTTATTACGAATGTCACACTAGAACAATAACCATACCAACGCCGATTTATCGGCGTTTGATTTTATTGGGTCGCCTTTCGACCTAAGCTGCTTTACTGACAAGGATTCGCTGTATGCCATCAACCTCCTCCTCTCTCACTTGGATGGAAACTATCCGTAGCTATCTTGATAAACGCCTATTGTGGGTATTTATGATGGGGTGTTCGAGCGGTTTTCCGTGGGTTTTGATTGGTTCAAATATGTCAGGATGGCTAAAAGATGCAGGCTTAACCACCGCTGCAATTGGTTATTTTGGTAGTGTCTTCGCAGTTTACGCGATTAATTTTCTATGGGCCCCATTGGTGGATCGCGTCAAATTACCCATTCTGACGCCATTATTAGGTCAACGCCGCAGTTGGGTATTTTTGTGCCAATCGATCATTTTGATCTGTACGTTGCTGATTGCGGGTGTCAATCCAGCCCAAAATTTGATGTTTACCTCAATGCTTGCCTTGGGCATTGCGATCGCTTCTGCCACTCAAGATATCGCGATTGATGCTTTTCGTATCGATACTTTCCCCAAATCACAAGCCAATAAGCTGCCACAAGCCTCCGCCATGGCCATCATGGGGTGGTGGACTGGATATTCTCTGCCGGGCTATCTCGCTTTTATAAACGCCGATAGTATCGGTTGGAATGCCGTTTATTATGGCATGGCACTCTGTGTCGGGCTGTTAATGCTTTTCACGCTCTTGGTGGGAGAACCAAAAACACATCGCGAAGCACTACAGCATCAAGCGGAGCTGCGACACAATCAGGTAGTTGGTTCGAAAGTCATCGCGTGGTTCACCGTTACCGTAATCGAACCATTTCTCGATTTCTTCAAACGCAATGGCGCGCAAGTAGCACTAACCCTGCTGTTGTTTGTCTTTTTATTCAAGATTGGCGAAGCTTTTCTTGGCCGAATGTCGATTCCATTTTACAAAGAAATTGGCTTTAGCAACGAACAAATTGGTCACTACTCGAAGTTAATTGGTTGGGGAGCAACCCTGTTCTTCACTTTGATTGGTAGTATGTTTAACGTGCGATTTGGTATTGTTCGTGGCTTGATGATTGGTGGCATCGCGATGTCTGCCAGTAATTTGATGTTTTCGTGGATCGCTCAAGTTGGCCCTAATGAGCATCTGTTCTTGGCGACCATAATTGTCGATAACTTTACCACTGCGTTTTCCACCGTGGCCTTTGTTTCGTTTCTTACTGTGTTAACAGGGCAGGCATTTTCAGCAACGCAATATGCGCTATTGGCCTCTCTAGGAAACTTTGGCCGCACCACGCTGGCTTCCTTTAGCGGGGAGTTGGTCGACTATCTCAATAATTGGTCACTATTCTTTATTATTACCGCACTGATGGTAGTACCAAGCCTTATCATGCTCTACTCACTGCGCCATTATTTTGCTGATTTACTGCAAAAAGCTCGGCAGAGAGACATCGATGATATTGCCAAGCAAGGCATTGATAAGCGTTAGATGAAAAAAAGGTCGTACAATACGACCTTTTTTAATTTGATGTGCCTGCTATGGACTACGGATAGAGACCTTTACCAAATAAGTTAAACACTCTCGCAACACCTTGCGTAAACAGCATCGGCTCAGTTAGCACCGTTAAGCATAAACAATCTTCATCCACTTTGGTAAAAGGGCTGTGTTTAATACTCGCATCTCTTTGAATGAAATCACCCACTTTATAATGCCCATCTTCATCACTGAAGCCACCATGGAGCACCAAGGTCGACTCAACCCCTTTGTGTGTATGCTGAGGGATCTGCACGTTGTGATTGATGTACATCAGGTTCATGCGAGAGTCTTCAGCAATATCTAGGTGGGCACTAAAAACTTTACCACCATAGCTGCGCCACTCGCCTTTGAAACGAATCAGTTGGCTCAGCGTACTAGGCAGCATAATAACGCGATCATTGACTTTAATTTCTATCGGCTCAGGCTTACGCAAGGTCGATGGGTGTAGAGTATCCAGTGCTGTGATCGTTTCAAACATCTGGTTTAAATGATCATCATTAGAAGCGGCCATTCTTTGTTGCGGTAACGATTGACTCAACAATGCTTCGGCGGCCCGAGTTTCTAAGTATTGAACCTGTTGACGACACTGAGTACAGAGTTCAAGGTGAGTGGCAATCATAATGCCATGCGCCGCATCAATTGAACCATTGGCATACTGCTGCAGTACTTCGTTGCTTGGATGGTTGCTCATAATTGCTCCGCTTGAATAGAATGTCTAAGTTTTTCAACGGCTAGTCGTAAACGCGATTTGACAGTACCGAGAGGAATATTGAACATCTCCGCAACCTGCTGCTGGGGCAGTTCTTCAAGATACACCGCCTTCACGATGGCTTGCTGAGCTTCAGGCAACAACGCCACAAACTTTAATATTTGCTCTTTTAACATGTCATGTTCAGGACAATAATGTTCAACCAAATCAGGTGGGCAGTAGTCAGTTGGCCAAATATCATCGGCATAAACATGTAACTCTCGTCCGCGCTGCTTACGCAGGAGATCAAAACACAAATTGCGTGCAATCGTGTAAACCCACGTCGAAAGCGAACTTTTTCGGTTATCGAATAGATGCGATTTCTGCCACACAGTGGTCATGGTTTCTTGCACCATTTCTAACGCCACTTGCTCACTGCCTACATGCTTAAACGCAAACTGTTGTAAGCGAGGAGAGAAATAACGAAACACTAAGGCAAACGCCTGCTTATCACGTTGCTTGACACGTTCCATGCATTCAGCCCAGTCTTGCTTGGTGTAGCTTGGGCTTAGCGACACACTATGCTGAGAATCACTGCTCATGCTGCGCTCTTCCTTTAGGAGTAACCGTTGTTATTGGCATACAGTAGCCATAAACCTTTATACGTGAGTAATGCATACATCGATCACTCGTCGTATTCTTTTTTATACAAAGCCACTACTACAGAGCGACTTCTCGTTTAAGTTTACTGCACGCTTTCAAAGTTAGTGTGAGACTTCGATTACCTGCAATAAAAAGTCAACCGCACTGTGCGCGTCATCCTGCCTCATTAAATCATCAAATTGTTGAATCGAGATAGGGAGCAGCTCTAGCCATCGCTGCGCCACCCAACTGGCATCATCAAAAAAACAGTGCGAATAGAGCTCGCCAAGCTGAGGAAATTGCTGATAAACCGCTTGTAGCTGGTGGCTTAAATACCATTCGTGAGGTTCTAAATCTCTTACTGGCCAACTGGGCAATGACGTGACCTGAGCAACTCGCAGGCCATCAAATTCGCTCACTACTGACTCTATTTTAAAGCGCTCCATTCCCATCACGGTTAATCCTAACATCCCATTGTCGAGCGCTTCAAAATCAACAATCTTAACCAACATCCCAAATTTAGATAACTGATTTGCTTTATTGCCTTTTTTGTTATCAATCAAACAAATCCCAAATGTAGAGTCAGACTGGCTGGATTGAGTGACCATCCTCTTATACCTTGATTCAAAGATCCGTAGCTTCATTTTCCCTTCTGGTAAAACGATTGAAGCTAAAGGAAACAGCATCAATTTCTTCATCATTCATCACTCTTCATCATGCCCGTCAATAAATACGTTGAAGATTACAAAACGATCACTAACTAAAAATGTTGGTTTATCGATTTGCATAAAACAATACTAAAGCAAACGTTTAAGTGATTAAAATCACATTAAAGATGCAAGCGAACGAAATATTAATTTAGTTCCGAGCAAATATTCATTAACGTGACCGTAGTCACTAAGTTTGTTCACTTTTGCATTCGCAATCACTTTTAATTGAGATTTTTATCGTTATTATTCGGGCCAATTGAACGCACATCAGAAATATACGTGTGCTGAATTATGACAAAACATAGAGAGTCCCCCTTATGCGTAAATCACTTCTAGCTCTAGGCCTAATGGCTGCAACTTCTGCTCCAGTTATGGCCGCTGACTATTCAGATGGCGACATCCATAAAAACGATTACAAATGGATGCAATTTAACCTAATGGCTGCAATCGATGAATTACCAGGTGAATCATCGCATGATTACCTAGAGATGGAATTTGGCGGCCGCTCAGGGATTTTTGATCTGTACGGTTACGTTGATATCTTTAACCTGCTAAGCAACCCAAGCAGTGACAAAGCAAATAGCCAAGCTAAAATGTTCATGAAATTCGCACCTCGCATGTCTCTTGATGCTGTCACAGGTAAAGATCTTTCATTTGGTCCAGTACAAGAGTTGTATGTGGCAAGTGAAATTACTTGGGATGGTGTTAATACAACAAGTACAACTTTCGGTGTTAACCAACAAAAAGTTGGTTTGGGTTCAGATGTAAATGTTCCATGGTTAGGTAAAATTGGCCTGAATTTCTATGGTAACTACGATTCAAATAAGAAAGATTGGAACGGCTTCCAAGTATCAACCAACTGGTTTAAACCTTTCTACTTCTTTGAAAACGGTTCATTTATCTCTTACCAAGGTTACATTGACTGGCAATTTGGCATGAAAGACGAATACAGTGCAGAAAGTAGTGGTGGTGCTATGTTTAACGGCATCTACTGGCACTCTGATCGCTTTGCGGTTGGCTACGGCCTTAAAGGCTACAAAACCGTTTATGGTCTTGAAGATGGTGGTTTCGCTGGTAAAACGTCAGGCGTTGGTCACTACCTAGCTGTGACTTACAAGTTCTAATCGAACCTAAGTTTTGGCAAATGGCGCTCTCGAGCGCCATTTTTATTGCTTTCCATTTCTACCTCATTATCCTTGGCGCAAAGTCAAATATGGAGAGGTGTTATGAATATCGTCGTGCTTGGGCCGGGCGCGGTTGGGTTGCTTTGGGCGACAAAGCTGCATGCTGCTGGACACCGCGTTTCATTATGGGGCAGACAACCTCAATCTTCACTTTCCATTGCTTTAGATAAACAGGCGTCTATTACCCTGCCCTGCAATGATCACAGCGCGCTCTGCCATGCCGATCTCTTACTGATTACCGTTAAGGCTTGGCAAGTCGAGCAAGCGCTCACTCCGCTGCTGAATACACTCAATCGTGACACCATTTTGCTATTTATGCACAACGGCATGGGCGCGCTTGATTCGATGCAGGATCCACTGAATGACTTTCCTATTGTGCTTTCAACCACCACGCACGGTGCACTCAAGCCGTCAATGAATCAAGTATTGCATACTGGCAAAGGCGTAACTCAATTAGGGGCTTACAACGCCCAAGGCAAGCAGTGTCAGTTTCTAGTGGATGTACTACAGCATACATTGCCAGACGTAATGTGGAATAACACGATTGAAGAAGCACTATGGCATAAGCTTGCAATTAACTGCGCGATTAACCCGCTCACCGCATTAGAGCAATGTCGCAATGGTGAGTTAGCCGATGAACGCTTCCAACGGCCGCTGGAAAATATTGTTGCAGAAGTCGCCGATGTCATGAGCGCTGAAGGCTTTGCGATCACTCAATCATCACTGCTTGCTAAGGTTAAGCAGGTGATTCAAGCCACAGCAGAGAATTATTCGTCAATGCATCAAGATATTTTCTATCAACGTAAGACTGAGATAGACTTTATTACGGGCTATTTACTGAAGAAAGCAGAGCAACATCAGCTCGCAACACCAGAAAATAGTAAGCTATATCACGCTATTCAACAGATAGAACACAGTTGGAAAAACCAATGAGTAAACGAATTTTAGTCCCGATAGCTACGGGCTGCGAAGAGATGGAAGCGATCACCGTGATTGATATGATGGTCAGAGCTGGCTATCAAGTCGTGGTTGCCAGTGCTAATCTCGACGGGCAATTGATGATGAAAGCCTCACGCGGAGTGACATTAACCGCAGACTGTAAACTGCTGGATGTGATCGATGAAGAGTTTGACGTGATTGCGCTGCCCGGTGGCGTTGGAGGCGCTGAGATCTTTCGTGACAATCCAGTGCTAATCGAAATGCTCAAGCAACAGCATAACCATGGTCGATGGTTGGCGGCTATTTGTGCCACGCCAGCCTTAGTTTTGCAACATCATCAGCTTTTCCCGCAAGCGATCATGACAGGGCACCCGGCTTTTCGCGATCATATCCCCACTGATTTATGGCGAGATCAACGAGTAACCATCGATACAAACCATCAATTAATCACCAGCCAAGGGCCGGGAACAGCACTTGAGTTCGCGATGGAGATCATCATATCACTCTCAGGTAAAGCACACGCATGGTCAGTTGCACAGCCAATGGTGACACTGGCAGCATTGAATTATCACAAGTTAGGTGAGCAATAATGTTTGACGTGCAGACCATTCGCGATCAATTCCCCGCACTCAATCAAGCCGTGGATGGCGAAACTCTGATTTATCTAGACAGCGCCGCTACCACGCAAAAGCCACAAGTGGTGATAGATGCCATTAGTCATTACTACAGTACACAAAATGCCAATGTACATCGTGGTAGCCATCGCTTAACGGCCAAAGCGACCAGCGATTTTGAAGCGGCGCGTGACACTATGGCTCAATTTATTGGCGCATCATCTCGTAAAGAGATTATTTGGACTCGCGGAGCGACCGAAGCGATCAACCTGATCGCGCAGACTTACGCACGTAATACATTGCAAGCCGGTGATGAGATTCTGGTCAGTGAAATGGAACACCACGCCAATATAGTGCCTTGGCAAATCGTCGCGGCTCAAACCGGAGCAAGCGTCGTCAAAGTCCCCATCACGCCAGAGTGCCACTTTGATCTTGAGGCTTTTCAAGCACGATTATCGAGTAAAACCAAAATTGTCGCCCTAGCCCATACCACCAACGTGACGGGCACTCGCCAACCGATTGAAACCGTGATTAAACTGGCGCACCAAGTCGGCGCGGTGGTCGTGATTGATGGCGCGCAAGGAATTGTGCATGAAACCGTCAACGTGCGCGAACTCGATGCCGACTTTTATCTCTTTTCTGGGCACAAGCTTTACGCTCCCGCTGGCATTGGTGTTCTATACGGAAAATTAGCGCTGCTTGAAACAATGCCTCCATGGCATGGCGGCGGCAAGATGGTAGAAAAAGTGTCGTTTGAAGGCACAACATTTGCCGAACTGCCGGGGAAATTTGAAGCAGGCACACCGAATGTCGCCGGGGCGATAGCCCTTGCCAAAGCAATCGAATGGTTACAAAACTGCAATCGGACGACCGTAGAAACTCACCTGCATAGATTGCAAGCACGTACTTATCAAGCCCTGCAACAGCTCGATGATATTCGCGTAATCGGCTATCAACCGAATGCCAGTATTCTCAGTTTTGTGATGGATGGCGTTCATCATCAAGACATAGCCACCTTACTCGATCAGCAAGGCATCGCGGTTCGCTCTGGCCATCACTGCGCTCACCCATTAATGGATGCGCTCGGGTTAACTGGCACCGTGAGAATTTCGTTTGGTATTTACAATACCAAACAAGAGGTTGAACAGTTGATCGCCGCCATCACTAAAGCGGTTGATATGCTGTAATAATTCCCCCTTTCATCAAAAGGGGGAGATGCTCAGCTTGGATCGATATTTTTTATCTTATCGACAATGGCTTTAAGGCCATTACCACGTGAAGGACTTAAATGGGCAATCAAGCCTATTTTTTCAAAATAAGCATCCACATCAAACGCTTGAATTTGTGCGTAGGTCTTGCCGTTGTACGCAGCAAGGACTAAAGCAATTAAACCACGCACAATCCGCGCATCCGAATCGGCACAGAAAGACCATATTCCTTGGTGCTCCTGCCCCACTAACCATACTTGACTCTCGCAGCCTGCAACACTGACTTGCTGCGATTTCAAAGCATCAGGCATCGTGGGCAATAACTTCCCCCACTGGATCACTTGTCGATAGCGATCTTCCCAGCCAGTAAAATTTTGCATGGTCGCCACAATGTCATCAGCGCTAATCTCACGACCAAAGGGGGAGGCAGGAAAAGGAGTCATTAACGTTACACCTTATGTTTCTGAATTAACTTTTCAACAATGCGCGCTACGGCAACAAAACCAAAGGTTGCGGTAACAACCGTCGCAGCGCCAAATCCGCTGGCGCAATCCATCCGCTTTGGCCCTTCTGCGGTTGATTTCACCGCGCACACACTGCCATCGGCTTGCGGATATTTGAGCTGCTCTGTCGAGAACACGCAATCAATACCAAACTTACGCGCAGGGTTTACAGGGAAATTATGGCGATGACGAAGCGTATCTTTGAGTTTTTTTGCCAATGGGTCTTGAATCGTTTTGGTTAAATCCGCGACCTTGATTTGAGTTGGGTCAACTTGACCACCCGCACCACCGACGGTAATCACTTTAATTTTATTGCTACGGCAATAAGCCAGTAGTGAAGCTTTCGCTTTCAAACTGTCTATCGCATCAAGCACGTAATCGAACGTTTGACTCAAATAGCGGTGCTGATTATCTGGCGTGATAAAGTCATCAATTAAGTGCACCACACACTCAGGGTTGATGAGCTTGACCCGCTCGGCCATCACTTCAATCTTACTTTGCCCAACCGTACCGCTCATCGCATGGATTTGACGGTTGATGTTGGTGACGCACACATCGTCCATATCAATCAGCGTTAACTCGCCAATGCCGGTGCGCGCCAATGCTTCGACTGCCCACGAGCCAACGCCACCGATACCAATCACACACACGTGCGCGGCGCGCAGTATTTCAACCTCACGATTTCCATAAAGGCGACGAGTGCCTCCGAAGCGTTGGTTGTAGCTATCTGAAGCGGGGGTATCGAGTTCACGCATAATTAAAAGTCCGATTGAAAGCGATAGAAAAATAAAGAGTGCGATTTATACGCACTCTTTATTTAAAAGTCTAGGTCGAAACCTGTGTCACTATTGTAGCTTTTCAGGCGGCAATGCCCAAGGTGCTTGTGTGGCTGAGTTTTCTAACCCCAGTTTCCAAACGCGACCAAAATGTTTGTAATGCCCTGCTTCCGTTCCGGCGCGCTCGCCCATGCCATGGTACAGATCGAGGTGGTTATCTTTTACCGCGCCGCCCGTATCTAGCACAATCAACATTCTCAACTGATGAGCGCCACTCCATGTACCATCGGCATTGAGCAGCGGCACTTCTGCTAAAATAGGTGTGCCCATTGGAAAGATGGAACGATCTCCGGCCACCGAGGCCATCGGCAGGAGTGGAATACCGGCAGAGCCAGTGACGGGGGCTGCCGCTTTGGGCGCAAAAAAGACATAGGAAGGATTTTGCTCTAGCAGCTCTCTTACCGTCGGTTCATCATTGACTAGCACCCATTCCTTGATCGCTTTGAGTGACATTTTCTCTCGTGTCACTTCACCTCGTTCAATCAAGACTTTGCCAATACTGATGTAGGCTTTGTTATTCTTACCCGCGTAAGCGAAGTACTCAAGCGTATCGTCATCTTCAAAATGCACAAAACCACTGCCTTGCACCTCCATAATGAAAGGGTCAATCAGGTTCGCCGCATAACCTAACTCAAGCCCTTTTTCAGCTAACGCACCATCATAAATTTGCGCACGCGTTGGGCAATCGGCCGAACATTCAGGCAAACCAAATACGGGATATTTGAATATTTCATCCGGTTGATGGCGAAGCTCCATTACCGGAGAAAAATAGCCAGTGAAAAGCACATTACCTTTTTTATCGCCACCACCAAGCTGCGCCGCTTGTATTCCAAAATTCGCCAAATCTTGTGGATCACCACTTTGCAAAATCCATTCACTGATCTGTTGATACAAAGGTTGATAAATCGCTGCCATCGACGCCGAGCGAGTCACCACTTGTTCGCTCTGTTTGGAAAATTGCGTAAAGTCACGTGGCGTATTGGACTGCACCGTGTCTACTTTGTTGAGCGCTTTAAAGAAATTACCATCCAAATATTGCTGAGCACGGTCGGTCGGTTGCGCACAACCAAACAGCAGCAGTACTGCCGCAAGAGGAAAAATTTGCTTAATCACAGAAGTTATCCGTTATTTGAGTTGCTAAAAGCATGACAAACTCGCGCCTAAACCGCAATCAGCGAATTGTTAACGGAGGTTTTTTTGGTATTTTCCTGACAATCGGAAGGTTGGATTGTAGTGCGACGACGACATTTGTGTCATTTCAGTATTGTTATCATCACGCATTTTGTAACGATAGCTCGTATCACCAATCTGGTATTCTAAAAAATGACCATCAAACTCAAATGAAGTGGTGAGTACTCGGCCACTACTGATCACGCCGGCTTTCCCCAATTCAATTCGTTTGGCTGAATAAGGGGCAACATACTGCTCAACCCAAACTCCATACACCTCATCTTTTGGCGAAAAATAGTTTTCCAACCGAGTAAAGAGATCACCGTATAGCGACGCTACGGAAAGCAGGCCAATCATCACAACCAGCATCAAGCCTCGTTCAATGTACTTACGTCTTCGCAAGTTTGTGAACTGAGGCGTAGCCGTAAGGCCTACGTTTTTTGTCATTTTCATGCGACTCAACTCGTTGGTTTTGGCCATATTTCGCCTTTATTGGCAAGCAGTCTAACGTGTCCTAAATCAGAGATAAAATCGGCGATTGAATAATTGCACCAAACTCAAAAAACCACTTGCCGACACGTGAATAAAAAGTCATTATTTGAACATATTTAAACACCAAGGTGCTCTCAGAGTGAAAATTCGCAGTACAGCTCTCGTTAAAGGATTTAGACAATCTGCTCCCTATGTTAACGCTCACCGCGGTAAAACCATGGTGATCATGCTCGGCGGTGAAGCGATTGCCGATAAAAATTTCGCTAATATCATCAGCGATCTCGCACTGCTGCATAGCCTTGGTGTCAAAATTGTTTTGGTGCACGGTGCTCGCCCACAAATCAACCAGATTCTGGCGACACATCATTGCTCCACTCCTTATCACAAAGGCATTCGGGTCACTGATGAGGAAGCGCTCAGCTTAGTCATGCAAGCCGCGGGGCAGCTTCAACTCGCTATCACAGCACGCCTTTCAATGAGCTTAAATAACACGCCAATGGCTGGTACTCAGCTCAATATCGTTAGTGGTAATTTTGTTATCTCTCAACCATTAGGTATAGATGATGGTGTCGATTATTGCCACAGTGGCCGCATTCGCCGTATTGATATTGAAGGCATCAACCGTATGCTTGACCAAGGTTCGATCGTGCTACTGGGGCCAATTGCGAGTTCCGTCACTGGCGAATGTTTTAATTTGCTCTCTGAAGAAGTAGCCACACAAGTCGCAATACGCCTAAAAGCAGATAAGCTGATCGGCTTTTGCTCAGAGCAAGGCATTATCGATGAGCAAGGCAATGCGATTGCTGAACTGTTCCCATCTGATGTTGAACGGATAATGCAGCGTATTGAAGCAGATACCGACCAAGTTCAGGATAATAGCTCAGGTACCTCACGCTTTCTGCGTGCCGCCGTTTCAGCGTGCCGTGCAGGTGTGCCACGTAGTCACTTAGTCAGTTACAAACAAGATGGTGCTTTGATCCAAGAGTTGTTCTCTTTTGACGGGATCGGCACTCAGATTGTCATGGCAAGTGCCGAACAAGTCCGTCAGGCACAGATCGATGATATCGGCGGAATTTTCGATTTAATCCGCCCGTTAGAAGAACAAGGAATATTAGTACGGCGTTCACGTGAGCAGTTAGAACAAGAGATCCACAAATTCACGATTATTGATAAAGATGGCTTATTGATTGGTTGCGCCGCGCTTTACCCTTACCCAGAAGAGGGCATGGCAGAAATGGCGTGTGTCGCTATTCACCAGGAATATCGGGACGGCAACCGCGGTTTATTGTTACTCAATCACATGAAGCAACAAGCAAAATCGATGCGTTTAGATCGCCTCTTTGTTTTGACAACGCACAGTTTGCATTGGTTTAGAGAACAAGGTTTTTATGAAGTCGGTGTGGAATCGTTACCGATAACTAAACAGAGTTTGTACAACTATCAACGCCGTTCAAAAATTTTAGTCCTGACGCTCTAACGTCAGGATATTGTATTTATTCGTTAAGTTATGGTGAATAGTTTATCTTTGATCAAGTGCAAACGTTTTCATTGTTTTGTATACAAAATAAGCGCTTTATTTAACTTAATATTATGTGTAGAATCCGCCGACATCATTAATGATGTACATTTAATGAACAACACAGGAACTTGGCTTTATACCGATTGGTCAGATACCAGTAGGTCGGCTTGCACGGATTGCTTTTACTACGACACGTACTTAAGAGCAAAAATTCTATGAAAACTGTTATTTGTAACTCACTTCAAAGCTTTTGGGATATGGCTGATAACCAATTCCTTGAAGGCCAACATGTGCATTGCGTATTTCCCGTTAACGACAAGCTACGAGTCTTTATACTCAGCTCGCAAGATCGTTATAAAATCAGAAACATCTCTTTTACTCATGCTTTCGCATAGCAGCACACCAAATCAGTAATTGAGCTTCCCCCAAACAACGGAATGAATTGAACATACCATGTAAACTTCAAACTGTGTGGGGACAGCTCAAACTCGTTTATCCTAGTTGCTGATTTACGCTAGTCTCTTGTCTAATCTCGTAACTAAGCCGCTGGCTCGCTGCGTTTTTATCTTGAGCCCTCGTTTCATCGTTCCCATGTCAGCAAAAAGCATCAGCTGCTTCTTGGCGCGCGTAATGCCAGTATAGATAAGCTCTCTGGTCAATATCGGGCTAAAATCAGGCGGTAAAATCATCAGCGTTAGATCAAACTCACTGCCTTGTGATTTATGAATGGTCATCGCATAGGCTGTTTCGTGCTCTGGTACGCGGCTTGGTAAAATAGCTTTCACGCTACCATCTGGCAGCTCAAAATACACTTTCAAACGCGGTTCTTGCTCGCTCGTATCAAGCATGCATATGCCGATATCACCATTATACAAACCCAGCCCATGATCGTTACGCGCCACCATCACGGGTCGGCCGTGATACCAAATCTCATCTTGAGTCTTAATCAACTTACGTGCGATCAGCGCACGTTCAATACGTTGATTCAAACCACTTACCCCAAAATCCCCTTCACGAATAGCGCAAAGCAAACGGCATTGATTAAAGCAATCCAATACGGCTTTGGCTTTTTGGGCTTGAGTTTCCGCAGTATAAGCACCAGAACTCTCGATGCGCGTGAGATAACGACCATACTCCTTGACTAAGGTTTTCAGCATTAGGTTATAGCTTTCACTGCTGAGTGAGTGGTGCGTAATATCAGCATAATTGCGTTTTAACACCTCATCCACCATAGCCACTTGCCCAGCATTGATCGCTTTTGCGAATTGACCAATGCCTGATCGGACATCAAAGCGGTAGCTTTTTTTCAGCATGCATAAACTGTCTGAAATCGGGGTTACGTTAGGGTGTGAATGAGCAATCAGTGTTTGATAGCCTGTTAACTTAGCTAGGTACTCGCTGTGCGCTCGGCTGTAGCCTAAGGTCAAAAATGAACAAATGTCCCCCAGCACAGCGCCCGCTTCGACTGACGCGAGTTGGTCTTTATCACCCAGTAAAATCAAGCGTGCGTGTTTGGGTAATGCCTCGATTAACTTGACCATCATCGGTAAATCGACCATCGATGCTTCATCAACCACCAATATATCTAAATGCAGCGGGTTACGCTGATGGTGACGAAACTCAACACTGTTAGGTATGACGCCCAATAAACGGTGAAGAGTGCTCGACTCGGTGGGAATCGCCGCTTTCAACGCCGGCTCAACCGCCAGTTCAGCCACCGCTTTACCGATCGATTCCGTCAAACGTGCCGCAGCTTTACCCGTTGGTGCGACCAATTTAATGGTGGGCGTCTCACCTTGCTGTTGGGCTTGGGTAATCAAAGCGGCTAGTAATTTGGTAACCGTGGTGGTTTTACCGGTTCCCGGCCCGCCAGAAATCACGGCAAAGCGGCGTGTCAGTGCCACTGCCGCTGCGACTTTTTGCCAGTTGATGCAAACGCTTTGCGGGATCAGCGTCTCTAATGCTTCAAGTTCTTTCGCCGTACGTGCTTGGCTAATGACTTGCTCAATCTCATTCCAATCAAGTTCATCGGCGTTGACCACATCCAGAAAATCACACACTTGTTGCTGGCATGCTGATGCATTGGCTGTCTCTGGCAATTGACGAAGCGCATGGAGCAGAAAGTGGTATTGACGCGCAAACAGTGTATCTAGCAGCAATTTTAGCTTTTGGACATCAGTAGGCTTTAGGCTCATGGGTGTCCCAAAGCTGATTAAACGCTGTGCTAAGGTAACTTCATAATGCCAATAACGGTGTAGATATAAACGTTGCCCATCAAACATTAAAGGCACCGCTTCCCCTTGTTGTCCGACTAAGTCTGAACGGTTGAGTAGCCAAGGCCAATCAATCGCCAATAGGTGCTGATTGATCGCCAATGCTGCCTCACCAAACAAGCCTAACTTAGCTGCGAGGTCGACACCCTGTGCCGTTGAAGCATCCACTAAAGGTAAGCAGATATGCCCCTTGGCCAATTCAGCACTGACCACCGCGGCAATAAATCCGAGCGCTTGGCTATGTTCAGCGCCAAGTTGCTGCTGGCTTTTTTGTTCGATAAAACGCGCGAATTGGTAATCTAACTGACGCATAGCGCCTTTTTCCGCTAACTGCTTAAGCGTTATCATTAGCGTACTGCTCATAAATCTAACTCCATTTGCCCTGCATCGGTCGCGCGAGTATCTACGGTTTCTCCATCAATCAATCTGTCCATCTCATCAAGCAGTTCAAAGCTCGGTTTGGTTGAGAAAATCCCATGCTCAGACTCGCCATCCATGCCGCGCAAAAAGAGATAATAGACTCCGCCAAAATGGCGATGGTAGTCATAGTTTGCTAGACGGCTGCGTAAGAATCGATGCAGCGCCAATGCATAGAGTTGATATTGTAAATCATAGCGATGCTCTGCCATCGCCGCTTTCAAACGATCGCCATGATAGGCGCTCACATCATCCCCCAAATGATTCGATTTCCAGTCCAGCACGTAATACTTTCCTTGATGCTCAAACAGCAAATCAATAAAGCCCTTCAGCATGCCCTGCACAGTGTAAAAACCAAGATCTCCAGCTTTAGCCGACAGTGGATCATGGCGTTGAATGACACGGTTCAATGCAGGAGCGCTCAGTACTTCTATCGGTAATAGAAATTCCATTTCAACCAAGCGCTGAGTGGCGGTTTTTTGGTTCAAACGCAACGTTTTGCCATCTAAAGGTGTCTGTAACACGGTATCGACCAGCGTTTGTAATACAGGTAACCATTCAATATCGATTTGTTCTCGCACCAGTAAATCCCGTATCACTTTTTGGTTAGCATCGCTGCTAGCAGGCTCAGTAAACTCTACCTCTTCAAAGAGAGAATGCAAAAAAGTACCGGGCGTTGCACCGCGTGGAAAAGTGAAAATGGAACGTTCAGGTTCAACCAGTAAAGCTTCCGCTTGCTCATCAACAGAGTCGATATCAAAGCCTGAGACTTCTAAACTCGCGTCGTGGCTAGCGTGTTTCACACCTTGTTTTACCAACCCAGAATAGCTGGTCATTCGCCAAAAACGGTCAATCTGCGCTTGCAGTGTTTTGGCACTCAATACCGGCGTCTCGACGCTCAACGCTTTAAACGGCTCTGGTTGCTCGGCTGGTGGCTCAGAAACACGAATGTATTGATTAGATTGAGCGTGCAGCGCAGCGTTAAGATCGGCAATGCCTGCGGCTTGACCATTTTGCAGCAGATAGCCAATGGCACTTAAATGCACACCGGTTGGCTCTTTGGTGGAGCGGCCATTACGCAGCGGCGCAATGCCGATAAAACAGCCATACACAGCACGAGTCAGCGCTACATAAATCAAGCGCAGATCTTCCGCAAGCCGCTCTTTATCCGCTTGCTTGAGAGAAGCTTCACTGGCGGTAATATCCAGCACAGTTTCCTCATTCACGGCATCATGATATTTGCCTTCACTTGCCTCGCGATAGCTGACCACAAACGGCAGAAACACTAAGTCGTATTCCAAACCTTTCGATTTGTGAATAGTGACGATCTGCACTAGGTTGCGTTCGGATTCCAAACGTTGAATTTGATCATCACGGCCCCCTAGGCCATGCTCGGCGTCACTGATAGCTTGTGCTAGCCAACGCAGCAAACCGTGATCGCTATCAATCTCTTGTCGCGCTTGCTGTAGTAGCTCACCGATGTGCATAAAATCGGTCAGTGAGCGCTCACCTTGCGGCTCTTCCAACCAACGTTCAGCGACGTGACGTTTGCTCATCACACTGCGCAACATAGGAAGCACGCCGCGCTCAAGCCACAATTGGCGATACTGTTTAAATTCGTTAACCGCGTTTTCCCATACCGATTCGTCGTTGTTTAAATCATCCAAGCTGGCAGCATCTAACGCGAAAAGTGGTGAGGCCAAACAAGCCCGCAAGGCGCGATCATGTTCAGGAGTCAGTACCGCTTGCAATAGACGCTGTACATCTTGTGCTACCTCGCTGCTAAAAACACTATCGCGGTTCGAGAGATAAACACTAGCAATGCCTTGCGTGGCGAGCGCCTCTTTCACCATACGACCTTCATTACCCGTCCGTACTAAGACTGCGATGTCACCGGCTTGCACGCTCTTTTGCCCTTTAGCAGTATCAAAGTACGCTTGTTGATGCTGCGCGGCGCTCAAAATACTCTGAATTTGGCTGGCGCACGCTTTGGCCATGCATTGCAGGTATTCGCCTTTTGGCAACGGGCTGTCTTGCGTTTCTTGCAGCCAATAGGTGAGCGCTGGTTGCACGGTTCCGTTAAGCCACCATTGACGCTGCTGCGCATTTGGGCTGGCTTCAACGGGTAAAAAGGGAATGTCTTGGTCGTAGATAAAAGCACTATCAGGCGTACTAAAAATCTGATTGACGGCATTGACCATATTCGCGCTAGAACGCCAGTTGGTCCCCAAGGTGTAGTGTGCGCCCACCTGTTTACGCGCTTTGATGTAGGTAAAAATGTCTGCACCACGAAACGCGTAAATCGCTTGTTTTGGGTCGCCAATCATAAACAAACCGCATTCAGCCTTAGGCAGATAAATGCGGCTAAAAATACTGTATTGCAGCGGATCGGTATCTTGGAATTCATCGATCATCGCAACGGGGTAAAGGCTGCGAATCCGCTCAGTCAGTATGCCCAGCTCATCATTATCTATCGCGGCAGAAAGCTGAGTGAGCAAATCATCAAACGATAACCACTGCTTTTGTGCTTTCGCTTTGGCAAGCATGGCTCGGCAATGAGTAATAGCGTGCGCCAGCAGCGGCGCTTCTAAGCTGATGGGTTGTTGCAAAAAGAGCTCAATGGTCGTGAACAGCGCATGTTGCGGGGGTTGACCTTTTTTCGACTTAGCCTCCAACGCGCTTTGTGCAAACTCTTGTAATTCGCTCGGTAGGTTCAATTCATGCTGTGGGTTGTTCGCCCACAACGCTAACCCTTCTAGCCGTTTCAGCAACGCTTTCTTGGTTGCTGCATGCAAATCTGAAGCTTCAATGCATGGCGGTAAATCATCGCATGAATCAAGCCACTGCTTTTTTAGCGACTCTATGCGTGACAGACACGATTGATAAAGCGCACTTAAATCGCCACTCATCGCTTCAACAGAGAGCGTTAGCGCCAAGCCAGTTAAATAGCCACTGATTTTTTCAAGCAGCGCCGCTGGTGATGACCATAAACGGCGCACTTCCGCAGCAAGCTGAATCGACAACGGATAGAACTGACGACGCCAATAATCCGCGACCACTTGCGCTTTTAGATGACTTTCATCGGTCACAAATTCGTTATTAAAACGGCTGCCCGATTCAAACGCATTTTGGGTGAGCATACGCTGGCAAAAGCCGTGAATGGTATAGACTGCCGCTTCATCCATCTGCCGTTCCGCTTGCAGTAATATTTGCGCCGCTTGCTTGTGATGACTGGTTTGCTCAAGTAGCGGTTTGATAACAGGGTCATCACTGAAACCGCGCGAAAAAGCGATACGCGCCTCATGAATGCGCCGCCGAATACGGTCGCGAAGCTCAGCAGTGGCAGCTTCAGTAAAGGTAACCACTAGAATTTGATCGACCGTCAGTGGCACTTGATGACGTGACTTTGCATCACCATGTCCAAGTAACAGGCGCAAATACAAACCTGCAATGGTGAAGGTTTTACCTGTGCCCGCCGACGCTTCGATAAGCCTTGCTCCGTGCAGTGGGAACGTAAGGGTATTTAATGGTGTTGTGACCGTAGCCGGGGTCATACTCATAAACAGTTAGCCTTTGAATACGCAAGCGAATGTGATCGCGCTTGAATAATGGTATGAATAATCAAAATAAGTTTATAAATTAAGACGTTGTGAGATCTTTCTCACGGTTCGCCAAACGGGCAGCCTTTACTATCCGCGCCACGTGTTTCGTAAATCTCACGATGATGCGAACCAACCAAATCATGGTCCCTCTGACCTGTGGCCGTACAGAAAACGCCCTACACAATAATGATTGACTGGCGGCCACTCTACTTTCCAAGCAGTTATCCATCGCTAAACATCCTGCGCCACTTGCACCCACAATCGTGGCCCTTGCATCACCAACGTGGCCAATAAACGCACCTGCTCAGCTAAGGCTTCATTCCACTGCGGCCAAATACGCGCGATGTAAACATTGCTTCCTTCACCGTGGCTCATGTAACTTTCATTAAAGCTATCGGCCATTTTCTTGAGCGATTTATCGCGATCATCAACCCATTGACCACGGCTGAAGCCAGCTTCCACACAGGCTAACGCGGTTTTTGGAAAGTAAGCGAGCGGCGCTGTCATACCTTGATAAAACAAACCCGCCAGTTCTGCGAGCAACGCTTTGGCTTGTTCGGTATCGGGCATGGGCGGATAAATAAAATGCTGCACACCTTCTTTACGATCGTAGCCCATCAAATGAGTAGGTTGACTTTCGCCCATCGCCGCTAGTGAGAGGTGATCAATCCACGCGGCTAAATAGTCCTGCGCGCGAATCGAACCACTGCGGTAGCGCACTAAACCGGATTGATAGCGCTTAGTCAGCCACCCCGTCAGTTGTACGTTTTTGCCTTCACCAAACAATTCAAATCGCAGATCGATCTCTTGGTCATCAAGTGGCGAATGGCATAAGAAAGCGATTCTTTGCGCCAATTCTTGTGCTTGCACGCGATTAGTTTCAAATTCCAAGGATCCAAAAGCACCAATCGGTAACTTTCCTTGCGCGCGCTGCTGGTCAATGAATCTCTCAAGGGCATGCGGTGAATTGGGTTGATCAAGCAGCAACTCTAGCAGTTCATCGCGTAACTGGTAGCTCTCCAAGCCGTTTAAGGCAAAGGGTTCATCATCTTCCATTACCGGTAACGGAGGCTCGAACGTCACTTTAAGGCGACGGTTAAAGAAATATTGCACAGGCAAACGCCAAAACCGTTGCAGCTCAACCAGATCTAAACTGACAGGAAAGCTCGCCCCTTGTAAATAATCGCTTAGGGCGAGATTAAACTCACCACTGGCTCGCCCTTGCCGACTGGCGGCAGGTAGCCACTCTTTGGCATAGCTACCAGTTTTACTCAAAAAAGCATTAGGGCTAAAAGGCACCATGGCGTGAGTGGTCGTTAAAGCACAGGCTAAATTTTTGGCCGATTGATCGCTGCCAAGCGCTTCATCCCCGACCAAACAGTAATTTTGTTGGCAATACTCTAAAAGCTCAGAGACCAACACTGAAGGAACGCGTTCGGTATTATCTTGAATTGAGCGTCCGACGTAGCTGATGTACAAGGTTTGCTGCGCCGAGAGCATCGCTTCTAAGAACAAATAGCGGTCATCGTCACGCCGCGAGCGATCGCCAGCGCGGGTGCGACCGTTCATCAAATCAAACCCTTCGGCTGGCATAGTGCGCGGGTAAACGCCATCGTTCATTCCTAGTAAACAAACGGTTTTAAAAGGGATGGAACGCATTGGCATTAAAGTACAGAAATTGACTTGTCCCGCCAGAAAACGCTGGCTGATGCGCGTACCTGACAATTTGTTTTGCAAATATTGAGTAATAATACTTGGCGCAAGTGCTTGCTCATAACCGGCCTCGGCCAGTTGATCTTTTAACTGCGACAAGGTGTCGCGAATCGACTTGAGTGCGAGCTCCCCTTCCAACTCAACCTTGAAAAAAGCGCCAAGCATCTCACCGAGCAAGCGGCGCCACTCGTCGACGCTTTGGGTTTGTGCTAACTGCTCGCGGTAATGGCTCACTTGCTGAATAAAGTGCGCTAATTTACCCGCCAATTCAGCGTTCATGCCTTGCACTTCATTATAAGGCGCGAGCGTCACTTCGCCTTGCGTAAATAAACCCGCTGAGGCAGGCATGGCATAACCAAGTAACATGCGCTCAATCCCGAATTGCCAAGTATTTTGCTCGGTCTGCGGCAACTCAAATTGTTGCGCGGTGCTCGCATTGAGCCCCCAGCGAATGCCTGACTCTTCTACCCACAATTTGGCTTGCGCAAAGTCTTGCTCATTAAGCTCAAATTTTGCCATCATCGCAGGAGTTTCAAGCAGCTCTAATAACTCTGACGCTAGGCAGCGAGAATCGGGTAAATGCACTAATTGCATAAATGCCGCTAAGATCGGGCTCTCTTGATCTGCCGTACGGTCTGAAATGGAGTAAGGAATGAAGCGTTCACCCGGCGCGTTACCAAATACCGCCGCAATGGCTGGGCTGTAAGCATTGATGTCCGCCACCATCACAATAATATCGCGCGGTTTCAGTTCAGGGTCAGCATCAAACATTGCCAACAATTGATCGTGCAACACTTCCACTTCTCGCATCGGGCTATGGCAAGCATGAAGAGTGAGCGATGGATCATCCAAAGCAATCACTTGTTTGTGGTCGCTACTGTCCAGTTGACTATCATCTCGATGCTCTTGCAAATGTAAAATGTCGGCCTGCAACTGATGCAATAAGTTATCGCGTGGCAGATCAATAAAAAATTCGTGCTCTTCATTTTCCGTTTGGGAGAGTAAAAAAAGATTATCGCGCCCAAGTTTCCCCATCGAGGCCAATAACTCATTGCCAACCGCAGCTTCGGTATGCAATTCATCCACGAGGTTAGCTTCAATGTCACCTTTAAGCGGCGAGCGTTGCCCTTCAAACTGAATCTCATCACCTTGTAAGGCGAACGTTTTACGTTGCTGACTGTGCAGTCTGGCGAGCGTTTTTCTATCTCGAAGATCGCCCCAATAATGCTGACAAGGGTTGGTAAACATCAAGTGAACATCAATCTGCTCGCCCAACGCTTTGAGTGCATCCATATAACGAGGCGGCAGTGACGAAATACCGAAAATAAACAAACGTTTGGGCAGTTTGGTTAAATCAACCGAGCCACGCGCAAGCTGATCAATAAAACTTTGATAGAGATTGGCACGATGGTAGTGCGACTGGCCTTGATCTAGCGTGTATTGATATAAGGCTTGCCATAATATCGGCTGCCATGGATGTTCATCACCAATCTCGCTCACATCATCGCCCGCCTCCCACTTGGCAATCCAATCGGGGCGGTAGACTAAATAACCATCAAAAATATCGGCAATTTTCTCGGCCAACTGATAGAGCTTGGAATGGTCATCATCCTGTTCAAGATAACGCTGCAGAGGAGCAAAGGGGTCGAGCGTGAGCAAGGTTGGCAACAGATGCATCAGTTTCCACGTCATCGCTTCTTTGTTAAAAGCGCTGCGCTTAGGCACATCAGGTAGCACTTTAGTGAACATGTCCCAGATAAAGGTCGCCGGTAGAGGAAACTCAAGGTTCGCCGCCACACCGAGCTCTTTCGCTAAGGCCATTTTGAGCCATTGCGACATCCCCGGGCTTTGCACCAAGATCTGCTCTTTCTCAAAGGGGTTGGCTAACGGTGCACTTTTGATCAAATGCACGAGTAGGATCTTTAAGGTATCGACTTTATTGGAATGGTAGACAGTAAACAAAATGCACTCACGCTTTTCTTGTCACAATAAGGACTGAGATTAGCATAAGTGCATTCTATACTTGAGAATTTTATGTTTTGAATTGCCTAAACTGCAGGCTATTTCATTTCACAGTTCAATGCGTGTTCATCTTGCTCTTCTAGCTCATTCATGCTGCTGAGTAGCACGCGATGAGGTTGATAGAAATTTAAGTAACGAACAGCAACATAACCCACCACAATAGTTGCCACAATCAACTCTAACCCAGCTAACCAATGCACTTGCTGTACATACTCAGCACTCACCCCAACGGTTTCCATCCAATGTGTGAGTTTAAATAGCGCCGTTGCACCAATCACCATTGGGAAGGTAAACGCTGCGTAGCCTGGGCTAAAAGGCAAGCGTAATAATTTAAAGAAAGCTAAGTAGATAATCGTTGTCATTAACACGGCAATACCAAATAAAATGCCGATGATCACTGGCGATGGGTTAGCCGTGACAGTTAAGTAACCAGCCAATGAGAGGCTCGCTGGTGCCGCCAAAATAGCCATGGTTGGTTTTGCTGCATCTGGAACTTCATGTGTGAACATGAAACGGTAAATCATCATCGGCAGCATCACCGCATAAGCGACTAAACCGAACATCATGGTTGCATTTGCGATTGGTGCAAGTGCTGGGTTTCCAGAAAATGCCACGTCGGCCACAATAATACCCACAGGTGGAACGAACCAACTTGGCACCATGTGGTGAAGTTCAAAAGACTGCGCGCGATGGTACAAAAAACTGACCAAGAAGATGATGTGTAAACCCACAGCAAATAGCCATAACGCATCACCGGCCATTGGGTAAAAATGGCCTAATGAATTGGAAACCACCATTGTGCCCATCGCAAAAGTAGGCACAACACTGCCCACGACCGGATGAGCGAGATCTTGGCGTAATAAGTGGCCATGAAAGAGAAATTTAAACGCAAGAACCACCAGTAACACGCTGGCAATAACGGCTCCACTTAATTGGCCATAACCTTGTAATGGTGCAAAGTTTTCCCAACTCCAACCCAAGCTTGCGATGCCTAGAGCTAAACCCGCCATAGGGGTTGGCGCACCCATAACTTTCGCTTTTGCTGCTCGAATCATATTGACCTCTCATCAGAACTAACAAAGTAGTTGTTCAATGTCGCTATCATACGCTTGCCTTTTGTTCTGATATATCTAAATATATAGAACACACGTTCAGATTAATTAAACAAATTTATGGCTGCCAATATTTCTCTTAAGCAATTGAAAGTATTCACTTCGATTACGCAACATAAAACCTTGACCCAAGCCGCAGAGGCGCTGTTTTTGTCAAAAGCGGCCGTGAGCATGTCACTGTCTGAACTGGAAAAACAGCTTGGGCATGCGCTGTTCGATAGGGTCAATAACCGTTTAATCCTCAATCAAGAGGGACAAAAACTGTTGCCGCTCGCCGATGAACTGCTAAGCCGTGCGAGCAACATCAACCAACTGTTTGACAGTGAGCAAACCCTCGCAGGCCAATTGCGCATTGGTACCAGTGATACGATTGGCAACCATGTTGCGCCTTATCTACTCAGTCAATTTCGCCAGCAAACCCAACACATCTCGCAAAGTTTGTTTATTTCCAACTCGGCGCTGATTTGCCAAAAGTTGGTCGATTACGAACTGGATCTCGCGTTGATTGAAGGAAAAACACTGCACCCAGAGCTGATTTCAACGCCTTTTTCACACGATGAAATGTGTATTATTTGCGCACCCGAACATCCACTCACAATAATAAATCAGCTCACCCTCAATGATTTCGAACAGAGCCAATGGGTATTGCGCGAAGCGGGTTCTGGCTCGCGAGAGTTTTTCTTACGGGCTATCGCACCACGACTTGAGCAGTGGCATGAAGCCTTTGAATTGAATACCACTGAAGCCTTAATCAACAGTGTTTCGGCAGGGTTAGGCTTGGGCTGTTTATCCACCCTTGCTGCGCATTCAGCACTGCAAGATGGCCGGGTTAAAAGACTCGATGTTCCGCTGGACATGAAACGCCGTTTTTGGCTATTGGTGCATAAAGAAAAATACCAAAGCCCACTGCTCAAACACTTTATTGAATTTTGTTATCAATGGAACAAAGAGTAGCCATCCACCTCTCACTTTTTCCTGCTCACCTAGACTTCATGGTTTAAAAACTGTATAAACAGCCAGTAGAATTAATGACTAAGTTAGAGGATTAACCATGGCTGTAATCGTCAAGTACGTGGTGGAACGCAACGGAGAAGAAAAGATGACTTTTACCTCTAAAGCAGACGCTGACGCTTATGACAAAATGCTCGATATGGCAGATGAGCTTTTCGAACTGTTAGGGAAAAGTGAGTTGCTAGAAGATGAAGCCAAGCAAGAAGCTTTGGCGATGTTCTTAGCGCAAAACAAAGAAGAAGTGCTTTACGCACTTGGCGCAAAGCGCAAGCCTGCACCGGCTAAGCCTAAAAAAGCCAAAGCGGTAAAAGACGAAGCACCAGAAGAAGATGCAGCTTAAGGCGATTAAACGCTTAAGATGATAGAACGTGAAAAGACCGCTGCTTCGTCAGCGGTTTTGTATTTCTGTCTAAAGAAATACATCGCTAAAAAGACAAAAGGTATCGTTTTACGGACTTTCTCCCCTTTTGCCCTTTCCTACCCCTGCCTCACTCTTTATGATGCTTGATAAATCGAGTGCGCCGCAATGATGCTCAACCTACGCTGGCGAGCGCATCAATAGTGACAACATGGAGATATCAAAATGGCTTACTTTGCACTTGCCTTTGGCACGGCAACCAAAAACCGTGATGGAAAAATTATTGAAGCGTTTTTTCCAGCGCCAATTCTCAACCCAAGTGACGCACTAGTGAGCGAGCTTGCTCAAGTCTCTGGTTATGGCGAAGGCAACCAGTATCTCGACATCTCAACCGAGCAAAGCGCCCAACTCGCCGCGATATTTGCTCAACATGATCAGGCTAACAATGCCAATTTTGCCGATAAAGCCGCTAACGCCTCACAACCACTAGTGCTGGTTATTTTAGCTTCCGACCAACAACCTCAATCAGTCGCTGAAGGCTTTTTGAAGCTACAACTGATTTCACACCGTTTAGTGAAACCACACGGTACTGTGCTTGATGGTATTTTTGGCCTGCTGCACAACATCGCATGGACCAATGAAGGTCCTATCGACCTACCTGAACTAGCAGATCGTCAAATTGAAGCTCGCCTTGCAGGCCGTGCTTTAACGGTAGATTGTGTCGATAAATTCCCGAAAATGGTTGATTACATTGTCCCAGCGGGCATCCGTATTGCGGATACCTCGCGCGTTCGCCTTGGCGCGCACGTGGGCGAAGGTACCACTGTGATGCATGAAGGTTTTATCAACTTCAACGCTGGTACAACAGGCGTGAGCATGGTTGAAGGGCGTATTTCTGCTGGTGTGGTTGTTGGTAATGGATCGGACATCGGCGGTGGCGCTTCTATCATGGGTACGCTTTCTGGCGGCGGTAAGGTCGTGGTCTCTATCGGTGAAAACTCACTGCTTGGCGCAAATGCAGGCTTAGGTTTCCCACTCGGCGATCGCTGCACGATAGAATCAGGTTTGTATGTAACTGCTGGCACTAAAGTGCGTATGCTCGATAACCAAGGCCAAGAAGTGGAAATCGTCAAAGCACGTGATTTAGCTGGAGTATCGGATCTACTTTTCCGTCGCAACTCGATCACAGGTCAAATTGAGTGTTTAGCCAATAAATCAGCCGTTGAACTGAACAGCATGCTGCACAGCCATAACTGATCCAGTTTTTCTGATAAAACGGCTTGGCGATGTGCCAAGCCTTTTTCTTTTGCGCGCTTTCTACTGCTAGGCTACTTTCTACTTTTTTATTTTGCTACTTCCACGTTACGAGCCAAACCGTTATCCCGGGTGGCCATCGACTCTCGGCGTAAGTAACATCGTGCCGAATTTCCACACAAACAGAGTAAAAGCCAATATCCAGAGTGCGGCGCTGATATTCACCATCAAAAAGAGTTGTGCTGGGAAAAACGCCACACCGAGGCTGCGTACCAATGCCGACATCATCAAAGCCGCAAACGCAATACTCATTTTAGGCCCTTGATAAATCGCCCTGCCGGTATGCCCCATGGTCACGCGTGCAATCATCGATAAAATCAAGCCTGAGATGGCTCCAATGGCAAAGAGATGGATCAGGTTATGAGTGACATATACATCATCAATTAACCCGCGCAGTAATAAGCTCAAAGGAATACAGGCATACGCGGCGTGCAGCGACCAAACCAGAGGCTCACTCAATGTTAGCCATGGTTTCCAACGCATCCAACGTACCCACTGCGCTAACCCAGCCAGTAACATGATAGGCTGACCAATCTGCACCATCGTCAGCGGGAAGAAACTCAAAATAAACAAGGCCGCAATGGGTGCATTGGCTAACCAATCGAGCCATACCCATGGCTGTGCTTTTTCAAAGTTAAAACGCCTTGCGCTGAAGAAAGGGATCACGCGTGCTCCCATGACTGATAGCAACAATGTGAACCACCACAACATAGCCTGCCATACCGCCGCTGAGCTAAAGGGCGGCATTCCTTTAATGGTGGCATAACTCGCAAAGTTCGCGCCGATCGCTAAAATAAACAGCGGCACAAAAAAGAGATTTTTCCAGCCTTTCGCTTGCACTACTCGGCAGCCAATTTCATAGGCTGAAGCGGCCAAAAAAAGCGCTTCGGCAGAAGAGATGACCCACAAAGGTGTCGGCGTCCACAATAAGATTCGAGGCGCTAGCCACAAGGCGACTAACACGGCTAAGCGATAATGTTTCGTGCCATTAATGCCAGTCCAGTTCTGTACGGCAGTCAATAGAAAACCGACCACAATTGCCATAGCAAAACCAAACAGCATTTCATGTACATGCCACCACAGCGCAGGAACTTGTAATGCCGATGGTTGACCTGTTTGAAACATCCAGACCCATAACGTCACCGCTAAAACGGCATATACGCTACCAAGTAGGAAAAAGGGACGAAAACCAAGGCGCAACCAAGCGGGTATGCGTTGTTCTACTTTTATATCGGTAATATTGAGCACTGTGACCTCTTACGGCGGTGGTGGATATCATGACAGACGACCAACACCACAAGCACAATTCAAGCCAATAAAAATACCCAATAAAAACAATAAAATAAGAAATATCACTCAAAAAAAGAGTCATAACAACTCAAGAAAAACAGTCATTATGACTCAATGAATTCACTTAAACTCTATCCTAACCCGTAGTTACACACATAGCACTGCGGTTCGAGCTAATCACCACACAAGCCGTCTGTTTTTGTTTACCAAAACCGATGATTTGTGACAGCGCTTTTTTGCCGACCGGAATGAAGGCCGAAGCCATCGCATCCGCTTCTGTTTCCGCATGTGGATCGTGAATGAAGAAGAATTTATCGCTCATACCACTGAGTACGATCCAATGCGGCTCTTTCTTACCATCGAAACGATAAGTGCTGATGAGTAGCAGCACACATGCCCCTTCCGTCACCCACGCTTCTAGTTGCTCTTGACTCGGTGGTGCATCAATCATCGCCACATCTTGATGACTAAGCTGCTCACAAAAATCAAGATGAACCAATTCGATAACTTGTTTTTTATTGGCATCTCGCACGCTATCAATAAAAGGCGTGCTTTTGGATTGGCTCCACAGCTCCACATGATAACCGCGTCGACTAGCAGCCAGTGCCAACCCTTGGCCGCTGCACCCACCGTGCCCTGCCGCCATAAAAATCGTTGTTGCTTCTCGCCACAGTTGCAGCTCAGCGGTGCGACTCGGCTCAAACGATTTAGACAAGCAAGAAAAGCTCATCAGCAAGCATGCCGCACCGCAAGTAAATGGCGTAGTCTGAACATAAAGTGGCATCGGTAACTGCACCTTAGGCCCTTGTGGCGACAAGCGTTTTTGCATCCGGCGTCCATTACACAAATCATCGTAATAATGGATAAGAAATTTCAGGGTTTTATAGCCCATTTTTTCATATAAATTTATCGCTGCCGTATTGTCTTCACGCACTTCTAATCGTAATGTAGTGGCACCTTGATCAAGAGCAGCACGCTCGCATTGCTCGACCAAATTTTGAGCAATCCTCCGGCCTCTGAAATCAGGTTTTACGGCAATCGAATACAACCTTGATAGCTGTGTACCTTGATGAAATAGTAGCAATGCATATCCAGCCAGCTCTGTGCCGGCATCGGCCACAAACAACACCGCTTGGTTGGAATGTAAAAAACGCTTCATTTGACGTGGAGAGATTTTATCTCCGTCAAACAGCTGTTGTTCTAACGCATTAAGAGCAGTGAGATCAGCACTTTTCGCAAGACGAAAGTCCATACGACGTCCTTAAGTGGTTGGCAAGATTGCGGCTCAATATTATTCCTATTGATTAAGGAAAAGAATAGCAATGGCAAACCTTTTGATCGTGACCGACCAGTCCAGTGACTGGCAACAATATTTCCCCTCAGAGCAAGTGGTAAGTGTAGACCAATACCTCAACAGTAATGGCACCCATACTCATCGCAGCCTGCAAGTGGTCAACCTGTGTCGCGATTATGGCTACATGAGCAGCGGCTATTACTGCTCGCTGATGGCAGAGGCACGCGGCCACCGCGTTATCCCTCGAGTGATGGCGATCAACGACATCAATCAACCCTTTTTACTCTCTTCTGGCTTATTGAAACTCAATAAACTGTGCGCCCAAACCGATTTTATACAGTGCAAAATTTATTTTGGCCGCACCGCAGAAAAAGGCTTGGATAAACTGGCTCGCCGCCTGTTTGAACAGTTTATGGTGCCCGTTATTGAGTTGGAAATGAACCGCGTTCAAGGGCAGTGGCAAATCAGCAAAATTGGCCCTTTCCCATTCCAAGATTTGAACGACCAAGAGCAAGATTTCTTCGTCGAATCATTAGAACTGTTTTCAACCAAAGTTTGGCGTAAACCGAAGCAAGAGAAAAAGTACCGTTACGATATTGCCATGCTGGTGGACGAAGAAGAGAAAATGCCACCTTCTGATCCCTCAGCATTAAAACGTTTTCGCCGCGCCGCAAACCGTTTAGGGGTTAACCTAGAAACCATTTCACCGGATGACTTATCGCGTTTGGGTGAATTTGATGGCTTGTTTATTCGCGCCACCACGAACATCAGTAATTACACTTACCGCTTTGCAAAAACGGCTGAGAAAATGGGCTTGGTGGTGATGGATGATTCTGAATCGATCATGAAATGCACCAATAAAGTGTTCTTAACTGAGTTGTTGCAACGCAATAAAGTGCCTGCGCCAAAAGGCGTGATTTTGCAAAGTTTTGATGAGCAATGGAAAAGCAATGTCATGCAGGAGTTGAGCTTTCCCATGGTATTAAAAATTCCAGATGGCGCATTTTCACGTGGCGTGGTCAAAGTACGCGACGAGCAAGAGCTGGAACGCGAAGCTGGCGCACTGTTTGAAAAAAGTGCTCTGATTTTGGCACAAGCCTTCATGCCAACTGACTTTGACTGGCGCATCGGTGTAATGAACCGCCAAGCCATCTTCGCCTGCAAATACATGATGAGCCGCGGCCACTGGCAAATTTATCAACACCACAACAGTGGCCGAGTCTCTTCTGGCGGCTTTGAAACCTTGGATTTAAAACAAGTACCTAAAAACGTGGTTGATGTTGCCTTAAAAGCGTCAAACCTTATCGGCAGTGGCCTGTACGGCGTTGACTTGAAAGAGATTGATGGCCAAGTTTATGTAATTGAAGTGAATGATAACCCTAGTATTGATCACCAAGTTGAGGATGCGTTTTTAGGCGATCTTCTTTACGATAGGATCATGACTGAGTTTCTGCGCCGTATTCAAATGCGCGGCTTCTGATCTCAATTGGTATAATCTACTGCTCCTCAATGCTGAGTCATTGAGGAGCAAGTGATAAGGATATTCATGGAATTTTTGATCGACCAGTGGCATTTTTCTGCATCCGCTCCGCAGCAAAAACTCAATAGTGCTTCACTGATTGAAGCTGGGAATTGGTATCACTGCCAACGCGATATTCCCGGTTTAAAAGAGTGGTTGCTGCAGTATCAGATCCCCACTTCAATTGTCGACAGCCTCTTAGCAGAGGACACTCGCCCACTGTTTGAGCAATACGATGATGATAACTTTTTACTGATTTTGCGTGGCGTCAACATGAACGACAACGCAAACCCAGAAGATATGTTGAGCGTGCGCATTCTCTATTTCAATGGCGCGCTGTTTTCAACCCGAAAAATCCCATCAAAAGCCGTCAATGTAATCCGTGACTTACTGCAGGCCGGGCAAGGCCCGCAAACCCTTTCAGATGTACTCGTGCAGATCATTGATGGTTTAAACAAAAACATCGATAACTACTTAAACAGCATTGAAGCGAAAATCACCCAATACGATAACGAAATTGAACTCAGTGACGAGCTGATGCAGACGCATAAAGCGCTGCTCAAAATCAAACGTTTTATCAAACCTCAGCAATACGCCATCGATGATTTCAGTGATTCCAAAGTCTCGCTGGCAAATGATAAAAACTTGCGTCTGCGCCACAGCGTTAACACCATCACGCGCATTAATGAAACCCTCGATTTTTACCTTGGAGAGCTCGAACTGATCAAAGGAGAATTGCGTCAATATCATGCAGAGAAGATGAACCAAAACACCTATTTATTCTCGGTGATTGCGGCGATCTTTCTACCAACAAGCTTTTTAACTGGCTTACTTGGGGTTAATGTCGGCGGTATTCCCGGCACTGAATCCCCCGTTGCTTTTGCTCTCTTTTGCATCGCACTGGTTGGTATTTTTGGTTTAGAGTTTTGGATTTTGCATCGGTTACGTTTTTTCAATAAGGAGTCGTAATTCACTGATGATGTATATTTTTGGTTATGGCAGCTTGATCAACTCCGCTTCTCGCCAGTTAACAGGGCAAACAGGAAGAGCGATTCCCGTGGTCGCGCATGGTTTAGTTCGTTACTGGGGAAAAATTGATGAGAGCTACATATTGTCACCTTTGGTGGTGAATGAAGGACAAGGGCAAGTCAACGGCGTACTACTGGAGATCGATGAAACCGCTTTGGCAGAATTTGACCGTCGAGAACGTGGTTATGAGCGAGTGCCCCTCAACACCAATCAAATCGAGAGTGATGACGCTTTTAACCTCCAATGGCCGATTTGGGTTTATGTCAAAGAGGCACCAGAGCCTCCCTGCGAGCGAAGCCCTATCGTACAAACCTATGTCGATACCGTGCTGGCTGGTTGTTTAGAGTTTTCAGAAACCTTTGCGCGCCATTTTATTGAGCACACGGTAGGCTGGCAACATCCGCTGATTAACGATCGCCTCGCGCCGAAATACGGTAATTTAGCAGGGGTAGAACCCTGTCATCATGCGATCATTGATGAGCTGATGGCTACGGTCCGTTAGCGCCTTAGCTTTTATTCCAATTTTAAACGTTTACATTAATCAGAAGCCTTGATTTACCTGTATAGAAAGTCGTAATTATCACATTGATTGCATTGTTCGTTTGCCTTATTTACACCACCATTGTTAAATACAGCGAGCAATAGCAAGAGGTGTAATATGGCTACCATAAAAGATGTAGCTCGCGAAGCCGGTGTGTCAGTGGCAACGGTTTCACGAGTCATCAATAAATCCCCTAAAGCGAGTAAAACATCGATTGAAGCGGTCACCGCCGCAATGAGTTTACTTGGCTATCGGCCTAACGCCGCCGCACGAGCTTTAGTCAGCCAAAGTACCGACACCATAGGCGTGCTAGTCAGCGACGTTTCCGATCCTTTTTTTGGCATGCTCGTGAAAGCGGTCGATAATGTGGCTCATGACAATGGCAAGCATTTGTTGATTGGCAATGGTTATCACCGTGCTGAAGAAGAGCGCCAAGCGATTGAACTGCTGATCAACAGCCGTTGTGACGCTTTGGTGATTCACTCGAAAGGTTTATCGGATCAAGAATTGATCGACTACGCTGCCGAAGTGAAATCGATGGTATTGATCAACCGTCATATCCCGCAACTGGCTAACCGCTGCATCTCATTGGATAACTACAAAGGTGCTTATTTGGCGACTGAGTTTTTGATCCGCCACGGTCATAAAAAAATCGCTTGTATTGGCTCTTCTCATTCGATTGAAGACGCTACAGATCGCGTAGCTGGTTATCAAGCCGCGTTGAAAGATCACGGTATTGAGATCGCTCCTAATTACATCGAGTTGGCCGAACCACACAGCGAAGGTGGCGAGCAAGCGATGACTCACTTGCTGATCCGTTCGATCGACATGACAGCCGTGGTCGCCTACAACGATAATATGGCAGCGGGCGCGTTAAATGTGCTTGAGGAGAATGGTGTAAAAAGCCCTGAGCAAATTTCAGTGATCGGCTTTGATGATGCGTTGATCGCACGCTATATTCGCCCAAGGCTGACCACCATCCGCTACCCAATCGAGATGATGGCTGAAAAAGCCGCTAAACTGGCACTCCAATTAGCCCGTGGCGAAACGATAGAAAAAGAACCGATGATTTTCTCACCGACTTTGGTGCGTCGAGATTCGGTAGAAAAAATCTGACGCACTCAGGTTACACTTTCACTCGCCACTTTGGGCATCAATACTCAACATCTAAGCGATGTACCCACCTTAAACGTCAAATTGGTAAATGGTGGTATGAGTATATTCTTGCCCTGGCAGAGTAATACAGCTGGGTTGCTGCCATTCGGCATGATTGGGAGCATCCGGCAAGTATTGAGTTTCTAATGCGACCCCCGCATAGCCTTGATAAACCCCACCGCGCCGATTGGGCGTCCCCGATAACCAATTTCCACTATAAAGTTGTATGGCAGGCTTAGTCGTAAATACGCTCATAGTTACCTTTGCATCTGGTGATTTCAGTTGCGCGGCGCACACGGTTAAATCAGCTTTATCAAGCAATAAATAACTGTGGTCATACCCTTTGCTTGCTTGTTGCTGCTCATCTTTGAGTAAGTCACGACCTATTGATTTTGCAACGCGAAAATCAAAGCCCGTGTCGATGACAGATTTTGGCCCTGACAATGGGATTCCATGTGGATCTGTGGGTAAAAATTGATCGGCTTTTATAGAAAGTGAATGATCTAAAATCGTATGATCACTCTCTGCGCCTAGCAAATTAAAATAGGCATGGTTGGTTAAATTAAGCGGCGTTGGTTTATCTGTGGTCGCTAAATAGCGGAGGATCAATTGATTCTGATCGTTCAGTTCATAGCTCACGGCAATGTCAACATTACCGGGAAAACCTTGGTCACCATCCGATGAATGGATTGAAAACGTCACTTGTTGAGCACTTTTGTGAGCAATAGTCCAACGACGCTGATCTAACCCTTCAAGACCGCCATGCAAACTATTTCCAGCTTGGTTGGTCGTCACTTGATAGCGTTGATCATTTAATTCAAATTGGCCTTTAGCGATCCGGTTGGCATAACGTCCCACAGTGACGCCCATATAGCTTTGTTGTTTCTGGAAGTCGCTCATGGTGGAAACACCCAGCAGAACTTCTCTGCGTTCCCCATCCTTAAGCGCCAACTCACAACTGAGCCATGTTGCGCCAATATCCATTAATACTACGCGGCTACCAATGCGGTTAGTCAAACTGACAAGTTGTGCCGGGTGGCCATCATAGGCTACTTGCTGAGTCATAGTGTGAACAAGTGAAGATGTGCAGCAAGCCTCCACTAGACCAGCGCCCTCTTTTGCTTGGCAGACGTAAATCGACGCTTTGAGGCCAGTCGCCACTTCATATTTCTCATCGACAGCCGCTTTCACTGCATCAACCAATGTCGGTGGGACAAGTGCCACAATACAGCCACCAAAGCCGCCCCCAGTCATACGCACACCGCCTTGGTCACCAATCACCTCTTTGATGATATCAACCAAGGTATCAATCTCTTTGACCGTAATTTCAAAATCATCACGCATCGATACGTGTGATTGAGCCATCAGCTCGCCCATGCGCTTCATGTCGTGGGCGCGCAGCGCTTGGGCCGCTTCAACAGTACGCTCATTTTCAGTAATGATGTGACGAGCACGTTTAGCCACCAACTCATCAAGCTCAGAAACTTTTTGGTTAAACTGTTCAATGCTTACATCACGCAGCGCTTTGACGCCAAAAATACGCGCAGCCTCTTCACACTGCTGACGGCGGGTGTTGTATTCGCTATCCACCAAGCCGCGTTTTTTATTGGAGTTGACGATCACGACGGCCATCTCTTCTGGCATTGAAACCGCTTGTGTTTCTAAGCTACGGCAATCTAAAAGTAGCGCGTGGTTTTCACGACCTTGCGCCGAAATCATTTGATCCATAATACCGCAATTACAGCCGACAAATTCGTTCTCGGCCTGTTGGCCATTTAGTGCGATTTCCGCTTGAGAAATATCCAGTTGATAAAGTTCTTTAAAAGTTTGACCGAGCACGACCTCAAGCGCAGCCGAAGAGCTAAGCCCCGCTCCCTGTGGAACATTACCGCTGACAGTAATATCCGCCCCGGTAAACGAGTACCCACGCGCAAGCAAACATTTCACCACGCCGCGAATGTAGTTCGCCCACATTTTGTCTTGTTGGAAAGTAATCTCTTGGGTGAGGTCAAACTCATCAAGTACATTGCCATAATCAACAGACACGATGCGGACTAAATTATCTTCACGCTTGGCCGCCGCTACCACGGTTTGGTAGTTAATTGCGCAGGGGAGCACAAAACCGTCGTTATAGTCGGTGTGCTCACCAATCAAATTTACACGGCCTGGCGCTTGGATGATATGGCTAGGCGCGTAGCCCAACACTTGCTCAAAAGACGCTTTCACATTTTGGATTAAATCAAACATTTGCATTCCTAAACTCATAAACTGGTTTTCATTTCTCATTAACCACTTAGCGCTATGAAAAAAACTTTGTTAAGCCCAAGTCGTTGGAGGCGCAGTGAGGTGATAAGTAAATTCAGCCAATGAACATAGATTACCTATGTTCTTAGGGTGCGTTTACGCAGCAACAAAGCTACAACTTCACAGATGACGTTACTGCTCTTTGTAGTGAACATCACTTAGCTCACGCAGACGCTGCGCCGCTTGTTCTGCGGTTAAATCTCGTTGGCTTTCAGCCAACATTTCATAACCCACCATAAACTTACGAATCGAGGCACTGCGCAACAGTGGTGGGTAGAACAGTGCATGCAGTTGCCAATGGTCAATGTTCGTACCCTCTTCAAAGAAAGGCGCGTAATGCCAGCCCATAGAATAAGGGAAAGAACATTGGAACAGGTTGTCGTAACGGCTGGTCAGTTTTTTAATCGCAACGGCGAGATCGTCACGTTGCGCATCACTCAACTCACTCATGCGACGGATATGCGTTTTTGGCAGCAACATGGTTTCAAATGGCCATGCAGCCCAGTAAGGCACAACAGCCACCCAATGCTCTGTTTCCAGCACAATGCGTGAGCCATCTTTCAGCTCAGCTTGCACATAATCCACCAGCAGGTTACTACCCTGTTGTTGGTAATACGCTTTTAGGTTGTGCTCCTTGCGTTCAATTTCATTGGGTAAGAAGCTATTAGCCCAAATTTGGCCGTGTGGGTGAGGCTGGGAACAACCCATGGTTTCGCCTTTGTTCTCAAATGCTTGCACCCAAACGTACTCTTTACCTAACTCTTCGATTTGATCGTTCCACGTATCAATCACGCTGCGAATGTTGCCCACGGGTAACTCTGGCAGAGTTTTGCTGTGATCTGGAGAGAAACAAATCACTCGGCTCAAACCACGCACACCTTGAGTTTTGAATAGAGGGCTATCGGACTCCGGTGCATCTGGTGAATCTACCATCAGTGCTGCGAAGTCGTTGTTGAATACGTATGTACTTTGGTAGTCTGGGTTGACATCACCAGAGATACGCTCGTTTGTCGGGCAAAGAAAACACTTCTCATCATAACTTGGCAGTTCATCTACCGCTGGCTTTTCATCAGCCCCGCTCCAAGGGCGTTTAGCGCGATGTGGTGAGACTAAAATCCACTGCCCCGTGAGTGGGTTGTAGCGACGATGTGGATGATCCACTGGGTTAAATTCAACATTCGACATATTGCTTACTCAATTATGCTATTTGATAGTCCGACGCGTCACGCCGGATAAAACTAGTACCCTTGCGGGTTATTGGATTGCCAATGCCATGTATCAGCAGCCATTTCATCGATACTGCGCGTCGCCTTCCAAGCCAGATCTCGCTCCGCTTTTGTGGTACTAGCCCAACACTCGGCAATATCACCCGAGCGTCGTGAGCAAATCTCATAAGCAATAGGAACACCACTTGCTTGAGCAAAGGCTGAAACTATCTCTAACACACTCGATCCGTTACCCGATCCAAGGTTGTAAATATGCCTTCCCGCTTTCATCGCAACCGTATTTAAAGCGGCCAAATGGCCATCGGCTAGATCCATAACATGAATGTAATCACGCACACCCGTACCATCCGGTGTGGGGTAGTCGCTACCAAATATGGATAACTTCTCGCGGCGACCTACCGCAACTTGGGCAATAAACGGCATCAGATTATTCGGCACACCTTGCGGGTCTTCGCCCATAGTGCCAGAAGGGTGAGCCCCCACAGGGTTGAAGTAACGCAGTAAGGTCACGCTCCAATCTGGCTCAGCAACCACTAAATCCGACAGGCACTGCTCAACCATATATTTGCTACGACCGTAAGGATTGGTGGTTGATCCGGTTGGAGAATCTTCAGTTATCGGCACGATTTCAGGATCGCCATACACTGTCGCCGATGAACTGAATACAATACTTTTCACTCCAGCTTTACGCATACTGCGCGCTAGCACCAACGAACCATTGACGTTATTGTCATAATATTCGAGCGGTTTTATCACGGATTCACCGACAGCTTTTAAACCTGCAAAATGAATCACAGCATCAATATTATGTTCAGCAAATACCTTATCGAGAAAGGCCTCATCACGGATATCACCATGATAAAACACGGGCGTTTTATCTGTCAGTGCATGGATACGGCTTAATACTTCAATCTTCGCGTTAGATAAGTTGTCAACGATAATGGGGTCGATACCCGCTTGTATCATTTGTACACAGGTATGACTTCCGATATAGCCCATGCCGCCCGTCACTAATACTTTCACCATACTCTCCTATTGGGATACCGATAGAGGTTGATTCTCGCTTTTGAAAAAGTCTAACAGCCTTACTCGCTTTCAATCTGTGATCAAAACACCACAATGTAAACGTTTCCACAAAAACTCTAAAACAATTCCCTTCACTTAACTGATTTTATTTAAATTACGTATACAATACGCACAGGTAGGCTCTAGTGAGATATTTTGCAGCCCACCACCTTGCACCATCATCTTCTCTAGTTCGACTTACCTTGCTGAGTTTTAGCCCATGACCCAAAGCCGTGTAGAACTGAATAACCGAATGAATATCGTCACTTTGACTTGGCCGATCTTTATTGAGATTTTATTACGGACGGCGATTAACACCAGTGATGTATTTATGCTGAGTAGTTATTCAGACAAGGCTGTATCAGCGGTTGGGGTTATCACTCAAATCAATTTTTTCTTGCTGATTGTCTCAATGATGGTCAGCAGTGGTACAGGGATCCTAATTGGGCAATACAATGGCTCTGGCCGCCAAAGTGAATCGGCACATGTTGGGGTGGCCAGTTTACTGCTTGGATTAATCATTGGCTCATCGCTCAGTTTAGCCGCTTATTTGAGCGCTAATTCAGTCATGAATGCCTACGGCTTAGAAGCGCAGGTCGCACAATATGGCTATGAATATCTGGTTATCAGTGGCAGCTTTACAGTAAACGTTACCATCGGCATTGTACTGGCGACGATTTTGCGCAGTAACGGCTACTCCAAAGCGCCGATGTTCATTAATTTATTTGCCGGATTATTGAATATAATCGGTAACTATATTGCTATTTTTCAACCCTTTGGACTGCCCGTCTACGGTGTACAAGGGGTTGCGATATCAACAGTGTTCAGCCAAATTGTCAGCACTATTTTGCTGTACTACACCGTTAAGTACTACCACATATCACTACCGGTGAAAGAGTGGAAAATCATCCCGAAGCCGCTATACCAGAAGATCATCAAGATCGGCATGATGAATGCGGGAGAGATTCTTTCCTATAACATGATGCAACTGACGGTGATTTTTTTCGTTGTAAAAATGGGCACGGCTTCACTGGCCGCGTTTACTTATGCGCAAAATATTGCCCGTCTCGCCTTTGCATTCTCAGTGGCTCTTGGGCAAGCCGGGCAAATTCAAACTAGCTACTACATTGGTAAAGGTTGGGTGGATGAGATTCTGACTAAAGTACAACAATATTTTGTGGTTGGCTTTCTCGTCTCCAGCACATTGACGATCTCAATTTATCTACTGCGCGCTGACATCATCGCCCTCTTCACTTCTGATCCTGAGATAACGGCCTTGGTCGCAGGGTTAATTGCTGGCTCCATTGCAATGGAAGCTGGGCGCACGTTTAACCTAATTTTTATTGCCGCACTCAAAGGCGCAGGAGACATTCGCTTTCCAGTGCAGATGGGCATATTAAGCATGTGGACTTTTGGCGCAGGTTTAACTTACTTATTTGGCTTACATTGGGGATGGGGAGTTATGGGTGCATGGGTGGCCATTTCGGTGGATGAATGGTTTAGAGGCATCATCATGTTTAGGCGTTGGAGATCTAAGGCTTGGACTAAGTTTAAACTCAGTTAACCCATGCCTGTCTGTTTATCGTTTTTCTGCGGTTTACAAATGGTTAAGGATTAAATTTGAATCTGCTCAAACATCCTTTTAAAGTAGCGAAACAACGTCTCTTTAAGAGTGCTTATGCACATGTTTACTATTTTCAAAACTTTTTTTCTGCTTGGGTGGATAAGCTTTGGTGGGCCAGCCGCTCACATTGGTTATTTCCGCAATACATTCGTTGAAAAATTAAAATGGATTGAAGATAAAGAATACGCACAGATCGTTGCCTTAAGTCAGTTTTTGCCAGGGCCAGGTTCAAGCCAAGTTGGGTTTGCACTAGGATACCATCGTGGTGGCTTATTGGGTGGATGCGCCGCTTTTGCTGGTTTTACACTCCCTTCGGTTTTGATCATGGTTGCCCTTGCCATCGCCAGCAGCCAATTACTACAAACCCCCTTATTTCAAAACGTGATTCACGGCTTAAAACTGCTAGCCGTTGTGGTTGTCGCGGATGCCACATGGGGAATGTATAAAAACTTCTGTAAGAATCGCTTAACCGTTGGGTTGTGTGTGGCCACCGCTGTGATGCTGATTGTTGCACCCAGTATTGGAACGCAAATCGGAGTTCTCATTGCGGCAGCGCTGATCGGAGTGAAATGGCTCCCTAGTCAAGATTTAGCCACTGAACGTTCATTTGTCCCCGCTTTCATCCCTTTCGCTCTCTTTATTGGCTTACTGGTCGGTTTACCTTTTGCCGCCCACTTGATGCCTAAAATCGCTCTATTTAACCACTTTTATCAAGCAGGTAGCTTAGTGTTTGGCGGTGGGCATGTCGTGCTTCCATTGCTGCAAAATTTAGTTGGCGACGCACTTGACCCGGATCTGTTTTTAACAGGATATGCCGCAGCACAAGCGGTTCCTGGTCCAATGTTTACCTTCGCCACTTACATTGGTTACGCCCTACTACCACAAGCGCCAATCTTAGGCGCAACGCTGGCGACCATTGCCGTCTTTTTGCCGGGTTTTTTGTTACTGCTCGGCGTGCTTAAAAATTGGCAAGCCTTAGCAAACTATCGATCAGTATCAGGAGCAATCAACGGTGTTAACGCCGCCGTCGTTGGTTTACTACTCTCAGCCTTATATCACCCTGTATTTACAAGCTCGGTCAGCAATCATCTAGATATGGCGATCGTTCTGATCGGTTTTTACCTACTAAAACAGCTCAAACTGCCTATTGTCTGGCTGGTTATATTCTTTATGCTCAGTGGTATTGCACTTGGATTAAACTGAAACTGGCCATACGCCTTGTGACTAAAAATGGCGTCAAATAGCCGTATTTATCTAGTGACCCAGCGTCATCCAACGGCTTTCCAGTACCACCTCATATTGCTTGGTTATATAACCCATTTTTTAGTTAAATTTCACGCACGCATCGCTTATCTGTTCTAAACTTATCAATTAGAAGAGCTTCTCCATTTCAACCTTGGAGACCCTGTAGCGCAGAGGAACACGCGATGGATACGCATAGCAAAGGTTGCGAGCACGCCTATTTTCCACATGTTGGTCCACTCAATAAGCAACTGGCTAACATACACCAACGAATGCAAGTCAAAGTCCCAGAGATTGACCGTATCTCTTTTGCGCTATACGACCATCACCATGACAATTTGAAAACCTACGCCGACAGCACCTTTCACGGGGGCGAGCTTATACATTACGAGTTTCCACTTGCTGAGCTTCCAGTCCTTAAGCAATGCGCACAAAACGGCCAGAGTCGTAGCGTTGAAAATATCCCAATCCAATTGAAGCCAGACTATCCTCATACTCGCTGGCTAATTGAGCAAGGTTATTGTTCATCACTGGCGATTCCGACTTACCACCAGCAAGCATTTATTGGCTTTATTTTCCTCAACTCGTGTCAAAGCCATTTGTTTACCGAACAGGTAAGGCAGAATGTAGAACCTTTTATTGAGATGATTCGCTTTGCAGTTTGCTCTGAATACGATTTAGTCCACACTATTTTAGAGACTGTAAATTTGACTCAAGCGCGCTCCCCAGAGCATCAACTGGAATCGAAAGAGCATAAAGAACGTATTAGCTGTTATGCCAAAGTCATCGCTACTGAGGTTGCTGACATTTATCAACTGGATGATGAAACCATTGATAACATTATCCAGTTTTCGCGCTATCACGACATAGGCAAACTTGCCCTACCGACAAGCTTATTACTTAACCCAAATACATTAGATAAACCAGAGCGCGCTCAACTGTATAGCCACATAGAAAAAGGGATTGAAATCATTAATCAAATTATTGATGACATAGGTACACCTGATCACCCTTGCATATCCATATTAAAAGAGATCGTCGCTTATCATCATGAGTTTTTGGATGGCAGTGGCTATCCTTACGGCCTAATGCAAGACAATATCCCGATATCGGCACGCATTATTGCTGTTGCCAACGTCTTTGATGCCTTAACAAGCCATCGTCCATACAAACAAGCTTGGTCTGTTCCTTTTGCCCTTCTCGAACTGGAAAAAATGGTCGTGAGCGGCAAGCTTGATAAACACTGTGTCAATGCCCTTCGCTATCATCAAGATTACTTAAAACATGTGATTGATATTCACCCAGAAATCGACCCGAAGGATAGATTCAACTGAACAGAAATAAACGTCACTCTGAGTTAATAGTGTCAAAATAAGAAAGTGAATCCAGCGCTCAACTTTAACGTTTAGTAACTACAATCTTCTTTTACCTAACCATTCCACCATGCTAAGGTTAACAAAACATTAACATAAGAATAATAATATTTTTGCCAATAACATGGAGTTAGAGAATGATTCAGCCTAACGAGTTAAGCAAAGCAACTTGTGCTCTCCCACCACCGAATGAAATGATCTTGAAATGGGCAGCGGAACGCCCCAACCAAGTTTATTTAAGACAAATTATTAACCGAAAATTTGTTGAATACACCTATGCTGAAGTGGCCGACAAAGCACTCAGGCTCGCCTCGGCGCTACAAGCGCTAGGGGCAAAACCCCAAGATAAAATTGCACTCATTTCCAAAAACTGCGCTGAATGGTTTGTGTGTGATCTCGCAATGATGCTCGGCGACTTTGTCAGTGTTCCCATTTTTCCAACAGCTGGCGCCGATACCATCGAATACTGCCTCACCCATAGCGAAACAAAAATAGTCATTGTGGGTAAACTCGATAACGGCCAAGCCACCCAACAAGTATTGAGCCATTTGCCAGATATCATCAGTATTGCGCTACCCTATGATTCTGCTCCCACTTGCGATCACCTGTTTACAAAATTGATTGAGCATTATCCGCCAAGCACAGAACGCCCAGTACATCATGACAATAAGTTGATGTCTTTAGTCTATACATCGGGTACGTCGGGCTTGCCGAAAGGGGCTATGCTGACCTACGGTGCATTTAGCTGGTCAGCTCAACAGCTTATAAACCACATTGGCATTCAAGAAAACGACCGTTTATTTTCCTACCTCCCTTTGGCTCATATTACTGAACGTGTTTATATTTTTGGCTCTTCCATCATGGGTGGGGTACAAACGGCTTTCCCTGAATCATTAGACACCTTTATTGAAGATGTCAAAATGCAGCGCCCGACGCTCTTTATCTCAGTACCAAGGTTATGGACTCTATTTCAGCAACGCATTCAAGACAAATTACCGCAGAAAAAGCTCAATTTTCTGCTAAAGATCCCTTTTGTAAGCACGCTGATTAAGAAGAAACTTGCTGATGGCTTAGGGCTTGATCAAGCACGTGTGCTTGGTTGTGGCTCGGCTCCCGTATCACCGGCGTTATTAGAGTGGTATCACCAAATTGGGCTAAACATTACCGAAGCTTGGGGCATGACAGAATCTTTTGCTTATAGCACCCTGAACTACCCGTTTAGAGCCGACAAATTGGGGTCGGTTGGACGAGCAGGCCCAGGAATCGAACTTAAAATCGCTACTAATGATCATGAGATTATGGTGCGTGGCCAAGGACTATTTTCTGGCTATTATAAAAATGACATTGCAACTCAAGAGTCATTTGATAAAGAAGGATGGCTACATACTGGCGATATCGGTTTTATTGATGCTGAAGGTTATCTCACCATTCAAGGGCGCAAAAAGGACACCTTTAAAACAGCCAAAGGCAAGTTTGTGGCTCCCGTACCTATCGAAAATAAACTGTTCGAATACACTCGAGTCGAGATGATGTGTCTGATTGGCTTAGGGCTTCCCGCCCCTATTTTGCTGGTTGTTCCACATAATTTCCCTCATTTTGATCGCGTTCGTTATGAGCGTACTACTCAAAAAGTCATTAAGCGGATGAATGAGGAATTGGAATCGCATGAGCAAATCAAAGGCGTGCTGATGATAAAGGAGCCATGGTCAATCGAAAATGGTGTCCTCACTCCTACCTTAAAAATCAAGCGGCATGTATTAGAGCAGAAATATCATGAAATGGGGCACAATTGGCCAAAAGGACAACTGGTTGTTTGGGAAGAGTAATCCATTCTAATTGAGCAGGTTGGACTTAGCCTCTAACCTGCCAATACACCAAGTTTTCACACTAACAACCTCCTATATTGCCTAATATTTTGTCCTAATTTAACTCCTGTGCCTGCTATACTTAGCTTAAATAACGCCATTGAATAATTGGATCATGACACAAGATAATAACCCGCTGCATGGGGTCACTTTAGAAAAACTACTCACGGAGCTCGTTGAATACTATGGCTGGGAAGAGCTCAGCTATATGGTCAATATTAACTGCTTTAAAAAGGATCCGAGTATTAAATCAAGCTTGAAGTTTTTACGTAAAACTGAATGGGCACGTATTAAAGTGGAAGAAATCTATATCAACCTTAAGGGCTAACTAAACGATATGAATTTAGTGGTATAAACTACCTTCACCCGGCAGTTTCTGCTTTTATGGGTTTTTATGCCCTTTTCTATTTCGTTGTTACATAAAAAAGCCCCACCAGCTTTCACTGGTGGGGCTTTTTACGTTCAGCTTAGCTTTTAAGAATTACTTCTTATCTGCTTCTTTACGTGCTTTAACGTCAGCAATAACTTGCTCTGCAACGTTTGCAGGACATGCAGCGTAGTGTGAGAACTCCATAGAGAACTGACCACGACCAGATGTCATTGTACGTAGGTGACCGATATAACCAAACATTTCAGATAGAGGAACGTTCGCTTTAATACGTACACCTGTTACGCCAGCTTCTTGATCTTTAATCATGCCACGACGACGGTTAAGGTCACCGATAACATCACCAACGTGATCTTCTGGAGTAAACACGTCAACGTGCATAATTGGCTCTAGAAGTTGAGCGCCAGCTTTAGGCATAGATTGACGGAATGCACCTTTCGCTGCGATTTCAAATGCGATTGCAGATGAGTCAACTGCGTGGAAGCCACCGTCGAACAGTTCAACTTCAACGTCTAGTACAGGGAACCCAGCAAGAACACCTTGGTCCATCATAGACTTAAAGCCTTTCTCTACCGCAGGCCAGAATTCTTTAGGTACGTTACCACCAACAACTACTGATTTGAACGTGAAACCTGAATTTGGCTCACCTGGTTTGATACGGTAGTCGATCTTACCGAACTGACCAGAACCACCAGACTGTTTCTTATGCGTATAGCTGTCTTCAATTGCTTTAGTGATAGTTTCACGGTAAGCAACTTGAGGAGCACCAACGATAAGATCAATGCCGTGTGTACGCTTAAGGATATCAACTTTGATATCTAGGTGAAGTTCACCCATACCTTTTAGGATGGTTTCGCCAGTTTCTTCATCAGACTCAACTTGGAATGATGGATCTTCTGAAACCATTTTACCTAGCGCAATACCTAACTTCTCAGAACCGCCTTTGTCTTTAGGAGCAACAGCGATAGAGATTACAGGCGTTGGGAAAATCATTGGCTCAAGAGTACATTCGTGTTTAGGATCACATAGAGTGTGACCAGTTTTCACGTTTTTCATACCAACGATAGCGATGATATCACCCGCTTGAGCGGAATCAAGTTCGTTACGATCGTTCGCGTGCATCTCAACCATACGGCCAATACGCTCAGTCTTACCAGTAGCACTGTTAAGAATGGTGTCACCTTTCTTCAGTTTACCAGAATAAATACGGATAAACGTTAGGGCACCAAAACGGTCATCCATGATCTTGAATGCAAGTGCGCGGAATGGTTCGTCAACAGAAACTGTTGCAACTTTACCAGTAGGCTCACCTGTTTCAGGATCAGTCAGATCTTGAGGTACAACTTCAGCTGGAGCTGGAAGATAATCAACAACGGCATCTAGTAGAAGTTGCATGCCTTTGTTTTTGAATGCTGAACCACAGAATGTAGGGAAGAACGCTAATTCACGAGTACCCTTACGGATACAAGCTTTTAGTTGCTCAATAGTTGGCTCTTCGCCTTCCATATAAGCCATCATTAGCTCGTCGTCTTGCTCTACTGCAGTTTCGATTAGCATTTCACGGTATTCTTCAACTTGCTCTACCATGTCTGCTGGAATTTCTTTGATTTCGTAGTTTTCTGGCTGACCTGAATCATCCCAAACGTAAGCTTGACGGTTTAATACGTCAACAACGCCAACGAATTCGTCTTCACGACCAATTGGAAGAGTCATTACAAGTGGGTTTGCGCCAAGAACTTTCTTCACTTGTCCTACAACGCGGAAGAAGTCTGCACCCATACGGTCTAGTTTGTTTACGAAGATCAGACGAGCTACTTCTGAATCGTTCGCGTAACGCCAGTTAGTTTCTGACTGAGGTTCAACACCGCCAGAACCACAGAATACACCAACACCGCCATCAAGAACTTTCAGAGAACGGTAAACTTCAACTGTGAAGTCAACGTGCCCAGGAGTATCGATAACGTTAAAACGGTGATCTTTCCAGAAACAAGTCGTCGCTGCTGATTGAATTGTGATACCGCGTTCAGCTTCTTGATCCATGAAATCCATGGTAGAAGCGCCATCGTGTACTTCACCTGTACGGTGGATTTTACCAGTAAGCTTAAGAATACGCTCAGTGGTAGTGGTTTTACCGGCATCAACGTGCGCGAAAATACCAATGTTTCTGTATTTTGATAAATCTGCCATTGTCTTACTCTGTTAATAAGGTATAAAGTGCGCGCAGAGTATATCACAATCTGTCAAGACTGATACCCTTGCATACGCTTGCTTGAAAAAAAATATAGTACGGTTACGAACTGTCGGTGAAATATAGGTCATAACCGTAAAAGAGGCGAGTTTAATTAAGATTTATAACTCATCAAATGCTTCAATTGCTTCAGATAATTTCTTCACACCGTGCAATTGCATGCCAGGTATTCCACCTTTAGGCATATTCGCCATCGGAATAATTGCTTTCTTAAAACCATGTTTAAATGCTTCATTTAATCGCTCTTGACCACTAGGTACTGGGCGAATTTCTCCGGCCAAACCGACTTCGCCAAACACCACAACATCTTTAGCAAGTGGTTTATCTCTGAAGCTTGAAAGCAGTGCCATGAGAAGTGCTAAATCGGCGCTTGTTTCCGTCACTTTAACGCCACCAACCACATTAACAAACACATCTTGATCGGACATTTGTAAGCCACCGTGCTTGTGAAGCACTGCCAACAATAAAGATAAGCGATTTTGCTCAAGCCCAACGGCGACTCGCCTTGGGTTCGCTAATTGTGAATAGTCAACCAGTGCTTGGATCTCCACTAGCAGTGGACGCGTTCCTTCCCATACGACCATCACCGAACTGCCCGAAGTATCTTCTTCGCCTCGCGAAAGGAAAATGGCAGAAGGATTACTCACTTCACGCAAGCCCTGTCCCGTCATGGCAAAAACGCCGAGTTCATTGACCGCACCAAATCGGTTCTTGTGACTGCGTAATGTACGAAAACGACTATCAGTCCCTCCGTCGAGCAATACCGAGCAGTCAATAATATGCTCTAGCACTTTTGGACCAGCCAAAGAACCGTCTTTAGTAACGTGTCCGACTAAAAATACGGCAACGTTGTTTTGCTTAGCGTAGCGTGTGAGCGTTGTCGCAGACTCGCGCACTTGTGCCACCGTACCGGGAGAGGATTGGACGTCGGCCACATGCATCACTTGAATTGAGTCTATGACCATGATGCGGGGCTGCTCTTTTTCAGCGATTTGGCAAATGCGATCTACATTGGTTTCCGACAGCATTTTAAGCTTATCTTTAGGTAAGCCAAGACGAGAGGCTCGCATCGCGACTTGCTGAAGCGATTCTTCACCCGTGACATACAAAGCAGGCATTGACGCCGCGAGCTGACACATGGTTTGCAGCAATAAAGTCGATTTCCCAGCGCCAGGGTTACCACCGATTAAAATCGCCGCGCCGGGTACGACACCACCACCCAATACACGGTCCAACTCTTTAAAGCCGCTAGAAAACCGTGGGACTTCCTGCAGATTAATATCCGACAGCACTTGGACTTGTGATTCCGTTACCGCCCCAGCGTAACCACCTAGTCGCTCATTACGTGCAACCTGCGGCGATGCTGCCAAGCGTACTTCGGTGATAGTATTCCATGCACCACAAGCACTACATTGACCTTGCCAACGCGGAAAATCTGCGCCGCAATCATTACATACATAGGCGCGTTTTGCTTTTGCCATGCTTCCTCAACAATTCCTGTTTCTTGTTGGTAACCTATACTTTTCAAGCTTAAAGATTAAACTGTTAAGTAATCATGAAGTGATATAGGTTGATTTACGTTTAAATAAAGGTTGAACCTTCGCAACAGATAACTAAAGATTATGATAACGATGCCGATTAATCTTTGAGACGGACACTCTAACAGAAAAGTATGCAGCAATCTGAAATTCTATCAATCGCAGAGCGTTTGATCCCAGCTTACCGTTTACCTGATTTTGAATACCTTCTTTCACAAATGACAGAAGATGAGTCACCGTCGGCAAAATTACTGGTCAAAATGGAGCTCAATCGCATCATGGCTCCTTGTGTTAAAAGTATTGACTTGCGAGGTCGGGTACAAGGGGAATGCCGAGAATATGAATTAGATGGCCGCAAACATTGGTTCGACGATGTGGCCTTTAACGCGTATCACAAAGGGGTCAAAAAATTTGGTGCGTACACGGAAGGTGTATGGGAAGCATTAAACAATACGCCAAACAACTTCCGTGTGATGCAACAACGTGGTGCCCAAAACCCACAAAAAGACGGTGGTGGCAGTACGTTTTTTGAGGCTGAGCCAATTAAGCTTGGTTATGATCTCAAGCGTCAAGAAAATCGCTTAAAAGTCACCTCACAAGTTGAGATTCACCTACCTAGTAAACAGCTGGTCAATGGCCTCAGTGTTGATCTATCCGTTTCGGGTGCAAAATTTAAAGTTCCCGCCGCTTTTAACTACAAGCTCGGTGAGGTGATCAAAGTCTATTTTTCCGAACTCAACAAAACGTCAGAAGTGGTTGGACTGCACCACGCCATTGAATATCGTATTTTAGGTATTGATGAGTCTTACGATAACGATGCCGTGAAATTTCTGCGTACACTAAAACTTTCCGACACTAACATCATCGAAAAAGTGATTACTGAATCGCTGCAAAATAACACTCAAAAAGCGCGCCACGATAACCAAGATAAACTCATCCGAGCTCGAACCCGTGGTTACGAGCACACCTATTTAAAACACACCTGTAACTTACCAGTGTTTTTTAGTGGCAGTGAATTGAAGTTGGTGCTGCTGACTGAAAATAACCAACCGATCTGGCAATACTGGCACGACGAGCGTAATCAACAAGCACTCGGTTCGTTATTCAATAAAGAGCGGATGGAACAGTTAACCAAGCCGGGGATGCGGGGTAGCAATAATGTGCTTTATGCTTTTAAGCATGAACATCAGGAAAAAACGCTCTTTTTTTCAATGATGATGCCAGAGGCCAACCGTGAACAAAGAAAAATGTTTTGGCATGTTGGCGCTCGTCGACAAAGTTGGAAAGCGTTTCGCTTATTTGTCTTTGAACTCTCGGATGAAGAGCGTCAAGAACTTGCGGTTCATGCCCATGAATTGTCAGATCGCTCAAGCCACTTAACGCACTGTGGCGTTTTACAAGAAATTGGCGATGAGGATTCGGCAAAAGATTACCTATTGACTGACAAACCCAATTTACCCAATAGCGAACTCAATAAATTTCGTCATCCAAGGCAGATCATTGGCCAACCTACAGGTATTTATTTTGATGCTCGCTCGCGTAGAAAAGAGCCTCGTTACCAATTCAAGACACCGCTGACCATCACTTCAGGATCTGGGGTAAATGCAACTGGCCACACGATTGATTTATCCAAACGTGGTTTAAGTATTATTGTGGATACACCACTACCCGTGAAAGCAGGCGATAACGTCACCATCAATTACCACGAATTACAGCTTTACGACAAAAAGCTGCCACTGCATAGCCTTCCCTATAATGTCATTCGTATTGGGCCCGAAGGTCGGCGTCTACAATTGGTGATAGAAGAAAATATACATACCATCAAAACAATCGCTTTTTTCAATAGCATTATTGAAAACAATCAAGATAAGTTGTTACAGAAAGAAGAAGTGCTACCAAGTCATAACTTGCTGGAAGGGTTGCACAACATTTTGCTTGATAAGATGATAAGTTCGCCAATTTTCGTTGATAAACACGGTGCAAATTTACGCCCTAAAGTGATTGGCGTGAATTATCCCTTGCCGCCTCATCTGGTGTTACTGGCTAAATTAGGCCAAGAAAATCGCATCACGTTAGAGCCAATATTCAAAGGTCACACCAATACTCTACTGGCTAAACCGATGCGGCGCATTGAAGGAGCGATACCGCAATATCACGACGTTTATATTGCGGCAATCAAATTTGGCACGCGTATTCAATCAATCCAATCGAAATTATTAAGTGATTTTGAAAACACTAAAGAGCGTATTGATTTCATTCAAAAAGCACAGCACATGGGTGAAATTTACATCTTGAGGATTTGCAGTGCACCCGTCTTTGACCCAATCACTACGCTGCTGCGCAGTGATCTCAATGAGTTGGCACAAATTAGTCTTCATCACGCTCGTACGCTAGAAAAAGAGATCACCTCGATCATTGGTTATGGAGAGGTGATCGATATTACAGAAGAAGTATTGATTCGCTTAGAGCTGACCTTGTAAAAGCGACTGACTTTTGTAAAAGAGAGTATGGGTAAAAGAGGAAGTGGGCATCGCTCACTCTCTTATCTCTTGCTTATCTCTCGCTGTTGAGCTTTACTTAAGGCTTCACTTTCCAACTGAGTTTTTGCTGCTTCACCAATGAGGCAGAGAGAATACAGAGCACGCCACCAAGGCCTGCAAAACGGACCGCCGCTTGTGCTTTTTCTTCAACTTTAGGTTTAGCATGATAAGCAACGCCTAACCCCGCGGCAGCCATCATAACTAAATCATTCGCCCCATCGCCAACCGCGACAGTATTGTGCAATTCAATCTCATAACGTTGTGCTAACTCAACCAAAATATCGGCTTTGGTTTGTGCCGAAACGACATCACCTAGCACTTGACCAGTAAGCTTGTCATCAACAATTTCCAACGTATTGGATTGCGCATGATCAAGTTGCAGTTCGCTTTTTAAATAATCTGAAAAATAGGTAAAGCCACCGGATGCAATCGCCGTTTTCCACCCCAATGCATGCAGTGTCGCCACCAGTTCACGTAAATCGGGCATCATGGGTAATGTAGAGCGAACCGCTTCAAGAATCGACTCATCGGCACCAGCAAGCTTTCCAACCCGCTGACGCAAGCTTTGCTCAAAATCCAATTCACCTTGCATCGCTCGCTCAGTGACTTCGGCTACCTCCTCTCCGACACCCGCTAACTTAGCTATCTCATCAATACATTCAATTTGAATCGCCGTGGAGTCCATATCCATCACAATCAAACCCGGTTTAGAAAGGTCTGGTACTTCACACAAACGGGCATAATCAATTTCGAGCCCTTGTAAAATTTTCTCGTGCTCTGTTGTCAGCTCACCTGACATCAACGCCACTTCATAATGCCCCACTTTCCACATATCGAGGACAGCGTTGTAGTAACCGGTAAAAAAGTCAATATCATCAAAATGTTGAGTGGAGAGATAAGGTGCAAAAACAATCCAACTTGCTTTTGCTTTGTCAAATTGTGAAGAGAAACGAGTTTCAGGCAAGCGGTTGAGCAGCGTTGTGTGCCTTTTGATCGGCAATGTTTTGAGGGCATCCATGTTTATCATTCCTTAATCAATCCTTTCCTTCAGCCTGCTTAAACGCACAACAAGCAAAATGGGATCAACTCGATTCAATGCTCGAGTATCAATAAATGGGTGTATGCCCCTGACGTTACCCTATTGCAATTTAAAAACGCAAGTCTCAATATGAGTAAAGTTTTTATTTATCCAATCAGGTGGGTTATGGACGGCTCTTTATTTTCATTTCGCGTCGCAATTCGTGTGCTTACCGTCATTTTATTAGCAGGCATGTTCTTCTTTACCGTAAAAAACAGCGTTGTGATCAGTAAAGGTAACGAACGAATTCAGGCCAACCAACTAGAAACATTAACTAAGGTTTTGATTTCACAGGCATCATTATCTGCGGGCAGCATGATATCAGAGCAAGATCAAGAGCGCCTGCTAGCCCTTACCAACCAGTTAGCTCAAGATAAACTGGTGTTTGATGCCACCATTTATGATTCCGAAGGGGTCAAATTAGCCGCCAGCGATAACGCGTTAAGCGTACGCGAAGTATTAGGATTGGATACACCACTGCGCACGGCCAGCATTGGCCGTCAGCAACTGGTTGAGCCTGTCTATCATGAAAGCAGTATCATTGGTTTTATCCGCATTACTTTTGAAACTGGCCGCGTCACCGCAATTTCAGATCACCACTATCGTAAAAGTGATCGCTACATGTATCTCATGCTGCTAACCAGCTTTGTCAGCGGTGTATTGCTCACACTGCTACTGCTGCGCCGAAAGCCAAAGAGTGGTGGAGAGAACCTGCTGCTACAGAATGTGGATGATATGACCTAGCAGGCTTTGTAAATAAAAAAACCTCAGTTGCGACACTGAGGTTTTTTATAAAAGAATATTATTGAGCGTCGCCAATCAATACTGAATCTAACGCAATTTCAATCATTTCATTGAAAGTGTTTTGACGCTCTTCTGAAGTCGTTTGCTCGCCAGTTTTGATGTGATCAGAGACAGTGCAAATCGTCAGTGCTTTTGCGCCATATTCCGCCGCTACGCCGTAGATTCCTGCCGCTTCCATTTCTACACCAACAATGCCGTATTTATCCATAACATCGAACATCTCTGGATCTGGCGTGTAGAAAAGCTCTGCGGAGAACAAGTTACCCACTTTCACGTTAATACCACGCGCCGTAGCCGCTTCTTCTGCGGCTTTAACCATTTTGTAATCGGCAATCGCAGCAAAGTCGTGGTCTTTAAAACGGATGCGGTTAACTTTGGAATCGGTACAAGCACCCATACCAATCACAACATCACGCACTTTAATATCGTCGCTGACCGCACCACAGCTTCCGACACGGATCACTTTTTTCACGCCAAAATCTTTGATAAGTTCCGTCACGTAAATTGAGCATGAAGGGATCCCCATGCCATGGCCCATTACCGAAATTTTACGACCTTTGTATGTACCTGTATAACCAAACATGTTACGGACATCACACACTTGAACCACATCATCAAGGAAAGTTTCTGCGATGTATTTTGCGCGAAGTGGGTCACCCGGCATTAAAACGACGTCTGCAAATGCACCCATTTCAGCATTAATATGTGGAGTTGCCATTAAAAGTATCCTTTATCTAAATTGACCAAAGAATAGAGAGTGATCTCTCTATTCATCCTCAAAAAAATGAATCGCTACGCTTACTGTAAGAAATTGGTGCCGTAATCCATCGCAGACGTACCGAAATAGTGCGCCAGTGACTGACCAATATCAGCAAACGTCTCACGGCGGCCCAATGAACCGGGGGCCACTTTATGCCCATAAATCAAGACTGGAATATGCTCGCGCGTATGATCCGTACCCGGCCAAGTTGGATCGCAACCATGGTCCGCTGTAAGAATAAGTACATCGTCCTCTTCCATTAACTCAAGCACTTGTGGCAGACGCTTGTCAAAGTACTCCAGTGCCGCAGCGTAGCCCGCTACATCACGGCGATGACCATAAGCGGAATCAAAATCAACGAAGTTAGTGAAGACGATGGTGTTATCTTTCGCTTGTTTGATTTGTTCTAGTGTTGCATCAAATAAAGCTGGGATGCCTGTCGCTTTAACTTTATGAGTGATGCCGCAGTAGGCGTAAATATCGGCAATTTTACCAATAGAAACCACGTTACCTTGCTTCTCATCAACCAACTTTTGCAGCACGGTCGCCGCTGGCGGCTCAACGGATAAATCACGACGGTTGCCAGTACGAGCAAATTCTCCCGCTTTCGGGCCAATGAACGGGCGCGCAATCACGCGGCCAATGTTGTAATCCGCCAATTCTTCACGTGCGATCTGGCAAAGTTCTAACAAACGATCAAGACCAAACGTCTCTTCATGACAAGCAATTTGGAACACTGAATCAGCCGAGGTATAGAAAATCGGTTTACCCGTTTTCATGTGCTCTTCACCCAAATCATCTAAAACCTGAGTGCCTGATGCATGGCAGTTACCAAGAAAACCATCCAAACCTGCGCGTTCAATAATGCGATCTGTCAGCTCTTTCGGGAAACTATTTTGCTTATCGCTGAAATAACCCCATTCAAACAGCACAGGGACACCAGCAATTTCCCAGTGACCCGAAGGAGTATCTTTACCTGATGAAAGCTCAGCGGCGTGGCCGTACGCACCGATAATATCAGCGTTGGCATCAAGCCCCGGAGCAAAACGCCCCGTTGACTCTTTATGCGCCATAGCAAGCCCCAATTTCGATAAGTTTGGTAGCGTCAATGGGCCCTGGCGATCCGCGTTATTCGCTTCGCCTTTAGCACATTGGTCTGCGATGTGGCCCAAAGTGTCAGCGCCAACATCACCAAATTGTGGTGCATCAGCGGTTTCGCCGATACCAAATGAATCTAATACTAAAATAAATGCTCTTTTCATTGCTCTCTCCAACCGATATTTTTATACGTCTTCTGCGCGAATTTGACCGTAGACATCGGGTGTTGGTGTATATTCTCCGCCAATTTGAATGGCGCTTTGTAATGCTTTGGCCGCTTGTTGCCATTGCGCTTCATTACGCGCATGGATCACCGCCAACGGCTTGCTGCTATCGGCAACGTCACCTAGGCGAATAAATTGGTCAAACCCAACCGCGTAATCAATGGTGTCAGTTGCGACGCGGCGTCCACCGCCCATCTCCACCACGGCCATGCCAATCGCGCGAGTATCCATTGCCGATACGACGCCACTTTCTAGAGCGTAAACGGGCTTAACCAGCTCGGTTTTTTCAAGATAGTGATCGTAATTTTCAACAAAATCAGCGGGGCCGCCTAACCCTTTGACCATTTTGCCAAAGCATTCAGCCGCTTTTCCGTTATTAAGAACGGACATCAGTTTCGCACGAGCATCATTGCTGTCTTTTGCTAAATTGCCTAACAACAACATCTCAACGCAAGAGGCCAAGGTAATTTCCAGTAAGCGAGGGTTGCGATATTCACCAGTTAAAAAGCGTACCGCTTCACGCACTTCAAGGGCATTACCTGCCGAAGAGGCCAGCACTTGGTTCATATCCGTCAAAATAGCCGTGGTTTTCGTACCTGCGCCGTTAGCCACTGCGACGATAGATTTAGCCAACTCTTCAGAAGCTTCGTAAGTCGGCATAAATGCGCCAGAACCGACTTTGACATCCATCACCAAGGAATCTAACCCAGCGGCTAATTTTTTAGAAAGAATCGAGGCGGTGATGAGTGAAATATTGTCGACCGTTGCGGTAATGTCACGTGTGGCGTATACGCGTTTATCCGCTGGCGCGAGATCACCCGTTTGGCCGATGATAGCAACGCCCGCTTCTTTGGTTACTTGACCAAATACGTCATTACTTGGCGTGATGTTATAACCGGGAATCGACTCCAATTTATCCAGCGTGCCGCCCGTATGACCAAGGCCGCGCCCTGAAATCATAGGGACAAAACCACCGCAGGCTGCGACCATGGGGCCAAGCATCAACGAAGTGACATCGCCTACGCCGCCAGTTGAGTGTTTATCAACGATAGGGCCACCGAAGTTCATCGCATCCCAGTTGATCACCATCCCAGAATCACGCATAGCACACGTCAGTGCAATGCGCTCTGGCATAGTCATTTCATTGAAGAAAATCGTCATGGCAAAGGCCGCAATTTGGCCTTCGGAGACGGTATTATTCGCCACACCTTGAATAAAAAAGTTAATTTCTTCGGTGGTGAGGATCTCGCCGTCACGCTTTTTGCGAATAATTTCTTGAGGTAAAAAAGTTTGAGTTGAATACATTAGTTGCCTCCCAAGCATGATGCTTTGGTCAGTAAGGTAAAGAGGTAATCGGGAGCTGATGGCTCAGCTCCACGAGTCAGACTTATTATTATCAGTCCTACTTCAGCGCATAATTAATACGCAGCTGGATCGGCTTTTTGGTCTGTTACTTCTAATGTATTCAAAAGATTGGTTAGCAGGCTTGAAGCCCCAAAACGGTAGTGCATGCTGTCGGCCCAATCTGCGCCAAGTAGCTCATCAGCCATCGCGAGATACAATGCAGCATCTTGCGCTGTGCGTACACCGCCCGCAGGTTTAAAACCTACAGTTTTGGCAACGCCCATATCGCGAATCACTTCTAGCATCATGCGTGCGTATTCTGGTGTTGCATTCACAGGGACTTTGCCCGTTGAGGTTTTGATGAAATCAGCGCCCGCTTCAATACAGATTTGAGACGCTTTCTTGATTAATGCTTCTTCTTTTAGCTCACCTGTTTCGATGATCACTTTAAGCAGAATGTCACCACACGCGGCTTTACATTGCTTAACAAGATCAAAACCGACTTGCTCATTACCGGCGATTAATGCGCGGTAAGGGAACACAACGTCGACTTCATCAGCACCGTACGCAACAGCGGCTTTAGTTTCCGCAACGGCAATCTCAATATCATCATTACCGTGTGGGAAGTTGGTAACGGTTGCGATACGAATCTCTGGCGTGCCTTGCTCACGAAGTGTCTTCTTCGCAATAGGAATAAAGCGAGGGTAAATACAAATTGCAGCGGTATTACCTACAGCCGTTTTGGCATCATGACAAAGGGCAATCACTTTCGCATCCGTGTCATCATCGTTTAGCGTAGTCAAATCCATCAATTTCAGTGCACGTAGTGCGGCTGCTTTTAAATCGCTCATTTCTATCTCCGATCAATATATTCAAATAGTTCACTAGTAAACCACGCTCAGTGTTGAGAGCGAGATGGCTTGCTAGCCACAAATGAACGGACTTGGTTCCTTGAAGACTCGAAATGCACTTGCATTTCAATTGCTATCCCTGTCACCGCACAGTACCAATTTGGCCTATGGCACAACCATGATATGCCGCTTATTTGCACTCATCGCCGTGTCTAACGTATATCCGTGTGTAACTTATACCCGTATCTAATTTATATCAAAGCAACACGACATGATAAAACGGGCTGCCTTTGCGTCAAATCATACTCCATGTATTGATTGGCGCTAGCTGATATCTTCACTCTTCTATTGAAAATGAATCTCACTGATACAGTATAGATTTTCACTACAAAACTGTAGCGTCATTCATAGAGCAAACGGTTTGTATCTCAAAAAAGATCAGCGTCAACGATAATCTCGTTTACCGATAAACTCTGATCTATCCATTAAAAGCTAACTTATAAAAGAGAGCTTGAGGTGATAAACACTGACCACCCGACTAAAGAGTGAATCAAAGTATTCCTTTCGCCAAAACAAAAAAGCCCCGCAGCAATCTCTTGCTACGGGGCGATGTTAAACGGCGTCTATATCTCTTTCTCTTATTTAATTAGAAAGAAAGGAAGAAGCCAGCAATGGTTGCTGCCATTAAGTTAGACAGTGTACCAGCACAAACGGCTTTTACACCCATCTTCGCGATATCGTGACGACGGTTAGGAGCAAGACCACCTAAACCACCGAGTAGAATCGCAACAGAAGAAAGGTTGGCGAAGCCACACAGTGCAAATGAGATGATAGCTTGAGTTTTCTCAGACATCACCGCACCAGTAGCAGCAACGATCTGTGCGTTCTCACCCACGTAAGGTACGAAGTTTAGATAAGCAACAAATTCGTTTACAACCAGTTTTTGACCGATGAAAGAGCCCGCTAGCGTTGCTTCTTCCCATGGCACACCAATTAGGAATGCTAATGGAGAGAAAAGCCAACCAAGCAGTAGTTCTAGAGTCAGTTCAGGCATACCGAACCAACCACCCACACCACCAAGCATACCGTTAACTAAGGCGATTAGACCAACGAAGGCAAGTAGCATTGCACCTACGTTTAACGCAAGTTGCAGACCAACAGAAGCACCACCTGCAGCAGCATCGATTACGTTGGCAGGTTTATCATTGCCATCCATATCGCTACCCAGTTCTTCATCTGGAGTATCGGTTTCTGGTTTGATGATTTTTGCAAACAGTAGACCACCCGGTGCTGCCATGAAAGAGGCCGCAACAAGGTACTCTAGCGGCACACCCATCGATGCGTAACCAGCAAGTACACCACCCGCAACTGAAGCCAAACCACCACACATTACTGCAAACAGCTCAGATTGAGTCATTTTAGGTACAAACGGACGAACCACGAGTGGCGCTTCTGTTTGACCTACGAAAATGTTGGCTGCAGCAGACATCGATTCCGCACGAGAGGTACCGAGTGCTTTTTGTAAACCACCACCTAGAATCTTAATTACCCATTGCATAACGCCAATGTAGTAAAGCACAGAGATAAGTGCCGAGAAGAAGATTAGAGTAGGTAGAACTTGGAAAGCAAAGATGAAGCCAATACCGTCAACTGAAAAGTTAACTAGGCTGCCGAATAGAAAACCAGTACCGTCTTTACCGAAGTCGATGACGTTTTGGACACCCGCAGAGAAACCTGCAAGGAGATCACGACCCCATGGTACGTAAAGAACGAAACCACCGATAATAAATTGGATAGCAAAAGCGCCACCCACTGTTCTTAGATTGATAGCTTTGCGGTTATCAGACAGTAGAACTGCAAGTCCTAGCAGAACTGCCATACCGACTAGGCTCATAAACAGGCTCATAGTTTATGATTTCCTTATTAGGTTATTGTTGGCGTGTTATAAAATGGAGCTCATGAAGCGGGGTGATTATACTCATCACCACTAAGATAAAGTAATGCCAGCCTCACACTTTCTTATAAGATTCACTGCCCATTCACTCATTTATGTGAGCACGTTCAATGTTTACTGACACTAGAATCATTAAACCTACATTTCATTTCGAATTTATTCACACCGGAAAGAACAGAGAATGGCTGTTTTTCCACAAAACATCAGCAACCGTTTGCTCTGATTGGTTCTTCAGCAACGCAAGCGTTTGCAGGATAATCGGCAGTTTTTGTGGGTGATTCGCTTGCCCTTGAAAACCATTGAGTGGCATATCAGGAGCATCCGTTTCTAGCACTAAACTTTCGATGGGGAGTGCCGCAATAGTAAGACGGGTTTTGTTGGCTCTTGGATAGGTAATAACACCACCCACGCCAATCTTAAAACCCAGTTCAATAAACTGGTTTGCCTGTTGAACGCTGCCAGAAAAAGCATGCAGCACTCCACCTTGGTTAAATTGATGCTTTTTTAACAGTTGTATTAAGCGGTTGTGCGCTTTGCGGCTGTGTAATATCAATGGAAGTCTGGCTCGTTTCGCAAGCTCTAGTTGCATTTCAAACATTGTTTCTTGCAAAGCGGGAGCAATATCAGTCGCAAAATCTAAGCCACACTCCCCCAGAGCCACGCATTGGGCTGGTTTTTGAAGTAGCTTTTGCTCAAGCTCGTCGATATCCGCAGGGGAAGAGGTTGATAAAAAACAGGGATGGAAACCGAGAGCAAAATAGAGTTCAGGATAACCGTTAGCAAGCTCGGCCACTCGCTGCCAGTTACTTGGACCAACGGCGGGAATCACTATTTTCTCAACCCCCTGCTGGCGAGCTAAATGTAAATGGTGTTCAAACTCACGCTCAAAGATAGAAAAATCGAGATGGCAATGCGTATCAAATAAACGCAGCTTCTTATTCTCGCTCACGTTCTTTACTCTGAACAGGATCTTGACGATAAGGAACACAGCTACGTTTTTTATCTGGTGTTAAACCCATGTTCTCACACCAGCGATCATAACGCGCAACCTGCTTTTTCAACCACTGCCACATAACCGCCTCTCTTACATCACTGCTCTTCGCGTTTAAAGACCAACTCAGTTGCTGATGACTCCTGTTCTACAAAATAGTAGCCAGCACTGTCAAACTGAGCCAATTGCTCTACAGAAGAGATTTGTTTATCGATAATGTAGCGCGCCATCATGCCACGAGCCTTCTTAGCATAGAAGCTAATGACTTTGTATTGCCCTTTCTTACAATCCTTAAATACCGGAGTAATGATGCTCCCCTTAAGCTTTTTCGGATTAACCGCTTTAAAATACTCGTTGGAAGCGAGATTAACCAACACATCATCACCTTGCTCTTTCAGAGCTTGATTGAGTTTATCGGTAATGATATCCCCCCAAAACTGGTACAGGTTAGTCCCCCTCGGGTTACCCAATCTCGTGCCCATCTCTAAACGGTATGGTTGCATCAGATCCAGTGGTTTCAGTACACCATACAAGCCAGAGAGCATTCTTAAATGCTGTTGTGCATGTTCAAATCCGGCATCCGATAACGTTTCTGCTTCAAATCCTGTATAAACATCCCCTTTAAACGCCAAAATGGCGGGACGTGCATTATCCAACGTGAAGGTTGGGCTCCACTGCGCAAAGCGAGCCACGTTGAGCCCAGCGATTTTATCGCTCACTTTCATCAACGCTGAGATGTCGGCAGGAGTCAATTGACGGCAAACATCGATCAACTGAGCTGAATGGTCAATAAGCTCCGGCTGAGTATATTTGCTTGTCACCAACGGGGATTCGTAATCTAACGTCTTGGCTGGGGAAACAACAATGAGCATGATATTCCTTCCTTTCTATTCTTATTTTATGACTCACAGAGTACAAAAAAAGCCATGCGGTGTCTGCATGGCTTTTTCAATCTATTTAATCGTCAGTAACGATAACCGGCTATTTGTTGTTGTACCAAATGCCATCTTCCAACTGAGATTTTAACTCAGGGTAATCATTAGCATCGAAGGTGGGAACCTTACCTGCGGCTAGCTGACGGTTATAATCTTTCGCGAGCTTAATCACAATGCCAGAGAGCAGAATGATCGCCACCAAGTTAACAATCGCCATTAACCCCATCGAGACATCCGCCATTGCCCATACGGTAGGCAAGGTCGCCAATGAGCCAAACATCACCATGGCAAGGAAAACAATACGGAACAACGTTAACCCTTTCTTATTGTTGTGCTCTAAGAAAATCAGGTTCGTTTCGGCATAAGAGTAGTTGGCAATAATTGAAGTAAAGGCGAAGAAGAAAATCGCAAAAGCAACAAAAATCCCACCCCAACTGCCCACTTGTGAGCTTAATGCGCGCTGAGTCAGCTCGATACCGGTAATTTCACCGTGCGGTACATATTCACCCGACATCAAAATAATGGCGACGGTTGCTGAACAGATCACAATCGTATCAATAAAAACACCCAACATTTGCACGTAACCTTGAGAAGCAGGATGCGGCGGATAAGGCGTTGCAGAAGCCGCTGCATTAGGTGCTGAACCCATACCCGCTTCATTGGAAAACAGACCGCGTTTGATACCGTTAATCATGGCTTGAGCAATCGCGTAACCTAAACCGCCTGCGGCCGCTTCTTGAAGGCCAAATGCACTTTTGAAAATAAGGCTTAATACGGCTGGTAGCTTTTCTATATTAGTGACCATGACAAACATCGCAATCGCTAAGTAAGCTAATGCCATGAAAGGTACAATCAACTCAGCGGTACGCGCAATTTTACGGATACCACCAAAAATGACGAAAGCCGAAATTGCAACGATGAAGATACCGACATACAGCGGATCAAATCCAAAAGCATTTTTCATAGCCCCTGCAATTGAATTAGCTTGAACGGCATTGAATACTAGGCCAAAAGCAATAATCAGGAAGATGGAAAACAGCACACCCATCCAACGCATACCAAGGCCTTTTTCCATATAGTACGCAGGACCACCACGGTAGTTACCATCTTTGTCACGGGTTTTGTATAGCTGAGCCAACGTGCTTTCAGCAAATGAAGTCGCCATACCAAGCATAGCAATCAACCACATCCAGAAAATCGCGCCTGGACCACCCGCCGTTAAAGCAACGGCTACACCGGCCATGTTTCCCGTACCAACACGCGCAGCAAGGCTAGTACAAAGTGCTTGGAAAGAAGAAATACCGGCTTTATCTGCTTTGCGGCTGTTTTTCAACACACTAAACATGTGGCCGAAATGGCGAAATTGAATGAATCCTAGGCGAACGGTGAAGTACACACCAACACCGACTAAAAGATAAACAAGGATGGATCCCCAAAGTAAATCATTCATTAAATTGATTAAGTCTGTCACAAGAACCTCTCATAGAGTGATAGCGCTGACCTAAGCGAAAAGCTTCACGAAAAAATGCACATGCTGCGAGTCAACGTTCTAACCAGCATGTTTTTATCGATATTATGCAATGCATTTTATTCGTCCAAAAAGTGAGGAGTCTCAACTTTTGAAGGGGCAACGTATTTTTGACGGGCGGATAATGCAACCTGAAAGAACAAAAATCAATATGCAACAAGTTTAGTTAAAATGTTATTTTTCACTATAAAATCACCTTTGATTAACATTTAACAAACCAATACAGCAACAACTTGGCAACCAAAACAACTCAAACTGGAAACATTGAAAGATAAAAAACAACCATAAAAACCCAGTTGCACTCACTTAATCTCACCCCTTGAGAATAAAGGGCTAATCAGTTTCACCACTAAATCTTGCATAAATTTATGATAATTTTTTATTGAATGGTCATAAAACAACCAACCAGGCAATTGCAAATTTTCAAAACAACATTTATTTAACATTTCAAAATGCAAATAAAATCGTTTGCGTCGCTTAACCGCTCCCTTTTTGTACTAAAGAATCCCTCTGAAACTGTGAAATTCTGGTCAAAATCCAATAAAAGGTTCATCAAAAGGAAACAAATGAGAAACAAATCATAGCTAGGCTAGCGAAAACTGTGCTATCTAGAGAGCACGACATGGCGTAATAACAACAACAAGAGGTTGCTTATGGAAAGCTTGCAATTTGACGAAATGTTGGAAATGGAAATCACAAAACTCCGCTCTAGTCGCACTAAACCAGTCAAAAGAATGTGGCGAGAAATTGAAGCGATTCAGGATCAAAAACGGTTACAAAGAGAATTGATGGAAATGGATGTCTGCTTCGAGGCTGATCAAATAAAACTCTGAGTAAAAAGGCACTTCAACAGTGCCTTTTTGTTTAACTGAATCAGCAGAGATTACTGGCACTCTTGTGCGGTTTGTCGAACTCGGTGAGCTAATTGTTGGTACTGCTCCGCAATTGTCTCACCAAATACTGGATCATCTTCGGATTGTTGCCAGCTCGCCTCCACCGCTTGCCAATCAGTCACATTAAAGGTGCGGCTGATCAAGGGTAAAACCGATTGTTCTTCTAACTCCAGATGACGCTTCTGGGAAGAAATAAATGCATCAAGCTGCTCGATGAACACGTGCTGTGGTACAACTGCATCTTGCAAAATCATATCGACAATCTCTAGAAAAGCATGAGTTTTCTCAGAAAGTTCTATATGTTCTCTCGCTAAATTTTGAATATCATTATGTTGACCATAATGATCAATATAATAGTGATAGAGAATATCTTCTTTGGGGTGGTGTACTGACTCTGAATGCGTCGCCAAGTAGTCAATAATCTCTTTCACTAAAGAGTAGTTGATACTTTGTTCATTACTCAATTGCCGTTGTTTATCTCGCAAAATGGCAAGCAAACGCGCCATATACCCGTGTTCTCTACGGATCCTTTCAATCATCATTGTGCTTCTCCATTACACTTATTTTAGATAAGTGTATAAAAGCTTCAGCGTGCTTGTTTTGACCCTGCTCGAAAAAACATCAATTAATCACTTATCCAATACGGGTTGCCAATTCACAGGCGCTTTCCCCTGCTCAATAAGCAATTGATTAGTCTTTGAAAAATGTTTACAGCCCAAAAAGCCTCGATGCGCAGAAAGAGGAGAAGGATGCGGTGCTACTAATACATGATGTTTACTGCGATCAATCATGCTGCCTTTCTTCTGCGCGTGTGAACCCCACAACAGGAAGACAACACCTTCACGCTGCTGATTTACCGCCTCAATCACCCGGTCGGTAAAGGTTTCCCAACCAGTATTAGCGTGCGAATGCGCCATACCTTGTTCAACGGTCAATACGGTATTGAGCAATAGCACCCCTTGCTCGGCCCAACTTTTTAGGTAACCGTGCTGAGGAGTAACAAAACCGGGGATATCTTGCACCAGCTCTTTGTAGATATTCACCAGTGAAGGTGGGGTTTTAACGCCGGGTAACACCGAAAAACATAACCCATGAGCCTGATTTGGCCCGTGATAAGGATCTTGCCCTAAAATCACAACCTTAACATCGCCAAATTCGGTAAAACGAAACGCATTAAACACGTCAGCAGCAGGTGGATAAATCACTTTCCCCGCCAGCCTTTCCTTTTCAACAAACGCTATCGTCTGTTGAAAATACTCCTGCTGTTTTTCATGGCCGATAACATCGTGCCAAGTCAATGATTGAGTCATAACAACGCTCTGCAAATTAACTAATTACCGCATTGTAACCATAAAAAGCCACCACTGCATGAGTCAATGTCACAGAGCTTTTGCCAGTTAATGTGATTTTTGTGGCGTTCGAGTATGCCCTTGACCGTTCACATGTCGGTTAGGTATAGGCAATCGGACTGGTGGTCGAGCTATTGATGGTGAACGTGAGATCATATGAAACATAGTGACATCCTCCTTCATATTGACGCGGCTATGCCTTTGTCTTTATGAAAGAAAGATGCCAACTTATTTAAGATGCTACTGAATCTACCGATTGTGCGTGTAGATCTCTTAATGTTTGAATTTCTTGGGCCCAAATGTCTGGATCGATTGTTTCTAAAATCAATGGGATACCATCAAACCTTGAATCTTTGGCAATAAATTCAAAGCATGGCCAACCAATTTCGCCTTGCCCTAGAGAATGATGGCGGTCAACACGGCTGGCAAACTTTGCCTTTGAGTCGTTGATGTGCATTGCACGTAAGTAGTGCATTCCCACCACGCTATCAAACTCAGAAAAGGTTGCCTCGCACGCCTCAACTGTGCGCAAATCATAACCTGCAGTAAAAGTATGACACGTGTCAAGGCACACACCTACTCGCGATTTATCCTCAACTTGCTGGATAATTTCGGCTAAATGTTCGAAACGCCAGCCTAGATTCGTCCCCTGCCCTGCGGTGTTTTCAATCACAGCAACGACCTCAGGCACGGCTTGATGTGCAAGGTTTATCGATTCTGCAATCGTCGCAAGACATTCACTTTCTGAGACTTGTTTAAGGTGACTACCCGGATGAAAATTCAGAAGCGTCAACCCCAGTTGCTGGCAACGTTGCATTTCATCAATAAAAGCTTCGCGTGACTTAGCAAGCTTATCGGCTTCTGGCGCGCCCAGATTAATAAGGTATGAATCATGCGGCAAAATGTGTTCACTTTTAAAACCAAGCATGTGGCAGTTAGCCTTAAAAGCGCGAATGGTTGCCTCTTCGAGCGGTTTAGCAACCCACTGGCGCTGGTTTTTAGTGAATAAAGCAAATGCATTTGCTCCAATTTCTCTCGCTCTCAATGGGGCTTGGTCAACGCCGCCAGAGGCCGATACATGAGCACCAATAAATTTCATTCCACGGCCCTGAATTCTATTTGTCATTAAATCACTTTGTACTTTCAACATTGGACTTCAATTGTCTGATTTTCTGTTACTTAGGTCAAACACGCGCTAAAAATGTAGTAAAATTACAACAAAACAATAAATAAAAAATATTTTATGTATTAAAAAAAAGTAGAACTCATTGTTTTCAAATGCTTTATTGATTTAAATCAATAAAATAAACCCCATATTATCAATATTTATCGTTGTTTTTTGACCTAAATCAATATTAATTTTAAGGATATTAGCTATATAATAACCAACTCAACAAAGTTAGAAAATAAACACCAATAACGCCACTTAAGTGGACTAGGAGATAGTGATGATTCAAGGCATTCAAATTACAAAAGCAGCAAACGACAACCTACTAAATTCTATCTGGTTACTCGATAACGAAAAGAATGAAGCACGTTGCGTTGCCGCTAACGCAGGCTACCAAGCAGATCAAGTTATCGCGGTCAGCGACCTTGGTGAGTATGAAAGCCGTGAAGTTGCGATTGAAACAGCACCTCGCATCGAAGGCGGTCAGCACCTAAATGTGAACGTTCTTAAGCGTGAAACTCTTGAAGATGCCGTTGCACACCCTGAGAAGTATCCGCAACTGACGATTCGTGTTTCTGGTTACGCTGTTCGTTTCAACTCATTGACTCAAGAACAGCAACGTGACGTTATCGCACGTACCTTCACTGAGACGCTATAATCATAGCGTTGATGAGAATATTCATATCCAAAAATGGCGCTCAATGAGCGCCATTTTTATCGTTAGAGGAATATCATCCTGACTTCAATAAGATGAAATAAGGATCTCTTTAAGGCTGAACGCGTCTTAACACCGTTTTTAGAGCGTCAAAATCATTGTCTAACTCTTCAGAAAGCAACGTCATCACTGCATGTTTTGCAAGAGGAGCTGGTAATTCAATGTCAGTGCCTAGCACATCGTCAACGACTTCTTTAAATTTGGCAGGGTGCGCAGTACACAAAAATAGCCCCGTTTCTCCCGCTTGTAACTGCTCATCCAAAACTCGATACGCAATGGCACCATGCGGTTCACACAAATAACCTTGCGCGTAAAGTTCACGAACTGAATCCGCACTTTGTGCATCAGATACCGCACCTTTACCTAAGGTATCTAGCCCCCAGCCCTTTAAGCGACAAAGCTCTTCGATGCGCGGCCAGTTGTTCGGCTGACTCACATCCATCGCATTCGATGTGGTCGCGACAGTGGGTTTTGGATCCCATTGACCCGTTTCTAAGTAACGAGGAACGGTATCATTGGCATTGGTTGCCGCGATAAAACGCTTGATTGGTAAGCCCAATGCTTTTGCCAACAGACCAGCGGTTAGGTTGCCAAAGTTGCCACTCGGTACGGAGATGACTAAGTTTTCACGCTGCGCTTTGCTTAATTGTGATGCGGCCTCAAAGTAGTAGCAAATTTGTGCCATTAAACGACTGATATTGATTGAATTTGCAGAGTTTAAACCGATCTCTTGGCGAAGCTTGGCGTCATCAAAAGCCTGCTTAACTAACGCTTGGCAAGCATCAAAGTCACCATTTACCGCGACAGTGTGAATATTGTTGCCCAGAGTGCAGAAGAGTTTTTCCTGTAACGGGCTGATCTTACCTTTAGGGTAAAGTATCACGACCTTGATGTCGGGCATTCCATAAAAGGCATGAGCCACCGCAGCGCCAGTATCACCAGAAGTCGCGGTTAAAATGGTGATCTGTCCGCCATTTGAAACAGCGGCCAGTGACTGCGCCATAAAGCGACCACCAAAATCTTTAAATGCCAGCGTTGGGCCGTGGAAAAGCTCTAGAGCATAAATGCCGTCTTTCACTTGCTTAATGGGTGCTGGAAACTGAAAAGCCGCATCAACCATCGCATTCACTTGCTCTGCTGGTAATTCATCACCAATCAAGGCGCTGAGAATTTTTGTACTACGAGAGATAAAATCTTCGGCTAGTAACGCGTCAATATCTTCAAACTGAGGCAACTCTGCTGGGAAAAATAGCCCTTGATTGCGTCCTAATCCTTGGCGTACGGCTTGGCCAAAAGAGACTTGTTCATCATTTTCTTTTATGTTGTAAAGCTTCATAGAGCACTTCCTGTAACGGTCGAGCCATTTTTGTCTAAGCGACAAATATGGACGAATCCTTCTTCATTTTGTACATAATGTTGTTCAAGCCAACGAGCAACTCGCTCGGCAACCTCTTTTTCTTTGCAAATACTGAACAGTGTTGGGCCACTGCCGGAAATGCCAGTGGTGAGCGCTCCGGCTGATGCAGCGTATTTACGCGCATCCGAAAAGCCGGGCAGAAGTTTCTCACGATACGGTTCAGCAATCACGTCTTTGATCAGTTTAGCCGCTAGCTCAGGCTGACCTGAGTGGCAAGCATGAATGAAACCTGCGAGATGACGGCCATGCGCAATGATGTCCTGTCGACGATATTGTGAAGGTAAGATCGCTCGCGCTTCGGCTGTGGAAACTTTAATCCCAGGATACGCCATTACCCAATACCAATCGTCAAAACAAGGCACTTCTTGGCTGATGATGCCTAGCTCTTCAAGCATCAATTGCACGCCGCCTAAGTAGCAGGGGGCAACGTTATCATAATGTATACCGCCTGAAATTTTACCTTCCATTTCACCCATCAGCGCTAAAAGCTCAGTCTGATTAAGTGGGTTACCGTGAAACTGGTTCAACGCATCTAAAGCTGCAACAATTGAACAAGCACTCGAACCTAAGCCTGAACCAATCGGCATGTTTTTTTCTAACGTCATTTGCAGCGGCTTTACTGCAATGCTCTTTTTTTCAAGCTCTCTGGCAAAAACAAGCCAGCAATCGTAAACAATATTCTGCTTTGGATCTTCTGGCAGCTTGTCGACAAAGCGACCTGCTGTTTCGAGTACAAAAGGTTCGCTGCCCGCTTTAACTTCAACACGATCCCCCAATAAACTGCCATCAATTGGCGACACAGCCGCCCCTAAAACATCAAACCCAACGCTCACATTACCAATTGAAGCTGGGGCATACACCACCACACTCATGTCACTTGAACTCATCAATTAAACCCCTAACTTCCAACCTAAGGTGCGCATCACATCAGAGAACACCCCTGCTGCTGTTACTTCTGTACCCGCCCCATAACCACGCAACACCAATGGAATCGGTTGATAATAACGGCTATAAAACGCCAGTGCATTCTCACCATCTTTGACTTTAAACATTGGGTCATTTTCATCGACCACTGCAATTTTTACCTTGCATTGGCCTTCTGATATTTCACCAACATAACGTAATACCTTACCTTCGGCAGCTGCCTTAGTGGATAACTCTTGGAAATGAGCATCAGCCTGCGGCAAGCGCGCCATAAACTCTTCAACTGTACCCGAAATATCAAAACCCGGTGGCAAAGCAAGATCGACTTTTACGTCATCCAGTTCTAAAGGCATTCCCGCCTCACGAGCTAAAATTAACAGCTTACGAGCCACATCCATTCCCGACAGATCATCACGAGGATCAGGCTCAGTAAAACCTTTGTCTTTAGCTAGCTGCGTAGCTTGACTAAGAGTCATACCTTCATCCAGTTTGCCGAAAATAAACGAAAGAGAGCCAGATAAAATACCGCTGAATTTTTCCAACTCATCACCAGCGGCAATGAGATTTTGCAAGTTTTCAATCACAGGTAAACCAGCACCAACCGTCGTTTCGTACATCAATTTACGGCGCGAGTTGCGCGCCACTTCACGCAGCTGGTGATAGTAGGCCATGCTTGCGGTATTGGCTTTTTTATTAGGCGTCACAACATGAAAACCCGCAGCCAGAAATTCGGCGTACTGGTTGGCAATCACTTCACTGGAAGTACAATCAACTAAGACAGGGTTAATGATATGGTTACGCTGCACTAGAGAGATAAGCCTTGCGAGGCTAAATTCTTCACTCGCGCTATGCATTCGATCACGCCAATGCTCCAGCGGCAAGCCTTCGCTATCCAGCAATAGTGCCTTACTATTCGCAAGGCCACACACTCGAATCACAATTCCTTTATCGGCTAGTTTGGCTTGCTGACGATGAATTTGATCAACTAATTCGCCTCCGACACCGCCGACACCGACCACAAACACATCCAAGAAATGCTTAGAATTGAAGAGATTTTCATGACAAGCCTTGATCGCTTCTGAAATTTTATCTTCTGGAATCACCGCCGAAATAGCTCGCTCGGAAGAGCCTTGTGCAATGGCAACAATATTGACGTGAACTTCAGCCAGCGATGAGAAAAATTGAGAAGCCACTCCGCGCGAAGTGCGCATGCCGTCACCAACCAGAGTGACAATCGCAACGTCATCCATAAACTCGACAGGCTCAAGTAGGCCATCTTTTAATTCCAGTTCAAACGCTTCCGATAATGCTCTTTTGGCAAGGGCTTTATCTTGCGCCTCAATACAGAAACTGATGCTGTATTCTGAAGAGGATTGTGTAATCAGCACAATAGAAACGCCTGCGGCAGACATCGCGCCAAACACACGGCTAGCCATGCCGACCATGCCTTTCATGCCAGGGCCGGAGACGTTGACCATAGTCAAATTATTGAGTGTAGTAATACCTTTGATAGCCAGCTTATCTTCACCTGTATCTTGACCAATCAGCGTGCCTGCGCCTTGAGGATTAAAACTGTTTTTGATAAGACACGGAATATGAAATTGTGCAATCGGTGCAATGGTTTTGGGATGTAACACTGACGCGCCAAAATACGAAAGCTCCATCGCTTCTTGGTAGCTGAGTGATTTTAATAAACGAGCATCCGCAACCAAACGTGGGTCACAGTTATAAACGCCATCGACATCGGTCCAAATCTCACAACAATCTGCACGTAAACATGCCGCAAGCACAGCCGCAGAATAATCCGAGCCATTACGGCCTAGACAGACCAATTCACCCTTTTCATTACCAGCCGTGAAACCCGGCATAATGTTAACATGCGCTTGCGGAAGTGGATTTTGCTTGAAATTTTGCGTGGAGATCTCAACATCGACCATTGCCTCAAGGTACTCACCTTTAGCAAAAAGATATTGTACTGGGTCAATCAATGCAGCCGCTTGTCCTTTTGCTTCAAGTACCGCTTTCATCAGTTGGATAGAGACTCGCTCACCTTTACTAATAATGCGCGCATTGACGTTGTCTGGGCACATACCGAGTAAATTAATGCCGTGTACAAATTGACGCAGCTGAGAAAGTGACGTTTTTACTTGATTGTCAAAAGCGGCCGAATCCACATTAGGCAATTGTGCTTTGATGCCAGCGAGTAGATCGAAAAATGAGAATTCAAGCTCCGCTATTTGGCGTTCTGCTTCGCCATTACGCAAAGCACTCTCAATAACTGCCACTAATTTATTGGTGGTTTTTCCCGGTGCAGAGAGCACAACGGCGACTTCTTCTTGCTGTACATTGTTAACGATGATATCTGCCGCCCTTAAAAAACGATCAGCATCGGCTAACGATGAACCTCCAAACTTTAATACTCGCATCCCTTCCTCCAAAACAGTTCAAATTGGTATAAAAAAAAGGCCTGTATCTGGTGGGATACAGGCCTTTTTTGTAAAAACTTTTCGCTCAGCGGCCCGCCCCAACATGTGTCATGTCGGTAATAATAATGGTGGTTGTCATTACTACTAGGCTGCGCTGTAACATAGAAAAATTTAAATACTCGTGTGTTTAATTGCCTTTACGTTTACCTTACTTCGTCATCATTAGTCAACGAAAATCTGCTATTTTTTATAGTCATTCCGAATTAATCAAATTAAAAAACACAACACAAATAAGATACTTATTGCACATTAAGTGCAACCATTTTACACATAAGCAAATAACAAAATGCTATATACATAACGCTGTCATCGTGTGAAATTTGTGCTTTAATTGTTGTTACCGCAGTGGACGCAGTAACTCAAAACAAGAATAAGGAGAGGCAGATGAAACTAAAAGTTGCACTATGTTTATTTCTGCTTGTTTCTTTATCTAGCATGGCCAATACCTTACCTGCACTTCCTTCTTCACAGAGCCAATCTCCACATCGCTTATTTCTTTCAAGCGAAAGTGATGGTCAACAATTTGATAGTTGGACTATTGATGGCGGTTATTCTTATAACCTTTTTGACAATTTAGATCTGTACATTGGAGCGAGGATAAATAATTCCGACTACGGATCCGAAAGTGGTTTTTTAAGTGGCCTTAGCTACCAGCTAACCCCAAAATTATCACTAAAAAGCACCTTACGGTCAGCCGCCAGTAATCCGAATGATACGAGCAGTGCCGATGCTATGGCGGCGGAGCTATCTAGCCGACTTCAACTGTCAGAAAACGTTGATTTACATGCCACCCTTGATTATCAAGAGTGGCAACAAGGCGTTCAATTTGGGGTGGGTTTCAGATTCTAGTGCCAGTCTAGCGCTTGAGTTGACGTTAAAACACCATTCCAATCGGCATAAACATAGTCACCCGGCTGAATCATCTGGTTGAGGATAGTCAGCGTCACATTAATTTCGCCTGCACCTCTCTTATCGGTCTTAAGTGGACAACTCGCTAACGCTTTCACGCCTAAATCCATTTGCGATAACGCAGCAACATCGCGTATCGCTCCATAAATGATGACCCCTTCCCAACCGTTTTCAATCGCCATGATCGCCAGTTGGTCACCCAATAAGGCTCTTTGACACGAACCGTTACCATCGACGACTAAAACTTTACCTTTACCATTTTGGCTTAATACGTCACGAACTTTAGAGTTATCGTGATAGCAACGCACGGTGACAATTTGCCCCCAAAAAGCACTCCTTAAACCAAAAGTTTGCAAAGGCAAATCCAATATATTGATTTGCGATTCAAATTTATCGCAAATATCTGGTGTGATATCTATCATCCTTCTTCCTTGATTATTGTTTATTATTTTCATCTGACACATTAGACGCGCTGTAAAACCACAGCTCAATGAACCATAATGCCAGATACTTTACTCACCTATTCATACAAACGATGCAAAGAAAAACCCGCTGAGAATGAGCATAACTTGGCGGCCAACTGCATTTAAAAGACTGAATATTCATATTGGTGACATCCATAATAGTGCGATATCCCCCGCTGTAAACGTTGATTTTTTACGCAATTCCCATTTTTTGACAAGTATCGAGTTAACAAGTTCTTTGCTGGTAAATTTCCATGTGAGGTAAAGCCCATTGCGCCTAATGCTACCATCCCCAGCGAAAATCCCCAAAAAACATGCTATTTGCATGGGTAATGTGGTGTAAATTTACAACTGCTTAAGACGATTAATATTTGTTACATTAGAACTCTTGATGTAAATCAACAAAGTGATTGGAATTAACATTCTGCCGTTGTTAGCATGCTGTTAACATTATAGAATCCGCCTTAAAGACTAGTAGAACACCGAGGGTATGGAGACCTCAATGCAAGATATGCCTAAGGACGGCGGGCAACTGAAGTAAGTGTTTTTTTCAAAACTTTAGTTTATTATCGGCAGCAGATTACCTGTATGTTGCAATTTTTTGCCTACAATTAATTCTATTAGCACAATTTTTTCACAAGTTTAGGTACCGCCAATGCAAACCCCGCAGATTCTTATCGTTGAAGATGAGCAAGTAACTCGTAACACTCTTAAGAGTATTTTTGAAGCAGAGGGATACGCTGTTTTTGAGGCCAGTAACGGTGAAGAGATGCACCATGTGCTGTCTGATAACCCCATTAACTTGGTCATTATGGACATCAATTTACCAGGTAAAAACGGCCTTCTGTTAGCTCGTGAGCTTCGTGAACAGGCTAATGTTGCACTGATGTTTTTGACTGGTCGTGATAATGAAGTTGATAAAATCCTCGGTTTAGAGATCGGGGCTGATGACTACATAACCAAACCATTTAACCCACGTGAACTGACGATTCGTGCTCGTAATCTTCTAGGTCGTTCAATGAATACCAATACGACTCAAGAAGAGAAACGCAGTGTGGAAAAATATGAGTTCAACGGTTGGGTATTGGATATCAATAGCCGTTCTTTAGTGAACCCGGATGGTGAAGGCTACAAGCTTCCTCGCTCAGAATTCCGCGCTTTACTGCACTTCTGTGAGAACCCAGGAAAAATCCAAACTCGCGCAGATTTGCTTAAAAAGATGACTGGCCGTGAATTGAAACCACACGACAGAACAGTAGATGTGACGATTCGTCGTATCCGTAAACACTTTGAATCAGTCTCAGGTACGCCAGAGATCATCGCCACAATTCATGGCGAAGGCTACCGCTTCTGTGGTGATCTAGAAGACTAAGCGTCTACCCCCAGATAGTTAGAAGCCCTTTAACCTCAGGTTAAAGGGCTTTTTTCATGGCTGACTACTGTGCGTGGAGCCGTTCTATAAATCTAATAGACTTTGTCGATGAAGACGCTCTTTTCGATAAGCCACTGCGCTGTTGTACCATCGCTCAATTGCAAAGCTACATTAACGGGCTTATCCACATTAAGCTGCATCGGCCATTCAAACACAACTTCCCATTGATCTTCACTTTGAGTCCGTAAATCTAACGATTCACTGCCCACCAGCCAATTTTTATCCCTTTGCTGGACCATCAACGCGTCAATCGTTAAATTGGCAGGTAATATTGCCGACGAATCCAATCTTAATGTCCCATGCACAAGAGGTATTTCGCTCTCATTAGCTGTAGGCATTTGATTGATCCAAAGGTTACTTTTCAACCCAATGGTGATATTTGATATCACGGCACTGCTGTCCTGCAGCCAATTCACTTGCGGTGAACTACAGCCAGATAGTAGTGCCATGACTAATGAAGCCAACCCGATTTTTTTCATACCATTACCTTTGAGTTAACCATTGTTTCAAGACTTGAATATCGTGTTGATACCCATTTTTAATTTCATCTATCCAGTCACCAATATTTTCCCACCAAGCAGGTAGCTCTGGCGACTGTGCCTTTTGTGCAACGTTTTGAATGTGTTTCAAACCAATTGAACCCGCAGCACCCTTGATTTTGTGTGCTTCTGAAACAATGCCTGCTTGATCTTTTGCTACCATATTGGAATCTAGCACTTCAACGTAACTGGGCATCATCTGCTCGAACATTTGGATACTTTCCAGCACAGGTTTCGGGCCAACAATATCGATATAAGACTCAAGCATTTCAAGATCGAGCAAATGCGTGTTCAACTCACTGTGTTCTTCTGAGGCAGCCTTAACCTTAGCGTCGGCAAGTTGAGTCGCCTCACTATGGGTGAATTTTGCAATCACCTCTTGAATCGCCAGTACTGACAATGGTTTACTGATCGCGTCATCCATCCCTTTCTCTAGATATTCAGCTTTATTTTTCAATACGTTGGCGGTCAATGCAACCAGTGGCGGAAGGTGATCATAAGTTTCTCGGTAAAACGCAGCGACATCAAACCCGGTCATGTCTGGCAGTTGAATGTCGAGGAAAACCAGATCGTACTCTTGCGGCACAAATTTTTGTTTGGCTTCTTCACCTGTCATAGCGACGGTAACCGTGTGTCCTAAACTTTCTAGCAAAGAACGAGCAACTGTAATATTGAGCTCAATATCTTCAACCATAAAAATGGCTAAACTTTTTTGAGGAACGGGTAACGTTGGTTTGAATTGGGCATCTTGTGCCAAAGGCACACGAATTGAAACGGTGAAGGTGCTACCAAAGCCTTCTTCACTGCTCACAGAAATATCACCATCCATTAAGTTGATTAACTGGCGAGATACCGCTAAGCCAATCCCCGTGCCAACAGCGTGCAAATTGTCCTTACCCGATTTAACTTGGTAATACATGGCGAAGATTTTATCGAGTTCAGCCTCTGGTATACCAATGCCTGTGTCTTCAACTTCCATGGTAATGTGCGCAAACTTATCCTCAATGTCAGCGCAGACCGTCATGACGACGCCACCTTCTTTGGTAAATTTCATCGCATTGCTTATCAGGTTCCACAATACCTGACGCAGGCGCGTAGCATCCACTTCAATCGCAACAGGTAAATCACTGAGCCGCTCGAGATCAAACCTAAGCCCTTTTTGCTCAGCCATCAACGCCGAGATGCTTTCAATTTCAGCAACAAATTCTTCAAAATTCAACGGTGCTGGCAGTAGCTCTAGTTTCCGGCGGTCAAACTTATCCATATCAATGATATCGTTGAAGATATTACCTAACGTAATGGCACTGACATTAATGGTCTGCATGTACTTACGCTGTTCTGGGGTCATGGGGCTATCGAGCAACATGCGGCTCAAACCAACGATACCGTTGAGTGGTGTGCGCAATTCGTGGCTGATGGTCGAAATAAAAGTGGTTTTATCCCGGCTCGCTTTTTCCAAAGACTCTTGATTGCGTTTACGTTCGGTAATGTCTCGCCCAAAGCCCACCAACCCTAAGTGGCGGCCATCTTTGCTATAAAAAGGGACTTTACGCAGTTCAAAATAGTTTTTGCGGCCATCAGGGTATTCAAGCCACTGCTCATAAGTGATGGCTTGATTGTCAGCAAACACTTTTTCGTCAGTTTCAACGATCTGTTGCGCGACTTCTTTGCTATAGACATCCCACGGAGTTAACCCAACCAACTGATGCTCACGCTTGCCCGTTAGCTCTTCCATCGCTCGGTTGCAGCCAGAAAAAACGCCGTTCGCATTACGGTAGTAAATCAGATCAGGAGAGGCATCGATAAAAGAGCGCAATAAGGCGGTTCTTTCTGCCAATTCAAGCTGCGTTTTTTCGCGTTGATAGACCTCATTTTCTAAATCGGCCATCGCCTCTTCACGCGCTTCCTCTGCCTTAATTCGCTCTTCAATTTCTTGGTTGAGTTTTTCGATATTTTGCTGAAGCTTATAATTGAGCTCTTGATCGCGTGAGCGCATGTCTTTGAGCTTAGAAACCAACTTCGAGAGGCGTTGACGTGACTCTTCTAACTGATCGACCACCACTGAAAGGAAATAAACTGCCCAAGGCGTGATCAATAAACCAAAAAAGACAGAACGAACGATGTCGATATCATCAACATAACCATTGAGCACCAACGTGATACCAACTTGCACCACCACTGCCAAGGCCACTAAAGCGAGCGCTAGAAGAATGGAGAAACGGAGAATGCCCAGTTTGACCAATAGGTCGACATAGTACTGGGCAAGGTTTTTCATGGGTTTCATTAAACACTTCCATGTAATAACAGTGCCACTAGTCTAACGCGTTTAACGTCGATTCGTCAGCCAAGTTAATCACAAGGATTTGCGAAATTGCTTGAATCTTTAGCTGTTTGGAAGCGTATAGACAAACGGTCGACTTAAGCGTGAGCCTTGCGCGCCACCTTGATTAAGTGCTCGGCCTATTTCGGTCATCGCAAGCCAACGATTTTCACACCACAGTGGCGCAAGCAGTGTCGGCCGCCGGGCGGCTGACGAGACTCGGTGATAAATGATCTCAGGCGGTGTCATTTGAATCAATTCACTCGCAATAGCAACATACTCTTCTAACGTTGGCGCTTGTAATTTTCCTGCTCGCCACGCTTTGGCCATCGTACTGCCTTCAACAATATGCAACCCATGTAACTTGATACCATCAGTGCCTACCGCTAAGACTTGCTTTAAGGTTTGAAGATTATCGGTACGCGTTTCTTTAGGTAGCCCCACAATGAGATGCGTGCATACTTTGATCCCCAAGGCTCGAGCGCGCTCAGTGATCAACGCATAACATTCAAAATCATGACCACGGTTGATCCGTTTGAGCGTTTGATTATTGGCGGTTTGCAAACCCAGTTCGAGCCAAATTTCAAAACCTTGTCGCACATAATCGGCCAATAAATCGAGCACAGCATCGGGTACACAATCAGGCCGAGTGCCAACGCATAACCCAACAATGTCAGCCGATTGAAGCGCTTGCTGATACATATTTTTCAACACCTGCACTTCCGCATAGGTACTGGTATAAGCTTGAAAATAGGCTAGATATTTTTTGGCACGTTTGATTTCACCAGCGCGTTCTGTCAATTGCTGCTCAATACTTTGGGCTTGTGTTTCTTCATCAGCAAAAGAAGCGACATTACAGAAGGTGCAACCACCTCGCCCAATCGTACCATCTCGGTTCGGACAGCTAAAACCACCATGCAGGGTCAGCTTGTGAACTTTTTCGCCATAACGGCGCTGCAGATCTTGGCCGATCGTGTTAACCAATTGATGTAATTGCATTGAAGAAATACCGCTTATAGATAGTAATGAATATCAGTTAGATTTATGTAACTAAATTACATCCCTGCAAAATAAATTCACAAAGAGTAGCCGTATCAAACACTCTCCAACCTAACAAAAATCAATAAACATTCATAAAAACAGCGTTATTTGCTTAATGTTGCACCAATGTTAAACAGTGCATGCATTTTTAACGAAAAAAATGGGCGACTAAAATGAGTTTTCGTTGGAATTCCTATAAACAAAATTGTAGGATACTTACATATCCGCCCTATTTTTTGTGATATTCCTTACATAAATAGTTGTGGAAAAATCGGTGATATTCGCACCCCTCCTATACAAACCACTAGCAAGTGGCATAAATAAATTGAATATCACTAAGGAATGTTTTTCTCGCCATATTTTTCCGGCGAGAGACGGAAAGGATTCGAACCCGCCAACACAGGCAGGTTTAGATTGATAACAATTAAAGGACAAGTCGCATCGCTAAGTATGCCTTAGCACACGTGCGTCTAAATTGAACTGGAAGGATGTATCTATGGTAGATAGAGAGCAGGATTCACGAGGTCTATATACTCCTGAATTGGAGCATGACGCTTGTGGTATCGGTTTTGTTGCCCACCTGAAAAACCGTAAGTCTCACCAAGTAGTGACTCAAGCTTTAGACATGCTTGCTCGTATGGAACACCGTGGTGGCCAAGGCTGTGACCCATGTTCTGGTGATGGCGCAGGTATCTTATTACAAAAACCCCATGAGTTTTTACTTGAAGAGACCGTTAAACTTGGCTTAAAACTGCCTTCGTTTGAAAAGTACGGCGTCGGCGTGGTGCTGTTTCCAAGAGATGAGCACAAACGCGCCCAGTGTCGTGATATTTTAGAACGCAACGCCAAGAGACTCGATTTAGAAGTACTGGGTTATCGCGTTTTGCCAACCGATAACTCCATGATTGGCGCAGACCCACTTAGCACTGAGCCTCAATTTGAGCACGTTTTCATCTCCGGTGGCCCAAGTACCACCCCCGCAGAATTAGAGCGTAAATTGTACGTTCTGCGTAATTACACCGTTCGAGTCTGCTTAGAAAGTGTGTCCAACATTGGTGATGATTTTTACATCAACTCCATGTCTTACAAAACCTTGGTGTATAAAGGTCAGCTCACCACAGAGCAAGTACCACAGTACTTCCTTGATCTACAAAATCCGACCATGGTGACCGCGCTGGCACTGGTGCATTCTCGTTTTTCGACCAATACATTCCCTAAATGGCGCTTAGCTCAGCCTTTCCGTTACATTGCTCACAACGGCGAAATCAACACAGTACGCGGCAATTTAAACTGGATGAAAGCGCGCGAAGCGATCCTCGAATCAGATTTGTTTACACAAGCTGAAATCGACATGCTGCTGCCAATTTGCCAAGAAGGCAGTTCAGATTCCGCCAACTTCGATATGGCATTAGAGTTACTGGTTCTGTCTGGCCGCAGCCTGCCACACGCCCTGATGATGATGATCCCTGAAGCGTGGCAAGAAAATAAAAATATGGATCCAACCCGCCGCGCATTTTACCAATACCATGCTAACGTCATGGAACCGTGGGATGGCCCAGCATCAGTATGTTTTACCGATGGTGTACAAGTTGGCGCAACACTGGACCGTAACGGCCTGCGCCCATCACGTTATACCGTGACTAAAGATGATTTTCTGATCATGGCTTCTGAATCTGGCGTCGTTGAAATTGCACCAGAGAACGTGGAATACCGTGGCCGTTTACAGCCCGGACGTATCTTTGTCGCTGATTTAGAGCAAGGACGCATCATTTCTGATGAGGAAGTGAAAGACAGCATTGCGAATGCGCAGCCCTACGCCAAATGGGTTGAAGAGAACCTCCTCAGCTTGAAAAAACTGCCTGAAGCGAGCAACCAGTACAGCCAACCTGCTCCTGAGCGTCTAATGTCACGCCAACAGTCGTTTGGCGTCAGCTCAGAAGAGGTGAATGAAATCATTCTTCCTTTGGCAAAAACCGGTTATGAACCGCTTTCGGCTATGGGTGCAGACTGGCCTCTAGCAGTGCTTTCGCATCAATCACAGCATCTCTCCAACTACTTTAAGCAACTGTTTGCTCAGGTCACCAACCCACCGATCGACCCGATCCGTGAAAGAATGGTGATGTCGCTCAATACTTACCTCGGTAAAGATCAGAACTTACTGACAGAGACCCCCCTGCACTGCTTAAAAGTCGAATTGGAATCTCCGGTTCTTTCCAACTCTGAGCTTGAGAAACTGCGCGCTATTGATAACGAACATCTGCAAGCGAAAACCTTAGATATCGTATTTCAAGCCAGTGAAGATCAAGGCAAATTGGAACGCGCGCTGAAACGCATTTGCCAATATGCAGAAGATGCGGTTATCGATGGTTACTCGATTATTTTATTGACCGACCGCGCGGTAAACTCAAACCATGCGGCAATCCCTGCAATGCTCGCTGTCGGTGCGGTTCATCACCACCTGATCCGTAAAGGCTTACGAGCTAAATGTGACATAGTGGTAGAAACCGGCGACGCGCGTGAAACACACCACTTTGCGACATTGATTGGCTATGGCGCAAATGCGGTTAACCCGTATTTAGTCATTGAAACCATTATCGATTTACAACGAGTTAAAAAACTCGACCCGACCATTGCAGCGAAAGATCTGTTTGACAATTACCGCAAAGGCATCAACGGCGGGCTACTGAAGATCTTCTCCAAAATGGGCATTTCCACACTGCAGTCTTACCACGGTGCGCAAATTTTTGAAGCGTTGGGCATCAGCAAATCAGTGGTAGATAAGTACTTTACTGGCACTGTATCGCGCATCCAAGGTTTGACCATTGATGACATCGCAAAAGAGGTGTTAGTTCGCCATCGCGTGGGCTACCCGACTCGCGAAGTTCCAGTGCAAGTGTTGGATGTGGGCGGCGTTTATCAGTGGAAACAGCGTGGCGAAAAACACCTGTTTAACCCAGAGACGATTTCGTTGCTGCAACAATCAACACGCAACAAAGATTATGTGCAGTTCAAGCAATACGCGAAAGCGGTAGATGACCAAGGCGACAACGCTGCCACGCTGCGTAGCCAGCTTGATTTTGTTAAAAATCCAGCCGGTTCGATTCCCATTGAGGAAGTGGAACCGATTGAACGTATTTTAAAACGCTTCGCAACCGGTGCCATGTCGTTTGGTTCAATCTCCTACGAAGCGCACTCAACGTTAGCCGTGGCGATGAACCGTATTGGCGCGAAATCCAACTCGGGTGAAGGCGGTGAAGATCCAGCACGCTTTGAACGCAAAGAAAATGGCGATTGGGAACGCTCTGCAATTAAACAGGTCGCTTCTGGTCGTTTTGGCGTGACCTCCTACTACCTCACCAATGCCGATGAACTACAGATCAAAATGGCTCAAGGCGCGAAACCAGGTGAAGGTGGGCAACTGCCGGGTGATAAAGTCGATGATTGGATCGGTGCGACACGCCACTCGACTCCGGGAGTCGGTCTTATTTCACCACCACCACATCACGATATCTATTCGATCGAAGATTTGGCGCAGCTGATCTTTGATTTGAAAAACGCGAACCGTACCGGCCGCGTCAACGTGAAATTAGTTTCCGAAGCCGGGGTCGGTACTATCGCCTCCGGTGTGGCTAAAGCCAAAGCGGATGTGGTGTTAATTGCTGGCTATGATGGCGGCACGGGTGCATCACCGATGTCTTCGATTCGTCACACAGGCTTACCTTGGGAGCTCGGCCTTGCTGAAACGCACCAAACCTTGCTTAAAAATGGCCTGCGTAATCGCATTGTGGTGCAAAGTGACGGTCAGATGAAAACACCACGTGACCTTGCAATGGCGACATTGTTAGGCGCGGAAGAGTGGGGAATTGCCACCGCTGCGCTAGTGGTTGAAGGGTGTATCATGATGCGTAAGTGTCATAAAAACACCTGCCCAGTAGGGATTGCGACACAAAACAAAACCTTGCGTGAGCGCTTTGATGGCCGCGTAGACGATGTCGTCACCTTCTTCCAATACATGGCGCAAGGCTTACGTGAAATCATGGCTGAACTGGGTTTCCGTACTATCGATGAAATGGTTGGCCAATCGCATAAACTGAAAGTGCGTGACAACATCAACCACTGGAAATACAAAAACCTCGATTTGTCACCAGTGTTGTACATTCAAGAGCCTCGTGCAGAAGATGGTGTTTATTGCCAAACCAAACAAAATCATCATCTAGAAAACGTGCTCGATCGTCAGCTAATTCAAGTAGCCAACCCCGCGCTTGAGAAAGGCGAAGCGGTTAACGCAGTCTTCCCTATCGTCAACACTGACCGTAGCACGGGTACTATGCTGTCGAACGAAATATCGAAGGTATACAAAGACCAAGGTCTACCTCAGCCAATGAAAGTTAAATTCAACGGCTCCGCAGGACAATCATTCGGGGCATTCCTTGCTAAAGGTGTAACGTTTGAAGTGGAAGGTGATGCCAACGATTATTGGGGCAAAGGTTTATCTGGCGGTACGTTAGTGCTCTACCCTGACACGCGCTCAACCATCATTGCGCAAGATAACATCGTGGTGGGTAACGTCTGTTTCTATGGCGCAACTTCTGGTGAATCCTATATTCGCGGCCTTGCTGGAGAACGTTTCTGCGTGCGTAACTCAGGAGCTAAAGTGGTCGTAGAAGGTATCGGCGATCACGGCTGTGAATACATGACAGGTGGCGTCGCAGTGATCCTCGGTTCGACAGGACGTAACTTTGCGGCTGGTATGAGCGGCGGTGTAGCCTACGTGTGGAATCGACATGGAGACTTCGAAACTAAGCTTAACGCTGAATTGGTTGATCTCGACCCACTGCAACAAGAAGATACCGATCTGCTACGTGAGATGCTCAACAAGCATGTTCAGTTCACAGGAAGTGAAGTGGCTCAGTTATTCCTTGATAATTTTGAAGCAAACCTCACCCAAATGGTGAAAGTGATGCCGCGTGACTACAAAGCGGTTCTTCAAAAACGCAAGGCTGCAGCTGCGCAAGTACAAACGGAAGAAGTGGAGGCCGTATAAATGGGTAAACCTACTGGATTTTTAGAACATGGCCGCGAGCTGCCAAAAAAGCTCGATCCAACGGTTCGCATTCAAAACAACCAAGAGTTTGTCCTCAACGAAGAGTTTGGTAGCAAAATTAATACTCAAGCTTCTCGTTGCATGGACTGCGGAGTACCGTTTTGCCATAACGGTTGCCCTATCGGTAACATTATTCCTGAATTTAACGATGCCGTTTATCGTGATAGTTGGGAAGAAGCTTGGAAGATCTTAAGCTCAACCAATAACTTCCCCGAGTTTACTGGTCGCGTGTGCCCTGCTCCTTGTGAAAGTTCGTGCGTACTCGGGATCAACCAAGATCCCATCACCATCTGTAATATCGAAAAAACCATCGTGGAAACGGCTTATCGCGAAGGCTATGCCAAAGCGAAAAAGCCGCGTTCTCGTACTGGAAAAACCATCGCCATCATTGGCTCTGGCCCAGCAGGCTTGGCCGCAGCTGAGCAGCTGAACAGCGCGGGTCACTCAGTTACTGTGTTTGAACGTGATGAAAAAGTCGGCGGCCTGCTGCGTTTTGGCATTCCGGATTTCAAACTGGGTATGGACGTTATTGATCGCAAAATCAATTTGATGGCAGAAGCGGGCGTCAAGTTTGAAGTAAACGCACATATCGGTGTTGATATTAACGCACAGCAACTGCGCCAAGAGTTTGATGTCATCTTGCTTACTGGTGGCTCTACCGTGCCTCGTAACCTGCCGATTCCGGGGCGCGAGTTAAAAGGGGTTCATTTTGCGATGGAGTTTCTGGCACAAAATAACCGCCGCGCGAATAACATGGATCTTAAAACTGATGAGATCCACGCTAAGGGCAAACATGTGGTAGTAATTGGTGGTGGTGATACTGGTTCTGACTGTGTTGGAACCTCAAACCGACACGGCGCCGCAAGCATAACGCAAGTTGAAATCATGCCGATCCCGGCCAATAAACGCCCAGCCAACATGCCTTGGCCGCAATATCCAATGATTTTGCGCACCTCAACCTCCCACGAAGAGGGCTGCGAACGTCATTGGAATATTCTAACCAAAGAGTTCCTCGGCAACGAGCAAGGTCAAGTCACGGGGCTACGTGTTGCTGATATCGTTTGGCAAGATGCAAAACCGGGTGAGCGCCCGAACTTTGATGAAGTCGCGGGCAGTGAACGTATTATTGCGTGTGATATGGCTTTCCTTGCTATGGGCTTTTTACATCCAGAACCACATGGTGTACTTGCTCAGCTTGATATCAAGTTAGATGAGCGTGGCAATGTGGCAACACAAGGTTTTGCGACCAACCAAAAAGGTGTTTTCGCTGCAGGTGATATGCGCACAGGACAATCGTTAGTCGTACGTTGTATCAATGAAGGGCGCGAGTGCGCACGCGAGATCGACGCTTACTTGATGGGCAACACCAACTTAGAAGCGAAAGCCGACTCATTGATGCTTTCAGCCTAGTGCCTCGCGCTCTTTTCGCTGGTTCAAGGTGATCCAGAGCGCTAAGCAGCGATGATTCCTTCCAACGTTCTACTTTTTGGCCAGCATTTAATGCTGGCCTTTTTTATGGCTAATTCTTATTCCATGAGATTACCCACGTTAACAAACTGTAACAACAAAAATTCTATCTCATTGAATATATTATATTAATCTAGATGATTAGGTGGTAAATCCCATTGCAACATGATTTTTCACCAACAACTTGACCTTTTGCACCATAAGCTATAGGTTGTGAAGTCAGTGAAAATTAAAATAATCATTTTTGTTAAAATTTAAATTGAGAATGAACGCATAATTACCCACTTAAAACAACAAAAATAGAATAGTTAGTCATTTACTGTCTGGATGACAGAGAAGCAAAGGGAGAATTGCAATGGCTCTATATGATCCAAGTTTAGAGAAAGACAACTGTGGATTTGGTTTGATCGCCCACATGGAAGGCCAAACCAGCCATAAATTAGTCAGAACCGCGATTTCAGCATTAGATCGCATGACCCACCGTGGCGGCATCGCAGCCGATGGTAAAACCGGTGATGGCTGTGGTCTATTACTACAAAAACCAGATAGTTACCTACGACTCATCGCTGAAGAAAAAGGCTGGAAGCTCGCCAAACAGTATGCGATTGGTATGATTTTCTTCAGTCAAGATCCGGTCAAAGCGCAATCAGCGCGCGATATTATCAACAAAGAACTGGCGCAAGAAACACTCACAGTGACAGGTTGGCGAACCGTACCAACGAACCAAGCTGTACTTGGCCCTATTGCTGCCGAATCCGTGCCTGATATTCAACAAGTCTTTATTAGTGCTCCCGCTGGTTGGCGTGAACGAGACATTGAACGACGCCTTTACATTGCTCGCCGTCGCATTGAAAAACAGATCACCGAAGATCGTGATTTCTATATTTGCTCACTATCGACTCAAGTCATTGTTTACAAAGGCTTGTGCATGCCTGCTGACCTACCGCGCTTTTATCTTGACCTAGCTGATCTACGGATGGAATCAGCCATTTGCTTGTTCCACCAGCGCTTTTCAACCAATACTCAGCCACGTTGGCCACTAGCACAGCCGTTCCGCTACTTAGCGCACAATGGTGAAATCAATACTATCGAAGGGAACCGTCAATGGGCGCGAGCACGGGCTTACAAATTTGCCTCTCCCCTACTACCGGATCTGCAAACCGCCGCGCCATTTGTCAATGAAACAGGTTCCGATTCATCAAGCTTAGACAACATGCTCGATCTGTTTTTAGCGGGGGGAATGGATATTTTCCGTGCCATGCGTATGTTAGTGCCGCCGGCGTGGCAAAATCACCCTGATATGGACCCAGACCTTCGTGCCTTTTACGACTTTAACTCAAAACACATGGAGCCATGGGATGGCCCAGCTGGCATTGTGTTATCGGATGGCCGTTATGCTGCTTGTAACCTTGATCGCAATGGCCTTCGCCCTGCGCGTTATGTGATCACCAAAGATAAACTCATCACCCTCGCCTCTGAAGTCGGAATTTGGGATTACGCGCCCGATGAAGTGGCTGAAAAAGGCCGCGTTGGGCCCGGTGAACTGCTGGTGATCGACACCCGTCATGGGAAATTGTGGCAATCTAGTGAAATTGATAACGATCTCAAAAGCCGCCACCCTTATGGCGAGTGGATGAAAAATAACGTCCACCGATTAACGCCATTTTCTGAACTCAGTGACGACTTGGTGGGCGAGCGCAGCTTTGACAATGACGAGCTGAAAACCTATCAAAAACAGTTTGCAATGAGCAACGAAGAGATTGATCAAGTACTGCGCGTACTGGGAGATGTAGGCCAAGAAGCGGTGGGATCAATGGGTGATGATACGCCGATGGCGGTGCTCTCTTCGAAAGAGCGCTTGGTTACCGATTATTTCCGCCAAAAATTTGCCCAAGTTACGAACCCGCCTATCGATCCACTGCGTGAAAAGCACGTGATGTCACTAGCCACCAGCATCGGCCAAGAGATGAACGTGTTCTGTGAAACCGATGGTCACGCTTATCGTGTTACCTTTGATTCACCTATCTTGCTCTATTCCGACATGCAACAGCTATTGGAGCTCAGCGACAAACACTATCGCAATACCATTTTAGACATCAATTACGATCCACAGCATAAGGATCTCAAGCAAGCTTTGCTCGAACTTTGCCAACAAGCAGAGGAGGCCGTACGCCAAGGATCGGTATTGATCGTATTGTCTGACCGCGCTTTGCATAAGGATAAACTGCCGATCCCAGCGGCAATGGCAGTGGGCGCAGTACACACTCGCTTAGTCGAAGCCAATTTACGCTGCGATGCAAACATCATTATCGAAACCGCCACCGCACGTGACCCTCATCAATTTGCAGTCTTAATCGGCTTTGGCGCAACCGCCGTCTACCCTTACTTGGCCTACGAAACGCTCGGCAAAATGATTGATGATGGCACGTTGGAAAAAAGCTATCGCGAGGTGATGCAAAACTACCGTTACGGTATCGACAAAGGTTTATTGAAAATCATGTCGAAAATGGGTATTTCAACCGTCGCTTCTTATCGCTGCTCGCAGCTGTTTGAAGCGGTTGGCCTACATAGCGACGTAGTTCAGTTGTGTTTTAAAGGCGTCACCACGCGCATTCAAGGTGCTAACTTCGAAGACTTCCAACAAGATCTATTTAATTTAGCGCGCAAAGCGTGGACCAAACGTAAAACGCTCGAACAAGGTGGCTTATTAAAATACGTGCATGGTGGTGAATACCATGCCTATAACCCAGATGTGGTTGGTACCTTACAAGCCGCAGTTAAATCAGGTGAAAGTGCCGATTACCAAAGCTTTGCCCAGCAGGTCAACGCACGCCCCGTCGCGATGTTGCGCGATTTGCTGCGCTTAAAAAAATCAGCGACACCGCTAGCACTGGAAAAAATTGAACCCAGTACGGAGCTATTTAAACGTTTTGATTCTGCGGCGATGTCGATTGGCGCCTTAAGCCCAGAAGCTCATGAAGCGTTAGCGACCGCAATGAACCGCTTAGGTGGCTACTCCAACTCTGGTGAAGGTGGAGAAGATCCACGCCGTTTTGGCACTGAACGTAACTCCCGTATTAAGCAGGTCGCATCAGGGCGTTTTGGCGTGACTCCGCATTACCTCACCAATGCTGACGTACTGCAAATTAAAGTGGCGCAAGGAGCAAAGCCGGGTGAAGGTGGCCAACTTCCCGGCCATAAAGTGACCGCGGAAATTGCCAAGTTGCGCTATTCAGTGCAAGGCGTGACCTTAATTTCACCACCGCCGCACCACGATATTTATTCGATTGAAGATTTAGCCCAGCTGATTTTCGATCTCAAACAAGTTAACCCAAAAGCTTTGGTTTCGGTCAAATTAGTTTCAGAGCCGGGCGTTGGCACCATTGCCACTGGCGTTGCCAAAGCCTACGCCGATCTTATCACTATTTCTGGTTATGACGGCGGTACAGCGGCTAGCCCACTCACCTCGGTAAAATACGCTGGTAGCCCTTGGGAACTCGGCCTTGCTGAAACCCAACAAGCGTTAGTCGCAAACGGCCTGCGCCACAAAATTCGACTTCAAGTTGACGGTGGTCTAAAAACAGGACTGGACGTGATTAAAGGCGCGATTTTAGGTGCCGAAAGCTTCGGTTTTGGCACAGCTCCTATGGTCGCGATGGGCTGTAAATTCTTACGGATTTGCCACCTTAATAACTGTGCGACAGGCGTAGCAACGCAAGATGAAACGCTGCGTAAAGAGTATTTCAAAGGCTTACCTGAGATGGTGATGAACTATTTCATCGGTCTTGCCGACGAAGTCCGTGGTTACTTGGCGCAGTTGGGCGTTGAAAAGCTCACCGATCTGATTGGCCGCACCGATTTACTAGAAGTACTTGAAGGGATGACCGCTAAGCAAAGCAAATTGGACTTATCCGGTTTATTGGAAGCGCCAGTATCCGCTCAGGGTCATCCGCTTTACTGGACTCAACCCAATACACCGTTTGATAAAGGACAACTTAACCAACAATTTGTCGATGACGCTTTAGCGGCAGTTGAAGCACAACAATCGATCAGCTTGTATTATAACGTACAGAATACTGACCGCTCGCTCGGTGCTCGCCTATCTGGTGAAATAGCCAAACGTTATGGTAACCAAGGCGTAGCCGCCTCGCCGATTAAAATTTATCTCGATGGCACAGCAGGTCAGTCATTTGGTGTATGGAACGCGGGTGGTGTTGAGCTTTACCTTACTGGCGATGCCAATGACTATGTTGGTAAAGGGATGGCAGGCGGGAAGCTGGTCATCAAACCCCACCTTGGTACCGCTTTTAACTGCAACGACGCTACGATCATCGGCAACACCTGTTTATATGGCGCAACGGGCGGCAAGCTGTTTGCGGCTGGCAAAGCGGGAGAGCGTTTTGGTGTGCGTAACTCTGGCACTATCACGGTTATCGAAGGCGCTGGTGATAACGCTTGCGAATACATGACAGGCGGAATCGTCGCCATTTTGGGTGCAACAGGCGTTAACTTTGGCGCGGGTATGACGGGCGGCTTTGCTTACGTGATGGATGAAAACGGTGATTTCCAAGGTCGAGTCAATAGTGAATCAGTAGAGGCTATTTCATTGCAAGATCTCTACATTCACCAAGAACATTTACGTGGTTTAATTGCCGAGCATTTGGAAGAGACGGGGTCGGTGCATGCTGAACAGATCTTAGCGAACTTTGATGAATGGATTCCAAAGTTCTATCTCATCAAACCCCAGGCGGCGGATCTGCAAACCCTACTCGGCCATCAAAGCCGCAGTGCCGCCGAACTTCGCGTTCAAGCGCAATAATTGGAAGGAGCCAGATTAATGAGCCAGAACGTATACCAATTTATTGATGTGAATCGAGTTGATCCGGCAAAAAAGCCGCTCACTATTCGCAAAATCGAGTTCGTCGAAATTTACGAACCCTTTACTAAACAGCAAGCGACCGCTCAAGCGGATCGCTGCTTAGATTGCGGCAACCCTTACTGCGAATGGAAATGCCCAGTGCACAACTACATTCCGCAATGGCTAAAACTGGCCAACGAAGGGCGCATTATTGAAGCCGCTGAACTATCGCACCAAACCAACAGCTTGCCCGAAGTCTGTGGGCGAGTCTGCCCACAAGATCGCCTCTGTGAAGGCTCTTGTACCCTAAACAATGACTTTGGTGCGGTCACCATAGGTAACATCGAAAAATACATTAACGACAAAGCGTTTGAGATGGGCTGGAAACCAGACATGTCGCACGTGGAGTGGACGGATAAGAAAGTGGCGATCATTGGTGCAGGCCCAGCAGGCCTAGCCGCAGCCGATATTTTAGTGCGCAACGGAGTAAAGCCCGTGGTGTTTGATCGCTATCCTGAAATTGGTGGTTTGCTAACCTTTGGTATTCCCTCTTTCAAACTTGAAAAAGGCGTAATGGAAAACCGCCGCCGCATTTTCAGTGAGATGGGCGTCGAATTTCAGCTCAACATCGAAGTAGGTAAAGACATCACACTGCAGACGCTGCTTAATGAATATGATGCCGTTTTTCTCGGTGTCGGGACTTACCAAAACATGCGCGCAGGGCTAGAAAATGAAGAAGCAAACGGTGTTTACGATGCTCTACCCTTCTTAGTGTCAAATACTTATAAAGTGATGGGTTTGGAATCACCCCAAACATTTATTGATATGGCGGGCAAAAAAGTCGTGGTACTTGGAGGCGGAGACACTGCGATGGATTGCGTGCGTACTTCCATTCGCCAACATGCCGCCAAAGTGATTTGTGCCTACCGACGCGATGAAGAGAACATGCCGGGTTCGCGCCGAGAAGTGAAAAATGCCAAAGAAGAAGGCGTAGAATTTATGTTCAACCTGCAACCGCTCGCCATTGAGGTCAATGAACAAGGCCAAGTGAGTGGCGTTAAAGTGGTGCAAACCGCTTTAGGGGAGCCTGACGCCGCTGGGCGTCGCAAGCCCGAGCCCGTTGCGGGTAGCGAACATGTGTTGGCAGCCGATGCCGTCATTATGGCGTTTGGTTTTCAGCCACATGCCATGCCATGGCTTGAGCCATTCGGCGTTGAACTTGATCAATGGGGACGCATTAAGGCCGCGTCGCAGCAATCGTTCCAGTACCAAACCAGTAATGAAAAAATTTTTGCTGGTGGGGATGCCGTGCGCGGCTCCGATCTGGTCGTCACGGCCATTGACGAAGGGCGCAAAGCCGCAGAAGGAATACTTGACTACTTAGGCCTTTAAGCCTTAACTGCTTAATATCCTTGAAGGATTCATGGTAACGTGAATCCTTTTTTCTTAGGCCATTTTCCTTCAACCATCGACACTGCAGCTTGCTTGTATTTTGGCGATTGGTAATGAGGATTCATTTGATAAGGACTATCATGCGCGTAGTACTAAGTTTACTGATGTTTGCCACACTAACCGCTTGCAGCCAAGGAGTGACAACTATGACCGATCGCACTGCGACCCCTTGCGGAAATAAACCGAATTGCGTTTCAACTCAAGATGAGCGTAACGCGTTCTCGCTATCTCCCTTTATCCTCAAAACAGGCGTCTCTTTAGATAAAATTGAAGCGGTTGCGCTTTCTATTCCTCGCTCTAAAACGGCGGTGAAAGAGGACAATTATCTCCGCATTGAATGCACCAGTCGTATTTGGCGATTTGTGGATGATCTTGAACTTAAGATAGAGAACGGCCGTTTAATCGTACGATCTGAATCGCGCATTGGTTATTCAGATATGGGCGTCAATCGTAAGCGAGCAGAAACACTGCGAGAAAACCTCACCAAAGCAGGCTTGATTGAATAGTTGCTCAATATCGCACTGGCGGAAAGTTTCGTGCTAAACTTCGGCCAATTTAGCTATACCCAAACAACTTGGAGTTGCAGGTAGGCGGCAAGTGAGTGAGTCCCCATGAGCATAGGCAAACTATGTGATTGGGGTGAACGAACGTAGCCAACACCGCTGCGGCTTCAAGTAGGAAGGGTATATTCACCAGATATTTACTATCAACCGAATATTTACTACTAACCGAATAAGAGAAACCTCATGAAAATCGGCATTATTGGCGCGATGGAGCAAGAAGTCGCGATATTAAAAGACGCAATCGACAATGTTCAAGAAGTCAGCAAAGCGGGCTGCACCTATTTTTCAGGTCAAATCCATGGGGTGGATGTGGTGCTGCTACAATCTGGCATTGGTAAAGTCGCCGCAGCCATTGGCACCACTCTTTTACTTAATGAATACCAACCAGATGTAGTGATTAACACCGGTTCTGCAGGTGGTTTTGATTCAAGCTTAACCATGGGTGATGTAGTCATTTCAAGCGAAGTTCGTCACCATGATGCCGATGTAACAGCATTTGGCTATGAAATGGGGCAAATGGCAGGTCAACCAGCCGCTTTCAAAGCGGATGATGCATTGATCCGCGTTGCAGAACAAGCACTCACACACATCAAAGATAAGCACGCGGTACGCGGCCTGATTTGTACCGGGGATGCTTTCGTTTGTACCGCTGAGCGTCAAAGCTTTATTCGCCAACACTTCCCAACCGTGATTGCGGTTGAGATGGAAGCTTCAGCAATTGCACAAACTTGCCACCAATTCAAAGTGCCTTTTGTGGTCGTTCGCGCCATTTCAGATGTAGCCGATAAAGCGTCTCCGATGTCCTTTGATGAATTTTTACCGCTTGCCGCACAAAGCTCATCAGAAATGGTGATGAAGATGGTCGAACTGCTTAAGTAAGCAGTGACAGACTCAACATGGACGAGTTAATCACCTACTTGTATGCCAACGGTACGCTCCTCGTGATGTGGGGAGCGGTTGCCTTTCATCTTATTTTACCCATCCCGCGTAACGCTCATCCCGTCACTTTGTGGCGAAAATTTGCGGAAATATTAGCGGATAAAGTCAATACCAGTAGCAGTTATTCACAAAGCCTACTTTCCGGCACACTGGCTTGGCTATTGATGTGCCTCCCCGCATGGGTCACCTTAGTCGCGTTAAAACCTTTGGTATGGCAACCTCAACTATTTGATTTAGCGCTACTATTACTCGCATTTGATTGGCGTAGCCAAGAATTATTAGCCAATCAGCTTATCGGCGCACTCAGCAAAGAAGACAAAAAATACGCTCGCAGCGTGCTTGCCCCTTTTGTGAATCGTGAAACCGATAGCTTATCAGCGCTGGGGTTAGGTAAGGCGGGGGCTGAAACCGTCATTGTTGGCTATGGGCGCAACGTGATTGCAGTGCTATTTTGGTACGCCTGTCTTGGCGGTATTGGCGCGTTGATGTACCGTCTCATCGCTGAACTCGCCAGAGCTTGGGCGCCTTCGCGAGCGGCGTTTCATCCTTTTGGTATTCCATCGGTACGCTTGCTGGCTGTGCTTGACTTTGTGCCACTGCGCCTATTTAGCCTCTTGATTATCATTGGTCGCAACGCATCAAACACCTTCTCAGCCATGTTACAACAAAGCCGCTTATGGCCACTCCCGGGGCCTGCATGGTTGTTAACCGCCGTCGGCAATAAACTATCACTGGCCTTAGGTGGCCCAGCTATCTACGGTGATAAAAAAGCCCTGCGCGTAAAAATAGGCGGACGTATCGCCCCATCAGCCTTCCACCTTGCGCAAATCCAAAAACTGCTAGCTTGGCGTATTTTCGCGTGGATAGCATTAGAGAGCATGATACTGCTGCTCGTCCATCAAGGATTTTAGATGCGTTTACTGTTTCTCAATGTTGTCGTCACGCTGTGCGTGGCTTTTCCAGTTCAAGCGCAAGTTAAACGCATCATTAGCTTAGCGCCTCATGCCACGGAATTGGCCTTTGCGGCTGGCCTTGGTGATAAATTGGTGGCCGTCAGCGAGTACAGTGACTACCCAGCACAAGCACTCAAACTCGAAAAAGTGGCCAATTACCAAGGGTTGAATATAGAGCGCATTCTTACCCTAAAACCGGATTTAGTGATTGCTTGGCCTGCGGGCAATCCGGCGAAGGAGCTCGATAAATTAAAGCAGTTGGGGCTGAGGATTTATACGACAAAAACTCAAAAACTCGATGACATTGCCAATAATATTGAAGCACTTAGCCAATTTGCTGATGATCCAAAGATCGGCCAACAAGCGGCGCGTGATTTTCGTCAATCACTCATCACTCTGAAACAGAGTTATGGCAGCCAAAGTAAAGTTCGTTATTTCTATCAACTCAGTGAAAAACCGATCATCACACTGGCCAAAGGCAGTTGGCCCAGTGAGGTTTTTGAATTTTGTGGCGGCGAAAATATTTTTGCCAACAGCGCATCCCCCTACCCTCAAGTTGGGATTGAGCAAGTGCTGCTGGCTAAACCTGATGTAATTTTCACCTCTGAACATGCGATAAAAAATGGCACGATGTGGCAAAAGTGGCAACAGCAACTACCCGCTGTACAAAACGGGTTTGTGTGGGCACTGACCTCTGATTGGTTAAATCGACCAACGCCCAGAACACTGCAAGCGATAGAAGAAGTGTGTGAGTACTTTTCCGTCGTTCGCCAAAAACGCTAACGCTTGCGTAATAAAATCTCGTACAATTCCTGCCCGAATTTTGTTCCATTAACGACTAAAGAGAACCCAGTAACATGGACTCCATGCTGCTCTATCTTATTGACTTATTTGGTACGGCTATCTTTGCCATTTCTGGCGTATTATTAGCTGGTCGATTAAAAATGGACCCGTTTGGCGTGGTCGTGCTTGCGAGCGTTACTGCAATTGGCGGTGGAACAATTCGTGATATGGCATTGGGTGCGACGCCAGTTTTCTGGATAAAAGACACCACTTACCTTTGGGTCATTTTCATCACTTGTTTACTCACCATGCTGCTGGTTCGCAGGCCTAAACGCGTTGCTTGGTGGATCTTACCCGTTTGTGATGCAATCGGTTTAGCGGTATTTGTTGGCATTGGTGTTGAAAAGGCGATGAACTATCAAGACTCGGCCATGGTTGCGGTAATCATGGGCGTTATTACTGGCTGTGGCGGCGGTATTATTCGTGATGTACTGGCCCGTGAAATTCCAATGGTGCTGCGCAGCGAAGTCTATGCTACAGCTTGTATCATCGGCGGTCTGTTTCATACCACAGCACTAGCGATGGGCTACGATAGCTCAAGCGCCTTTCTGGCCGGAGTGGCCTCAACCTTGATCATTCGACTTGGCGCGATCCGCTGGCACTTATCACTGCCCACTTTTGCACTGAATAAATAAAGCCGATTTCATCAAAACCACAAACAGTAACATGTACAGACGCTATGGGTTATGGTCGCTTTGCGATAAGATGAGCTAATCTATTCCTCATCGTCATTAATTATGTTGCTAGAAGGTATCGAAACTTTGCTGGTACTGAGCAAAGAAAAAACCATGGGGCGTACGGGCAGCCTACTCTACATTAGCCAGTCCGCCGTTAGTAAGCGGATTGCTAATTTAGAAAAAAGAGTCGGTAAAAAGCTGATTGAGCCTGATGGCCGACAGATTAAATTAACCACAGATGCACAGGCCTTGGTTGAAACTATTGGCCCAAGCTTTAGTGAGTTATGCGGTTTAATTTTCGATCAGCAATCTTTTACGGATGCCACACTGATCAGGATAGACTGCTCAGAAACGTTAGTCGCTGGCTATATTAATACCACCATGGGGCAGTACCTCAAGCACGATAAGTTCATCACCATCACCACGAACCATACGCCGAGGATTGTTCAGCACGTTCAATCAGGCAAAGCGACATTAGGATTTTGCGCAGGCTACTTACCCGCTAATCATGGGCTAATGACGTTTCATCTGGTAGATGAACCCTTTTACATTGTCAGCCAAACACCCTTATCTTCGCTACCTAAACAGCTCGTTACCAATGATTTATCCAACCCAGCGAACGCCTATCAAGTCGATATATTGGCGAAACTCGCCATCACGCCACAGATGGAAATGGACTCGTATACGGCCGCAGCACAATTGGCATTAGGAGGCATGACGCCTGCTTTAGTACCACTTTCAGTGATTAAAGCGCTGAACATTGAACCTCGCTATTACTTTGATTTTGATGAACTACAACCTTTGGTTCGGCCTGTTCATCTCTGTCTGCGCAGCAATAGTTATCGCTCGCCAAGGGTCAAAAGATTGATAACAACCATTGCTGATGCTGTTGCCAAAGAAGTTTTATTGCCATCAACATCGACATCACAATAACTAATGGGCGGATCCATTTCTGCCCTTTAGTCACCACTATCTTTGCACCCATTCTCGCCCCTAAAAAACCACCAACGGCCATCACCAGCCCTATCTTCCAAATCGGCAAGCCAGCAATAACAAAAAAAAGCAGCGCAGCAATGTTTGAAGTGAAGTTGAGAACCTTGGTTCTTGCAGTCGCTTCAATCAACGAAAAATGACCAAATACGACAAAACAGACCGTAAAAATAGACCCGGTGCCCGGACCGAAAAAACCATCATAAAAACCGATACCAAAACCGACCGTAAAAGCAAAAGCCGTTTCAGACAATGGAGCAGGCCCATTGTGGGTTTTCGTCGCGGGTGCAAGTAGAAAATAGAGCGAAATACCGATCAGCAACAGCGGGATTAAGCTGGTCAACAAACTGGCATCCATATGCTGCACAAGTTCAGCCCCACACGCAGCGCCGATAAAAGTACAAGCTATCGCCAACTTCATCTCTTTTAGGTTCACAATGCCATTGCGTACAAAATACCAAGTGGCGGAGAAACTGCCAAATGAGCTTTGCAGCTTATTGGTAGCCAGCGCTTGAGTCGGTGGCACGCCTACTGCCAGCAAAGCCGGCAAAGTAAGCAAACCGCCACCGCCAGCCATCGCATCAATGAACCCTGCAATCCCTGCAACCAAAAACAACAGGCCTAATACTTCCAGTGAAAGTTCCATTTCTTATCAACGCATTGAACAATAAAAACCAACAATAACACCACTTAAAAGGTGAAAACAGCGAAAGCCAAGACAACAACCCATTCCCATTTTTCATCAATTAAAAAGCTATCCTCTAGGCCAAATCTCTTCTTCATTGGTAAAACGATTCAATTCGGCCGAATAAAAAAAGCCCGCTTAATTCAGCGGGCAATGAGGTTGTCATGTAGGTCTTAGACCTACTGATTTATTATTTTTTAACGCTTATGCTAAGTGTGCTTTCACTTGCGCGTGTAACTCTTGCACTGACGTAACTGATGACTTCGCATCGGCCGTATGAGACATACAGGTTGCAAAGGCAGCATTCAGTGTTGTGGTGTAGTTGACTTTTTGTGCTAATGCTCCACGACGAAGAACTTTAGAATCTTCAATCGCTTGACGCCCCTCGGCTGTATTAATGATGTAGGTGTATTCATTATTCTTAATACGGTCAAGAATATGAGGGCGACCTTCATGCACTTTATTCACCAAACGTGGGTTAATACCGGCTTCACCTAAAATTACAGCTGTACCGTGGGTAGCATCAAGCTGATAACCTAATTTCACCAGTTTCGACGCTAAATCAACCACACGCTGTTTATCACCTTCACGTACAGAGAGCAGAGCTCGGCCGCCTTCAGGATAAACATTACCGCAACCTAATTCCGCTTTTGCATAAGCTTCAGCAAACGTTGCACCCACACCCATCACTTCACCCGTTGAACGCATTTCAGGGCCAAGCAGTGGGTCAACACCAGGGAATTTATTAAATGGCAGAACCACTTCTTTCACTGAGTAGTAAGGAGGAATGATCTCTTTAGTAAAGCCTTGTGACTCTAGAGACTGCCCTGCCATCACGCGCGCGGCAATTTTGGCAAGCGGTGCGCCCGTTGCTTTTGACACAAACGGTACAGTACGAGCGGCACGAGGGTTAACTTCAATCAGGTAAACTTGATTATCTTTAACCGCAAACTGCGTGTTCATCAAACCACGAACGCCCAATTCAAACGCCAGCTTCTCAACTTGTTCACGCATCACATCTTGGATTTCTTGGCTTAACGTATAAGCCGGTAGAGAGCAAGCTGAGTCACCAGAGTGAACACCCGCTTGTTCGATGTGCTCCATGATGCCACCAATGACGACACGCTCACCATCACAAATCGCATCGATATCGACTTCAATTGCATCATCGAGGAAGCGATCAAGCAGTACTGGGGATTCGTTAGACACACTGACCGCTTCGTTAAAGTAACGACGCAGATCTTGTTCGTCATAGACGATTTCCATCGCGCGGCCACCAAGAACGTAAGACGGGCGTACCACCAGCGGGAAGCCGATGTCTTTCGATTTTTCAATCGCCTGTTCCATTGTGGTCACTGTTGCGTTTTCTGGCTGCAGCAGACCTAAACGATCAACCGCTTGTTGGAAACGCTCACGATCTTCGGCGCGGTCAATCGCATCTGGGCTAGTACCAATGATAGGCACTCCTGCAGCTTCAAGTGCACGAGCCAGTTTCAGTGGTGTTTGACCACCGTATTGCACGATGACGCCTTTAGGTTTTTCAACACGAACAATCGCCAATACATCTTCGAGTGTCACTGGTTCAAAATAGAGGCGATCGGAAGTGTCATAGTCTGTTGAAACAGTTTCAGGGTTACAGTTAACCATGATGGTTTCATAACCATCTTCGCGTAGCGCGAGTGAGGCATGAACACAACAGTAATCAAATTCGATACCTTGACCAATACGGTTTGGACCACCGCCGAGCACCATGATTTTGTCTCTATCGGTCGGTTGTGCTTCACATTCGTCATCATAAGAGGAGTACATGTAAGCCGTATCAGACGAAAACTCCGCCGCACAAGTATCGACACGCTTGTAAACCGGATGAATATTATATTGGTCACGCATACGACGAATTTCACTTTCAGCCACGCCAAGCAGTGAAGAGAGACGCGCATCCGCAAAACCTTTGCGCTTCATCTTGCGTAGAACATCCGCATTTAAGCCAGCAAAACCGCCCGCTTTGACTTCTTGTTCCATTTTGACCAGTTCTTCGATTTGTACCAAGAACCAGCGATCAACGTTAGTCAGGTTAAAGACCCCATCCACAGACAAACCAGCGCGGAAAGCATCTGCGATATACCAAATACGCTCAGCACCCGCTTCTTTCAGCTCATGGCGAATTTTAGTCAGTGCATCTGGTGCGTCTAAATCAACCATTTCGTCTAGGCCGTTTACGCCAATTTCCAGCCCACGCAGTGCTTTTTGCAGCGATTCTTGTTGGTTACGACCAATCGCCATCACTTCGCCCACCGACTTCATTTGCGTGGTTAAGCGATCGTTAGCACCGGCAAATTTTTCGAAGTTAAAGCGAGGGATTTTCGTCACAACATAATCAATAGTTGGCTCAAACGACGCTGGGGTTGCACCACCAGTAATGTCGTTCATTAACTCATCAAGTGTGAAACCTACCGCCAATTTGGCCGCAACTTTGGCAATAGGGAAACCCGTCGCTTTCGATGCAAGAGCCGAAGAGCGAGAAACACGTGGGTTCATCTCGATGATCACCATGCGGCCATCTTTCGGGTTGATACCAAACTGTACGTTCGAACCCCCCGTTTCCACACCGATTTCACGCAGTACGGCTAGCGATGCGTTACGCATGATCTGATATTCTTTGTCAGTTAGCGTTTGCGCAGGAGCTACCGTGATCGAGTCACCCGTGTGAATACCCATTGGGTCAAAGTTTTCAATCGCACAGACTATGATGCAGTTGTCCGCTTTATCGCGAACCACTTCCATTTCGTACTCTTTCCAACCGATGAGTGATTCATCAATCAACAACTCGTTGGTTGGCGAAAGATCAAGGCCACGGCGGCAGATCTCTTCAAACTCTTCTTTGTTGTAAGCGATACCGCCGCCGGTTCCACCCATGGTAAATGAAGGGCGAATAATGCAAGGGAAACCCACCATCTCTTGAACGCGGTAAGCTTCTTCCATCGTTTTTGCCGTATCAGCGCGAGGACAAGCTAAACCGATTGACTTCATCGCTTTATCAAAGCGAGAACGATCTTCCGCTTTATCAATCGCATCAGCCGTTGCGCCAATCATCTCAACGCCAAACTCAGCCAGAACACCATGCTTTTCCAGTTCAAGTGCACAGTTCAATGCAGTTTGGCCACCCATGGTCGGTAATACCGCGTCTGGGCGCTCTTTTTCGATGATTTTACGCACTACTTCCCAATGGATAGGCTCAATATAAGTCGCATCGGCCATCTCTGGGTCAGTCATGATAGTGGCAGGGTTCGAGTTAACCAAAATCACTCGGTAACCCTCTTCACGCAGGGCTTTACATGCTTGAGCGCCAGAGTAGTCAAACTCACAAGCCTGACCGATTACAATCGGGCCAGCACCTAGAATTAGAATACTTTTAATGTCAGTACGTTTTGGCATTGTCTACTACTCCGAATTACGCTGTGTGCTTTTTAATTAGTTCAATAAAATGGTCAAACAAAGGGGCGGCATCGTGCGGGCCAGGACTCGCTTCAGGGTGTCCCTGAAAGCTAAAGGCTGGCTTATCGGTGCGGTGAATTCCTTGTAGTGAACCATCAAATAGCGATTTGTGCGTTGCACGAAGCGTGATAGGCAGCGTTGCTTCATCAGCAGCAAAACCGTGGTTTTGTGCCGTAATCATCACCACATTACGATCCAAATCTTTCACTGGATGGTTCGCGCCATGGTGGCCAAATTTCATTTTTACTGTTTTTGCACCAGACGCCAATGCCAAAATTTGATGCCCTAAACAGATACCAAAAATAGGCAGTCCTTTCTCTAAGAACACTTTGGTTGCTTCAATCGCATAAGTACATGGTTCTGGGTCGCCAGGGCCATTTGATAAAAAGACAGCATCAGGTTTCAGCGCTAGAACTTCTTCAGCCGAGGTTTGTGCTGGTACCACAGTTAGGCGGCATCCTCGGTCAACCAACATACGGAGGATATTGCGCTTTGCACCGAAATCGTAGGCAACAACGTGATAGGGCAACTCGCTGTCATCTTTCGCTTCAGGAAGTCCACCTTCGAGCGTCCACGAACCTTGTTTCCATTGGTACGCTTCTTTTGTTGTAACTTCTTTCGCAAGATCCATTCCTTTTAAACCGGGGAACTCTTTGGCTTTTACCAGCGCCAATGCTTCATCTAAATGGTCACCTGCCATAATGCAGCCATTCTGAGCTCCTTTTTCACGCAAAATGCGCGTTAGCTTGCGCGTGTCGATATCGGCAATGCCCACAATATTTTGTGATTTAAGGTAGTCAGAAAGGGAAAGTTCATTACGGAAGTTAGAAGCGATAAGAGGGAGATCGCGAATCACAAGGCCTTGTGCATGGATAGAAGAGGATTCTTCGTCTTCGGAATTGGTTCCGGTATTGCCTATGTGGGGGTAAGTAAGAGTAACGATTTGTTGAGAATAGGAAGGATCAGTGAGGATTTCTTGGTACCCCGTCATCGAGGTATTAAAGACGACTTCACCAACGGATATTCCATCAGCGCCAATGGATACACCGTGGAACACCGTCCCATCTTCTAGGACTAACAGTGCTGACTTACTCAAGACAACCTCCAGAATAAAAATGCAAAAAATATAAATTAAACTGCAAATCTGCCTTCCTTAAGGCCATAGAGTCGCGCCATAGGGTGATTTAGACAAATTGGCGGTATTCTAATGACCACCATGATTACTGTCAACATTTCATAATAAATTAAGGCAACATTTAAAGCGTTAGAGATAAAAAGCGAACCTAAGACAGTAAAAAAATAGGTTTGATGAGTAAAAAAATGAGAATGGAGGAATTAGAATCAGCAAACTGAAACTCTTTGATGCATTTTAAACAATCAACGATAAACAAAATCACGCAAACGTTAATCAAGCAGAGAATAAGTGCAATTTCAGAGATCTAAAACAAAAAGAAAGCAATACCCACCTAAAACACAACAAAAGTAAGTCAGTAAAGTAAAAATAAAGAGAGATAATTAAATCGGTAAAAAGAGGTGTAACAAAGATGCGCCAGCAAACACTGACGCATAATTATGTAATCAAAGATCGTTCAAACCTAACACGTCAGTCATGCTATAAAAACCCGCAGGTTTATCAGCAAGCCAAACCGCCGCTCTCACTGCACCATTGGCAAAAGTCATACGATCCGTCGCTTTATGGGTGATTTCTACACGTTCACCGATATCAGCGAACATCGCGGTATGCTCACCCACGATATCGCCAGCACGAATCGTAGCAAAACCAATCTCATTTTTAGTACGTTCACCGGTAATACCTTCTCGCGCATAGACGGCAACGTCACTCAGTTGGTTACCCATAGCATTAGCAATCGCCTCTCCCATGCCAATTGCGGTTCCTGACGGAGCATCCACTTTATGACGATGGTGGGCTTCAATGACCTCAATATCACAGTAATCACCCATCACTTTAGCCGCTTTTTCAAGCAATTTGAAAACAAGGTTAACCCCAACGCTGTAGTTAGGAGCCATGACAATCGCAATCTGTTGTGCGGCAGCATTGATTTGTGCTCTTTCTGCTTCAGAAAAGCCCGTTGTGCCAATCACTAGCTTCTTACCGTGTTTTTTACATAACTCAATATTGGCTAAGGTGCTCACAGGAGCTGTAAAATCAATGATGACATCGAAGTTATCTACGGCATTCTCTAGGTTATCCACCAACGCGATATCAAATCGCCCTTCACCGCATAACTCACCGATATCAACACCAACCAACGAGGACTCAGGACGCTCTGAGCCCGCACCCACTCGAGCATGGTTATTTTGATAAGTGGCTTTCACCAAATTGCGGCCCATTCGACCCGCCGCTCCTGCAATCGCAATTCTCACCATTGCGTTATTCTCCATTGTGACGACATCAGCTTAAGCTTGCATCGTTTCTCTTCGTTCAAGGTGTTTCTGTAAACTATCAACATTTGCTTGTGGTGGCTAGCGACTTAGGCAAACTCTTTCATGACGCGCTCGACGATGGGCGCATTGGCTTCAGGAAATGAATAGTTTGCCAACTCAGAAACCGCTACCCATTCTCCTTGCTGCCCTTCTTTACCATACGGCTGATGATCAAATTGTGTCACGCAAATAAAATCAAAAGTTAAGGACTTGTCTGAATAGTCAAACTCAAGGTATTGGTAAGGAGATTGCTCAGTAATATGAATACCAATCTCTTCATCTAGCTCGCGGCAAATGGCTTGTTCAATCGTTTCTCCCGCTTCAACTTTGCCGCCAGGGAACTCCCAAAAACCGCCTTTGTGAAGATGATCTGGTCGTTTGGTAATGTAAATTTCTGATTTATCGCTATTGAAGATAATAGCCGCAACAATATGAACACGTTTCATAAAGACTCCGATTCGCCGACTTCCCAACCTAGAAAATAAAGATGAGAAATATTGAGTTAAAAAAAGAGTCGCCTAAGCGACTCTTGGGGTGATCATTCAAGGGATCAGTTGATCTGTCCGTGGCACTGTTTGTACTTTTTACCGCTACCACAAGGGCAAGGCTCATTACGACCAACTTTGCGCTCTTCACGAACCATAGGCTGGTGTCCTTGATCTTCAGAAGCTTCATCTGCAACCGAACTATCGGCACTTTGGTGCTGGAACTGTTGGCGACGCGCGGCTTCTTCCGCCTGCGCTTGACGCTGTGCTTCCATACGTTCAACTTCTTCTTGCTGCTGTACGCGCACCTTCGACAAGATAGTAATCACATCGGTTTTTAAAGAATTCAGTAGTTCTTCAAACAGCTCAAACGACTCACGCTTGTACTCTTGTTTTGGGTTTTTCTGCGCGTAACCACGTAGGTGGATGCCTTGGCGCAAATGATCCATCGCCGCTAGATGCTCTTTCCACAAGGTATCCAGAGTTTGTAGCATGACCGATTTTTCAAAATTACGCAGAACAGAAGCCCCAACCGCTTTCTCTTTTTCACGATACACACTAACCGCTTGTTCAAGAATACGTTCGCGCAGCGCTTCTTCGTACAATTTATCATCAGCATCTAGCCATTGCTGTAATGGCAGCTCTAAATCAAAATCGTTTTTCAAACGATCTTCCAATCCTTTAACATCCCACATATCCTCAAGTGATTGTGGCGGTATGTATTCGTCAATAACGGAAGTCAGAACATCTTGACGATTCTGCTCAATCATTTCGCTGATATCGTCTGCTTCCATGAGCTCATCACGCAGCTCATAAACTACTTTACGTTGATCGTTAGCAACATCATCGTATTCAAGAAGCTGTTTACGAATATCAAAGTTACGTCCTTCGACTTTACGTTGCGCTTTTTCAATCGAGCGAGAAAGCATCTTACTTTCGATCGCTTCACCTTCATCCATACCACTTTGGATAAGGCTTGCCATACGATCTGAGGTGAAGATACGCAGCAGTGAATCTTCCATCGATAGATAAAAACGTGAAGAACCCGCATCCCCTTGACGACCAGAACGACCACGTAACTGGTTATCGATACGACGAGATTCGTGGCGTTCAGTACCAATAATGTGCAGACCACCAGCGGCTAACACTTGGTTATGAACCTCTTTCCACTTCGCTTTGATCTCATCGATCTGCTCTTGTGTTGGATTCTCTAGCTGCTCAATTTGTGCCTGCCAGCTGCCGCCCAATACAATATCAGTACCACGACCAGCCATGTTAGTCGCAATCGTCACCGCGCCCGGAATACCCGCTTGCGCTACAATTTCGGCTTCTTTTTCATGGAATTTCGCGTTAAGCACGTTATGTTTCACTTTAGCTTGCTTCAACGCATTAGAAAGTAGTTCAGATTTCTCAATCGAAACCGTACCGACTAGGGTTGGTTGACCTTTTGCAACACGCGCTTTGATGTCTTCAATGATCGCCGCAAATTTTTCAGCTTCAGTACGATACACCACATCAGGCATATCATCACGAACCATAGGTTTATTGGTTGGGATCACCACGGTTTCCAAACCGTAAATCGATTGGAATTCGAACGCTTCGGTATCGGCAGTGCCCGTCATACCAGAAAGTTTTTCGTATAAACGGAAATAGTTTTGGAAGGTGATCGACGCAAGAGTCTGGTTCTCGTTTTGGATTTTAACACCTTCTTTCGCCTCGACAGCTTGGTGTAAACCTTCAGACCAACGACGACCTGGCATGGTGCGGCCAGTGTGCTCATCAACGATGACCACTTCGCCCTCTTCTGTCACGATGTAATCAACGTTTTTCTCAAATAACACATGCGCACGCAATGCGGCATTGACGTGGTGAAGTAAGCTAATGTTCGTGGGTGAATAAAGAGTATCGCCCTCTTCCATCAAACCATTTTTCACCATTAACTCTTCAACAAATTCTTGACCCGTTTCAGTCAAATGAACTTGTTTTGATTTTTCGTCAACCGTGTAGTGACCATCACCACGATACTCTTCAGAATCTTCTTTATCTTGCTTTTGCAGAAGTGGAATGAGGGTATTAATGCGGATGTACAACTCAGAACTATCTTCTGCAGGACCCGAGATGATCAACGGCGTTCGCGCTTCATCAATAAGAATCGAGTCCACTTCATCGACTACAGCAAAGAAACGTTCACGCTGTACACGGTCTTCTTTGCGGAAAGCCATGTTGTCACGTAAGTAATCGAAACCAAACTCGTTATTGGTCCCGTAAAGAATATCGGCTTGATAAGAAAGTTTTTTCTCTTGTGGTGGCATATTGGGTACGTTAATACCGACCGTCATGCCTAAAAACTCAAACAGTGGGCGGTTTGTTTCTGCGTCACGTTTAGCAAGATAATCGTTGACAGTAACAATGTGCACGCCTTTGCCAGGCAAGGCATTGAGATACGCAGGTAAAGTCGCGGTTAACGTTTTACCTTCACCAGTGCGCATTTCTGCGATTTGACCCGCGTTGAGAACCATACCGCCGATCAACTGTACGTCGAAGTGACGCATACCATATACGCGCTTGGACGCTTCACGCACGGTGGCAAATGCTTCAGGAAGTAATTGGTCTAAGGTTTCACCTTGCTCTAAACGTTGACGAAACTCAACCGTTTTGGCTTTTAATTCTTCATCAGTTAGTGCTTCAAAAGTAGGCTCGTAGCTGTTGATCTCTTTGACAATTTTTTTAAGGCGGCGCAGCGTTCTGTCATTGCGACTGCCAATAACCTTTGTCAGTAGCTTAGTTATCATGTGTCAGGAATCTCTCTTTATTAGATCGTTTTCGATCTACTCTTAATGCCGTCAGTCTCTACCAGTTTTGAACTAAGGATACTGAGATAAATCATGTATCACAGATATTGTGACGGTGAGGTTTATTTTCAAGGTATTAAATAATTATGTAACGCATAGTGTAAGGAATTTTTGCGGCAACAACCAATAGCAAAACTATTTGTTTGAAGCACACTTAATATTTTTACGCTTTTTGAGCACTGTTTAAGCAATAAAATAGATTTATTACTATACGCATCATAGGCACCACAATAGAATTGAATGGCAACTTAAGAGGGAGACACCATGCGCGATCACCGTCCCACGTTAACGAAAGAGCTGATCAGCGATTCATCTCTGAAGAAAATACAGCAACATGCCACCGAGATCCTCGCTTTAAATAAAGTGCTCAATAAGTTGCTTCCTAAAGGAACGGCCGATCATGTCCGAGCCGCTAATGTGCGCGGTGGTCACTTAATCGTTGAAGTGGCCAGTGCATCAATAAAAATGAAGCTTGATTATGACCGATTACACATTTTGAATCAGTTACGCAACCAAGGATTTGCCAAATTGATCAGCATTGAGCTCAAGATAAACCCAGCGCTCTATCGTAATCGTGGTATGAAAGAAGAAAAAGAAACGGTCGCTCGCCCACCACTATCTGAAAATACGGCCCAGGCATTACTGATGGTGGCGAGTAGCGCTTCCCCTAAAGTCAAAAAACGTTTGGAAAATTTGGCGAAATTGGCTAAGCCCAAATAAGCGTCATCAATGAATTAGTACAAATAAAAAGGCCAGACAGTTGTCTGGCCTTTTTATTTAAAAATTGCTATTAAGCGAGAACCATATTTGGTTCAGCAAACGCCACTGGAGAGCCAACTTCTTCTTCAAAAGTAGCCCATTCCCACGCCTCTTGGTCGGCTAAGACCGCACGCAGTAGCTGGTTATTTAAACCATGGCCTGATTTATAAGCACGGAACTCACCCACAATGGAATGACCACACATGTACAAGTCACCAATGGCATCCAATACTTTATGAGTGACAAACTCATTGGCAAAACGCAAACCTTCTTCATTAAGAATACGGTATTCATCTAATACGATGGCGCAATCAAAGCTACCACCTAAACAGAGGTTTTGCGATTGTAGGTACTCAATGTCACGCATGAAACCAAAAGTACGAGCTCTTGAAATTTCTTTGACGAAACCTTGTGAGGAAAAATCAAACACCATGCGTTGTTCATCAGAATCGATAGCAGGATGTTGAAAGTCAATCTCAAAATCCATACGAAAACCGTTATGGGGTACAAGTTCCGCCCACTTATCACCATCTTCAAATCGAACTGGTTTCTTAATTCGAATAAAACGTTTTGGTGTATTCAGCGTTTGAATGCCTGCTTGTTGTAGCAAGTAAACAAATGGGCTAGCACTACCATCCATAATAGGAATTTCAGGTGCGTCAACTTCGATGATAACGTTGTCGATTCCCATGCCCGCTAATGCTGCATTTAAGTGCTCAACAGTAGAGATACGAATACCTTCATCGTTGACCAAAGCAGTACATAGCATGGTATCGCGAACAGATTCAGGGTCCGCAGGGAAGTCTACTGGAGGATTGACATCAGTACGGCGGTAAATGATCCCAGTGTTTGCAGCAGCAGGGCGAAGCGTTAATGTGACTTTACGACCAGAGTGTAAGCCCACCCCAGTTGTTTTCACTATTTCTTTCAGAGTTCGTTGTCTGATCATCTACTTGCCTCTATGTCAGTGCGACAAAACACGGTCGGTAAAGCACCGACCGCGAATGCTACCATAATTTTGAACAGTGTCAAATTATGTCTAATTGTTAATCAGCCTGACGACGTAAAAATGCTGGGATATCAAGATATCCATTTTCCTTATCTGCTTTCGGTGCCGTATTTTGGCTTGCACCGGAAGAAGATGAAACAGTTGACGACGATGCTGATTGCGGTTTCACTTCTGCTCTTTCTTGCAAAGGCTGTGCCGTTTTTTCTTCGATTTTCGCTGCTTGCTGAACCATTTGTGGTTGAACTGCTGGTGCGACTTTGGCTTTACCGCCTGCAACTAAAGTAATGTCTGGCTTTTTCTCATTGCCAATACCCGTTGCAACAACAGTCACGCGAATTTCGTCTGCCATATCAGGATCTAACGAAGTACCGATGACAACTGTCGCATTGTCAGAAGCAAACGCCTTAACAGTATTACCGACGGTTTCGAATTCGTCTAGTCGCATATCCAAACCAGCAGTAATATTGACCAACACGCCACGAGCGCCTGCAAGATCAATATCTTCCAAAAGAGGGCTAGAAATTGCCATCTCTGCCGCTTCTTCAGCACGATCTTCGCCGCGAGCCACTCCACTACCCATCATCGCGTGGCCCATTTCTGACATCACAGTACGTACGTCAGCAAAGTCCACGTTAATCATGCCTGGGCGTGTAATTAGCTCTGCAATACCTTGCACTGCATTTTTAAGTACATCATTCGCACTCGCAAATGCTTCAAGTAAGGTAATACCACGACCTAACACTTTCAGTAGTTTTTCATTAGGGATGGTAATCAAAGAGTCAACGTGTTTTGACAACTCTTCAATACCTTGCTCAGCAAATGCCAAACGTTTTTTTCCTTCAAAACTGAAAGGTTTCGTGACAACCGCTACGGTTAAGATACCCAGTTCTTTGGCAACTTCTGCAATAACAGGAGCAGCACCTGTACCTGTACCACCGCCCATACCAGCTGCGATAAACACCATATCGGCACCCATCAGAACTTCTTTAATTCTTTCTCTGTCTTCTAGAGCTGCATCACGTCCAACTTGCGGGTTTGCACCAGCACCCAAACCTTTAGTGATATCACCACCAATTTGAATGACGCTACTTACGCTTGTTTTACGAAGTGCTTGCGCATCGGTATTGACACTGATGAATTCCACGCCTTCGATGGACTCACGCACCATGTGTTCAACAGCGTTACCGCCACCACCACCAACTCCAACGACTTTAATTACAGCATCGTCAGACATTTCCATCATCGGTTCAAACATGTGTTATCTCCGTTTTCCCTGCAACTCAGGTTAAAACTCTTTTTGTATCCAGTTACGCAAACGACCAATTAAGCTCGACATGGATTGGCGTTTCGGTTCGCTGTATTCCGTGTCGTCATTAATTTGGCTCTCTTTCGCATAATGAAGTAAACCAACCGCCGTAGAATGATACGGCTCTTTTACGTAATCTGTAAGGCCACTCACCTCTAAAGGCTTGCCTACGCGAACTTGATTGCGGAAAACGCGTTCCGCACACTCAACCAAACCTTCAATTTGCGCAGCGCCGCCAGTTAAAACAACACCAGCAGCTAAATGGTGTTTAATACCATTTTTGCGCAATTTGTCTTGGACAGTATCTATAGTTTGGTTAACTAATCCCATTAATTCAGTGTAGCGAGGTTCAATCACTTCCGACAAGGTTTGTCTTTGCAAACTTCGCGAAGGTCTTCCTCCTACACTTGGGACGTTAACGGTATCATCCTTGCTTACCAATTCACTCAGCGCACAGCCATATTTCACTTTAATCTCTTCAGCATCACTGACTGGTGTGCCAAATGCAAAAGCAATATCACTGGTTACTGCGTTTCCTGCATAAGAAAACACTTCAGTATGTCGTAACGCACCACCGGTCCAGATAGCAACATCCATAGTGCCTGCGCCTATATCAATCACGCACACACCTAACTCTCGCTCATCTTCCGTAATAACTGCATTACTTGCCGCTAAACCAGAGTAAACCAGTTGTTCAACTTTTAAACCACAGCGTTCTACCGCTTTGATAATATTTCTCGCCATATCATTATGACAAGAAATAAGATGCACGCTCACTTCCATGCGCACACCTGATAAACCAAGCGGGTTTTTAATTCCCTCTTGGTAATCAATCGTAAATTCTTGAGGAATGACGTGCAATATTCTTTGCTCTTCCCCAATTTTTATTGATTTGGCGGTATGAATCGCTCGATCCATATCTTCTTGAGAAACTTCTTCATCCGAAATAGTTCCCATGCCTTTTTCAATACGGCTCGCAATATGTCGCCCAGATAGAGAGAGAAACACATTACTAATTTGGCATTCCGCCATTAATTCTGCTTGGTCAACCGCTCTTTGGACAGACTTAACGACCGATTCAAGATCGTTAACTCCCCCTTTATCCATCCCACGGGATGGGCTCGTACCAGCGCCAATAATATTAATTTGACCGTCAGGCAGTATTTCACCGACTAAAGCTGACACGGTGGCTGTGCCTATATCAAGACCAACAATAATGTTGTCATCAGCGGTCTTAGTCATTTTTACTCTCTTGTGCTTCTTGTTCAGGGAACCAACCTACTGCGGCTCCTGTATCATATCTAAGATCGATATAGCTAACTTGTTCAGCTTTATTACCTAAATTCTTATACAGCGAAATAAAACGTGCAACTCGCTCATCTAGTGATTCTTTACCTAACTCTAAGCGGATGCCATTATCTAAAATTATTTGCCACGCTCGACGATCGTTGAGTAACAGTGACGATATATTTAAGTTTAATGATTGAAACTTAGGGTTCGTTTTATTCCAAACATCCAGTACTTCGTGACTGGTCCCTTGCGGGCCATAAAGTTTCACTCTATCGCCGTTCAATTGACCAATATCACCATTAAATACCGTGCCATATCCGTCTAACAAAGCGTTGCCATTCCAAATCGCTACCGCTCTATACTCTGTCAGAAACACTTTTATTGTGTCAGGCCATTGTTTACGAATCGATGCATGGGCCACCCACGGGATGACCTGTACACTCGATTGAAGTACGTTAATATCTTGCGACATGAAAGTACCGATATGATCCAACTGAGCAAAAGCGCGCTGCACATCTAGCGAAGATACGTATTGCAAGTCACCTTGTAGAACAATTTTTGAAAGCGGTAGCCTCTGTTCGTCCCACATCCAACTAAGTGTTGAATAAATGAGTGAACTTATCAGCAACAACACCACAAATAAAAAAATAGCGCCAGCGGCGTGATCTTTTATGAGTGGCGAACGGGACACAGCTCGGCTTTCATCGAACACATTCATTAACAAAGCCTGATGTTCCTGTTTCTAAATCGCAATCGCATGCCCTATTTGGTTCACAATAGAGGTAAAAGCACTGACTTTAACCTCCGGATTATACTGAGGTCGCTGAAAGTATCAAACATTGAAAGTAATAAATCTGGACTGGATACCATGTTATTCAATATTGATACACAAATAAGCCATTTAAATTAAACCTGTTGCATTTTACTGATATTCAGTTCGAGCCCCGCTAAATGTTTCGCTACCTTGCCGATATCCCCAGCACCTTGCGTCAGCACGAGGTCACCATCTTGTAATACATTAGCCAGAATCGAAGGCAGTATGGTGCTGTCGGGAACAAAAATAGGATCAATTTTACCGCGACTGCGTATCGTTCGGCACAACGATCGACCATCGGCTCCCGCAATCGGCTTTTCTCCTGCGGCATAGACATCGAGCATGATCAGAACATCGACTTGCTCCAGTACATTGGCAAAATCATCATACAGATCGCGAGTTCGACTGTAGCGATGAGGTTGGAAAATCATCACTAGCCGTTTTTCTTGCCAACCACTACGCGCCGCCTTAATAGTCACGCCCACCTCGGTCGGATGATGACCATAATCATCAACGAGCATCGCAACCCCATTGCCTGTATCAAACTCGCCCAGATGATCAAAACGACGTCCCGTACCTTGGGTGCTAGCCATCGCTTTTAAAATCGCTTCATCGCTGATGTCGTCTTCCGTTGCCACTGCAATAGCCGCGGAGGCATTAAGCGCATTATGACGACCTGGAATATTAAGCGTGATATCCAGATTGGCTCGTCCCTGTCTGACGACCGTAAACTGGCCTTGTTGCCCCTGCTGATGGTAATTCTCAATCCTGACATCTGCATCATCGGCAAAACCGTAGGTGATCACTTGACGGCTGATACGTGGAATGATTTCACGCACAACAGGATCATCAATACATAATATCGCCTGACCATAAAATGGCAGGTTGTGTAGGAAATCGATGAAGGTCTGTTTGAGCGTTTCAAAATCACCGCCATACGTATCCATGTGATCAGCTTCGATGTTGGTCACGATACTAACCATAGGCTGAAGATGAAGGAATGAAGCATCACTTTCGTCAGCTTCAGCAATCAAAATCCGACTTGAACCCAAACGTGCATTGGTGCCAGCGCTTTTGACTAACCCGCCATTAACAAACGTAGGATCTAAACCAGCCTCAGAATAAATTTGCGTAACCAATGCCGTAGTCGTTGTTTTACCATGCGTACCAGCCACCGCAATGCCATGACGAAAACGCATTAATTCCGCCAACATTTCTGCACGACGAACAATAGGAATGCGTCGCTCACGCGCCGCTTTCAGTTCAGGATTTAGCTCATCGATTGCAGTAGAGACTACCACCACGCTGGCGAGTTCAATATTAGTGGCTTGATGACCGATATAAATGATAGCCCCTTTACTTGCCAATCTTTCAGTCACAGGGTTGGAAGCGAGATCAGAGCCAGTAATTTGGTAGCCTTCATTGAGCAATACTTCTGCAATTCCGCTCATTCCCGCCCCACCAATACCGACAAAGTGAATACACTTGACGCGGCGCATCTCTGGCACCATGGCACGGATTTGAGCTAAATCTTGAGTATGTTTAATGGTCATGAAAAATTTCTCGTTATTGGGTAAGTGCGATGATAGCGTCGGCAACGACTTTATCAGCATCCAGTTGTGCGGCTGCACGCGCTTGTTGCGCCATCAACAGCAGATCATGACGCTCAAGAGAAGCAATCTCTTGCGCTAGTTTTTCTACTGTGAGCTGCGGCTGTTCAATCATTTTGGCCGCACCACAAGCGACTAAGTGATCCGCGTTAAGCGCTTGCTGTCGGTCTTTATGCATAAAAGGGATAAATATAGCGCCAACACCGGCCGCTGCCACTTCGGAAACCGTTAATGCTCCCGAACGGCACACCAGTAAATCAGCCCATGCATAAGCGCCAGCCACATCCTCAATGAACTCGGTAACGTGTGCATTTTTGATCTGAAGCGCGCGATAAGCTTGCTCAACCGACTGCTGATTATTCTTGCCTGCTTGATGGCAAACTTGGTAATTATCGCCAAGCATAGCTAGTACGTCAGGCAAAGTTCGGTTGAGAATCTGCGCACCTTGGCTGCCGCCCATCACGAGAATGCGGATCGGTTCATTTCGCTCAGCAAAGCGTACTTGCGGTGCGGGTAATGTAGCGACATCTTGACGTACAGGGTTACCTACGACTTGCGCCTCAGTAAAGGCACCGGGGAAGGCTTGAAATACGCGTTTGGCAATTTTCGAAAGCCAACGGTTGGTTAACCCTGCTACGGCATTTTGCTCGTGAAGCACAACGGGAATTCCCATAGACCACGCTGCCACGCCACCGGGGCCACTGACGTATCCGCCCATGCCGAGCACCGCATCAGGTTGCCACTGCTTCAAATAACGACGCGCTTGAAAAATCGCGTTCACAATTTGAAAAGGCGCTTTCAGCAAACGCCCTATGCCTTGGCCACGTAAACCTTTGACCTGAATAAAGTCGATCTCAATACCATGTTTAGGCACTAATTCTGCTTCCATCCGATCCGCAGTCCCTAGCCAGCGGATCTGCCAACCTTGTTGTTGGAGCTGTTTAGCCACAGCGAGACCGGGAAAAACATGTCCCCCCGTGCCACCAGCCATAACCATTAAACGTTTATTGTTTATCATTGGATTCTTTTTCTATAGACACTCGATTGCGATCTTTGAGTCGACATTCATGATCAATTCTCAATAAGATCGACACCGCAACCGACATAATAATTAAGCTTGAACCGCCGTAACTGATCAAGGGCAGCGTTAGGCCCTTAGTCGGCACCATACCAGCTGCAGCACCCACATTGACGAGTGTTTGGAATGCAAACCAAATTCCAATACCAAAGGCCAAATAGCCACCAAATTGCTGATCATGCTCAAAGGCTTTTTTACCGATAAACACCGCTTTAAGCACTAGACTAAAAATCAGCAGTAGAACCAGTACAACGCCAACAAAACCGAGCTCTTCAGCCAGCACTGCAAATACAAAATCAGTGTGCGCTTCAGGTAAGTACTCTAGCTTTTGAATCGAGTTACCAAGCCCTTGACCAAACCACTCTCCACGACCAAAGGCCATCAAAGATTGAGTCAATTGATAACCGCTGCCAAACGGGTCTTCCCACGGATCAAGAAATGAAGTTACACGGCGAATACGGTAAGGCTCTGCCGCAATCAGTGCGATTACCGCAACAATTCCAGCCACCATGAGCGCAATAAATTGTGACAGTTTGGCCCCAGCAATAAACAGCATACCAAACAGAGTCACCAGCATCACAACCACGGTTCCCAAATCTGGCTGACCAAGTAGCAAGATAGCCAAGGTTCCAAACACCATAATCGGTTTCATGAAACCACCAAAAAAGGTTTGCCTCACTTCATCTTGTTTACGAACTAAGTAACCAGCCATGAAAATAAACAGTGACAGTTTCGCGACCTCAGCAGGTTGCAGGTTAAATAACCCCAACGGGATCCAACGCGAGGCACCATTGACCGATTTGCCCGCGAGCAAAACCACAATCAGCAGCATAAAAGAGACGCCAAGTAGCACCGAGCTGTATTGCATCCAACGTTTCATTGGCACTTGCAACACCACACTCGATGTTACGATGGCCAGCATCAAGAAAATGGCGTGACGAAACATAAAGTGAAACGGTTGATCCGTTAAACGCGAACTGATAGGAAACGAAGCCGATGTCACCATCACAAGCCCAGTCAGCATCAAACCTAAAGCAATCCATACCAATTGACGATCAAACAAGGCTTCAGGCGCTTGGCTCTGAAACCATTGACGAGTCATTTTGATGAGGCTTGAAAAGGACAAAATGCAATTTCCTGTTGATTAAGCGTAACGCTGCGCAAGCTCGGCAAAGGCGTCACCTCTGGCCATAAAGTTTTTAAACTGATCAAAACTGGCACAAGCAGGCGAAAGCATCACCATATCACCACGACGCAGCTGCGGTTTGATCGATACGATAATCTCTTCCATCGATGAATAGAACTGAGCCGATGGATGCAGTGGCATGAATTGCCTACCGTCAACGCCAAAACAGCACAGTTTTACGTTCAATGTTTTTAGTATCGGTGCTAATGGCGAGAAATCAGCGCCCTTGCCAACGCCCCCCACAAGCAGATACAAAGTCCCTTGGCAATTTAACCCCGACAACGCCGCTTGAGTGCTTGCGACATTGGTCGCTTTCGAGTCATTGACCCATTTTACGCCGTGATTATCAGCAACAACCTGACAACGATGTGTCAGCCCGCGGTAAGATTTCAATGCATCAAGCGCAGATGAGTAATCAACACCCGCCAAATCGAGCAGTGCGAGCACAGTGAGCACGTTAGCACTATTGTGTCGTCCCACTAAGCTGAGTTCTTCGCTTGCTAACAATGGCGTGCCTTTCGCCACTAAGAACGATTTGCCATCAATCATTTGCGTGCAATAGTCCGCGTCATGTTCAACGGAAAAACGTGCGATGTGACCTGAAAATGAGGGAGGTTCCGTCTGGCTATCATCGGCGTTCACGACCGCCGCTTGCGCATACTTAAAAATGCGCAATTTAGCTTGGCGATACGATTCCATACCATCGTAGCGATCCATATGATCTTCAGTCAGATTGAGAAAGGCAGCAGAGACGAGTTTTAAACTTGAGGTCGTTTCCAGCTGGAAGCTTGAGAGCTCCAGCACATAAAGATCGGCCTCTTGCTGAAGTAGATCTAAAGCAGGCACACCAATATTGCCGCCAACGGCAACCTTAAGCCCAGCAGCTTTAGCAAGTACTCCGGTTAAATCCGTCACTGTGCTCTTGCCGTTGGCTCCTGTGATAGCGATAACAGGCTTATCCACCTGCCAAGCAAAGAGCTCAATATCGCCCACCACGGGAATATGTTGTGCTAACGCCTGTTGAATCTCTGGCGTAGCTAAAGCAATGCCCGGATTAGTAACAATCAGGTCAGCGTCAAATAACCAAGCTTGGTTCCAGCCGCCACAATGTAGCTCAACTTGCGAGTTTAAATGCTCTCGACCTGGCGGGTTTTCCCGCGTGTCGATCACCTTAATCGTGAGCGAGCGATCTAAGCTCAAAAGGTAGTTAACCACCGAGAGACCCGTCATACCCAGCCCCACGACCACCACATTATTAACAGTTTGCCAACGATCCATCTTCATTCCATTCAACACCGTTTTGCTCTATCACTAGCGCACTTTTAGTGTAGCCAAACCCACTAACACCAACACAATTGAGATAATCCAAAAACGGACGATCACGCGTGGTTCTGGCCAACCTTTCAATTCATAGTGGTGATGGATAGGAGCCATCCGGAAAATACGTTGACCACGCAATTTGTAGGAACCGACTTGTAAAATCACCGACAAGGTTTCCATCACAAACACGCCACCCATGATCACTAACACAAACTCTTGACGAACCAACACCGCAATTGTACCGAGTGCACCGCCTAGAGCGAGTGAACCCACATCGCCCATAAAGACTTGCGCAGGATAAGTGTTGAACCACAGAAAACCTAAACCGGCCCCCACAATTGCAGTACACACCACCACCAACTCTGAGGCATAAGGAACATAAGGAATATGCAGATAACTGGCGAAATTGACGTTCCCAGTTGCCCATGCAATCACAGCAAAACCAGCAGCAACCAAAACAGTCGGCATGATGGCTAAACCATCCAGACCATCGGTTAAGTTCACCGCGTTACTGGTTCCGACGATGACAAAATAGGTCAGCACAATGTAGAGCAAGCCCAGTTGCGGCATCACATCTTTAAAGAAAGGCACCACAAGCTGAGTAGCTGCGGTATCGTTGCCATGTGCATAGAGAGCAAACGCCACTATTAACGCAATGGCCGACTGCCAAAAGTATTTCCAGCGTGCGATCAATCCATCACTATTTTTACGCACCACTTTGCGATAATCATCCACAAAACCGACGACGCCATAACCAAGCAGCACCGCGAGTACAGCCCACACGTAAGGGTTTGAGAGATCAGTCCACAGCAGTACGGTAATAATGATAGAGGCGAGGATCATCACTCCGCCCATGGTTGGCGTACCGCGCTTACTAAAATGTGATTCTGGGCCGTCGTTCCGCACTACTTGACCAATTTGCAGTAGTTGCAAACGTTTAATCAAGCGCGGCCCCATCCATAACGACAGAGCAAGTGCGGTTAAAATACTGACGATGGCCCGAAATGAGAGATATTCGAACAGACGAAAAAAAGAGAAGTATGGCTGGAGTAGATCCGCGAGCCAAATAATCATGAGTATTTCTCCTTAAGAGCAGCCACAATTTTACTCATACCCGCACTGTTTGCACCTTTGACAAGTAAGGTATGAGACTCTTGATCGAATTGTGATAATTGCTGCTCGATATAAGCAATCATGTCCGCATGGCTTTCAAAATGGAGGCCATGGCATAGGTCACTGATCACTTTTGCATCGCGACCGTAAGTAAGGACATAGTCAAACTGGAATGGTGCAGCATGTTCACCGACTTGACGATGAAGTGCAAGGCTTTCATCGCCCAACTCAGCCATATTACCTAAAATTAACCAACGCCTTGCAGAGAAAGTGTTAAGTAGATCAACCGCCGCTTTCATCGCTGGAACACTGGCATTGTAACTGTCATCAATCAGTTTCACAGTCGAGCTCAATTGGGTGACATCAACACGCCCTTTCACCTGAGCTAGATGCGCAAGTCCGTACTGCACCTCTTCAAGATTCGCCCCCAACTCAATGGCTAATGCCGCCGCCGCCAACGCATTGGAAACGTTATGTTCACCCACAATATTGAGCCCAATATCAATATGACCGACGGGTGTGATCATTTCAAACTGGGCTTCACCTTGTTCATTAAGCCTAATACCACGGGCGTAAAAATCTGCCATTTGACGGCTAGAAAAGGTTTTAACGGTTTTGTCCGCTAAAATAGCGCTCCACCGCTCACCACCGTGGCTTTCTAAATTAATAATGGCTGTCGAACCTGAAGCAAGGCCTTGATAAATTTCACCTTTCGCCTGTTTTACGCCCTCAATTGAGCCAAAACCTTCCAGATGCGCCGCGGCAACATTGTTCACTAATGCGACATCTGGCTTCACTAAAGAGGTGGTATAAGCAATTTCACCAATATGGTTCGCCCCTAACTCAATCACCGCATACGCATCATTAAGATCAGAGCGAAGCAGAGTGAGCGGCACGCCGATATCATTATTAAAATTGCCAGCAGTAAAGAGCACACGCCCTTTGGCTGATAAAATATTTGCCACCATTTCTTTGACTGTGGTTTTACCACAACTGCCTGTAATCGCAGCGGTCGGTGTTTGACACTGTTGGTGAACCCAAGCGCCAAGCTGGCCTAACGCCTGTTTGGTGTCGGTGACCACCAGTTGAGGAACCGAAACCGCCAAAGGGCGCTGAACCAATAACGCCTTTGCACCAGACGCAACTGCTTGTGCAGCAAACTCATGAGCATCAAATTTATCCCCGACCAAAGCAACAAAGAGCGCACCGGGTTTGATTTGACGTGTGTCGGTCGAGACCTCAGACACGGTGACATCACAACCAACCAATTGTGCATGCAAAACGTGCGTCAATTGCTGTAAAGAGACTTCTATCATGCACTTATCTCCAGTAAAGTTTGCGCCGTTTCGCGATCCGAATAGTGGATAGTTTGATGGGCCATCACTTGATAATCTTCATGCCCTTTGCCTGCCAATAAAATGATGTCTTGCTGATCAGCATGTTGCAGGGCGTATTGCACGGCAGCGTAACGATTGTGTTCAACGTGTGCGCGACTTGCAAACTCAAGCCCTGCCATCATATCTTGTACAATGCCTGCCGGTTTTTCGCTACGAGGGTTATCGTCGGTCAAAATGACCTTATCGGCGCAGCGCTCTGCAATTTCGGCCATCATCGGGCGTTTGCCTTTATCACGGTCGCCACCACAACCAAAAATCGCCCATAGCTGACCTTGGCAATGAACGCGAAGTGCTAATAGTGCTTTTTCCAAAGCATCAGGCGTGTGTGCATAATCGACGACGATCTTCGCACGATTTGGCGCTTGAAAGAGCTCCATTCGCCCTAAGACTGGCTGCAGTTGAGAAGCCGTTGTCATCAAGGCTTGTTTATCAAAACCTAAAGTCAGCATAGTGGCAAACGCGAGTAGAAGATTGCTGGCGTTAAATTCGCCAATCAACGGCACGCTCAATTCACCTTGACCATAGTAGCCGTCGAAGGTTAATGAAATACCATTATCACTGTAAGAGACCGAGCTCGCCCACAGCGCTTTAGCGCATTGCGGTTGCTGTTTTAAAGAGACGGCAATCGGTGCTTTCAGCTGTGCTAACCAACTCACACCCACCGCATCGTCGGCATTAATGACAGCGTGTTGGCAGTGATGAGCGCTAAATAAGGAGAGCTTTGCTTTGGCGTACTCTTCCATGGTGCCATGATAATCGAGATGATCGCGGCTTAAGTTAGAAAACACGCCCACAGCGAACTTCAATGCTTGAACTCGCCCTTGAACTAATCCGTGCGAAGAGACTTCCAGCGCAGTATAGCGAGCGCCCTGCTGCGCTAATTGATAGAGTGTTTCTTGGACCTCAATGGCATTACCTGTGGTATTGGCGGCAGGCTGTAAATGGTTGAGAAAACCATTCCCCGTCGTCCCCAGCACCGCCGCTTTCTCGCCCAACAAGTCAATCCACTGCGCAATTAATTGAGTAATGGTGGTTTTACCGTTGGTTCCCGTAACCCCAATCAACGTGTTAGTCTTCGAACGATAAAGCCGCGATGCCAGTTGAGATAGATGTTGGTTTAGATCAGCAAGGTAAATCACTAACACGCCATTGACGGTAGTCATACTGCCATGCGGATGCTGCCCACACGCTTGAGCCAATACCAGATTCGCCCCAGCTTGAGTGGCGTTATCAATAAACTGCCTTCCGTCGATGGCATGGCCGACCACTGCAATAAAGGTATCATTGGGTGATATTTTACGGCTATCGAGCACTAAACGAGTCACCGACAACGTTGAAATAGAATGGCCATCGAGGTCAAGCCAAGGGGCGATGAGATCTTGTAAACACATACTCGGCGTCATTGTGCTTCTCTCTTAATTATTTTTGGAATCGATTTTCATCAGGAGCGACATTGAGGATCTGCAACGCTCCTTTCATTATTTCGGCAAAGACAGGGCCGGCAACGGAACCACCATAATATAAGTCACCTTGAGGTTCATTCACCATCACCACTAACGAGACTCGAGGGTCGCTCACTGGAGCCACTCCTGCCGTGTAAGCAAAATATTCATCACCATAACCGCCGGCAATCGCTTTGCGCGAAGTGCCTGACTTGGCCGCAATACGATAGCCCGGAACCGCGGCTTGAGTTGCTGTGCCACCGGGTTGGGTAACGGTTTCTAACATTTCCAACACTTTCTTAGCATTAGTTTTATCAACCACTTGGCGTGATAAATCTTGCTGGTTGCTGTCAATAATATGGATTGGTTGGTACTGACCTAAATTGCCTAAAGTGGCATAAGCATGAGCCAACTGAATGGGGGTAATTGACAAACCATAGCCAAATGCCAAGGTGGCAATTTCAAACGGTGACCAACGGCGGCGATTCGGGAAAATACCCAAAGTCTCACCGACGAGGTTTAAACCGGACATTTCACCAAGCCCTACAGAGGTATACATACCTAATAGAGCTTCGAGAGGCATTTCAAGCGCCAGCTTAGCCACTCCGATGTTACTCGATTTTTTCAGAATTAAGGTTAAATCGGCTTTGCCGACTTTTGAGGTATCACGCACTCGACTGCCGCCGATTTGCATGATGCCATTCCCTGTATCAATCACCGTTTTGTCATTCGCAACGCCATTTTCAAGCGCGGCCAATACTACAAAAGGTTTGACAGTTGAGCCCGGTTCAAAGGCGTCCGTGATCACGCGGTTACGCATTTTAAAACTTTGCCAATCGGAACGGTTATTGGGGTTGTATGAGGGAGCGTTAACCATCGCTAATACTGCACCCGTTTTCACGTCGAGCAAAATGGCCGATGCCGAAGTAGCACGATAGTCCGCCACAGCTTGCTTGACCGCACGAAAGGCGATCGCTTGCAAACGTTGGTCAATGGTCAACGCCAGTGGCTTGCCCTCTTCACGCTCTTCAAGCGAGATATTTTCCACCACTCGGCCATATCGATCTTTGCGGATCACCTGTTTGCCAGCTTCCCCCGTCAGCCATTTATCATAGCTGCGCTCAACCCCTTCTAAACCGTGGCCATCGATGCCCGTCACACCAATTAAGTGCGCACTCGCCTCACCGGCTGGATAGTAACGGCGAGATTCGGCCTTGAGCCCCACACCCGCTAATTTAAGTTCGCGAATATAATTGGCCATTGCAGGGCTAACTTGACGCTGCAAATAGATAAAACGGCGGGTTTGGTTCTCTTCAATTTTTTTCAGCAGCTCACTGCGCTTAATGCCTAACACATCAGCCAGTGCGTACCAGCGTTCACGTTCAACTAAGCCGCCGGCTTTAAAAATAGCTACAGGATCAGCCCATACTGCATCGACAGGAACACTGACTGCGAGAGGTTCACCATTACGATCTGAAATGATTCCGCGTGCCGATGGCAAGGTTTTGGCTCGGACAGAGCGCATATCCCCTTCGCGGATCAAATTATCCGGTTCGATAATTTGGATGAAAGCAACGCGCCCAACCAATAAAGCGAAAGCAACGAATACAAAAAAGAGGATGAGATAGAATCGCCAACGGATCAAAATAGGAGATGTCGCTTTTTCTTGACGAGGTGCCGCTTGGGCTTTGTCTTTGTTTTTTTTCATTTGAGCGTAATCACCACTTCTTTATCAGAATCAGGTCGCTTCATTTCCAGCTCTTGTTTGGCAAGATTCTGCACGCGGCTATGTTCTGCGAGGGCCGTTTCCTCAAGAATGAGGTTACGCCATTCATTATCGAGCCGCTCGCGCTCAACTAAGGTTTGATCTTTTTCTGAAATCGCCTGCCTAGAATGGTGGGTAATAAACACCACTCCCATCGCACTGGCAAAAATTAACATTAACAAAATAAGCGGCACTCGACCCACCGTAAACAGGTCAAGTGCAATCAGTTTGGTTAAGTTAGGCGGCGACTTAGACATGGACTACAGTTTTTCAGCAACTCGTAATACTGAGCTGCGTGAGCGGGGATTGAGTTCCACTTCTTCTTTAGTTGGCATAATCGCTTTCCCAACTGGTTTTAAGTTGGCTGAGCCCAATGCCTGAATTTGTATTTCTGTTAACGGCAAACCATGTGGAACCTCTGGGCCTTTACTCTCTTTACGAATAAAGCGTTTGACCATGCGATCTTCAAGCGAATGGAAACTGATCACCGATAAGCGCCCTTGTGGGGCTAAGATCTTAGCTGCGCCTTTTAATGCAGTGTCGATCTCTTCTAATTCACTATTGATATAGATACGAAATGCTTGAAATGAGCGCGTAGCCGGGTGTTTTTTCTCTTTAAAGCTTTTCGGCGCGGCTTCTGAAATCAGTTTAGCCAATTGACTGGTACGCGTCAGAGGCTCTTTTTCATCGTCTTCACGGTAAGCGACAATCGCTTTGGCAATACGGCGCGCGTGCTTGTCTTCACCAAATTCACGAATCACCCAAGTAATGTCGTCCAAATCGGCTTGCGCAAGCCACTGCGAGACAGGGATCCCTGACGTCGGGTCCATACGCATATCAAGCGGGCCATCTTTCATGAAGCTAAAACCGCGCTCGGCATCGTCCAACTGCGGCGAGGAAACGCCTAAATCAAGTAGTACTCCATCCACTTTCCCGACCAGATCGTAGCGCTCAGCGTATTGTGCCATGCCAGAAAATGGGCCATGGATGATAGTAAAACGCGGGTCGTTAATTTTTCCAGCTTCAGCAATCGCTTGTGGATCGCGATCTATGCTGTACAGACGACCATTGTCACCCAACTTAGAGAGAATTGTACGACTATGACCACCACGGCCAAACGTGCCGTCGATATAAATACCGTCTGGTTTGATAGCAAGGCCATCAATGGATTCATTCAGTAGTACAGAAATGTGTTGAAAAGGTTCAGTCATCGTTTTCTCATCGGGCTAAAGCTGAAATATAGCAATCGGCTACGGCGCAAGTATTCAGTTTACTGATTTAACGCCGCATCGCTACCACTTGACGTTGGCATCACGTGATATTGCGCTAAGTTTAGTGCTTACGAAATAATTTTCGTCAATAAAAAGCAAAAAACCCATCATAACCGCAAGAGTTATGATGGGTCTGCAATAGGTGGAGTTGACGTATAAGCCGGGTTCTGTTCCGCTTGCGCGGCAGTAGCCATTCGTCTAGGCCAGCAATCACTCACTGGCTCAAGCAACCTACCCGCTTCCTTACGCGAGCAACGCAATGTGGAAGCCTATTTGGTCTTGCTCCGGGTGGAGTTTACCTTGCTACGAACTGTTGCCAGACGCACGGTGCGCTCTTACCGCACCCTTTCACCCTTACCTGTGCCCATTCCGAAGAAATTGGGCCATCGGCGGTCTTCTCTCTGCTGCACTTGTCGTAGGCTTTCGCCCCCCAGGCGTTACCTGGCACCCTGCTCTATGGAGCCCGGACTTTCCTCCCCTCCATCAGTCTCCCCAGCACAAGGCTAAAGGACATCAATGAAGCAGCGACTACCCAGTCAACTCCGAGGGCGGATTGTATAGAGAAAGATAGGTACTGTCTAGGCTCAAACAACTTCTGTGTTTAATTCACGCTTAAGCGTTTAATTATCCATCGATTTAAAACATCAAGATGCCGCTGGCTAATTAAGCAGATAGGTTTTCAAGCCCCCACTTATAAAGGGCATTTTTCTTAAGGTTATAAATTTCAGCCGCCAATGCGGCCGCTTTTTTCAGAGGCAGCTCTTTTGTCAAAATCGCTAAACTGCGCAACGCTTCGTCTGGCAAGCTATCGTCCACGCTTTCTCTGTAACCATGGATCAGTAACACCATTTCACCACGCTTGCGGTTCTCATCTTCATTAATCCAATTAATCAGTTCGCCTAACGGCAAACCTTGAATCGTCTCGAAGGTTTTGGTGAGCTCGCGGGCTAGCACCACGTTACGATCTGGCCCTAAGATAGCTAACATATCTTGCAGTGATTCGCTAATTCGGTGTGGTGACTCATAAAAAATACAGGTGCGTTCAGCCTTAGCGATCTCTAGGAATTTATCTTTACGCCCTTTGCTTTTCGGCGGCAAAAAACCTTCAAAACTGAAACGATCAGAAGGCAAGCCTGATGCACTGAGCGCAGTAATCACAGCACAGGCGCCCGGAAGTGGCACAACTCTCACACCAGCTTGACGACATTGATTGACAAGATGGTACCCTGGATCACTGATCAGTGGCGTTCCTGCATCAGAAACCAACGCAATAGATTGCCCTGATAATAATTTATCGACTAACACTTGTGCTTTTTGCTGTTCGTTGTGATCATGCAAGGCAAAGGTTTTAGTCTGGATATTGAAGTGAGCGAGAAGTCTGCCAGTATGGCGTGTATCTTCCGCAGCGATAACATCAACACTTGAGAGTACTTCAATGGCTCGCTGGGTAATATCACCCAAATTGCCAATTGGCGTAGGAACAATGTAGAGAGTTGGGATCTCTGCTGGCAAGGTTTTGCTATCTGTCATTTGTTTACCATCACTTCAACGATTAATATAGAGACAATTTTACACGGAATAACGAAAGAACTCATGGCTATGAAGAACCATCCGAGACTCAGTGTACCACGCTTATTCACGCCCGTTGCATTAGCAATGGCTTTGGCGGCGTGTTCGTCTTCACCGTCGACGCCCACCTCAGTCGATATTACGCAAGATCCCACCAAGTCAGCGCAAACTTACTTGATGCAAGCAGATAGTAGCCAAGGTTCACTGCAAAATGATTGGTTGATCATGGCTCTTAAAGCCGCCATTAACGAAAACAACAGCGAACAAGCGCAACTGTTGATTATGCGCTTAGCCAAACAGTCGCTCTCTGAAGCGCAACAAGCTGAATGGCAAATGGCTAAGGCGCAGTTGTTGAGTAATGCGGAACAGTTTTCACAAGCGCTCTCTCAGCTTAATTTTCAGGCTTGGTGGAAGCTAAGCCCTGAAACATGGGCTCAATACCATCAAATGCGCGCCGATATTTTTACCGCGCTCAGCCGCCCTTTTGATTCAAGTAGGGAGCTTATTGCATTAAGCACTTACGTTGATGATGCCGAGCAAGAGGCGATTGCCGATCAAATTTGGCTCAATTTCAATCACTATAGCGAACGTGAAATTACCCAATTAAATCCAGAGCCTAACGAAAACGTGCTCGATGGCTGGCTACAACTGGCTATATATATGAAAACGCTCAATAGTAATATTCCGCAGTTGAAGAATACGCTCGAAAAATGGCTTGCGGAAAACAGCAATCACCCAGCGGCTCGTTATACGCCTAAAGCGATACAAGATATTCTAGCGCTGGAGATCATCAAGCCCACTAACACCGCGTTGTTACTTCCTCTTTCAGGAAAGTTTGCCACGCAAGCTCAACTGATCCGTGATGGCTTTATCATGGCGATGATGAATGACCGTAACCGTGACCTCAATGCTACCTTGACTGTGATTGATACCAATGCCGAAGACGCCGCGCTCATAGACAAGCAATTGATTGAAAAAAACATTGATTTCATTGTTGGGCCACTCATCAAAGAGAACATCGAGAATCTACATAAGCTTCAACAAGCACGCTTAGCTTCTATCCCTACGCTGGCGTTGAATATTCCAGACCAAATTGAAGATCATCCTAACACTTGCTATCTTGCACTTTCGCCAGAGCAAGAGGTTGAACAAGCCGCTAAGTATCTGTTTAGCCAAGGCTATCAATACCCTTTAATACTCGCTCCTCAAGGTAATTACGGCCAGCGTGTAGTAGAAGCGTTTAACGCAGAATGGCAAAAATACAGCAAGAATAAAGTATCGGTGAACCTATTTGGTGATAAGCGTCAATTGCAACGCAACATTAACTCAGTATTTGGTCTGCAAGATAGCCAACAAAATATCGCGCAAATGGATGCGTTGATGGGTATTGATTTACAAAGCCTGCCCCGCAGTCGTCGTGATATCGATTCGGTTTATATCGTGGCTAACAGCGCAGAATTGACTTTAATTAAACCCTTTATCGAGGTCGCAATTAACCCTGACACTAAGCCACCTAAACTGTTCTCAAACTCTCGTAGTAACAGTGGTAACACACAGTATGAAGACCTCTCTGGTGTAACTTATAGCGATATTCCATTACTCATTCATCCCAATTCAATGCTGGATAATGAAATGAACCAATTGTGGCCAAAGAACTCCAATAGCGAGCGACGCTTACAAGCATTAGGTATGGATGCTTATCAGTTAATGATTGAGTTACCACAAATGAAAGTCGTCGAGGGGTATAGTATCGATGGCAAAACAGGCACATTAAGTATTGATGAGCAATGCGTGGTACAGAGAGAGATCAGTTGGGCGGTGCATGGCGCTCTTTAGTCGCCGCGCAGTTGGTCAACAGTATGAAACCGCAGCCAAACACTATTTATTAGGTTGTGGTTTGGCTTTTATTGAACAAAACTTCAATACCAAAGTCGGTGAAATCGACCTCATTATGCGAGATAAAAACACCTTAGTGTTCGTAGAGGTTAAATACAGAAAAAACCAATGTCATGGGCATGCCGCAGAAATGGTTACTACCGCAAAAATGGCAAAGTTGATGAAAACCGCGAATTTATGGCTACTGAAACATGGCCTATCGCCCTATGACACCGATTTTCGTTTCGATGTGATCGCCATCCACCAAGATGTGCACCACATTGAGTGGATTAAAAACGCAATAACTCAAGGATAAACGATGCTCGACAGCATTAAAGACAGTTTTACCGAAAGCATCCAAATTCAAATTGCGGCTGCTGAAGCACTACCCCATGCGATCACGCATGCTGCACAAGCCATGGTGGCAACGCTACTTAACGGTCATAAAATTCTCTGTTGCGGTAATGGTGGCTCTTCGGCCAATGCCCAGCTTTTTTCTTCTTGCTTACTGAACCGTTTTGAAACTGAACGCCCGAGTTTACCCGCCATTGCATTAACCGCAGACAATACCACGTTAACCGCAGTTGCTAACGACTATCACTACCAAGAAATATTCTCGAAACAGGTACGTGCATTTGGTCAACCTGGTGATGTTTTGTTGGCTATTTCAACCAGTGGTAACAGCAAAAACATCATTAAAGCGATGGAAGCGGCTGTGACTCGTGATATGACGATTATCGCTCTCACAGGCAAAGACGGTGGAGAAATGGCTGGTCTTCTAGGTGAAAATGATGTGGAGATCCGCATCCCCTCGCAGCGGACGGCTCGAATCCATGAAGTTCATATGGTCACCCTACACTGCTTATGTGACTTGATTGATCAAGTCCTTTTCCCTTCTCATGAAGAATAGACAATGAATAGATTAAAACTTTCACTCATTCTACTGTTGAGCCTTGCTGTATCAGGTTGTGCAGGAGTTATCCTTGCTGGCGCGGCAACAACAGCGAGCCTAGTAACAGACCCTCGAACCACTCAAGAAATTTGGAATGATAATAACATCGAATTTGAAGTAGCAGGTATCGCCAATAAAGCCCCCTTTAACGGAAAAACTCGCATTACGGCCAGTTCTTATCAAGGGATTGTCGTGTTGATGGGACAAGCTGAAAACTCCGGATTACTCAATGAGTTTGAAAATAAAGCACGTAAGACAAAAGGGGTCAAAACCATTCATAATCAAGTCAGAATAAAAGCGCCTTTATCAATTGGCGAAATCAGTAACGACAGTTGGATTACGACTAAAGTAAAATCAGCGCTGTTGGCCAATTCTGAACTGAACACAATCAAAATCAAAGTAATCACAGAAAATAGAGAAGTATTTTTACTTGGCTATGTCTCGGCAGAACAGGCTAATCTAGCCAGTGATATTGCCCGAAACATATCAGGCGTAAAACAGGTGATTAAGGCATTTCAATACAGCGAATAACCTCGGTTATCCTTTGTTTTTTTTTAGAAAAAAAGCAGCGAATATCGCTGCTTTTTCGATCATGACTGCTTAATGTGTGAAAATGAGTTACTTAATAACTCTTAAGCTTGGTTTTCCCTTCGGCCGAGAGGTTTCTTGTGCTCGAGTCTCTAATAATTCCTCATCTTCTTGAGAAGCAACGCTTAACATCGGCTCTTGTTCAGATTCCTCTGTTATGCCCGCTTCTAGATAAGGGATATAAGCCTCTTCAGGTTCAAACATAGTACCTGCACCGTTTTCACGTGCATAGATAGCTTGCACTGCGTACAAAGGCACTATGACCGAATGAGGACGTCCACCAAAGCGAGCATTGAACGTAATAGCTTCATTACCAAGCTCAAGGTTACCTATCGCTCTTGGGGCAAGATTAAGGATAATTTGTCCATCTTGCACAAACTCCATCGGCACTCGTACACCTGTAAGAGTAGCATCCACAACAACATGAGGAGTCAATTCATTTTCTAATAGCCAATCATAAAATGCTCTAAGCATATAAGGTCGGCGAGGAGTCATTTGAGAGATATCCATCAAACTGCCTTAACGAACTAAACGCATCTCACGTTCAGCTTCTGTTAAAGAAGCCAAGAATGAATCACGCTCAAAAACACGATTCATATATACTTTAAGCTCTTTAGAGCCAGGACCAATCAGATCAATACCCAAAATAGGTAAGCGCCATAGTAATGGAGCTAAATAACAGTCAATGAGGCTAAACTCTTCACTCATGAAATATTCGTATTCCGCGAACACAGGACCAAGAGTAAGCAGATCATTGCGTAATTTATTACGAGCAGCTTCTGACTCTTCCGCATTGCCCTTCACGACTTTCTCAGCCAGTGAGTACCAGTTTTTCTCAATACGGTAAATCATCAAACGGCTATTACCACGAGCCACAGGATAAACAGGCATCAGCGGTGGATGAGGGAAACGCTCATCTAGGTATTCCATGATGATCTTTGAGTCATAAAGAGCAAGCTCACGATCAACTAACGTTGGTACTGTCTTATATGGGTTTAGCTCAATAAGGTCAGCTGGCAGATTGGTTTCATCAACTAATTCTACTTCAACACTGACACCTTTTTCCGCTAGAACAATACGTACCTGATGACTATACATATCAGATGCACTCGAAAATAGCGTCATCACAGAACGTTTATTGGCAGCTACAGCCATGGAGCCCTCCAGCACACTTACAGATATAAAAACAATGGAGGCCAAGCCTCCATTGAAGATTCTAAAAATTAGAAATTAACGCCGCATGGTAGCACAATTAATGCACATCACGCCAATATTCTTTCTTCAATAGAACAACCACGATAGTAAATAGCACAAGGAATGCCATTACCCACCAACCTAAAGTTTGACGCTCAAGCTTGACTGGTTCTGCTGAATATTCAAGGAAGTTAACAATGTCACGGACCGCTTCATCATACTCACTTTGGCTCAGCTCACCCGTTCCATCAGACTCGGCACCAATAACAGCCTTGACTTCCTCGCCATTGACAAGATGAGTACCATAAACTGGTTGTGGGATCCCTTGTAGCTCTTCAAGCACATGAGGCATACCGACACTTGGGAATACGATGTTGTTTACGCCAAAGGGCCGGCTAGGATCGGCATAAAATGAACGAAGGTAAGTATACAACCAATCTGTTCCTCGAACACGAGCCACAAGCGTTAAATCTGGTGGTGGTGCACCAAACCATTTCGCTGCCGACTTATCTGGAATCGCATTCTCCATCAGTTGACCAATTTTGGCATTCGGATCAAAAATCAAATTCTCTTTCATCAAATCCGAGGGAATATTCAAATCATTCGCTACACGCTCATAACGCTGGTACTGAGTTGAGTGGCAACCAAAACAGTAGTTCATGAATAGCTTTGCACCATGCTGCAGTGATGCTTGATCTGTTAAATCATTATTTGCTTTATCTAAATGTACATTTGCGCCAGCTGCCAAAGCAAGAGATGGCAGCATTGCAAACAAAATTACAATCCACTTTTTCATTTAAATGTCACCCTCTCTGGTAATGGTTTCGTTGCTTCATTTTTGCTGTAGAAGAACAACAAAACAAAGAACATGAAGTAACCAACGCTAAATATACGTGCAAGCATTGTGTAAGTGGCTGTCGCAGGTAACGCACCTAAAACACCTAACGCAATAAAGCAGATAGTGAACTGAATAATATTGATTAAGTGGAACTTACTACGATAACGGTAAGAACGAACCTTACAACGATCCAGCCATGGCAATAAGAACAACACCACAATCGATGCACCCATCGCAGCCACACCAATTAACTTATCAGGAACAGCACGTAAAATTGCATAGAAAGGCGTGAAATACCAAACAGGTGCGATGTGTGCTGGCGTTTTTAGTGGGTTTGCCGCTTCAAAGTTAGGCGGCTCAAGGAAGTAGCCCCCCATCTCTGGGTTAAAGAACAACACATAACAGAACAGGATTAAGAAACCGGCTACACCAATAAGATCTTTCACTGTCCCGTAAGGATGGAATGGAATCGAATCAATGATGTCGTATTTCTTGGTGTAGTAGTCGTGAAATTTAAACTGCGTTTTATAATCATCGCCCATCGACCCTTTTGGTACTTTGGTTTCGATACCGTCAGGGTTATTAGAGCCGACTTCATGCAGTGCTAATATATGGAGAACAATTAGCAACAATAAAACAATAGGTAAAGCAATCACATGCAGTGCAAAGAAACGGTTCAGAGTGGCACCTGAAATAACGTAGTCACCACGTATCCATAGAGTTAAATCATCGCCGATAACGGGGATTGCACCGAACAAAGAGATAATAACTTGCGCTCCCCAATAGGACATTTGTCCCCATGGTAGCAAGTATCCCATAAAGGCTTCGGCCATCAACACTAAGAAGATCAGCATGCCAAATAGCCATAGCAGCTCACGAGGCTTCTGATAGGAGCCGTAAATTAAGCCACGGAACATATGTAGATAAATCACCACAAAGAAAGCTGAAGCGCCAGTGGAGTGCATATAGCGCAGTAACCAACCATACTCAACATCACGCATTATGTATTCAACAGATGCAAAAGCCCCTTCACCTGATGGCACATAGTTCATGGTTAGCCACACGCCAGTGAGCAGTTGGTTAACAAGAACCAACATGGCTAACGATCCAAACAAATACCAAAAGTTAAAGTTTTTCGGCATTGGATATTCAGATAGGTGTTTTTTGTAAGCGTTCATTGCAGGTAAACGCTTTTCTACCCAATCAAGTAAAACTTGCATTATGCAGCCTCCCCGGTCTCATCTAATCCTATGACAATACGAGTATCGCTAAGATACATATATTGAGGGATAACCAAGTTTAGTGGTGCCGGAACACCTTGAAAAACTCGACCCGCCATATCAAATTTCGAACCATGGCAAGGACAGAAAAAACCAGATTTAACCCCTTGAACTTGTTCACTAAAAGAATCAGGCAAATAAGTAGGTGAACAGCCAAGGTGAGTACAAATACCCACAGCAACGAAATATTCAGGTTTAATCGATCGATAAGCATTTTGCGCATAATTAGGCTGCTGCTGCTCATCCGATTGAGGATCTCGAAGTTGGTTTTCGATATCTTTTAGCCCATCGACCACTGATTGAGAACGACGAACAACCCAAACAGGTTTTCCTCGCCACTCAACACGAACCATTTGCCCCTCTTCAAGTTTACCGATTTCAACTTCAACGGGGGCTCCAGCCGCTTTGGCTTTGGCACTTGGGTTCCAAGATTTAATAAAAGGAACGGCGACAGCAGCGGCTCCTAACCCTCCGACAACGGCTGTTGTCGCGGTTAAGAAACGTCTGCGACCGTTATTTAAAGGCGCATTGCTCATCCAAACATTCTCCCATTTGCTCCCTGTGGATTATTATTCCGCTTATCAAGAGCATGGCTAACAAAATACGAATCTAGTTGTATTTATTTGATGGCAAATCATAAATAAAACCCTACTTTTTGACAAGATAAAGCTACCTTTTCGTAACATTCGTGAAGTAAATCGCACGTGAGGTCACAAAAGGAAGATTAAAGAGCAACAACCAAATGATGTGATTAAAAAAATGAGTGTTTGCTAACACCAAAAAACAAAAAGCCCGGTATAAATACCGGGCTTTTGAACCACAATCCAGTAACACTGGAAGCGAATCTTTTGAAAAAAGATTAACGCTTAGAGAATTGTGGTTTACGACGTGCTTTACGCAGACCAACTTTCTTACGTTCAACGCAACGAGCGTCGCGAGTAACGTAGCCAGCTGCACGTAGAACAGGACGTAGTGATTCGTCGTATTCCATTAGAGCGCGAGTGATACCGTGACGGATAGCACCAGCTTGACCAGAAATACCACCACCTTTAACAGTGATGTATAGATCTAGTTTCTCAGTTAGTTCAACTAGCTCAAGAGGTTGTTTAACAACCATGCGAGAAGTTGGACGACCAAAGTAAACATCAAGGCTACGCTTGTTGATTACAATGTTGCCGCTGCCTGGTTTAATAAAAACGCGTGCAGCTGAGCTTTTGCGACGGCCAGTGCCGTAGTATTGATTCTCTGCCATTTTCGAAATCCCCAATTAGATGTCTAGTACTTTTGGTTGTTGAGCAGCATGGTTGTGCTCAGCGCCAGCGTAAACTTTCAGCTTACGGTACATAGCACGGCCTAGAGGACCACGTGGTAGCATACCTTTAACCGCTAGCTCAATAACCATCTCTGGCTTACGAATAATCAGCTTGTCGAAAGTGATTGATTTTAAGCCGCCTGGAAATTCAGTGTGACGGTAGTAAGTTTTAGCTGCTGCTTTGTTACCAGTTACAGTAACTTTCTCAGCGTTTACAACGATGATGTAATCACCAGTGTCCACGTGAGGAGTGTATTCAGCTTTATGTTTGCCACGTAGGCGAGATGCAATTTCACTTGCTAGACGACCTAGAGTTTTACCCTCAGCGTCTACGATATACCAGTCGCGTTTTACAGTTTCTGGTTTAGCAACGAAAGTTTTCATGCTAATAATAACCCGTTAAATAAAATTTACACTAAAAGGAGCATTAAAATGCCCCCACTGTCTAAGAGTCCAAAGTTGCCCCTTCGAGCGTTTGGTTTCTCTCGGCCTCTCGTTTCACAGAAACAGGCCTGCAGTAACGGTGGGTCGCAGGATTATAGGGAAGTCAGTAGAAAAAATCACCTCTTTTTGAACAAAATCACGAATTTTTTATTTTGCTTTAAAAGTGTTCGGATTGAGCTAGGCCAGATGTTCCCTTGATAAATACTCATGACTTTGCATTTCAATTAACCGCGACTGACAACGTTTGAATTCAAACTCAAGTTGCCCATGCAGATACAGATCGTCCAGCGCCACTTCGGCGGAGATAATTACTTTTACATGTCGTTCGTAAAATTCATCAATCAACGCAATAAAACGCCGCGCTGCATCATCGATGGCGCGATCCATTTGCTTCACATCAGCCAACAGTACTGTGTGGTAAATTTTGGACAACTCAATGTAATCGTTTTGGCTTCTCGCCGTTTGACATAACTGTTCAAATGTCGCATGTAAAATACCATCACTAGCCTTTACAACAGAGAGGGTGCGATGATTGATTTCAATCTCACTGCGTGCTTCTTTTTTCTCGTCACCAACCAATTGCCGATAGTAATGTTGTAAATTGTGGCTTGCTGCTTCATCCAATGGATAGTGGTAAATTTCCGCTTGCTCTAATGTTCTTAAGCGATAATCAATACCACTATCGACGTTCAACACATGACAGTGTGATTCAATCAAAGCAATTGCAGGGAGAAAGCGTGCTCGCTGCAAGCCGTTGCGGTATAAGTCGTGCGGTGGAATGTTCGATGTCGCCACTAAGATAATGCCGCGCTTAAACAGTGCTTGGAACAAGGTACCCAAAATCATCGCATCGGTAATATCTGATACAAAAAATTCATCAAAACAGATAATTTCCGTTTCAGACTTAAAAATATCGGCAACCTTTTCCAAAGGCTCTTCAACTCCAGCCAGCGCCTTCAACTCATCATGAACTCGGTACATAAAACGGTGGAAATGCACTCGCATTTTGCGAGTGGTTGGCAGAGCCTCAAAAAACGTATCCATTAGATAGGTTTTTCCTCGCCCGACACCGCCCCAAAAATAGAGCCCTTTAGGTAAGTTAGGCTGTTCAGGTTGACGACCAAGCCATTTGGTCCAAACCGCGGAGGGCTTAACTGGTTGGTTAAGATAATCCTGAAACTGATGGTAGAGTAAATCCAGCGCATCGACGGCGCTTTCTTGGGCAAAGTCTCGTTGAAAACCGAGTTTTTTTACATCGTGTTCATATCGCTGTTTTGGTGTCATGACCGCCTACTGCACTAAAGAAAATGGAAACTGCTATTTCGTGTATTTCGCTTTATTGGCTAGAGCAGTCATAGTAACATGTCCAAGCGACGTGTGTAACCAACAGGTAAAAAACATGTTAAATAACAACAATAAGGAGCTGTTATGCCTTGGATATATGCCATTGTAGGCTTGCTAGTAGGGGCTGTGTTGGGAATGGTCATTTCACGATTGACTACGCCTCAATATAAAAACCAAAAGTCTCTACAAAAAGAATTAGATAACGCGAAATTTAGTTTGGAACAACAACGCCAAGAATTGTCGGATCATTTTGCTCAAGCGGCAGAAATACTCGATACACTAGGTAAAGATTATACAAAACTGTATCAACACATGGCCAAAACATCGTCTGAAATTCTGCCGAATATGCCAGAGCAAGATAACCCATTTATCAAAAAAATCGCTCTGCATAATGATACAGAGAAAAGCAACGATGACATTTTGGAACAGCCACCGAAAGATTATGCCAATGGCGCAACAGGGCTTTTTAATACCCCTAAAAAAGAGATCATTCATTCTGCAGACGTGGTTAAGGTGAAAGCCGTTTAATCTGAATTCATGAACTTTATAAAGGTTTTTGAGTCATAAACCTCACGAGAGTGTTGAAGTTTTGTCTTTCGTACAAATATTAAACTTCGAACACAGTTATTCCAAAGGAGCTTATGATGAAAAAACCTTTACTTCTTTTAACCGCTCTATCGTTAAGTTTAAGTTCAATCATCACCCCACTACCCGCAATGGCAGCGCTACCCTTTTCTGTCAGTGGTGAGCCACTGCCGAGCTTAGCACCGATGCTAGAGCAAGTGACACCAGCGGTTGTGAGTATCTCAGTTGAGGGAACTCAAGTCTCCCATCAACGTTTACCCGAGCAGTTTCGATTTTTCTTTGGTCCTGACTTCCCAATCGACCAATCGCAAGAGCGGCCATTTAGAGCATTAGGCTCTGGTGTCATTACTGACGCAGACAAAGGTTATGTTGTGACTAATTATCACGTCATCGATGGCGCTGATAAGATTCGCGTCAAACTATACGACGGCCGAGAATACGATGCGGAGCTCGTCGGTGGCGACAAAATGTCCGATATCGCGCTAATCAAACTCAAAAAAGCAAAAAATTTAACCCAAATTCGTATCGCGGATTCAGACAAACTGCGTGTAGGTGATTTCACTGTCGCGATCGGGAACCCGTTTGGTCTTGGTCAAACGGTGACTTCCGGCATTGTTTCTGCGCTAGGACGAAGTGGACTTAATCTTGAAAACTTTGAGAACTTTATTCAGACCGATGCCGCGATTAACAGTGGCAACTCTGGTGGTGCCTTAGTCAATCTCAATGGTGAATTGATTGGGATTAATACCGCGATTCTTGGGCCGAATGGTGGCAACGTTGGGATAGGTTTTGCAATACCATCAAATATGATGAAAAACTTGACCGAACAGATCTTAGAATTTGGTGAGGTAAAACGTGGCGTGCTCGGCGTTCAAGGGGGTGAAATAACCTCTGAACTGGCTGAAGCGCTAGGCTATGAGTCAAGTAAGGGGGCGTTTGTTAGCCAAGTTATCAAAGATAGCGCCGCCGATAAAGCAGGGATCAAAGCGGGTGATGTCATCACAGCTATTAATGGAAAAAACGTTTCTACCTTCAACGAATTAAGAGCCAAAGTGGCAACATTAGGTGCAGGTAAAAAAATCACAATCGATGTTATCCGCGATGGTAAAAGCAAGACCTTCGACGTAACCTTGAGTGAAAACGACACCACAACCAAAGCAGAGCAACTGCACTCGGGGTTGACTGGTGCGGCACTGACCAATACGACGGATCAAGACCCAATCGCTGGCGTTAAAGTGACTGCTATAGAGAAAGGGTCAGCGGCAGAAGCGTATCAACTACAAAAAGAGGACATCATCATTGGTGTTAACCGCCAACGAGTGAAAAACCTCGCACAATTACGCGAAATTTTGGAGAAAAAGCCGAGCATACTTGCGCTGAATATCCAACGAGGTGATAGAACCATTTACTTGGTTATTCGCTAATTAGTGAGAATCGCTTGTGGAGCGATCAGGGCAGCATTTGAATGCTGCCCTTTTCTTATTCAATCATGTAGTGCTATTCTTCCTCTCTCAAGCTCAGGTGTAAAATAAGCTGAGTATATAGCGGGTTTTGTTTGGGGAAGATATGCTTAACTTTTTACTTCGTTCAGTGGGGCTTGGGCTTCTCGCTGCTGTTGTTATTTTACTAGCGGTTCCCTCGCTACGTTCAAATGTTCTCCCGCAAATCGCGGCCGAAGAGTCTCCCAATGCGCTCTCTTTGCAAATTTCGTTTAACCAAGCCGTTCGCCGCGCCGCACCTGCTGTAGTCAATATTTACAACCAAAAATACACCGAAAGCGATCGCAGTAAACTGTCGATTCAAGGGTTAGGTTCTGGTGTGATTGTGAGCGAGAAAGGGTACATCATTACTAACTATCACGTAGTAGCCCAAGCAGACCAAATCGTAGCGGCCTTACAAGATGGCCGTCTCGCAGCAGCGCAATTAGTAGGCAAAGATCGACGCACGGATATCGCAATTTTGCGAATCGAAGGAACGAACCTTCCCGTTATTCCACAAAATCCCAATTACTCGGTGAAAGTTGGCGATGTGGTACTGGCCATTGGCAATCCATACAACCTTGGACAAACCACTACTTTTGGTATCATTTCTGCCACTGAACGTTCATCAGTCAGTACCGATGGACGTCAAGCTTTCATCCAAACTGATGCGGCCATTAATGAAGGCAATTCAGGTGGAGCTTTGGTCAACACTCAAGGAGAGCTCGTCGGTATTAACACGGCTTCGTTTCAACAAGCAACTGAAATGAAAACCGATGGTATATCATTCGCGATTCCTTACAAATTAGCCAATACCATTATGGAAAAAATCATTGCTGATGGACGCGTGATTCGCGGCTATATCGGTATTGATGGGCAAGATATTACTCCAGTAACATCTCGCCTACTTGGCAGTGAACATATTGGCGGCATAGTTGTGTTGGGCATTGACCCCAATGGCCCTGCGGAAACGGCTGGTTTTAAAGAGCGGGACATTATTCTAAAAATTGGCGGTAAAAAAATTAATGGTCGCAAGAGTGTGATGGAAATTGTCACTGACTTGCGCCCAGGTACCGTTGTCGATGTGCTCATCTTACGTAAAGGTGAAGAGATGACACTTCCCGTGACAATTGTTGAAGACCTACGCGAATAAAACTAAGCACCAAAAACAAAGAGACATAAAAAAGCCCCCAACTCACGAAGGGGGCTTTTATTTATAGACTTTTACTCTTGCTCAAGATCTGAACCACTAAGTTCTGATTCAATCTCAATTGCAGTAACACGTTGTAGCCCTCTCGGCAGTAAGCTACCTCGACGTCCACGCTCACCACGGAAGTTCTCTAGATCGCTGGCTTTTAAACCAAGTTTGCGTTTGCCGGCATAGAGCGTAATAGCCGATCCTTGAGGCAAGGAGATTAAGTGTGACACAAACTCTTCACGCTCTTTGGACTTAGCCGCAGGAATATTGATTATTTTGTTGCCTTTGCCTTTGGTTAGCTGTGGTAAATCTTTGATTGGGAATAGCAACATTCGGCCCTGATTCGTGATCGCTAAAATGTCATCAGACTCCAAATTACCGATGGCCTGCGGCGTCATTACCTCTGAGTTCTCAGGCAAATTAACTAAGGCTTTACCACTACGGTTTTTCGACAGCAGTTCACCACCTTTACACACAAAACCATAACCGGCATCCGAGCCCACTAACCAGAGTTGATCCTCTTCCCCCATAACTACTTGGCGAATAGACGAGCCCTCTGTGATGTTGAGACGACCCGTAATCGGCTCACCTTGACTGCGCGCCGAAGGTAGCGAGTGAGCTTCAAGCGAATAACTTCGACCATCGCTACCCAAGAATACGACCTGCTGATTGCTCTTACCACAAGCATGAGCCAAATACTGATCGCCGGATTTGTAGCTCAAACTTTGGCAATCCACATCATGCCCTTTGGCATGACGTACCCAGCCTTTTTCCGAAAGCACAACGGTGATCGCTTCACTTGGCACAAGGTCACGCTCAGTCAACGCTTTAGATTCAGCACGCTCAATCAGTGGTGAACGGCGATCATCACCGTACTTCTCAGCATCCGCTTTGATCTCTTTCTTCAACAATGTGTTCAAGCGACGCTCAGAACCAAGCAACTGCTCTAATTTTTCGCGCTCTTTGGCAAGCTCATCTTGCTCACCACGAATCTTCATCTCTTCAAGTTTGGCTAAGTGGCGAAGTTTGGTATCTAAAATCGCATCGGCTTGAATAGCACTAATACCAAACCGGGCCATCAATACCGCTTTCGGTTCATCTTCAGTACGAATGATTTCAATCACTTCATCAATATTCAGATAAGCAATGAGCAAACCTTCCAAGATGTGCAAACGCGCCATGACTTTATCAAGACGGTACTGTAAGCGGCGGCGAACCGTGGTGCGACGAAACTCAATCCACTCAGAAAGAATGGTCACTAAACCTTTCACTTCAGGACGATTGTTTAAGCCAATCATGTTCAAGTTAACACGGAAGCTTTTCTCTAGATCGGTTGATGCGAACAAGTGGCTCATCAACAAGTCACAATCTACGCGGTTAGAACGCGGCACAATAACAATACGCGTAGGGTTCTCATGATCCGATTCATCGCGTAAATCTTCAACCATTGGCAATTTCTTCGCGCGCATTTGGTTAGCGATTTGTTCGAGCAATTTAGCGCCTGAGACTTGATGAGGTAATGCTGTGATCACAACATCACTCCCCTCTTTATGCCAAACCGCGCGCATTTTGATACTGCCGCGACCTGAGCGATATATTTTCTCAATTTCAATTCTGGGTGAAATAATTTCCGCTTCGGTCGGATAATCTGGCCCTTGCACGTACTGCATCACATCATGCAGTTGCGCTTCCGGGTTATCGATCAGGTGAATCGTCGCATCGGCAATTTCACGCACATTGTGTGGCGGGATATCGGTCGCCATACCCACCGCAATTCCCGTGACACCATTGAGCAAAATATGAGGTAAACGCGCCGGCAGCATTTGTGGTTCTTGCATTGTGCCATCAAAGTTAGGCTGCCAATCAACGTTGCCTTGTCCAAGCTCACCCAGTAAAACTTCAGCGAATTTAGACAGTTTCGCTTCGGTATAACGCATCGCCGCGAAGGATTTTGGATCGTCCGGAGCACCCCAGTTACCTTGACCATCCACCAGTGGATAGCGGTAAGAAAAGGGTTGTGCCATTAATACCATCGCTTCGTAACAGGCCGAATCACCGTGCGGGTGGTATTTACCGAGCACGTCACCAACGGTACGCGCTGATTTTTTGTACTTGGCTGACGCCGAGAGTCCAAGCTCCGACATCGCATAAATAATACGTCGCTGTACCGGTTTTAAACCATCGCCAATATAAGGCAGTGCGCGGTCCATGATGACGTACATCGAATAATTGAGATAGGCGTCTTCAGTGAACTTACGCAGCGGCAGTTTCTCAACACCATCAAAGGTTATTTCAGTTGACATTTATTGCACCTCTGCCATATCGCCATAACGTTGCAACCATGCGCGGCGGTCATCTGCACGCTTTTTACCTAGCAACATGTCCATCATCTCATCCGTTGCTTCAGCATCATCAATGGTCAGTTGAACCAAGCGGCGCGTGTTTGGATCCATCGTTGTTTCACGCAATTGAAGCGGATTCATTTCACCCAAACCTTTAAATCGCTGTACGTTGATTTTGGCTTTTTTCTGGCTAAGTCGCTCTAAAATGCCCTCTTTTTCAGCATCATCGAGTGCATAAAAGACCTCTTTGCCGCAGTCGATCCGATACAAAGGAGGCATCGCAACAAAAATATGACCCGCTTTGACTAATGCTCGGAAATGTTTGGTAAATAAGGCACAAAGCAAGGTGGCAATATGTAAACCATCAGAGTCAGCATCCGCGAGAATGCAGATTTTACCGTAACGCAATCCATCGAGATCGTCGTTATCAGGATCAATCCCAAGCGCAACAGAGATATCATGCACTTCTTGTGAAGCCAGCACTTGGTCTGCCGACACTTCCCACGTATTTAAAATTTTCCCACGCAGTGGCATAACCGCCTGAAATTCGCGATCGCGCGCTTGCTTAGCACTGCCACCTGCTGAATCCCCTTCGACAAAGAAGATTTCCGTGCGGCTCAGGTCTTGCACTGAACAGTCGGTCAATTTACCGGGGAGCGCGGGGCCCGATGCGATTTTTTTCCGTACCACTTTTTTGCTGGCTCGCATGCGGCGATGCGCATTGGCAATGCACACTTCGGCAAGTAATTCAGCGAGTTGTGGTTTTTCATTCAGCCATAAACTAAAGGAGTCTTTTATCACACCTGAAACAAAAGCCGCGGTTTGACGTGAAGAAAGGCGCTCTTTGGTTTGCCCTGCAAACTGTGGGTCTTGCATCTTAACCGACAACACATAAGAACAGCGGTCAAAGACATCTTCACCAGTTAACTTAACGCCACGCGGCAACAGGTTGCGGAATTCACAGAATTCACGCATCGCATCGAGCAACCCTTGGCGTAAGCCGTTAACGTGCGTACCACCTTGTGCGGTCGGGATTAAGTTAACATAGCTTTCAGTGATCATCTCACCACCTTCAGGTAGCCAAATCACTGCCCAGTTGGCCGCTTCAGTTTCAGCGACAAACTCACCCGTAAATGGCTCTTCGGGCAATAAGGTGTAACCCTTTACGCCTTCTGCGAGATAATCTTTTAAGCCGTCTTCGTAGTACCAACGGTGCTCAAGATTGTTAACCTTATCACTAAAGGTGATCTCGAGCCCCGGGCAAAGTACCGCTTTAGCGCGCAAATTATTGATTAGGCGAGTCACTGAAAAGTTAGGCGAATCAAAGTAGCTGGTATCGGGCCAAAAGTGGACACTCGTCCCTTTATTACGACGACCACAGGTACCAGTTACCGTCAATTCCTCGACTTTATTACCGTGCTCAAACGCCATTTCATATATTTGCCCATCACGGCGAACGGTCACTTCCACACGCTTGGATAGGGCATTCACTACGGAAATACCTACCCCATGTAAACCACCGGAGAACTGGTAGCTTTTGTTTGAAAACTTACCACCCGCATGCAATTTACAGAAGATAAGCTCAACGCCTGATATTTTCTCTTCAGGGTGAATATCAACAGGCATACCACGCCCATCATCGATCACTTCAAGTGATTGATCTGCGTGGAGAATAACTTGTACCTTGGAGGCATATCCGGCTAGCGCTTCATCGACACTGTTATCGATAACTTCTTGGCCTAAATGGTTAGGTCGCGCGGTGTCCGTATACATCCCAGGTCGGCGACGTACTGGTTCTAAACCATTAAGAACTTCAATGGCCCCAGCATTATATTGTTCAGTCATAATACGGAATGCTTTTATAGATAAATGATTCGTTACTTTTTCGGCAGTTTATCAATGATGTGCTTGTGATTAATTAACGACAACAACGCTGATTTTTTCAGCATTACAAACTGCAAAAGTATAGGTAGAACATAGTCTGGAAGAGCCTTGCTTATGTCAAGCGAGATAAGTAAGTTACAGGTAAAATTATGACTCCCCCCTCAATGAATCGGTCAGAGATCTAGGAATTCGATGATTTGTCGCGGATATCGCTCAAAGTTAACAAAACTATGATCGCCGCCAAATTCAACCGTCTGTTTTGCTCCCGCCAATTTAGCGACGGCTTGACGGTAATCTAAGACTTCATCGCCCATTTGTTGCAACAACCAAAATGACGTGACGTCATTAATTTTAACCTCTAATGCTTTGAGCTCTTCAATATGTTTCGCCTCTAGCCGATAGTGCTCTTGCGTGTAGGGGTTGACTTGTTCGCCTAAAAAATTGACCAATAATTCATACGGTTTGATTGCTGGGTTTATCACCACGGCACGAAAACCAAACAAATGGTTTAACCAAATAGACAAATACCCGCCTAATGAACTCCCCACCAGCGCAATACGATATTGATCTTGATGTTGATGAATAAGATCAAGTAGATATTCCGCAGCTTGCGCGGGAAAACTGGGTAACTTAGGCACCATCACTTTGATATCAGGACGCTGCATTTGGCAATACTTCACCATCACTTGTGCTTTGTGCGACAGCGGCGAGCTATTAAAGCCGTGAATATAAAGCAGCATAGGTTGACGAGTAGGCATCTCAGTATCCATTAGCGTTAAAATCCGGTTGGAATGCGCCGTTAGCTAAACGTTTGACTTGAGTTTCTATTTGACCATCAGCAGATAGCGTCAATTCACGCCATCCTGGGGAAGTACGATCCAAAGCAAAATCATCTGAATTGGGCTTAAATTGTACACAGGTCGAGGGAGTGGCCATCACTCGGACACCGTGATGGAGTTTATCCATATTTTGATGAACATGACCACACAGGACGGCTTTCACATTGCGATGTTGCGTGACGATATTCCAAAAAGCATCGCTGTCTTTAAGGCTATGTTGATCGAGCCAGGCGCTCCCCACCAATAGAGGATGATGATGCAGCACAATCAAGGTGTGTCGCTGATGGTGCGTCGATAATTTTTCGTCAAGTAAAGCCAATTGTTGATCGCTCAGCCGTCCATGCGGTACGCCCACAACTTGAGAATCGAGCATCACCATCTGCCAGTGTTCACCGAGTAATACATGCTCCGACTGTTGAATCTGCTCTGACGGGAATACGGCGCCCATATTGGGTTTAAAGTCGTGATTACCGGGAAGCCAAAAACAAGTTTTTTCTAATGAAGAAATACCACGAGAGAAACGAAGATAAGACTCAGCACTATGATCTTGCGAGATGTCGCCCGTAGCCAGAATTGCATCAAATTCAACATGTTGTGCGCAAATCTCCGCCACAACAGCATGAAAGCTATCTACCGTATTAACACTCAACAGGCTGCCATCATCCGGCGCAAACAGATGCGTATCGGTAATTTGTAGCAGCTTGATGCTGTCTGAATTGTCTAGAGTTGGCGACACGTTCAAAATTTATTAATCCAAATTGAATGACTAATTTTCATCTATGACGAAGACTAAATTGGAGCTCGGCTAATCCCGTGCTTTAAACAAAAAGTAAGCCAATCGCCTAAAAAGCGATTGATTTGCGCTTTCTCATCTTTTTGCATCATTTGTTCATTCGGGTAATCATAGCGAGCTTTGATCTGATTTATCCGCGCACTTGCACACACTTCGGAAACACGTGCATCGTGGTAAAGCCTGACAGACATCGACGGTAATGGAAATACTGAAACGTCATCACTCTGACAAATCTCCACTAAAGTTGTGTACTTTGTGACCTCTAGCACTTGTAATTGATAGGTCATTTGAGCAGCCTGATAACAGCGTAAGTCACCTACGCTCGGCTGACTTGGTAACAAAGCGTTCAATTTCGCGTAGTTAGTTTCGTACACACGCATTAATTCCGATAAATCAACGTGATACGGTTTTTTCAATGCTAATTCTGCCATTGCAATTGTAACTGTTGATAGTTTAGCTCTAACCATTGTAAAGCGATAATTGAGGCACCATTCTCAATTTGGCCGTTTTTCACTAAGCGGTAAGCCTCTTCACGGCTCATGACATGAACTTTGATGTCTTCACCTTCATAGTCAAGCCCATGTACGCCTTTAGCTTGCGTTGCATCGATTTCACCAACAAAGACATCGAGTAATTCAGAGCATCCACCAGATGATGGATAATAAGAGCTAATTTTTTCGATTCGGTTCACTTCAATTCCCGCCTCTTCCATCGCCTCTCGACGAATAACCTGCTCGGACGTTTCATTAGGGTCGATGACTCCAGCAACAATCTCCAGTTGCCAAGGATGGGCGTGCTCTAGGGCTCCAACTCGAATTTGCTCTATAATCACGACTTCATCACGCGCAGGATCATAAGGAAGCATAGCCGCAGCATGACCTCTTTCAAACATTTCTCTTTCAATCTCCTCACTCCATCCACCTTCAAACAACTTGTGTTTAAAGCGGTATTTCACCATGCGGAAAAAACCTTGGAACAGTGTTTCTTTTGAAATGACGTCCACATCTTGGGGCGTAAAAATGTTGTACTGTTTGTCAGACTGCTGCATTTGAAACCTCGCTCAGTGAATCTCATAGTTTAATCATGGAATTCATCCATCACCAAGGATATTGCTCAACTTTTTATATAAATTTTATATTTATTTTTAAACGAGCATCGATTTTTATTGCACAGATGGACAGTTATGTGTAAAAAAGTGCAAAGTTTCGAGTGAATTACCACCAATTTAAGTTAAACTCCTTAAAAGTAACCTTCTTACATATTAAGGCAGGGAATAGGACCAATGAAAAAACTGCTTCCACTATTCATCAGCGCAGCATTAGGCAGCCTGAGTTCTTCAGTATGGGCGGATACTCTTACTGAAATCTATAATCAAGCCAAAGAAAATGATCCTCAGCTACTGAGCTCTGCAGCTCAACGTGATGCTGCATTTGAAGCGGTAACATCTAGCCGTGGTGATCTGTTACCACAAATCAACCTGACTGCTGGTTACAATATCAACCGCAGCGATATTGATGCACGCGAAAGTGATAAGCTCACAGCAGGCATCAGTTTCTCTCAGCAGCTTTATCAACGTTCAAGTTGGGTTTCTTTAGACACGGCAGAAAAGAATGCACGCAAAGCGGATTCTGCCTATGCGGCCACCCAGCAAGGTCTGATTTTACGCGTTGCACAAGCCTATTTTGAAGTGCTTCGCGCCAAAGATAACTTGGCATTTGTCCGTGCAGAAAAAGCGGCAGTGGCTCGTCAATTAGAGCAAACGAAACAACGTTTTGAAGTCGGCCTTTCTGCAATTACTGACGTGCATGACGCACAAGCGCAATACGACGGCGTGCTTGCTGATGAAGTTTTGGCAAAAAATAGCCTCACCAATAGTTATGAAACCTTGCGTGAAATTACCGGCCAAGAACATTCTGATTTAAGTGTGTTGGATACTAATCGTTTTTCAGCCAGCAAAACAACGCAGCCGATTGATGCTCTGCTTGAAGAAGCCCAACAGAAAAATCTCTCTTTGCTGACCGCTCGTATTGCTCAAGATGTCGCGAAAGATAATATTTCATTAGCAAGTTCAGGGCACTTACCCTCACTGACTCTTGATGGCGGCTACAAGTACGGCGATGAAAGTAATAATAACAGCGGCTCTAAAGGGGATTATAACGATTTTAATGTCGGTATTAACCTTGCGGTGCCATTGTACACTGGTGGAAAAACCACTTCGCAAACCAAACAAGCTGAATTTGCGTACGTTGCTGCAAGCCAAGATTTAGAAAAAACGTATCGCAGCGTTGTGAAAGATGTACGCGCATTTAACAACAACATCAATGCCTCTATTGGCGCTTTACGTGCTTATGAGCAGTCAGTTATTTCAGCGAAATCAGCACTGGAAGCGACCGAAGCAGGGTTTGATGTCGGTACGCGGACTATTGTTGATGTGCTTGATTCAACGCGCCGTCTCTACGATGCGAATAAAAATCTCTCTAACGCACGTTATGACTATGTGCTGAGCGTACTGCAATTGCGTCAAGCAGTAGGCACCTTGAGCGAGCAAGATATTTTAGATATCAACGCTGGCTTAAAAGCAGACAGCTAAAAAGTAAAAGCCGCTGACAATTCAGCGGCTTTTTTGTAGTGGTTGGCTCATTTTATACAAATGCCAAAGGACGCGACGCGATGTTAGCCTCTGCCGCCTTTAATTGCTTCAATAATTTCTGTGGTTGAGCAACCATCTTCAAAGTTCAACACTTTGACTTCTCCACCCGCAGCAATCACTTCTTCACCACCGGCGATATCTTCAGGTTTATAGTCACCACCTTTCACCAGTAAGTTAGGTAGTACAGCCGCAATCAAACGCTGTGGCGTATCTTCAGAAAAAGGAACCACCCAATCGACAGCGCCCAATGCAGCCAGCACCGCCATACGGCGATCCGTTGTATTGACTGGGCGACCTGGGCCTTTTAAACGCTTAACCGACTCATCCGTGTTAACGGCAACAATCAGGCGATCGCCCAATTTGGCTGCGTGGTTAAGATAAGAAACATGTCCTGCATGCAAAATATCAAAGCAACCATTGGTCATCACCACCTTTTCGCCCTGAGCTTGAGCTACTTTTACCGCATCAATTAAGGCTTGTTCACTGATGACACCATAATCAGTATCTTTGCTACCGTGAACCGCTTCCGCTAGTTCAATGGTTGAAACGGTTGACGTGCCCAGTTTACCAACCACAACACCCGCCGCCGCATTGGCCAATGCGCACGCTTCATCAAGTGGTTTACCTGCCGCAACTGATGCTGCAAGCACTGAAATCACCGTATCTCCCGCGCCCGTTACGTCATACACTTCTTTGGCTAATGTTGGTAAATGGAATGGCTTCTGATTGCGTTGTAACAGTGTCATGCCATGTTCGCTGCGAGTCACCAACAGTGCGCCAAGATCAAACTGTTCAATCAAGGCAAAGCCTTTTTCTACTAGCTCTTGCTCTGTTTTTACTTTGCCTACGACCTGTTCAAATTCAGACATGTTAGGTGTGAGCAATGTTGCGCCACGATAACGTTCGAAATCGGCTCCTTTAGGATCGATAAAAACGGGAACGTTGGCTGCACGTGCTTTTTGGATCAATTGCTGCACATGCTCTAATGCGCCTTTGGCGTAATCGGACAAGATCACCGCTTTTACTTTCGGTAACGCCAGCTCCATGCGAGATAAAATCAGTTCTGGATCGGTGTTCTCAAACTTATCTTCGAAATCCAAACGGATCAGTTGCTGGCCTCGGCTTAGCACGCGTAATTTTGTAATGGTTGGATAATTTGGCAGAGCAACAAAATCACAACTCACTTTCAACGCTGTTAACGTTTCAGTCAGAACGTTAGCTGGCTCATCCACGCCAGTTAAACCAACAATATGCGCATGACCGCCCAGCGAAGCAATGTTCATTGCAACGTTTGCCGCGCCGCCTGGACGTTCTTCGCTATTCTCTACTTTTACTACAGGAACGGGGGCTTCTGGTGAGATGCGACCGGTTGGACCATACCAGTAGCGATCAAGCATCACATCGCCAATAATCAATACACCTGCATCATTGTAGTCAGGTAGGATTGGTTTCATTGTGGATCTCCAATTTTTGTTATTGCGCTGAGTGTAACACAGCTCATTGAGTCTCTAAAACACTCAACCTAGCCACTGCTGCCAAGCGTTTGTGACTCGTTTTCGCAGGTCAACAAACTTACTTTCGTCAACATCCGCATCCAAGTTAAGCAAGTTTCGATGATGGATCTGATTGCGCATCGAAGTATAGGCATCGGTGAGAGCCTGCGCTTGTTCTTTGTCCATCACACCTTGGTTCAGTAGTGACTCAAAAATGCGTACGTTGTCTGACCAAAACGTCAATTTTGGCTTTTCATGGCTAAAACGCAGCACTAGATATTGAGCTAAAAACTCAATATCAGTGATGCCACCAGCATCTTGTTTAAGCATAAAACGGCCACTTTTCTTTCCCCCCAAATGATCGCGCATTTTTATCCGCATCGCGACTACATCATGCTTGAGCTTGGTTTCATCTCTTGCCAATGACAAAATCTCATGGCGGGTGCGATGGAAAGCCTGTTGCAGTGGCTCATCACCATAAATCATTCGAGCTCGAACTAAGGCTTGGTGTTCCCACGTCCACGCTTCATTGCGCTGGTATTCATCAAACGCTTCAGCGGGGCTAACTAACAAACCGGACGCTCCAGACGGGCGCAAACGAGTATCAACTTCATACAAAATACCAGAAGCGGTACGAGTAGCAAAAATGTGGATCACGCGCTGGGCTAAGCGCAAATAAAACTGACGGCCATCAATCTCTTTTGCGCCATCGGTGTAACAATCCACTGGGCAGTCATGGAGAAACACGATATCAAGATCGGAATTGTAGCCCAACTCCCAGCCCCCCACTTTGCCATAACCAACAACTGCAAACCCTTTACCATCCCTCTCTTTTAAATGAGTGGGTTGGCCGTATTTTGCACTGACTTGCTGCCAAGCTTGGTTGATCACAGCTTCAACGATGGCTTCAGCAAGGTAGGTTAAGTGATCGCTCACTTTCATCACAGGCAAAGCACCGGCAATATCAGCAGCAGCAATACGCAAAATGCAGATCTGCTTAAATTGGCGTAATCCTTCCATTTGCTGCTCCATATCCTCTTCGGGAATACGAGCAAGAAAATCACGCAGTTCAGTTTTATAAGCGGACAACTCCATTGGATTATAGAGATGCTGCGGGTCGATAAGTTCATCGAGTAAAATAGGGTAACGACTAAGCTGTTCCGAAATCATCGGGCTTGCGGTGCATAAACGCACCAGTTGCGTCAATGCCGCAGGGTGTTCATCTAGCAGCTCAAGGTAAGTGGTTCGAGTCACAATTTTGTACATCAAATGCAGCACACGAGGTAAGCCAAACTGCGCATCTGGGTGAATGAAAATCGCTTGGAACAGTTTTGGCATCAACCGGTTTAATACATCTCGTCCGCGTGGGCCCAGCGTTTTTTTCGCCAAATCCTCTTTAAATTGGATCAATACATGCGCCATGCCGACAGGATCATCACAGGTAAGCTCTTGTTGAAAAATCGTTTCAAGCACATCTGGCTTGTGCGCCATATCCCACAGCTCGTGAAAATGTTTAGCAACGCAGTGGTCATCTTCTTCTTCATCATCGCCAATCAGAGTTGCAAATACTTGATGTACTTTGGTCATGTGTTGATGCGTTTCGTGAAGCAGCGTTACCCAGTCAGTGCATTGCATTGCAACGGCTAAGCGAAGTTGATCCAGTTCATTGTCTGGCAAGGTTTGCGTCTGCTTGTCGGCCATCGCTTGCAATAGGTTTTCAAGGCGACGTAAAAACAGATAAGCTTGTCGTAAATCGGCCACTTCTTGCGGTTTGAGCAGGGCAAGTTCTTCTATTGCAACCAGTGTTTCTAATAGTCCACGCTGACGTAAACTGGGTTCTCGTCCACCACGAATTAACTGAAATACTTGTGCGATGAATTCAATTTCGCGGATCCCGCCTGCGCCTAATTTGATGTTGTTATGCAGCCCTCGACGTCTCACTTCGCTGCTGATCATCGATTTCATACGGCGCAGAGATTGAATGGCGCTAAAATCGATGTAGCGGCGGAACACAAATGGTCGCAGCATTTGACGCAACTCTTGGTACTGCGGATACATTTCCCGCCCCATTACTCGAGCTTTGATCATCGCATAACGCTCCCAATCACGCCCTTGCTCTTGGTAATAATCTTCGAGCGCCGCATAGCTCATCACCAGTGGGCCACTTTCACCAAAAGGACGCAAACGCATATCAACTCGGTAGCAAAAACCGTCAAAGGTATGTTGATCCAACGCTTTAATGATTCGCTGGCCTAAACGGGTAAAAAATTGCGCATTCGCGATGCTGCGGCGAGCGCCTTGTGTTTCACCGTTTTCAGGATAAGTAAAAATGAGGTCGATATCCGACGAGAAGTTCAACTCACCGCCACCTAATTTGCCCATACCGATGATCAGCATAGGTTGTGCTTCACCTTGGTCGTTAGTTGGCGTTCCCCACTCGAAGCAGCAAACAGCGTACTGCCACTGGTAAGTCTCAAAAATGAGTGCTTCCGCCAGTGCTGAAAGATGTGCAAGGCTCTCTTCTAACGTCCAACTGGCGGTAAAATCTCGCCAAGCGATGTACACCATTTCCCGGTTACGAAACTGACGCAAAATACGATGCCCTGACATTTCATCTTTGCACTCTTCTAGCTGTATAGCGAGATCGTCTCGGTAATGCTCTAGCCTTGACTCTCCCGCCAACATTTCCGGTAATTGCATACACAACCATTCATCTCGCAATAATGCTTCATTGATAAACTGGCTCATCCCGACCACATACAACAGCTGTTTTTTCAATGGCTCGGACCACTGTGCAATGCTCGGTTGTTGCTCTAGCAAATGTTGATAGGTGGTGTGCGCAAAAGCGTGAAGTGATGAAGGCAGTAACATGAGACATCCTTGTGAATTGAGACCAATGCAGTCGCTAGAAGGCTATTTATAGCAAACTTATATCAATAAAAAACGCCCAACAACAAGAATTGTGGGCGTTGATTGAAGGATCGAATTTCTACAGAGTTAGACTTTGAACATCGTGATTTTCCGATCTAACTCTTCAGCGTTGCTTTGCATGATCTCTGATGTTTCAAGCAACTCACCAACTACTGTTACTGAGGCTTCAACGAGCTCCCTCACATTGGTTAGATTTTGGTCCATTTCCTGAGCCACGCTAGTTTGCTGCCCAGCGGCCGTTGCGATTTGGATATTCATGTCATTGATCCGTTGCACTTGATTCACAATACCATCTAATTCAGTGCCCGCATTCGTAACCAGCTCAACTCCTTCAGCCGCTTCAACTACACTTTTTTCCATTAAATCAACGGCTGAATTGGCACTATTTTGTAATTGAGAAATCATCTCTTGGATCTCAATCGTCGCTTTTTGGGTGCGCTGCGCTAAGTTACGCACTTCATCGGCCACCACCGCAAAACCACGCCCAGCTTCACCAGCCCGAGCCGCTTCAATGGCAGCATTGAGCGCGAGTAGGTTGGTTTGCTCGGAAATACTTTGGATGGTTCCAACAACACTGCCAATCGCAACCACTCGTTCTTCAACTTGGTTGACGGCTTGCGCTGATGCCGCGATATCCTTCGATAGCTCACTCATCTTAGTGATGGTGCCTTTGACAAAACGCTGACCAGTTTCTGCTTGACCTGACGCTTGCTCGGTTAGTGCTGATGCATTTTGTGCATGCTCTGCGACCGTTTGCACCGTGGATGTCATTTCACTCATGGCGGTGGCCAATTGGTCAATTTCGTTAAACTCTTCTTGAGCCGAATCTTTGGTTTCTGACATGCTGATGGTCATGACTTCAGTTAGTGACGAAAGCTCTTGTGAGGCATCCACTTGCATCTTAATGACGTCTTGCAACTGACGGCGGGTTTTCTCAAGCTCTCGCGCAACGTCGCCGTACTCATCTTTACATTCCATATTAATCGGTGTGGAAAGATCACGACTTGCCATCAACTTAATTGAATCACTTAAATATTGTGTTTGGCGTAGCATGACTTTGGCTGCGGCGAGTAAAAGCACAACAAAAACGATGATCATGAATGCCGTTTGCCATACTACTTGAGTCAAATAAGCATCATAGTGTTGCTGAGCGATTTCGGTATTCTGAGTTGCTGCAAGCAGTGATTCGTAAAAAGTACGAGCATCCCAAAGCTGCTTTGCGATGATCAATACTGTACTAAACACCATCAGCATAACCATTTTAGGAACGAGACGAATATCGGTAATCAAACGTTCCCATGGCTTAAATGCCATTGTTGCCATTGTCAGTTCTCCACTATGTCTTATATGTTGAAATTTCGGTAAGTAAGCAAACTCAAAAACTAAAAAAGCTATTTATTTTGAGCTTCGTATGAAAAAAGATGATATCAAAGATGAGACAAATCCAATGTGTTTATTGTTGCTGATCCACTCACTCATGGCATTATTTGTGATCTCAGGCTTGTTGTTCATCCCTGTCAATCATGATACCTGTTAGGTTTCTATCGACCCTGACTTTTTGAACTGTAGTCGTTTCGTTGTGCAACCTGTTGGAGATTTGATCTCATCCACAAATCAATTGCAATTAATGAAACTAAATGAGCAGAGATATAAAAAAGAGACACCGCAGTATCTCTTTTTCATTTTGACTATGAGCCATGTGGATTAGCGACTTTTACGCCAATAAGGCTCGACTTCAATGCCAATTTGTCGCGTCTGCTCCATCGCATGAACAATGGAGTTTTGTTGACGAATCAGCCATCGCTTGAGTTGTTCTTGTTCGTCTTCTTGCAACTTGTCGATCAAATTCTCTAGCGGCTTGAGCATTAATAAATCATCTATTCCTTGCAGTAAATCAGCCCAAGGGAGACGGAAGTTTTTTCGTTCTTCAATATCATAAAGGCTCGCAAAACCAATGCCAGTGTAGAGATTACGCATTAAACGATACTGCTGATCAATATACTCTTGAGGGCTTAGCTCAACTTTAGGAGGAAAAGCTTCCATTAACTCGGCCCATGTGCGATCCAACTGCTTCACCGAAAACGAACCGACGTTACGCGCCATTTTTTCTCTGGCTTTATCGTCCAAGAAGGGTTGCCATCCACGGCTCAAAATCCAACGACTGAGATCAAGCAGTAACCCAGTATACCGCGCCGAACTGAGCAGCTTTAAGTTTTCTTCCCGATTAGGTAGTGCTTCTTGCTGCTCTTTTAACTCGGCGATGATAAATTTACGAGCGTCCAGTTTGCGCAGTGCGTGGCCTTTATCTTCAAGCAGATTGGTTAGGTAGTCATGAGTTTTTAACCACGATAACTCTTGCTCCAACCATTTTAATTCCTGACGTAAAATAGCGCTGGCGCGACGTGGCACAATGCCGCCATAAATGCTCAAGATCTGGCGTAAAAAACTGGTGGCGTGGCTTATCTCATGTAACGCTGGAATTGAATCGCGCTCGGTGTAGATCTGTTCATGGTGATGCCAATGGGATAATGCATGCTCTAGCGAGTGAATAAAACACTCTTCCACGCTGTCAGTACTGACTGTATTGACCAAGGTTAAGGCGTGAACTTCATCACCTTGATAACCAGACGCAAGACGATAGCCTCGCGCCGCTTTACTCAAGTTACCCAGACGCATACCACCGTGCTCACAAAACTGGCGAGCTAACGTAAACAAAGCATCCGTTTGCCCCGATTTCAACTCCAGCTCCACTTCGCAGATAGGTTCTTGTTTTTCACCTGCAACGACAAAGCCTTGATCGAAAGCCACTTCAACTTGGCTGCCATCGGCCATGCCAATCAACCACTGCTCGCGTGTGAAGTTGGTCGAAAATAGAGGCATAAGTTCAGATTGTAAGGTCGTAATATCTTTACCTTGTGGCCAGATATCTTCCGGATGAAGCGTCAAGTTCGGTTCATTGCTGTTGTGCTCAGCATTGTATTCTGGTCTTTGGTGCAACCCTGCAACGACTCGACCCGCCGTTTTAACAGTTTGAACATACACATCATCAAAGCGACGAATACGAAGCCCTGTGTCGTGTTGACGCAACCAGTTGTCAGGTGTATCGAAGTAAGTGTTCCCTAACGCTCGACAACTGTGCTGAAGTACTTTGATTTCAGAGATCTTGTAACGCAAAATTTCCGAAAATTCTGGTGAAACAAAAAACTTCAGTTCTATCTCGGTTTCCATAACTAACCCTTTCAAAGCAGATAGCGAAAGAATATGGCCTAATGCACAGTGGGGCAAGTAACAAATATCACCGGAATGATGATCTAAAACAGTTTTAATGAGAGATTTAATGGGTTAACATGCGCGCCTTTATAGCCATCGCTCAACATTTCGCCATGAATGGTGTATGTTATTTTAAGGTTATATTTTTTAGGTTGAACGACCATGCCAGTAAATACAATTATGGGGTTATTTGCAAAGTCCCCTATAAAGCCTTTGCAGCGCCACGTTGTGTGTGTGAATGAATGTTGCTCTCACTTAGTCAATTTCTTTGAAGTTTGTTCAAAGGGTGACTGGGAGAAAGCAGGTGAAATTCGAGCCCAAATTTCTCATTTAGAGAAAGAAGCGGACGTACTCAAGCGTGAAATTCGTCTTAAACTACCACGCGGTTTATTTATGCCTGTCGATCGTACTGACATGCTAGAGCTGTTAACTCAGCAAGATAAACTGGCCAACCTTGCAAAAGATATTGCAGGCCGTGTCTACGGTCGTCAATTGATCATCCCAGAGCCTCTTCAAGAAAACTTCATTGCCTACGTAAAACGCTGCCTTGATGCAGCAAATCAAGCGCAAAAAGTGATCAATGAGCTCGATGAGTTATTGGAAACAGGATTTAAAGGTCGTGAAGTCACACTTGTGGCGGAAATGATCAATCAACTGGATGTGATTGAAGATGACACCGATGCGATGCAGGTCCGACTCCGCCAACAATTAATGGCTATTGAGTCGAAAATGAATCCGATCGATGTAATGTTCTTGTACAAAATTCTAGAATGGGTGGGCGGCATTGCCGATCAAGCTCAGCGCGTTGGCGCTCGTCTTGAACTAATGCTTTCTCGCTCTTAAATCAGTAAGTTAACCAAATAACGAAGAGCAAAACTTGATCCATCAGCTTAGGCGTTGATTATTTTCTCCGCTGATGGTTTTGACTCGCTTCGAGAAAATGAGTCCAGTTATGCTCCGCTTGTTATCAAAAGACTAGGTATTACGATGGATATCCTTGCGAACTACGGCACTGTCCTGATTCTTGTTGCAGCCGCTTTTGGCTTCATGATGGCGATTGGTATTGGTGCAAATGATGTTGCTAATGCAATGGGAACTTCAGTAGGCTCAAAAGCGCTAACCGTAAAACAAGCTATTATCATTGCGATGATTTTTGAATTCGCTGGTGCATATTTAGCGGGTGGTGAAGTAACCGAAACCATTCGTAACAGCGTCATCGAACCCGCACTTTTCGCTCACCAACCCGACGTTCTTGTTTATGGCATGATGTCTGCGCTTCTCGCCGCCGGAACATGGCTATTGCTGGCTTCATACATGGGTTGGCCTGTATCAACGACTCACTCTATCATCGGCGCCATTATCGGATTTGCCTGCATATCTGTCGGCCCAGAAGCGGTTGATTGGGCCTCAGTAAAAGGCATCGTAGGCAGTTGGATTGTCACCCCAGTCATTTCTGGTTTGTTCGCCTACTTAATCTTCGTCAGTGCTCAACGATTGATTTTCGATACTGAAAATCCACTGATGAATGCCAAACGCTTTGTTCCTATTTATATGTTCATCACCACTATGGTGATCGCACTGGTTACCATCAAAAAAGGCCTTAAACATATAGGCTTACACTTGAGTACCGGTGAAGCATGGTTATGTTCTGCGGCGTTATCAGGCCTTGTTATGGTCGGTGGTTACTACTACATCAAGAGAAAATTTGCCAACCGCGAAGAAGACCATGGGTTTTCCGGTGTTGAGAGCATCTTTAGCGTATTGATGGTGATCACTGCGTGTGCAATGGCTTTTGCGCATGGTTCAAATGATGTAGCTAACGCGATTGGTCCTCTGTCTGCGGTGGTTTCAACTGTTGAAAGCTTGGGTGCTGTTAGTGCTAAAAGCTCAATTGCTTGGTGGATTTTGCCACTGGGTGGTTTTGGTATTGTGGTTGGCCTAGCTACCCTTGGTCACAAAGTGATGGCGACGGTCGGTACGGGTATCACTGAACTGACGCCAAGCCGTGGCTTTGCCGCTCAATTGGCAACAGCGTCAACGGTCGTATTGGCATCAGGTACTGGCCTTCCAATCTCAACCACACAAACACTTGTTGGTGCGGTATTAGGGGTTGGTTTTGCTCGTGGAATTGCGGCATTGAATCTAGGTGTGGTGCGTAATATCGTTGCTTCATGGATTGTCACCTTGCCAGCAGGCGCTTTACTTGCGGTCATTTTCTTCTATGCCCTGCAAGCAATATTTGGCTAATACAATAAGTCAATAGATTGTAAGTGCAATGTCATTAATTGACTCAAACGCACAGAAAGGGAGGCTTAGCCTCCCTTCTTTGTTGCACCAATCAACGAAACTTCTTAATATTTGTCGAAAGCATTTTAATACCTCATTTGATAGCTAAAGGACTTATCGTGAAAAAACTGATCTGCATGGTTTTACTGACCATGTTGGCTGCGCCAACGTTTGCGCAAGACCGCTATATTGCGGACAAACTCTTTACTTATATTCATTCAGGTCCAAGTAACCAATTTCGCATTCTCGGTAGCATCGATGCAGGAGACAAAGTAAAGCTGCTTGATGTTAATAACGATACTGGTTATAGCCAGATTGCCGATGAGAAAGGCCGCACGGGTTGGGTTGAAAGCCGTTTTGTCACTCGCCAAGAAAGCATGGCGATGCGTTTGCCGAAATTGGAGAGTGAGCTGGCCGAAGTGAAAAGTAAATTGGCCAATGCAAAGCAAAATGCAGACAGTGAAAAAGCCGGATTGGCCAATTCATTAGAGGCTCGCAATCAGCAAATTTCAGAGTTAGAACAAAACTACAGTGATATCAGTAAGCAGCTCACTGATTCACAAACTGAAATTCGCGAACTGCGCGCTAAGCTGGATACTCAGAAAGAGGATCTACTGCTTAAATACTTTACTTATGGGGGCGGCGTAGCGGGTATTGGTCTGTTACTTGGACTAATTTTGCCACACATTATCCCACGCCGTAAGAAACACCCTTCTGGTTGGGCATAATCTCCCTAACTGACTGGATCTATCACTTGAAAAACGGTCACCAGAGAAAGGTGGCCGTTTTTTTATCCTTTCCAATCATAAAGAGCTGGGATTTCAATCAATTCACCATCGAAACGTATCAAGGTTGATTGCGGATTGATCTCGACTAATTGCACGCCATTCACCACATCATCGCCTACCTTTCGCTCTACGCCATTAATTTTTACCCATCGTTTATCTGTGCGACTTGAATAAACGTGAGTCTGGAAATTCAGCGCTGGGATACGACCTGAAAAGGTATCAAGATGTTCTGTGAGCAGAAGATGATCTTTTGATGTGTCTCCTATAAGTACGACTTGACCTTTGCCTTGAATCGCCAACTCAACTCGTTGTACCAATTCCGGGGATAATTGACTTAAGTCGAGATCATTAAGGCCAAACTCCTGATCTGCGTTTTTATCTCGCGGCTCACGAGTCGTCAACTGAGTACCATGTAAAGGAGTAAATGGCGGCGTAGAGCTTGTCTCGGTAAGTGTTTTCACTCGTGGTGTATTAGTTTGTAACTCACCAAAGTCAGGGTATTCCAGAACTTGGTAAGCCCCCTCTTGTTGCACAACTTGTGGCGCATTGTACTTCAATTGTTCTAGCTCATCGATTTGAGCTTGGTATGAATGATAAACAAGATAACCGCAACAAAGCAGCGATGGAGCAAACAACGCGGTAAGTGATGATTTCGAGCACCATGAAGATGGCAAGGATTGATTAAACACTGCTACATGAGAAGAGTGAGGCAAGCTTTTGCTCTGGTGGCTCAGCTCTGATTGCTCTAATGCTTTAAGCACTTGCGACATTATCCTTGCTCCTTAGTAATAAGAAGACGAGGTGCGTTGTGTTGAGTCAATAGCTCAAGCCGACTTATAGTGCGAGCCCCAGCAATACCATCGCTGTCCATTTTCTGCCAGCGCTGGAAAAACGCTACTTTGCGCTTTACCTCACCATCAAATTGTTGATGCCCTGTGGCTTGCTCTCCAAGTAACTGAGACAATTTTTGGTCAAGCAGTTCAACATCATCTCCTTGCATGCCCTGTTTCAACGTTCGAAGTAAATCGTGCTGCCAAATGTAGTGATATTCTCCTGTCCATACGTCATTGAGCTGACTTTGGTTAATTTGCACATGCTTTCCTGCCATTAACAATTGCACCTGCTCAGCATTGATCTGGTACAGCACCGCATAAGCTTGTGTTTGCTCCGCAGCTAAAGTGAGCACCACTGGCAAATTTAACTGCTTTAATTGGTTGAAATCACCCTGCATACGCTGACATTGAAAGCGTCCTTGTGCTTGAGCATCACAAAAACTATCGGCCAAAGATGCGCTGTAACCCCACACTTTATAAAGATCGCTAATGGCCGCTTCCAATGCCTTCGAGCGTTCTAGATCTTGTTCCAATTGAGCACTGATCACCACTTGAGTGATCGGTTTAGGTAATTCAGGGGAAGGCAACGCAAAGCGCATCATGCGATCAATCCATGGCGGGCTAAACCACGCAATGAACACAGCTAACACTAAGCCCGCAATGAGAGGAGAGCGATACGATATTGAAGACGGTACGAGGCGAGCATGAGGCGACTGATAGACCGAAGACTGAAAATTCATGACCTCTTGACCCGCGGTACGCACTAATTCAAATGAGAGCGCTTTCACGCCCTGCTGATAGGCTAACTTGAAACTCGCATCGCACACTAAGTTAATTAAACGCGGAATACCGTGGGTCTGTTCTGCTATCCATTTGATACTTTTCTGATCAAACCAATCCTTGTGACCGCCGGCTAACGCTAAACGAAAGTGGATGTACTGCTCTGTCTCTTGAACATTGAGAGGCAGCAAGTGATAACGACCGGTAATACGTTGCGCAAGTTGGCGTAACTGAGGTAATTGCAATTTTTGTTGTAACTCGGGCTGACCAATCAGTAAAACCTTAAGTAACTTACGGCTCTCCGTTTCAAGGTTAGTCAGTAGTCGCAACTGTTCCAGTACATCGGCGGCCAGATGCTGCGCCTCATCTATCACTAATAGCGTCTGTTTCCCTTGCGCGTGGTTATGCAGTAAATGATGATAAATTACTTGGCTAAGCGCCTTTAAACTCCCTGAAGATGGGTAAGACAGCGCAAACTCATCACAAATCGCTTCAAGCAACTCGATGTTCGAAAAAGTTGGATTTAAAATAAACCCCGCCTGAGTACTATCATCGAGTGCCGCAAGCATCGCTCTTGCGATGGTTGTTTTGCCAGTCCCCACTTCGCCAGTTAATAGCGCAAAACCACCACCATCACCCAGCCCTGCTTGTAAATGTTGCATCGCTTCACGATGACGATGGCTCAAAAATAGGTAACGAGAGCTCGGTACAATTGAAAATGGCGGCTCGGTAAATCCAAAAAATTCCTTATACATTCTCTCGTCTCTATCATTTCACTGTGATGAAAAGTACCATTACTAACATCAATCGCCAATGGCGTTTCAGCATATTTAAGGTAATCCGGTGCAAGTATACTTAGTTGGGGGCGCGGTACGCGATCAGTTGCTCCATATTGATATCTATGACAAAGATTGGGTTGTAGTAGGCAGCAGCCCAGAGCAAATGCTGGCCACTGGTTTTACTCCTGTAGGAAAAGATTTTCCCGTATTTCTTCACCCGAAAACGAAACAAGAGTATGCCCTTGCTCGCACTGAGCGCAAAACTGGCGCTGGCTACACAGGCTTTGCCTGCTACTACGCACCCGATGTGACTTTGGAAGAGGATCTCGCCCGCCGCGATCTGACCATTAACGCCATTGCACAAGATAACGCTGGTAAGCTTATTGACCCCTATGGCGGCCAGCGCGATCTGCACAATCGCCTACTGCGCCATGTTTCTGATGCCTTTATCGAAGATCCACTACGCGTCCTTCGCGTGGCTCGTTTTGCGGCCAAATTCGCACATTTAGATTTTACCATTGCCGATGAAACCATGGCACTGATGAAACAAATAACGCAATCAGGTGAGTTGCAACACTTAACCGCCGAGCGCGTATGGCAAGAGTGGCAGAAATCACTGGCCACTCAGCATCCAGAAATATTTCTTTCTGTTTTATATGAATGCGGTGCACTTAAAGTGGTATTACCCGAACTGGATCGCCTGTTTGGTGTTCCTCAACCGGAAAAATGGCATCCTGAAATTGATACCGGAGTACACACCTTAATGGTTGCAGCGCAAGCGGCGAAGCTCTCTTCATCGATAGCGGTTCGTTTTGCAGCGCAAGTGCATGACTTAGGTAAAGGAGTCACACCTAAAAGCGAATGGCCCAGCCATAAAATGCACTGTCACACAGGAGTTAATATCATTAAAGCCTTGTGCGAGCGGGTGCGTATTCCAAATGAGTGTAAAGAGTTGGCACTACTCGTCTGCGAGCAGCATTCCAATATTCATCGAGCGGCAGAATTAAAACCCAGCACCAAACTCAAAATACTCGATAAACTCGATGCATGGCGCAAGCCTGAGCGCTTGCTGGACGTTTTACTTTGTTGTCAGGCCGATCATGCGGGTCGATTAGGTTGCGAAGAGACCCCTTATCCGCAACGCGATATTTTTCTCAAAGCCTATCAAGCCGCACTGAGTGTCGATGTACAACAGGTGATCCGTGATGGTTTTCAAGGGAAAGCGATCAAAGAAGAGCTGGATAAACGACGGATCGCAGCGATTAGCGCGGTGTAAATCTTTCCCTTCTTAACTCGCAATTCAAAATGCGAGTTGAGATAGCAGAAAAAACAAAACGCCCTGCATTGCAGGGCGTTCTTTAAAGTAATGATGCTAAGCTGTATCCCGTGGGATTAAGCTTGGCCTTTCACTTCTTTAAGACCGTTGAAAGGAGCACGACCAGCTAGCGCTTCTTCAATACGGATTAGTTGGTTGTACTTAGCAACACGGTCAGAACGGCTCATAGAACCCGTTTTGATTTGACCTGCAGCTGTACCTACCGCTAGATCAGCGATAGTTGCATCTTCAGTTTCGCCAGAACGGTGAGAGATTACCGCTGTGTAACCTGCGTCTTTAGCCATCTTAATTGCAGCTAGAGTCTCAGTTAGAGAACCGATTTGGTTGAACTTGATAAGGATTGAGTTAACGATACCTTTCTCAATACCTTCTTTAAGGATCTTAGTGTTAGTAACGAATAGATCGTCACCCACTAGCTGAATTTTGTCGCCTAGAAGTTCAGTTTGGTGTTTGAAACCAGTCCAATCAGACTCGTCCAAACCGTCTTCGATAGAAACGATTGGGAATTGCTCAACAAGGCCCGCTAGGTAGTGGTTGAACTCTTCTGAAGTGAACGTTTTGCCTTCACCTTTCATGTTGTAGATGCCAGCGTCTTTGTCGAAGAATTCAGATGCTGCACAGTCCATCGCTAGAGTGATGTCTTTGCCTAGCACGTAGCCAGCCGCTGCAACCGCTTCTGCGATAACTTCTAGCGCTTCAGCGTTAGATTTTAGGTTAGGAGCGAAACCACCTTCGTCACCAACAGCAGTGTTGTAGCCTTTAGACTTGAGAACTTTAGCTAGGTTATGGAATACTTCTGCACCCATACGTACTGCTTCTTTAAGAGTTTTTGCGCCAACAGGTTGGATCATGAACTCTTGGATGTCTACGTTGTTATCTGCGTGCTCGCCACCGTTGATGATGTTCATCATTGGTAGAGGCATAGAGAATTGGCCAGCAGTACCATTTAGCTCAGCAATGTGCTCGTATAGAGGCATGCCTTTCGCAGCCGCAGCCGCTTTTGCGTTCGCTAGAGAAACTGCTAGGATTGCGTTCGCACCGAAGTTAGATTTGTTTTCAGTACCATCAAGGTCGATCATCACTTGGTCGATAGCTGCTTGATCTTTAGCATCTTTACCAACTAGAGCATCAGCAATTGGGCCGTTTACAGCTGCAATCGCTTTAAGAACACCTTTACCTAGGAAACGTGATTTGTCACCGTCACGTAGCTCAAGAGCTTCGCGAGAACCAGTAGATGCACCAGATGGCGCAGCTGCCATACCTACGAAACCGCCTTCTAGGTGAACTTCAGCTTCTACTGTTGGGTTACCACGTGAGTCGATGATTTCGCGACCTAGAACTTTAACGATCTTAGACATTAATGTTTCCTCTCGTTGAATTTAAATGTCAAAACTATAAAGGGCAGCAGCACAACAATTGCAACTGCCCGTATCCTTGTTACTTCTCTGATTCACCGCGTTGGAACTCACCTGCCGCTTTAATAAAGCCTGCAAATAGTGGGTGACCATCACGAGGGGTTGACGTGAATTCTGGGTGGAACTGAGCTGCTACAAACCATGGGTGAGCAGGGTTCTCAATCACTTCAACTAGCTTCTTATCAGCAGACAGACCTGATACTTTCAAGCCAGCTTTTTCGATCTGCGGACGAAGTTTATTATTAACTTCATAACGGTGACGATGACGTTCATGAATGGTTGCACTACCGTAAAGCTCATACGCTTTGGTGCCTTTCTCTAAGTGGCATAGCTGTGAACCAAGGCGCATAGTACCACCAAGATCAGACTTTTCAGTACGCTCTTCTACGTTACCTTCGTCATCTACCCATTCGGTGATCAAGCCTACCACAGGGTATTGAGTCTCTTTGTTAAATTCTGTTGAATGCGCACCTTTCATACCCGCAACATTACGCGCGTATTCTATCAGCGCCACTTGCATACCTAAACAAATCCCTAGGTAAGGTACTTTATTTTCGCGGGCATATTGCGCAGCAAGAATTTTACCTTCGATACCGCGGTCACCAAAACCGCCAGGTACGAGGATTGCGTCCAAACCAGTCAGCACTTCCGCACCTTTGGTTTCAACGTCTTGAGAATCGATGTATTTGATTTTCACGCTCAAACGGTTTTTCAAACCTGCGTGTTTCAGTGCTTCGTTAACCGATTTGTAAGCATCAGGCAATTCAATGTATTTACCGACCATCCCGATCACCACTTCAGCAGTTGGGTTAGCCTCTTCGTAAATCACTTGTTCCCATTCAGAAAGATCCGCTTCCGGTGCTTTAATACCAAAACGGTTACAAACGATATCATCCAAACCTTGAGCTTTGATCAGTTGAGGGATCTTGTAGATAGAATCAACATCTTTCATCGAGATAACGGCTTTTTCAGGCACGTTACAGAACAAAGCAATTTTCTTACGTTCGTTCGCTGGGATAACGCGATCGCTACGACAAACCAAAATATCAGGCTGAATGCCGATAGAAAGCAGCTCTTTAACTGAATGTTGAGTCGGTTTGGTTTTCACTTCACCAGCAGCGGCAAGGTAAGGAACTAAAGTCAGGTGCATAAACATCGCGTGTTCACGGCCCACTTCAATCGCAAGCTGACGAATCGCTTCCATAAATGGCAATGACTCGATATCACCAACGGTTCCGCCCACTTCAACGATAGCGACATCGTGACCTTCAGAGCCTGCGATAACGCGATCTTTAATCGCATTAGTGATGTGTGGAATAACCTGAATCGTTGCACCTAGGTAGTCACCGCGGCGCTCTTTACGCAATACATCGGCATAAACACGACCAGCAGTAAAGTTATTGCGCTTGGTCATTTTGGTACGAATAAAACGTTCGTAGTGACCAAGGTCAAGGTCAGTTTCAGCGCCATCTTCCGTGACAAACACTTCACCATGTTGAGTTGGGCTCATTGTGCCTGGGTCAACGTTGATGTAAGGGTCAAGCTTCATCATAGTCACTTTAAGACCACGAGCTTCTAAAATCGCCGCAAGAGATGCTGCCGCAATACCTTTACCTAGAGAGGATACAACCCCGCCAGTAACAAAAATGTAATTTGTCGTCATGTTTAACCTGAAATTGGTTGAATGAGGGAAATGGATTTCTTCTGGACGGGATAAAAATATACCAGAAGCCCTTATTCGCTACAACGTGAAATCTATCACACTGTCATTTTTTATTTTTTGCTTCAAATCAAAGAGCACCGCTTGATATGGCTTATCACACCACTCAAATGAGTCAAATTTGTCTCAATGGGTGGGTTTTATTGTGGATTGCCAACACAGGGGATTACTTCGACTCCAAGCGCTTCACTTCATTCCACATCGCATCCAATTCTTCGAGAGAAAAATCGGTCAAGGTTTTGTGCTGACGTGCCACCAGCATTTCAATACCTTTAAATCGACGTGAAAACTTTCGATTTGCTTTATTTAACGCCACTTCTGGATCAATTTTTAAGTGCCGAGCAAAGTTAACGGTGGCAAATAATAGATCGCCCATTTCATCCTCTACTCGAACCGGATCAGGGTTAATTTGCAACGCCTCTTCCATGACTTCTTCGATCTCTTCTTGGACTTTATCAACCACTGGGCCGATAGAATCCCAATCAAAGCCATATTGGGCACACTTTTTTTGAATCTTTGTAGCACGTAAAAGAGACGGAAAAGCGTGTGGTATTGAGTCTAGAATACTTTGATCTTTTTTTCCTGCTTGTACCTTTTCTTTGGCTTTTTCAGCTTCCCAATTGGCGTTGATTTGCGCTTCATCCTCAAACTTGGCACCCGCAAAAACATGAGGATGGCGGCGCGTAAGTTTTTCATTCACCGTTTCAACAACTTGCGAGAAATCAAACAACCCTTGCTCTTTCGCCATTTGACTATAAAAAATAACTTGAAACAGCAAGTCACCTAATTCTTCTTTGAGATTAGGCCAATCTTGGTTGTGGATCGCTTCCACCACTTCATAGGTCTCTTCGATTGTGTAAGGAACAACCGTGTCAAAAGTTTGCTTGATATCCCAAGGACAACCTGTTTTTGGGTCACGCAACTGTGCCATGATCTGTTCCAGTTGTTCGATTGGGTGGCTCATTTATCCGCTCCTTACATCAATATTTAAAATAAAAAAGCGAGCAGTCATTGCCACTCGCCTTTGAAAACCCAAGGCGCTTGCGTCGCGATTTAATTGCGATTCACGCCAATAAGAGTGTTACTGTGATATGAAATTTAGCCTAGGCGTTTCACCAACATGACATCTTTGATCTGCTCTACTCGCATTGATACTCGTGACAGCGCTTCGATGTTGCTCACTTCAAGATCAAAATCCATGATGATCAACTGTCTTTTGTAGTCACTACGACTTTTCATGCTGATGACTTTCACTTTCTCATTCGCAAGCAGGGTGGTAATGTCTTTGAGTAACCCACCTCGCTCCATCGCTTCAACGCGCAAAGTCAAAATATAGGTTCCAACAAACCCGCGCCCCCAAACGGTATCAATGATGCGTTCAGGTGCGTGATGGCTCAGCTCTTCTAGCTGTTCACAGTCACTGCGATGGACTGAAATACCACGCCCTTGAGTAATGTAACCTTTGATCTCATCACCCGGGATAGGTTGGCAACAGCGCGCTAGGTGTGTCATGAGGTTATCTACCCCTTCCACTACAACGGCATCTTTGTGCGCTCGATGTGGCTGAGCTGGACGAGTTTGCGCATCTTGCAATTTTTGCAGTGCTTGTTGATCTTCTTGCTCAGCGGTCGGCTTATTCACCAAAGCATTGATGTGATTGACGATTTGGTTGATTCGCAAATCACCACTGCCAATGCCGACGTACAGCTCGTCAGGCGTATTGACGTTAAAACGTTTGAGCGCGTATTTATCGGCATCTTTTAGCGTAGCGCCGATTTTAGCTAATTCTGACTCGAGGATCTCTCGTCCGGCTTCAAGGTTTTTCTCGCGGCCTTGTTTACGGAACCAAGCGTTAATCTTGGCGCGCGCACGGCCTGAATGAACAAACCCCGTTGCTGGATTTAGCCAATCACGCGACGGATTCGGCTCTTTCTGAGTGATGATTTCGACTTGATCACCCATAGATAATTTATGAGTAAATGGAACAATACGACCCGCGACTTTGGCACCGATGCAGCGATGCCCCACTTCAGAGTGAATATGGTAGGCAAAATCGAGCGGCGTGGCTCCCATGGGTAAATCAACCACATCACCACGAGGTGTAAAGGCGTAAACGCGATCATCAAACACCTGGCTACGCAGCTCGTCGATCATCTCACCCGAATCAGACATCTCTTCTTGCCAGTCAAGAAGCTTACGCAACCAAGTAATTTTCTCATCGTAACCGCTGCGGGCAACCGTTGCGCCCTCTTTATATTTCCAGTGCGCAGCAACCCCAAGTTCAGATTCTTCATGCATCTGCTTAGTACGAATTTGAATTTCGATGGTTTTGCCTTCTGGCCCTAAAATCACCGTATGAATGGATTGATAGCCATTCGGTTTCGGATTAGCAACGTAATCATCAAATTCGCTAGGCAGGTGTTTGTATTTGGTATGAACAACGCCCAAGGCGGCGTAACAGTCTTGCAGTTGATCAGCAATAATGCGAACTGCACGCACATCAAACAGTTCATCGAAAGCCAACCCTTTCTTCTGCATTTTGCGCCAGATGCTATAGATGTGTTTCGGACGGCCACTCACTTCGGCATTGATATGAGAAAGCTTCATCTCGGCGCGCAGATCTTCGACAAAATCGTGAATATATTGTTCACGCACGATGCGGCGCTCGGAAAGCTGCTTAGCAATTTGTTTATAGGTATCGGACTGCTGGTAGCGAAATGCGTAATCTTCAATTTCCCATTTGAGCTGACCAATGCCCAAGCGATTTGCTAAAGGGGCATAGATATTGGCGCACTCTTTGGCCGCCACACGGCGAATTTCGTCAGGTTCATCTTTTACTTCACGTAAATTACAAATGCGCTCCGCTAATTTGATCACCACGCAACGAAAATCATCTACCATCGCAAGCAGCATGCGGCGAACGTTATCCACTTGCTCTGAAGCTTCACTGCCTTGCAAGGTAACGTTTAACTGACCAAGTGCCGCCATCTCTTCGACACCATCAATCAGCTTCACTATGCCTTTACCATAGGTCTCTTCTAATACTTCACGGTCAAAAAGCCCACTACTGACGATAGGAAAGAGCTGAGCCGCGACTAAAGTGGCGCGATCCATCGATAAGGTAATCAGGATTTCGATCATTTCACGGCCGCGCCACAGCAGTAGCGGTCCTTTGGCATGACCTTCTAATAACGTTTCACACTGACGATATACGTCCGTCAGTTTAGAAGCTGTGCTTTTATCTTGATGTAAACTCGCAATCCATTTATCTAGCTCAAACTGTTCGTCTGGATTCAAGTGTGCGCTTCGTACCGCAACCATCTGATTCGTCCTAGTTTTATAGTTTGTGGTATTCGACTAACTTCGACTGAGTTAGTTCTCTGTCTACCGACTTTTTACAAATAGCGCCATCGATTCTAAATGACTGGTGTGTGGAAACATATCCAACATGCCAAGTTTTACCAACTTATAACCTTGGCTGAGTAAACTTTGACTGTCTCTTGCCAGTGTTGCCGGGTTACAAGAAACGTATACCACGCGCTGAGCGCCGAGCTTAGCCAATTGGTCGACAATGCCTGCCGCCCCGGCTCGCGCTGGGTCGAGTAGTACTTTAGCAAATTTTTGCTTTGCCCACGCTTGCGTTGACATATCTTGTTCCAAATTTGCTTGGTAGAACGTGATATTGTCGATTTGATTGCGCTGCGCGTTTTGTGTCGCTTGCTCAACCATCTCATCCACACCTTCAATGCCCACTACCGATTGAGCGTATTGGGCCATCGGCAAACTAAAGTTCCCTACGCCACAAAATAGGTCCAACACTCGGTCATCCTCAGTCAAGGCTAACCATTCCAATGCTTGAGCCACCATTTTTTGGTTTATTTGGCGATTGACTTGAATAAAGTTGGAGGGCAAAAATTCGATAACTGATCCGGTTTCACGGTAGCTTGCCATCTCTCCGTGAAGACGTTCGAGCTGATCGCTTTCTGGCATCACATACAAAGTGAGATGATGCTGCTGAGCAAACGCCAGCAGCGCCGCGTGATCTTCACTTGGCAGCGGCTGAAGATGGCGCAACACCATCACCGCGCCTTGATCACCCAGCACCAATTCAACATGGCCAATCGCTTGCTGAGATTTAAATTGCGTTAACAGCGCTTGGATAGGTGTAAGTAGCGTGTTGAGTTGTGGTTCTAGCACTGGGCAGTCCGTCACGTTAACGATTTGCTTGCTCTGCTTTTTGCGAAAACCAAATTGCAGCTGTTGCTGCTTTTTATCCCACAACACGCTGATGCGGGCGCGGCGGCGATATCCTTTATCGGCGCAACTTATTGCGGGGCTCAATGCCAACGTTTGTCCGGCGAATTTACTCATCAATTGCGAGAGTGTTTGCTCTTTGTGCGCCACCTGCGCACTGTGCTCTAAATGCTGCAGATCGCAACCACCACATTGACCGTAATGGCGACAAAATGGCGTCACGCGTTGTTCACTGGCCGTTAAGACTTTAATCAACTGACCGCGAGAGTATTTACTTTTGCTTTCAGTTAGCTGCATCAGCACTTGCTCACCGGGCAGCGCGCCATCAACAAAAAGCAGTTTATTGTGTTGATAAGCGATACCAGAACCTTGATGATCAAGACGTTCAATCAATACCGTTTGATGTTTTGTTTCTAATTGCGCTTTCTTTTTCGGTTGGAAAAAACGTGCCATGCTCTGTGCCTAAGTAAAATTAAATCGATGTTTTTTGCCCTAGCGTCACTATTTAGTGCGGGGATGATTGTCGAACTTACTCGACTTGATTAAGCTAGCCGTCAATTAAACGATTTTCGTACAGGCTTGCTCATCAAATTGCGGTCTATTTTCCCATATCCACACCACGATGTTTAGACAATAATGACCAGATATGGCTTACGCGCGCGCGTTATTACTTTAACCTTAGCTCCAACCTTAATTATCGGCTTGTTGCTCAGTGCTTTTTTCTCATTCAATCGCTACCATGATCTGGAAAAACAGGTGATCAATGCGGGGGCAAGCATCATCGAGCCCTTGGCCATTGCTAGTGAAGACGCCTTAAAAAACCAAAGCCGTGAGTCGGTACGCCGCATTATCAGCTACGCGCATCGAAAGAACTCTAAATTTGTCCGCAGTATTGCGGTGTTTGACGCCAACCACGAACTGTTTGTCACCTCGAATTTTCACCCTAACTTTGAAAGCTTAACTTATCCAAAAGATAAGCCCATTCCGATTTTAAGCAGCTCAAATCTCACCGAGAACACTTTAATACTGCGCACGCCAATTTTGGCTGAAAACCGTCTAACCGAAGGCATAAATGCCAATACATCAACGCCTGCGCTCGGCTATATCGCGATAGAGTTGGATCTCTCTTCATTGCGTTTACAACAGTATCAAGAGGTCTTTTCCGCCTTTTTAGTGCTTGCGCTTGGGCTCGGTTTATCAGGGATGTTCGCATTCCGACTCCTGCACGATGTGACTCGCCCTATCTCACACATGAAAAACATGGTGGATAGAATTCGTCGCGGCCACCTTGATGTGCGGATCGAAGGCAAAATGCACGGTGAGTTAGATTCGCTCAAAAAAGGGATCAACGCGATGGCGGTATCGCTATCGGAATATCACGTCGAAATGCAGCACAGTATCGACCAAGCCACCTCGGATTTGCGAGAAACCTTAGAGCAGTTGGAAATCCAAAACGTTGAATTGGACATTGCCAAAAAACGCGCCCAAGAAGCCGCGCGCATAAAATCAGAATTTCTGGCCAACATGTCCCATGAGTTGCGTACGCCGCTTAACGGTGTCATTGGCTTCACCCGCCAAATGCTCAAAACCCAGTTGACGAATAGCCAAGCAGATTACTTACAAACCATTGAAAAATCGGCCAATAACTTATTGAACATCATCAATGACATTTTGGATTTCTCCAAGCTAGAAGCCGGTAAGTTAGCGCTGGAAAATATTCCGTTCGAGTTTCAAGAAAGTTTGGAAGAAGTGGTTAACCTCCAAGCGACCAGTGCTCATGAAAAAGGATTGGAAATTACTCTTAAAGTGGATCAAAAAATCCCAGCAGGCTTGGTAGGTGACCCACTTCGTATCCAACAAGTGTTGACCAACCTTGTCGGTAACTCGATTAAGTTCACCGAACGTGGCAACATCGACATCAGTGTTGAATTGCGCTCACAACGCGACAATGTGGTTGAGCTGCAATTTATGGTGCGCGACACCGGCATTGGTATTTCAGAGCGCCAACAAGCACAGCTGTTCCAAGCCTTTAGCCAAGCCGATGCCAGTATTTCTCGTCGCTACGGCGGCACTGGACTTGGTTTGGTTATTACTCAGAAATTGGTCAGCCACATGGGCGGTGAAATTAGCCTCACCAGCCGTCTTCACCAAGGTTCCACCTTCTGGTTTACGCTGCGTCTCAATACCACTGAAATGCCGATGAGCGACTGGCTTGACCCACATATTTTGAGCAATAAACAGCTGTTGCTCGTTGAACCCAATATGCAAGCCGCCTCCATCATTCAGCAAATGTTGGTGCAGGCAGGGTTGAGCGTCACATATCGAGCGGTGATGCCAGAAGAAACGGATCGCTTCGATTATGTATTACTCAATTTAGCCCCAAGTAGAGAGACTGATTTGAATTTGGTTGAGCAGTGGGTCACAAAGGCTATTCAGCTTGCCGACAACGTGATTATCGGTACACCAAGTACCGAGCTCGCACTATCCGATTATTTAATGCTGCATCATCCAGTGCAGTGCATTACCAAGCCACTGTCGCGTAAAAAATTGCTGCAACTGTTAATCGCGCACCAACCGGTACAGCCTGCCATTCAAGATCTACCGATCACACTCGATACACTGCCCCTGAAAGTAATGGCGGTGGATGATAACCCTGCCAACCTCAAACTGATCATGGCCCTGCTGCAAGAACGTGTTGAAACCGTCATCGCTTGTACGAATGGCCAAGAAGCGGTCGAACAAGCAAGCCGCCAGAAATTTGATATGATTTTGATGGACATCCAAATGCCACAGATGGATGGGGTCACTGCTTGCCAGGAAATTAAGAAAACAGTACTCAATCACCAAACGCCCGTGATTGCGGTAACGGCTCATGCAATGATCGGAGAGCGCGATCGTCTGCTGAAAGAAGGAATGGATGATTACCTCACTAAGCCGATTGAAGAGCACATCTTGCAGCAAGTGTTAGCACACTGGAACCCCTACGCCAACCGTAAACAGTTGGAGAAATTGCAACTCACAGAACAAGTTATACCATCGCCGTCACAGGAAGCTGAGCAGCCTAATCACACCATTATCATTGACTGGCAAAATGCACTCAAACAATCAGCCAACAAGGAAGATTTGGCCAAAGAGCTGCTACAGATGCTAGTTGATTCGATTCCACAGGTGAGCCAAGTCGTCAGCATGGCGTTGGAAGATGATGAATACCCTACCCAAGATCTACTGCACCATATTCATAAACTGCACGGCAGTTGCTCATACAGTGGCGTACCCCGCTTGAAAAAAGTGTGCGCAGCGCTCGAACAGGCATTGCGATCGGGCAAATCCATCAGCGATGTCGAACCGGAGTTATTTGAATTACAAGATGAGATGGACAAAGTGGTCGCTACCGCTAAACCGTATTTAAGCGAATGAGCAATTTAACCCAAGAGACAATTTAACCGAATGAAAAAAGGGGCTTGCCGCTCAGCAGTATTTGCTTGTCAGCAAGCAGAGAAGATTGACAGATTAAGACTCTAAAATCACCGTCGCCACCGCATAATGACGCTCATCAGAAATAGTTAGGTGAATGTGATTCACACTGGCTGTGGCAGCCAACTGCTTAGCCTTACCTGATAATATTAGCACGGGTTTTCCGTTGGCGTCGTTGGTGACGGTAAAATCCTGAAAGCTAACGCCATGCGCAATACCCGTACCAAGCGCTTTAGATGCCGCTTCTTTAGCGGCAAAACGTTTCGCTAAATAGCGCCCTTTTTTCTTGAGCGAATAGAACACCGCCAATTCATCTTGGGTTAGCACCCGCTCGGCAAAAGCATCGCCACTGCGTGACAATGCTTTTTCTATGCGTTCAATTTCCGCAATATCAGTCCCTAAGCCGATAATCGCCATCGGTAGACCTTATTTGCGAGCCGCTTGCATGATGGCTTTCATATCGGCGACCGATTTTTCCAAACCATCAAATACGGCGCGCCCGATAATCGAGTGGCCAATATTGAGTTCGTAAATTTCAGGCAGTGCAGCAATGGCAGCTACGTTGTGGTAAGTCAAACCGTGACCAGCGTTCACCGTAATACCCAAATCACTCGCATAGCTCGCAGCCGCCGCAATTTTCTTTAACTCATCTTGCTGATCCGCTTCGGTTGTTGCATCGGCGTAATGACCAGTATGCAATTCAATAAACGGTGCACCGCAAGTTTTAGCCGCGTTAATCTGCTCACGATCAGCATCAATAAACAGAGAGACTTTGATGCCTGCAGCGGTCAGTTTTTCGGTTGCCGCTTTCACTTTGTCAAGCTGTCCTAATACGTCCAGCCCACCTTCCGTCGTTAGTTCTTCACGCTTTTCAGGCACTAAACACACAAATTCAGGCTGGGTTTGCAGAGCAATATCAATCATTTCGTCGGTAACGGCCATCTCGAGGTTCATTCGAGTTTGCAACGTCTCGCGCAAAATACGCACATCGCGATCCTTGATATGGCGTCGGTCTTCACGTAGGTGAATGGTAATGCCATCGGCTCCGGCACGCTCTGCCATTTCAGCAGCATGCACGGGATCTGGGTATTTAGTACCGCGGGCATTTCGTAACGTGGCGATGTGATCGATATTAACGCCTAAGTAAATTGCGCTCATTTTCCTATACTCCGTACTCTGGAAAAACTAGACATGGGCAGGAAAAGCTCCCTGCTTTTTAAAGGTTTGCCGCCAAGATACGGCTTTAACGCTATGCGTGTAAAGCGTTTTGCCGCTTGAAGCTGCTCTTTACTGACAAAGCGCCGCTCACTAATGGCAATCAACTCATCGCCCATAAACGTGAGGTTATCGCGCCTAACAGAAGCGATAAAACCTTTTTGCTCGCGATAGCGATAAGTCATGCGAGGATCGATGGCTTCTCCCGTTCCGGCGCAATGCAAGAAATCAACGCCATAACCCATTGAAGCTAGCAACGCGAGTTCAAAACGGCGCAATGCTGGTTCTGGATTTTCACACTGAGCCAACTCGGTGAGTGCATGCAGATAATCATGGAACAGACCCGGGCAAGGCACTTCTTGCGCAAGCACGCGGTCAATCAGCTCATTGACATACATGGCAGAATAGAGATGAATACCACTGAGCGGTAAGCCAAGGCTAATCGGTTCAGCTTGGCGCAAGGTTTTCATTGAACCGTTGCCTGACCATTTGAGCAATAAGGGGGTAAAAGGTTGCAGTGCACCTTTTAAGTTCGATCGTTTACTGCGTGCGCCTTTGGACATTAAGGTGACGCGGCCATACTCCTCACTAAACACATCAAGGATTAGGCTCGACTCGCTATAAGGACGTCGATGAAGGACAAAACAGCGCTGTAAACCGTCTGACATATCAGCACTCAAAGGTGAGCGATGTTCTCACCCACCTCGAATAGAGGTTATAGATCGTCAATATAACCAAGGCTACGAAGGGCACGTTCATCATCTGCCCACCCGGATTTCACTTTCACCCAAGTTTCTAGGTAAACCTTGCGACCAAACAGCTCTTCCATATCTAAACGCGCTTCACGACCGATGGTTTTGATTTTTTCACCACCTTTGCCGATCACCATTTTTTTCTGACCGCTGCGTTCAACGAGGATCAACGCGTTAATATGAAAACCATCGGTTTCAGGGTTATAGTCAAAACGTTCAATTTCAACGGTTACTGAATACGGCAGCTCTTCACCAGTAAAGCGCATCAGTTTTTCACGCACAATCTCGGAAGCCATGAAGCGCTGTGAACGATCAGTCACATACTCTTCAGGGAAGTGATGCGTGGCTTGAGGTAAATGCTCACGCACATGTTTGCGCAATACATCGACGTTTTTGCCATGTTTTGCCGCAATCGGCACGACATCAACAAATTCCATCTTCTTCGATAGCTCTAGCATATGCATCATTACATCGTTACGATCTTTCACGTTATCGACTTTATTGACACACAACACTACAGGGAAATTAGCATTGCGTAACTTGTTGAGCACCATTTCATCATCGGCGGTCCACTGAGTGCCATCGACTAAAAACAGCACTAAGTTAACATCACTGAGTGAACTACTTGCCGCACGGTTCATCAAGCGGTTAATCGCACGTTTTTCTTCGATGTGTAACCCCGGAGTATCAACGTAAATCGCTTGGTATGGCCCCTCTGTATCGACACCCATAATGCGGTGACGAGTGGTTTGAGGCTTGCGCGATGTGATGGATATCTTTTGTCCCAGTAAGTTATTCAGCAGGGTTGATTTCCCGACATTGGGGCGACCCACAATGGCGATAAAACCACAGTGCTGCTCACCACTTTCCGGAGTTGCTTCATTGCTGTTGGTGTTTGATGCGAAGTACGCATCCAAATCAAATTCGTTATCAGCCATTTGTCAGTTGCTCTAGTGCAATTTCAGCCGCCGATTGTTCAGCTTTACGACGACTGGTGCCTTTACCAATTACAGGCGTTCCCATTCCTGCTACATCACACGATACCGTAAATTCTTGGTTGTGTGCTTCACCTTTAATATTAGTCACTGTGTAGATAGGCAGTTGCTTTCTTCTACCTTGCAGAAACTCTTGTAGGCGAGTTTTTGGGTCTTTTTGCGATACGCCCGGCTCAATGGCGTCAAGGCGCTCTTGATACCAGCTCAAAATAATACGTCGTACTACTTCGGTATCGCTGTCTAAATAAATCGCACCAATGATGGCTTCTACGGCATCAGCAAGGATTGAATCACGGCGGAAACCACCACTTTTCAACTCACCTGGACCTAATTTTAAGTAATCTCCTAGGCAAAATTCTCTGCCCAGTTCAGCCAATGTGTGACCACGCACAAGCGTAGCGCGCATACGACTCATATCCCCTTCGTTAATTTTAGGGAAACGGTGGTACAGCTCATCAGCGATGACAAAACTTAAAATTGAATCGCCCAGAAACTCAAGACGTTCATTGTGCTTACCATTTGCACTGCGATGTGTCAGTGCTAAGGAAATAAACTCGGGATCATTAAATGAATAACCGAGTTTAGTTTCTAATTTACTAATTGGAGAATTCATGCTCTCTCGATGTAGTGATGGCTAGCCAAAGCTAGCCTAGTTAATGCCACCAATGCGGTTAAAACGCACACCAGTTGGGATCCACGAAGGTAAAACGCTATCGGCACCACGTTCAAATTCAAAACTTATCCAAATACCGACCGCTTTACCGACTAAGTTTGCTTCTGGAACAAAGCCCCAGTAACGGCTATCAGCACTGTTGTCACGGTTATCACCCATCACAAAATACTGACCTTGAGGAACAACCCATTCATTAACGCCATGGCGTGGCTGATAAGCATCAACACGATCACGACGTAATGGATTGATCAAAATCTGGTGTTCAACCTGACCTAACTTTTCATTCACTTGAATTAAAGGGATGCCATTTTGGTTGAACTCACTCTCTTCAACATTGGACAGTTTGACCTGTTTACATTCTGTTGAACCTTGAGCTTGAATACAAATCTCTTTGTTGCTGCTATAACGAACTGTATCGCCCGGCATGCCGACCACGCGCTTGATGTAGTCAATGCTTGGTTGCGGCGGGTATTTAAAGACCACGACATCACCACGCTCTGGTTTACCAGTTTCGACCAGTTGAGTACGCCATACTGGGTCTTTCAAACCGTAAGCGTATTTCTCAACTAAGATGAAGTCGCCCACCAGCAACGTTGGCATCATTGAGCCAGATGGAATCTGAAAAGGTTCGTACACAAAAGAACGTAGCACCAGCACAAAAGCAATCACAGGGAAGATGGAAACACTGTTTTCAATCCACCAAGGTTGCGCGGAAATTTTGGCGCTGAGTTTGTCATCCAAGCCGTTGGTTTGCGCTTCAATAGCGGCCATCTTCTGTTGACGTTTTTTCGCCCACACCAACCTCTCCAGCACCCAAACTATGCCAGTCACTAATGTGACGATCACCAAGATGAGTGAAAATGTATTCGCCATGGAGTTCCCTTATCTAAAAATACGAAAGTGAAAGAGCCGAAACTCTTTCACTTAAATGGTGACTGCTGCATGCATAAGAAAGCCAAAGCAATGCTTAATCTTTACCTACGTGCAAAATGGCAAGGAAGGCTTCTTGTGGCAACTCAACATTACCAATTTGCTTCATGCGCTTCTTACCTTCTTTCTGCTTCTTAAGCAGTTTTTTCTTACGGCTAATATCACCACCGTAACATTTCGCCAGTACGTTTTTACGCAGCTGCTTCACGGTTGAACGAGCAATAATATGGTTACCGATCGCCGCTTGAATCGCGATATCAAACATTTGGCGAGGGATAAACTCTTTCATTTTCTCAACCACTTGACGACCACGCGTTTGCGAATTGTCTTTGTGAGTGATGATGGCTAGCGCATCCACTTTGTCACCATTTAGCAAGATATCCACACGGACCATGCTTGAAGCTTCAAAGCGTTGGAAACCATAATCAAGTGATGCATAACCACGAGAAGTTGACTTCAAGCGGTCAAAGAAATCAAGCACCACTTCGGCCATCGGCACATCATAAGTCAAGGCTACTTGGTTACCGTGATAGACCATATCAACCTGCACGCCACGCTTTTCAACGCACAACATAATGACGTTACCCAAATATTCAGAAGGGGTCAAAATGTTACAACGCGCAATCGGTTCACGAATCTCTTCAATGTCGTTCACCGCAGGCAATTTAGCAGGGCTATCAACATAAAGCATCGTGCCATCGGTCTTCTTCACTTCATAGACTACCGTTGGCGCAGTGGTGATAAGGTCAAGATCGTATTCGCGCTCTAAACGCTCTTGAATAATCTCCATGTGGAGCATACCCAAGAAACCACAACGGAAACCAAAACCAAGGGCGGCCGAACTTTCTGGCTCATAGAATAACGAGGCATCGTTTAGGCTCAGTTTACCTAACGCATCACGAAAGTTTTCGTAATCATCAGAAGAGACAGGGAAAAGCCCTGCATACACCTGCGGTTTCACTTTTTTAAAGCCTGGCAATGCTTTTTCACACGGATCTTTCGCGCTGGTCAGAGTATCACCTACAGGAGCGCCGAGGATGTCTTTAATACCACAAACCACCCAGCCCACTTCACCAGTGTTCAACATGGTTTTGTCGACTTGTTTTGGCGTAAAAATACCTAAACGGTCAATACCCCAAGTTTGGCCTGTGCTCATCACTTTAATCTTGTCATTTTTCTTCAGCGCACCATTTTTCACTCGCACTAAAGAGACAACACCTAAGTAGTTATCAAACCAAGAATCGATGATTAACGCTTGCAGCGGCGCAGCAGGATCGCCCTCAGGAGCCGGAATACCAGAAACGATTTTTTCTAGCACTTCATCCACGCCAAGGCCTGTTTTCGCAGAGCAGCGCACTGCATCAATAGCATCGATGCCGACGATATCTTCAATTTCTTCCGCTACGCGTTCAGGCTCTGCGGCTGGCAAATCAATCTTATTTAGGATTGGGACAACTTCAAGGTCCATTTCAATGGCGGTATAACAGTTAGCTAATGTTTGCGCTTCAACGCCTTGACCAGCATCCACCACCAATAGAGCACCTTCACAGGCGGCTAAAGAACGGGAAACTTCATAAGAAAAGTCAACGTGTCCAGGAGTATCGATAAAGTTGAGCTGGTATGTCTCGCCATCGTTTGCTTTGTAATCGAGCGTCACACTCTGTGCTTTGATGGTGATGCCACGCTCACGCTCAAGGTCCATAGAGTCTAGAACTTGAGATTCCATTTCACGATCACTTAATCCACCACAAACTTGGATCAAACGGTCAGATAGGGTCGACTTACCATGGTCGATGTGGGCGATAATCGAAAAGTTACGAATGTGCTTCATAGATTTGGGATGACTAAACTCTTGAAAAAAGGGACATAAGAAAGCCACATCAAGCGGCGTTTCCATAAAGTTGGCCGATTCTACCCAATTTCGGTAGGGTTCGCATCATAAATTAGGCGATAGGTTCACCAAGGACTCGGACCAAAACCACCTCTTGCTGCGATCGTTTTTCAAGAACCACAGAGCAACGTTTGGCAATTCCGATCCCCAGCGCGATAAAAACAGCGGCCGTGATGATCACGATGCCCTCACCTAAACCGAGCCAAGGGGCCAAGAAGCTCTCACCCAGCCAAGCGCCGAACATCATCATAAAAAGCGGCACCAAATACACTAAGGCTGCCGATTGAAGCAAGCTTTTTTCGGGGAAACCGATTTCAACCGTCTGGCCTTGCTTCACTGGTTTTTTCGTATCGAGTTGCCATAACAGCGCTTTGTTACCAATCGCTTTCGATACGATCCCAGTACCACAGCTTTTGGAGGACGAACAACTGCTGCAACTGGTCTGCTGCTGACAACTGAGTTCAACGTGAAACCCTTTAGCATCAGGTTGAACAGCGGTGACTGTTGCTAACGCCGTCATCATGGTTTGGTTGCCTCTGTTGAGGGCGCCGCAGGCTGGACAAACGTCACCGATTGAGCAATACGCTGCGCCGTTGCCGGTGGAATATCACCGACCACTGAGATTTCATTGTTTCCTTTCACCACACTATGCAGGGTACGGCGACCTTGACGAACCAGTTGGCCTTTCAGCGAATGGTTGTCACTATCGGAAATATAGACAGAAAAACTAAATAGCCCATCACTGAACATCTGGCTCTCTACCAAACGCTCAGTAATCGCCATACGATAACGGTTAAGCTCTTTGGGTTCAAAGCCTTCAGGTTTCCAACTCACTTGCCAAAAACTTTCCGTAAGGTTGCCTTTCGGTAACGTTAATACCTCGGGTAACTCAACGTCATTTAGCCCTTGCATCGCCTGCGCTAATTTGTCGCTAATGGCGTAAGAGATAGTGCGATATTGCTCAAGCACCTCGCCGTCGCGATCGACTAAATCAGCTCGCAATGGCAAGTTACTGGTTTCATCTACCCACAAAATATAGGAATAGCGTAAGCCATCTTTCGGCACCACTCGCACCACTTGGCAAGCCGTACCCGCTTCACGTGCACGGCCAACTTTGACGAAATCGTAGTAACGGCCTAATTCGGTGACATTGCTGGTTAGCATCGGAATCGTCGGCGCAACCATAGTGCTTGACTCAATGGTGAACGGTTCTACCCCAGGTTCAATGTAGCTCACTTCATTGCCACGGCGAATCACTTCACGGATCGGGCCGCTGAGATAAACGAGATGCGCAAATTGCTGATCGCCTTGACTTGCATGACGATACAGCAGTGGATCGATGCTGTTTTTCTTAATCAGAATGTAAGACAGCTCATAATTTAAATGCTGACTGGCCTCGTTCATTTGAAGCAACAAAGCCTCTGCAGGTTGGTCTTCTGCAAAGGCTAATGTAGAGTTCAAACTGAACAGCGCCAGTGCACTGATCAGGAATTTATTCATTCAACTACCGATTCAAGTACATCGTTATGTGGGCTTGCACTTTCACTGTTCAGGCGAAGTTGCAGCTCGTAGTCTTGCAATAATGCGTTTACGCGGCGACGTTGTTCTTGCACGCGGCTTTCGCTGGTTTGGCGCTCTACTGAATCACGCGTTAAGCTCACTGGCTCTGCGCTGCCAGCCAACGGAATGGTTTGCAGTACGGGTAATTGGTCGTTTTGATTCACTCCTGAATCACGGCCACCGTATTGTTGAACACCTAAAATCACCACAAACGACACACACGCAGCAACCGCAACCTGGCCAAATTGGGAAAGCCAAGCCGGTAACTGCCGACGAGCTTGAGCTGGCGTCGGCTGAGACTCACGGCTTGCATCACGAAAATCAATAACCGAAGCAGATTGTAAACGACTGTGTGCGGGCTCGTCATCCAATGCTAATGCAACGCTCTGTGCAATATCCCACTCAGCTCGGACTGGGGCATCTCCACGCATCACATCACCAACCAAATGGTAATTTTTCCACGTTTGCAAACTTTCTTGGTCGAGCTCTAATTCTTGAATGAGCGCTTTATCGACCATTTCCCCATCCATGAGTGCTGAAAGTCTTTCTTTGTCAGCCATTATTTATTCACCATTTTCGTTACCAGTTTGAGCGCTATAAAAGAGGTTTAATCTTCTTTTCTACCGCTTCACGAGCACGGAAGATGCGAGAACGCACCGTTCCTACAGGACAATCCATGACTTCTGCTATTTCCTCGTAACTTAAACCATCCAGTTCACGCAAGGTCATCGCAGTTTTCAAATCTTCAGGCAACGCTTCTATCGCACCAAAAACGACCCGCTGCAATTCTTTCGACAACGTAATGTTCTCAGGGTTCGATATTTCTTTTAATGCGTTGCCACTTTCGTAATATTCAGCATCTTCAGCATCAACATCGCTAGCGGGCGGTCTACGACTTTGGGCTACAATGTGATTCTTAGCGGTATTAACAGCAATACGGTATAGCCAAGTGTAAAAGGCACTCTCTCCGCGAAAACTTGGGATAGCCCGATACGCTTTGATGAACGCTTCTTGTGCGACATCGGCTACATCTCCGGAATTGCTCACATACCGAGAAATAAGGTTGCAGACTTTATTTTGGTACCTTAAAACCAAAAGGTTAAATGCTTGCTTATCTCCACTCTGAACTCGCTCAATCAATACTTGATCGGTCAGCTGCTCGTTCATTCGAGCCTGTACTCCTATTGTTATTCCCCTTACCTTCTCAGATATGGGCATTCATTATGCAAAATGTAGTATTGACACCACCGCTTACATGAGCACTATTGTGACTCAAGGGAGAATAGAAAGTTCCATTCTGTCTAAAAATATTTGCCAAGCATTATTCAATAAATGTGATCTAATTTCACTATAGGGGATCCCCAATATAGTGAGGGTCGATAAGACGAAAGACAATGGCATTTACAAAGTATTGCATCAAATCTTTCTCTACTGCTATTGGCTTGAAGCCATAGCGATACCGTTAGTGGATAAACCTTGCGGCTGAATCACTTCAAGAGTATAGATACATGCAATGCATATTTAAAATGAGAGTTGGACAACTCTACTCTAGTTCGGGAATTTAAAAGTTTTATGAACGCAAACCGTGAACATCTATGCGATGTATTAGTCGTAGGCAGTGGCGCAGCGGGTTTATCGCTCGCACTACGCGTAGCAAAACACAGTAAAGTCATTGTACTGAGTAAGGGACCACGCAGTGAAGGTGCCACTTATTACGCTCAAGGGGGGATTGCCGCTGTTTTTGACGAATCAGACAGTATTGAGTCACACGTCGAAGACACTCAAATTGCGGGCGCAGGGATCTGTGAAGAGGATACTGTCCGTTTCATCGCCGAGCATGCTAAAGAGTGTGTTCAGTGGCTTATCGATGGCGGCGTTCCTTTTGACAGAGAAGAGAATGACAGTGATGAAGCACCTCGCTATCACTTAACTCGTGAAGGCGGCCATAGTCATCGCCGCATCTTGCACGCGGCTGACGCCACTGGCATGGCAATGCAAACCTCCTTGCAAGACAATGTTCATAATCACCCCAACATTACTATCCTTGAACGTCACAATGCACTGGATTTAATCACCGAAGATAAAATCGGTGGTGATAAAAAAAGAGTGGTTGGCGCTTATATTTGGAACCGCAATGAGGAACACGTTGAAACGATCCGCGCTAAGTTTGTCGTTTTAGCCACGGGCGGCGCCTCAAAAGTGTATCAATATACCTCTAACCCTGATGTTTCCTCAGGTGATGGTATCGCAATGGCGTGGCGTGCAGGATGCCGAGTGGCGAACCTTGAGTTCAATCAATTCCATCCAACTTGTCTTTTCCACCCTGAAGCACGTAATTTCCTACTGACAGAAGCATTACGTGGCGAAGGCGCTTTTTTAAGACGCCCAGACGGTTCACGATTCATGCTCGATTTTGATGAACGTGCAGAATTGGCTCCTCGTGATATCGTGGCTCGCGCCATCGACTATGAGATGAAGCGTTTAGGTGCTGATTGTATGTATCTGGACATCAGCCACAAACCGGCCGATTTTATTGAAAAACATTTCCCAACCATTTATACACGCTTGATGGATTTGGGCATTGATATGACCAAAGAGCCGATTCCGATTGTTCCTGCGGCGCACTACACTTGTGGTGGCGTTATTGTCAATAAACAAGGTAAAACGGATCTGCATAACCTGTATGCGATCGGCGAAGTTAGCTACACCGGTTTGCACGGTGCTAACCGAATGGCGTCGAACTCTCTACTAGAATGCGTCGTTTATGCCTGGTCAGCGGCAAAGGATATTTTAAAAGGATTACCAACGGCTCAGCTCCCACCAAGCTTACCCGGTTGGGATGAAAGTAAGGTCAATAACTCTGATGAAGAGGTCGTAATCCAACATAACTGGCATGAACTGCGCCTATTTATGTGGGATTACATGGGGATTGTCCGCACAGATAAGCGCTTAGAGCGAGCACTACGCCGCATTCAATTACTGCAACAAGAAACCCACGAATACTATAGTCATTTCCGCGTTTCAAATAACCTGCTTGAGCTGCGTAACTTACTGCAAGTGGCAGAGTTGATGGTGCGTTGTGCTATGCAACGTAAAGAGAGCCGCGGTTTGCACTACACGCTCGATTATCCAGAGTTAGCCGAAAATAGTGGTCCAACGATCTTAACGCCAGACGAGTAAGCTCGCCAACGATCATCTGTTAGCGTCAAGTTGACCGAATGAATAAAGGAGCATTTATCGCTCCTTTATTGTTGATGATTGGTTATGGGTAACCTGCCGAAGCTGCACCAATAAACGACGATAATCCGCTTCCACACAACTGTCGCGCCACACTAGATAGCGCTTACCTTGTTGTGCATAAATGATCAACACCATAAACGCAAACTGTGTAGAAACCTTTTCAATGGACAGGTTCTGGTCGGCACATTGCCACTCACCGTGACTCGTGAGCTTGAATTGGCCGATTAAGCTAGGGACTAACAGTGAGGTACTCTTTTGCGCCGTGATAAGAGGTGCGTAAAATAAGGGGAGCGTTACAAGTGGAATGGGCGATATCAATAGTGCCCACACGGCTATCATCAAAAAAATGAAGTTAGTAATGCGGGCAAAATGGGAAGGAAATAATACGAAATTAACGCACTTTGCTGAGGTTGTGAGCAACAATTTTATCCACCATTGCCGCATGCCCAAGATTTTCGCTACGACCATGCCCCATGATCCAAGTAAATAGATCAGGGTCGTCAGACTCAAGTAGGGAAACGAAATCTCGTTGCTCATTTTCATTCAGAGAATCAAAGCACTCTTCAAAGAACGGCATCACAACCACATCGAGCTCTAACATTCCACGACGGCATGCCCACTTGATTCTTGCTTTTTCTTCAGTGGTGTACATCGGTTTTCCTCACCTTATGTTTATTTGCGTTGAGTGTATCAACTGGATGAAGATACAACTAGTAGATGAGTCACAGTCCCTGTTCAAGCTGACAAAAAAAAATTTCCGGATTAACATGGGGCTCAAGATTCTCTTTAGGTAACGACTATGGACTGGCAAAACACATTGACACCTCTCGCAGTAACCGCCAATGACTCACTTCCACCACTGATGCTGACTCATCTTGCATCCTGGGGCGCTATCATCATTTCAGGCAATGATAAAAAAGCCTATTTGCAAGGCCAAGTGACCTGTAATGTCGTCACTCTTGAACCAACACAGTCAACCTTAGGCGCCCATTGTGATGCGAAAGGCAAAGTGTGGTCCGTCTTTCGCCTGTTCCACCATCACGATGGTTATGCGATGTTCCAGCCTTTATCAGCAATAGAGGCTGAATTAAGAGAGCTGAAAAAATACGCTATTTTTTCTAAGGTCAATATCAGCCAGAGCCAAGACATCGCTCTGGGTGTTATGGGCGAACAAGCTGAGCAATATATCAATACATTAACGGCGGATGAAGGTGAAGTGCGTTTGATTGACGGTGGTAGCGCCATCAAAATTTCATCCCAACGTTGGCTATTACTTGTTTCAGAGCAAACCGCGCAACAGCTCATGACGCAAAGTGAAGCTCTGAAAGTCACCGAGGAAACGTGGACTCGCTTTGATATCGAAGAAGCAGTCCCCGTCCTTGGTCAAGCGGATCAAAATGAGCACATACCGCAAGCCGTTAATCTTCAGGCCTTTAATGGTATCAGCTTTAATAAAGGGTGTTATACAGGTCAAGAAACCGTCGCTCGCGCTAAATATCGAGGTATTAATAAGCGTGCAATGTACATCCTTCAAGGCAACATTGAGCAACCGCTAAATAATGATCAACCAATCATGATCGAACGCTCAGTTGGAGAAAACTGGCGTAGTGCTGGGCAATTAATGGTTCACTACACGTTTGCTGATAATACCGCTATCGGTTTAATAGTCTTACCAAACAATCTCGAGCCAGAAACTGAGTTTCGTCTTGCAAGCCAACCAAACACTCGTTGGTTTATGCAAGCTCTCCCTTACTCTCTTACTGACGAATAAGCTTCTTCCTTATATTGACCATGCGCCTCTTTACGAGGCGTATGCTTTGTAACACTCGCCTATCTCGAATACATTTCAGGAAAAAGAATGCAATAATGTAATCCATTACATTGGCACGTGATCGCTCTCTAAATCACACAACATTAGGGTTGAATTTTTAGTCATTATTGAAACATAAATAGTCATCAAGTTTATTTTGACGTACTCTAACAATGCTGGTCAGGACAAACGAGAAGTTGCCCTGACCAGCAAAAAAAGTGAATCCATTGATTGTTTCAGGACATCCACTTTTTGTGTAATGCATCTGTGACTATTCGCCCGCCTATTTTATTTAAGCGGGCTTTTTTTAGGCTATTCTTAACCAAAATTTAACACTTTCCATAAACAGCAGCTATTCTTTAAAGTGTAATATTTGTCGTGCTTAATATGCACCAAGTGAATGGTGCACTGAGCATTTTTTGTTAGCACTATTTTGAGGAGATAATCACGCAAACATGGGTATTTATCCAACATTTTGCCTACGGCAGCACAAATATCCAAAAGAGTCATCAATAACTGCATATTCCTCTATGGCAATCACACTATTAGAGGCGCAATTTATTTATAATTTGCAGTGTTAGAATAACAGAAGGATCGAAGTATGAGACTGTTTAAGCGCTATACGCCAGGTATGATAGCTAAACACGTAAGTCGGCTTTTTAAAGGAAGAATCTATATTTACGGGGTTGGAAAATTTGAATTCGATAATGGCAAACTGATCTTGCCAGAGCGCGCAGACAAGCGCCACTTTCAGACGGTGAAGGAAGTGAATCAGGAAATCATGAGACTACGCTGCGCCTACGCATAATACGAGTTTCATTAAAGAATTTTAAAAGGGTTGGCCATAAGCCAGCCCTTTTGCCATCATTAGGTTAATCACTGTTAGGGCTCAAGCAGCACCATTTTACTCTTGGCAAGATCAGGTAAATCACCTTTTAAACCCAGTGCTCTTTTCATAATCTCATCTTTGGCTCCAGGAAGTTGTCCAGCCAACTGCATGCCAATGCCACGGATCAGTTTCTTCGCCGGGTTATCACCTTCAAAAAGGTCTTTGAAACCTTGCATCGCGGCAATCATTTTGGCAGCTTCTGTTTTTCGCCAACGTTCATAACCTCGCAAATTTTTGAGCAAGCCAATATCTTCACCTTGATGCCACAACGCAAGTAGTTCTTGAGCTAAGCTTGCAGCATCAAGTAAACCTAAATTAACACCTTGCCCGGCTAGCGGATGGATGGTGTGCGCCGCATCACCAACGAGTGCGATTCGTTGTAAAGCAAAATCTCGGGCATAACGCATTTTAAGTGGGAAAGCAGCACGTTCACCGACCACCTCACACAAACCTAAACGATGATCAAACTCAGCGGTCAGTATCTTATTGAATTCGAGCTCAGACAGGCTGAGCAAGCGCTGCGCTCGGTTGGGCTCTGTAGACCAAACGATTGAGCTCATATGAGGATCAGACATAGGTAAAAAGGCCAGCGGACCTTGTGGTGTAAACACTTGCCTTGCCGTCGATTGATGTGGTTCCACCGTGCGGACATTTGCCACCAGCGCACTGTGTCCATAATCCCAATGGGTTAATGGAATGTCTTGCTGCTGACGAACCCAAGAGTTTGCGCCATCGGCTCCTACTATCAATTTTGCGGTGAGTGATTGACCGTTATCGAGCGTTAGCCACGCTTCACTTTCACCGACAGCCAGCGATTGGCATTGAGCGGGCATAAAGAGTGTCACATTCGCTTGCTTTTGTACTTGTTCGAGTAAGGCTAATTGAATGACGCGGTTCTCAACAATGTGTCCCAGATCCGGCTGAGTCATCTGATTGGCACTAAATTCGATCCGCGCAAAACTATCGCGTTCCCACACTTCCATCGCCGAATAAGGCGCAGCACGGCGAGAAATGATGCCTTGCCATGCACCAAGGTTTCGCAACATGATTTCACTGGAACGGCTTAAGGCGGAGACTCGCACATCCGGCAGCTCTGCAAGTTCAAGGCTGGGTACTCGACCCTCAATCACGGCGATGCGCAGTTCGCTATGCTTTAATGCGGCGGCCAGTGCAAGGCCAACCATTCCGCCACCCACAATGACAATATCGACACTTTGCATCATATACAGACCCTTTTATCTATTCACTACGCCAAGCGTTCGGCGCAGTAGCGGCATTTTCAGCCACGGTAAATTATCCATCACCATGAGGCCTACATTGCGACCAATACGAGTGGATAACCAATCATTGGAAAAGAGATGCACCAGGGATGATGTCAGCTTAATGGTGGCATCACGATCCGCTTCTCGGCGTTGGGAAAAAGCTTGTAAACCGCGATAGCAGCCAACATCGGCTTGCTGCTTGATAAGCTCATCCGCCAAGCTTGCCACATCTCGAATACCTAAGTTAAAACCTTGTCCCGCAATCGGATGTAATGTCTGAGCGGCATTGCCCACAATGGCAAAACGATGTGAAATGTTCTGCTCTCGATAACGCAGTTGTAATGGATAGCAGGCACGAGTGCCCACTTTATTCATTCGCCCTAAACGCCAACCAAATGCATCTTGAAGCTGTGCTAAAAAACCCTCATCACTGAGTGAAAAAACTCGCTCGGCTTTCGCGGGAGGTAAACACCAAACTAAAGAGAGTCGATTATCACTCATTGGTAATAACGCGACAGGACCATCGGCGGTAAATCGTTCAAACGCTCGTCCTTGGTGAGCTTTTGAGCTCACAACATTAGCAATAACCGCGACCTGTTCAAAATCATGCTCTTGTTGGATGAGGCCGATTTGCTCGCAGCAGGTCGATATAGCCCCATCAGCTGCGACCAATAACTTAGCTTGGATCGTTCGTTGATCGTTAAGGGTGACAGTGACCTTATCCATACTGCGTTCCACTTGCTGAACCGCGCTTGGGCAAAATAACTCAATATGCGGGCTCTGCTGCATTTTTTGCGCGTAAATCTGCCCAACATCGGCTAATTCAACCACGTAACCTAATGCTTCTAAATCGAGTTGCTGACAAGTGATATCGGTCATCCCAATATGAGACCGATCCGACACATGAATATGTGTAATTGGGGTGGCGACCTCTTGCAGCGACTGCCACAAGGAGAGATTTTGCAAAATTTGCACGCTACCGTAGGATAAAGCAATTGAACGCGAATCAAAGCCGGGATGGGCGAGCTTATCATCCAGCGGATGCGCTTCGACCACAGCAATCGCAAGCTTTCCTTGAGAAAGCGTATCTAAGGCCAACGCCAGTGTTGCACCGGCCATCGCCCCACCAGCGATAATCACATCAAATTGCTTCACAGTCATCTCTCTTTAATGCACGGTCGGCTGAGTTTCTTGTAGAGGTTTGATACCAAATTCAGCATGAATTGTTAACACACAAGCTTTTATATGCTCGATGACGTGTTCCAAAAGTTGAGCTTGCTCATCCAAGTCATCCTCTTCATCGATACCGAGCTTGGCAATTTCTTCTAGATCAGCCAAGGCCTCTTTAGTCTCTGCGGACGCTTTTTTCAAAACAACCCCAATCAAGCCAAGCCCAGAAATAAAGTGATTTACCCAGTCGGCTACGCCATCAGCCAAATCAAATACACTGGCACTCGCCTCTTCATCTGGCAACAGTAGTGACAACTCCATCCCGCTACCAGTGAGCTCTTCGATTGTAAAGGTGAGTACTTGTTCAGCCAATGTCAACGGACGATCTGGCCAACCCATACCTTCGTTAGTGTAATCAAAAATAAGTGGCTGCCAGCTCTTATCATTTAAGCCCAGACCACCGGCCAGCATGCCCGTTAGCAACCCATGCAACTCAGCAGGGTTAACCGCAAGTGCTGCAGATTGAAGGGCAGTGGCAAGAGAAAGATAATCCGGTAGTTTTTTTTCGCTCATGGGAAGCTCGTAATAAAATCAAATAAGCGCGATCCTACCACTTAGCTTCCAATGCGAAAATGCTCAAAGCGTTAATTGTGGGTAGCTTTTACTCAATTTGCCTAATAACTGTGTTTTTAGTCCCTCATTTTTTACTGCTCGCTTTGAAAAGCTTGAATCTTAGGGCCGCTTTACCTATAGTTTCCACCTCGATGGGCATGTGAGTGGCACCATCTTAGACAGCGCGATAAGAGTTCATCCATCATGAGTAATCAAGCGGTAGACGTAGAAATTTTAGGAAAATTGACTCGTGTGAATTGCCCTGCGGGACAAGAGCAGTCTTTAATCCAAGCGGCGCAAGATCTTGATAACCGATTGAAAGAGATGGCAGAGCGTACTAAAGTTACCAATGAGGTAAAGCTACTCACGATTGCTGCGCTCAACATTTGTTATGAATTGCAAACCAAAAACAATGAGAGCCTAGGCCAACAAAATCAATTAACCGAGCGCATGGAACAGCTCGCTGCATCTCTTGAAGATGCCATCAGTAAAGTGAAGCTAGGACAGCAGTAGTCTTTACCAGCGTAACCAAATTTACCCTAGAGTGTTTGTCAGCCGGATTTAAGTCCCTGAGCCGATAAGCAACACCAAAGGGTTAGTACTTGGTAGCTATTGAGCAAGCTCGGCTCGTACCGAGAAGCCTGCGGTTACCATTGCTGATCCGCCTTGAACCAGCTGGTTCAAGGGCCAAAATCCGCAACGGCACTCTGGGGTATCCTTATGCAAAACACTCGACACACACTTCGTCAAGTCATCCGCCAGCGGCGTAAACAGCTATCACCTACGCAGCAAAAACACGCTTCAATTGAACTTGTCTCTCGTTTTTCAACACTGCCTGCAGTTTTAACGAGTCAGCACATTGCCCTCTACTTGGCAACCGATGGTGAGCTTGAAACACAACCGCTCATAGCGTGGTTATGGCAACAAGGCAAACAGACCTATCTTCCCGTTTTACACCCCTTCTCGAGTGGGAATTTATTATTCTTGCGCTATGATGCTCAAACCATAATGACGCGAAATAAATACGGCATTGCCGAACCCAAGCTCAACCAAACATTGATCAAACCAGTAAATGAGCTAGATATCATCTGCACACCATTGGTGGCCTTTGATCAAACAGGGCAAAGGCTCGGGATGGGCGGCGGCTATTATGATCGTACGTTAGAAGCTTGGTTTAAAACGGGTAAAGGTGCCCTACCCATAGGTTTAGCTCATGATTGCCAACAAGTGACTCATCTGCCGAGCGAAGCATGGGATATACCTTTACCTCAAATAGTGACTCCAAGCCAAATCTGGCAATGGGAATCATAAATTATTGAGGCTATAATCGCCCCGCAACATTACCGTCACTATAAATCGATATCAGGAGATTGGCATGACTCAAGATGAAATGAAAAAAGCCGCCGGCTGGGCCGCACTCAAATATGTAGAAAAAGGCAGCATCGTTGGTGTGGGCACGGGTTCAACGGTGAATCACTTCATTGATGCACTGGGTTCGATTAAAGATGATATTAAGGGTGCGGTTTCAAGTTCTATCGCCTCAACAGAGAAGCTAAAAGGCCTAGGTATTGAAGTGTTCGACTGCAATGATGTTGATCAACTCGATATTTATGTTGATGGCGCAGATGAAATCAACCCTGCGCGCGATATGATCAAAGGCGGCGGCGCTGCGCTCACTCGAGAAAAAATCGTTGCCGCGATTGCGGATAAATTCATTTGTATCGTTGATGGTACAAAAGCGGTCGATATTCTAGGTCAATTCCCACTTCCAGTTGAAGTGATCCCAATGGCGCGCTCTTATGTGGCACGTCAACTGGTTAAACTTGGTGGTGATCCAGCCTATCGCCATGGCGTAATAACGGATAACGGTAACGTTATCTTGGATGTGCACGGATTAAAAATTACTGATGCTAAAGCATTAGAAGATAAAATTAATGGGATTGTCGGCGTAGTAACCGTCGGTTTATTCGCTCACCGAGGTGCTGATGTCGTCATCACTGGCACGGAAAATGGTGCCAAAATCGAAGAGTAAGTCACAAAATAAGGCTACTTTCCGTTATTTCATTACAAACGGCACCCATGGGTGCCGTTTTTCTTCGCTATGCCCTAGAAAATCATGCCTTATTTCGTAATTTTCTTACCCAAAACAAAAAAAGTTTGTTACTTTATTGGTCAGAAGACGCACAAGGAAAACGTTTGTCTTCCAACAAAATGGTTAATCTTCCTCTTTACATTAGCCTTTTTGCTTTATGTGCGCCGTGTTTGCCCACCTTCCCATTTTTAAGGACGAGAATAATGGCCAAAGTTTCACTCGAAAAAGACAAAATCAAAATCTTACTCCTCGAAGGGCTACACCCTTCAACGGTTGAAGTACTGCAATCTGCCGGTTACAGCAATATTGAGTATCACAAAGGTTCTCTGGGTGATGAACAACTACTCGAAGCGGTGAAAGATGCTCACTTCATCGGAATTCGTTCGCGCACTAATTTGACTGAAACGGTAATCAACGCGGCAGAGAAATTGGTTGCTATCGGCTGCTTCTGCATTGGCACCAACCAAGTTGACCTGAATGCAGCCGCAAAACGCGGGATTCCTGTCTTTAATGCACCATTTTCGAATACTCGCAGTGTTGCTGAACTCGTTTTAGGCCAAACACTGCTACTACTGCGTGGGATTCCTGAAAAAAATGCATTGGCACATCGTGGTATTTGGAAAAAAAGTGCTGATAACTCTTATGAGGCACGCGGTAAACGCTTAGGTATTATTGGCTATGGCCACATTGGTACCCAGCTCGGTATCATTGCCGAAAACCTCGGTATGCAAGTCTATTTCTATGACATAGAAAACAAACTCTCACTCGGTAATGCAACGCAAATACATACCATGAGTGAGCTACTGAATAAATGTGATGTCATTTCTCTGCATGTGCCTGAAACTCCAGATACTAAAAATATGATGGGTAAAGAAGAGTTTGCACGCATGAAGCCTGGCTCTATCTTTATCAACGCAGCACGTGGAACGGTAGTCGACATTCCCGCACTCTGCGATGCATTGGCATCAAACCATCTAGCTGGCGCGGCAATAGATGTATTTCCAGAAGAACCCGCCACAAACTCTGAACCTTTTGAATCCCCACTGATGCATTTTGATAATGTCATTCTGACACCGCACATTGGTGGCTCAACTCAAGAAGCACAAGAAAATATCGGTATTGAAGTAGCCGGTAAGTTGGCAAAATATTCAGATAACGGCTCAACCTTATCAAGCGTGAACTTCCCTGAAGTATCACTGCCAATTCACCGTGATAGTTCGCGTTTACTGCATATTCACGAAAACCGTCCGGGTATTCTGACACAAATCAACACCATCTTCGCCGAAGAAGGGATCAATATCGCCGCTCAATATTTACAAACGTCAGCGGATATCGGTTATGTAGTGATTGACGTAGAAACCGCTCGCTCTGCGGAAGCTCTGACTAAGCTGAAAAGCATCAGCGGCACCATTCGTGCGCGTATTCTTCACTAAGCACTTCTCCAGTAAAAGCACCAAACGACAAAAAGGCCACACAAAATGTGGCCTTCCTTATTTCGATAGGGAGCTCGGTAAATTAAGCTTTAAGCGCTCGCTCCCCGCGAGCAATACCTACCACGCCACTTCGCGCGACTTCGATTACTTCAGTGACTTCCGACAACGCTTGAATAAAGGCATCGAGTTTTTCGCTGGTTCCGGCAAGCTGCACAGTATATTGCGCCGCAGTGACATCCACGATCTGCCCACGGAAAATATCAGCCGTACGTTTCACTTCGGCACGCGCAAAACCGCTGGCTTTGACTTTCACCATCATCAGCTCACGTTCAATGTGTTCGCACTCTGACACTTCTTGCACTTTAAGCACATCAATCAACTTATGCAGTTGCTTTTGAATTTGTTCAAGTTGCATTTCATCGGTCTTAGTAGTGATGTTTAAGCGTGATAATGTTGCATCATCGGTTGGTGAAACCGTTAGTGATTCAATGTTATAACCACGTTGAGAAAATAGACCAACAACGCGAGACAAAGCACCCGATTGGTTTTCCATTAATATTGAAATAATGTGTCTCATATTATGTTCTCTCCGTTTTGCTTAACCACATTTTGTCCATCCCTTCGCCTTTAATTTGCATTGGGTAGACGTGCTCCGTTTCATCCACATTAATATCAACAAAAACCAATCGATCTTTCATATCGAGTGCTTTTTTAAGCCCGGCTTCAAGTTCATCAGGCTGTGAGATACGGATGCCAACGTGGCCATAAGCTTCTGCAATTGCTGCAAAATCGGGAACAGAACTCATATAAGAATTAGAGTGACGTCCTTGGTAAATAATATCTTGCCACTGTTTTACCATGCCAAGAAAACGGTTGTTTAAGTTAATAATTTTCACTGGAATATCATATTGCAACGCAGTGGAAAGCTCTTGGATATTCATTTGAATACTGCCATCCCCAGTGACAATCACTACCTCTTCTTCTGGCATGGCAAATTTAACCCCCATTCCAGCGGGTAAACCAAACCCCATGGTGCCCAAACCGCCAGAGTTGATCCAACGACGAGGCTTATTGAATGGATAATAAAGTGCGGCGAACATTTGGTGCTGACCAACATCGGAGGCCACATATGCGTCTCCATTAGTCAGTTTATGTAAAGTTTCAATCACTTGCTGCGGCTTAATGCGTTCGCTGGATTTCTCATAAGCTAGGCATTGGCGGTCGCGCCAGCTTTGGATATCTTGCCACCATAGTTCAAGCGCCTGCGAATCATTACAGCCACCTTGCTCAGAGAGCAATTGCAGCATAGTTTCCAGTACTTGTTCAGCTGATCCCACTATCGGCAGATCGACTGGCACATTTTTAGAGATCGACGAAGGATCAATGTCAATGTGCATGATCTTAGCGTTCGGGCAATACTTTTCTAGATTATTGGTCGTACGGTCATCAAAACGCACGCCAATACCGAAAATCAAATCCGCATTGTGCATCGCCATATTGGCTTCATACATGCCATGCATTCCAAGCATGCCTAACGCATTTTTATGCGTCCCAGGGAAAGCACCAAGCCCCATTAACGTGCTGACTACGGGTAAATTGAGCGTTTCAGCCAGTTGTAAAATGTGCTGATCTGCGCCTGAAATAACAGCGCCACCACCAATGTACAATACGGGTTTTTTGGCTTCTAACAACGCTTTTAGCGCCTTTTTAATTTGCCCTTTATGACCAGAAGTAGTTGGGTTGTATGAGCGCAGTTTGATCGACTCAGGATACGTGTAAGGGAGTTTGATCTGAGGATTCATCACATCTTTAGGCAGATCGATCACGACCGGCCCCGGGCGTCCTGTTGAGGCAATATAAAAGGCTTTCTTAATGGTTTCAGGAATATCTTCAGCTTTTTTTACAAGAAAACTGTGTTTGACGATCGGACGAGAAACCCCAACGATGTCACATTCTTGAAACGCATCGTTACCAATGAGGTTATTTGGCACGTTGCCTGAAATAACAATCATTGGAATTGAGTCCATGTAAGCGGTAGCAATCCCTGTGACGGTATTCGTCGCCCCTGGGCCAGAACAAACAAGTACCACACCCGTTTTTCCTGTTGCTCGAGCATAGCCATCTGCCATGTGCGTGGCCGCTTGCTCGTGGCGAACAAGGACATGTTTAATTTGGTCGGTTTTTGCGTGCAGCGCATCGTAAATATCAAGAACGGAACCACCTGGGTATCCAAATATTTGCTCTACACCTTCTTCGATCAGAGATTGAACCACCATCTCTGCGCCAGATAACATCTGTTGATTGGATTGCGTTGCCATTTTTTCTCCTTACCAGTACCCAACACATGGTCAGTCAATGGGCCTGGTTTTACATAGTTTAGGGCTTATTTGTAGCCTAATTCGAAAACTTTCCACTTTCGGCTATGTCTTGCTTTTGTCATAACAAAAAACAAGGTAACGCAACAACTGTAACTCTTTCTTATCATCGGGTCGAACGCCAAATAGCGCACACTTTGGCAAATGTTTGGTTAAATGGAATTTTATTAGGTAACTATCGTAAAACCGGCATTAAAAACAGCTCAATCCATGAATAATTAGCAAAAATAAAGCAAAAAATATTACCATGCAGCAATGTGGCGTAATGAGGAAGCGAGGTTTAACTTCCGTCGTAATATAAAAAATCCCCCACGCTTTATCTGAAAAGCAAGTGGAGGATTTTTAAACAATGAAAAAACTATCTTAAGATAATCTTACTCACCTTTAGTCTTTTCTTTGTACATTTCCTCGATTTCATCTTGGTAACGATCACTAATGACTTTTCTACGCAGTTTCTGAGTCGGCGTCAGCTCACCTTTGTCCATTGAAAAAGCCTTAGGTAATAATTTAAACTTTTTCACCTGCTCAAATTTGGCTAGCTCTTTTTGCAAATCATTGACTCGTTTTTCCAGCATCTCAACCACTTGGTTGTTCTTGATAAGATCTAATCTGTCATGATATTTGATGTTGAGCTCTTTGGCGTAAACCTCCAAGCTGTCATAACAAGGTACAATTAAAGCCGATACAAATTTACGTGTGTCAGCAATCACCGCAATCTGTTCAATAAAGTGATCTTTACCAATCGCTCCCTCAATAACTTGTGGCGCAATGTATTTACCACCGGAGGTTTTCATCAGCTCTTTGATACGATCAGTAATGAAGACATTACCTTGCTCATCAATGTGCCCAGCATCTCCTGTTTTGAGAAAACCTTGTTCATCGAATGCTAACGCCGTTTCTTCTGCCATTTTATAGTAGCCGCGCATAACCATTGGTCCGCGAACAAGAATTTCATTGTTGTCACCGATTTTGACCTGAGCTCCTGGCATCGACATGCCTATTGAATCAGGATCAAAACACCGGTCATCCCAACAAGAAACCGTTGCTGTGGTTTCCGTCATGCCATAACCCAACTTCACGTTAATGCCAATGGCATGGAAAAATCGGCCGATGGTTTCATCTAATTTCGCGCCGCCGCAAGGCATAAAATTAATCCGCCCACCAAGCAATGCACGCAATTTAGACAATACGATTTTATCCGCTAACGCGTAGCTCTTTTTCAGCATGAAGGATGGCTGGCGCTTTTCTTGATGACAAAGAGCCATCTTAGCCCCCATATTGACCGCCCAAGTAAACAACACTTTTCGATGTAACGGCGCTTTCGAGACTTTTTCGTGAATAGCGGAGAAAATTTTCTCGTAGAAGCGAGGAACGGCACACATTACCGTTGGCTTTAGTTCACTCAATGCATCACGTACTTGCATCGTATCCTGTAAATAACAGTTAGTTGCACCGCTGTAAAGAATGTAAAAAGTCCACGCCCGTTCAAACACGTGTGACAATGGTAAAAAACAGAGTGACACATCATCCTTAGAGATGTTTAACCGCTCATCATGCCCTTCAAGCTGAGCGCCAATATTACGGTAATCAAGCATCACGCCTTTAGGTTGACCTGTGGTGCCTGAGGTATAGATGAGCGTCAGCAGATCATCCATATTCGCCTGTTCAAGGCGAGACTCTAATTCCGCTTGCTGGCCATCTGTATTTTGTTCAATAAAAGTCTGCCAATGGATGCCATGTTGAAAACTTTTTAGATCAATGCCATCACTCATGGCGACAATTAATTCAAGCTGTTCGCACTCATCAAAAAAATCCAGTGCCGCATCGTATTGTGCCTGTTCACCGACCAAGAGCACTTTGACATCAGCATCTTGAATAATATAACTGGCCTGCGCTGGCGTATTAGTTGGATAAATAGGTACTGTAACGGCTCTTAACTGCAAAGTAGCCAAGTCAGCTATTGTCCACTGCGGCATGTTATTCGAAAAAATCCCGACTTTATCTTGGATTTTTATACCTTGCGTTAAAAGTGCAAGTGACATCGCATCGATACGTTGACCAAATTGCTTCCAGCTGATCCCATGCCACTCTTTCTCTATTTTGTGTTTTAGAGCAATGCACTCGCCACCTTTGACAATCTGTTCACGAATTCTTTTTACGATATGGAAATTTAAATTGGGCATCTTTTTTACCTGTAGCTTACACATGTAAGCTTTTTGAGCGCACAAGTGTACATTTAGAAGCAAAAAAGGCAACTGACGGATGTCAAAGTTATCAATTAATTCTACAGACAAAAAGCCCTGAATGGATATAACCAATTCAAGGCTCAAAGAGGAGTATCACTAAGTTTAGATCACCGTACAAACTAACGGGTAAACGTTAGTTTAATGCAACAACTTCGCCGCAAATCATCATTAACTGATCACGCAGCCAAATATGGCCTTTGTCTTTTTCACTAGACTCATGCCAACTGAGATAACCACTGATTTGACCATTTGCAAATGGGAAATCGAGGATTTGTAACTGATCTCGGTTAGCCGCATTCTCAACCATCCAACGAGGTGCAATCGTCACCAACTCAGATTGTCCGACCACATAAAGCACGTTGCTCAAACTGGTCCCTTCATAATAAGGAACACAGTCTAATTCGCGGTATGCTTGCTCAGAAAAGCTACGTTGCCCATGGATGCGAGATAACTTCGCATGCTTTTCAGCTGTTAGGCTATCAGCGTTAACAGAGCCATTGATGCGAGGATGAGACTTAGATGCCACCACCACTAATTCATCTTGGAAAATTTCCGTACTGGAGAACCCTTGTTCATCAAAACGCGCGTAATCAATCACAAAATCGATCTCTTGGTAACGCATACGCTCGGCTAACAAACGGTTAAATTCCGCATCAAGATGAAGTTGGACCAAAGGCGCTTGTTCATGAACTGATGACATAATTTTCGGCGCGAAACGCATATCACAAGGACTGCAAATCGCTAATTTAAATAAGCGGGTTGATGTTTCAGGAGAAAACACCGAACTTGGCAGTTCATTACGGATTAATTGCAGTGCTTGACGCATCGGACCGAACAGTTGACGTGCACGTTGAGTAGGTTGAATACCTCGCCCTTGTCGCATAAACAGTTCATCATTAAACATTACCTTCAAACGCGCTACAGCATTGCTGACTGCTGGCTGAGACATACCCAAATTATGAGCGGCACGGGTAATATTTTGCTCTTGCATTACTGCATCAAAAACCGTCAGCAGGTTTAAATCTACACCACGTAATGTGCTTTCCATGCGGTAACTAGCAATAGCGCTCATTGCATCTTTTTTATCTAACATTTTTGGGACGCCTCTTGTTGTTATCGTCAATACCGTAAAAGTAATTTTTTAGAATAGATAACCTGCCATTTATTATATTTACCCAGACACAACTGGGTGGAGGCTACTATCTGCTAAGCATTTATCGATTGGCAACAAGATTGATAAAATATCAGTTTTTTTTATCCAAACAAAAAGATTGTCCTTATTTATCAGTACGATGTATTTTTATAAAAAACCATAAAACAGAAAATTTTATGCATTTTATTCAAAACATTGAATCAAGTGATGAATAACAAGCCTTTACCTTGATACATTCACCAAATAAATTAATTACGTCAAAATTCAAAGCATTTCGTCAATATTAGCTAAATGACACATAACTAGGGAAATCAACCTGTCGCCATAAAGACTGGCTCAGCTCTTTATGATTATCCCATTTGCCATTTTGTACCCATTCAACCAAGGCTTTCGCTACATTAGGATAGACAACGCGCTCGACCTGTTTTTCATCCAACCAACGGCGTAACTCCGACGGGTCCAAAAACTCCATAGATGCAGCAAGCCCGAGATTCTCAAGAGTGGCAACGTTACTTTGCTGCTCAAATTGACCCGATAGTGGCTTAAGTAACAGCTTTTTACCCAATGAAAGTGCTTCTGATGGTAATTCAAAGCCACCATTAGCAATCACGCCATCGCAGCAATGCAAGTGATATTGAAAATGGGTATGACATAAGGGACGCAGCTCAACATTTTCAACGGATTGCGCTTCCATTAAGGAAGGGTGATAACAAATAAATGCTTGATTTGAAAAACGAAAAAGCAACTCAAGAATATCATCAACATGCTCAAATGGAAGATAGACCAAAATGAAATGCTCGCTAGACGTATGCTGCTCTGAACGATAGATAATCGGAGGAAGGATCGGTTGATCAAAATGATACCAATGTAAACCGACGTGGTAGTTGGCAGGCGCAAACTGTTGAATAATCTGTTTATCCAGCCAACTTGCCCCTTTCAAAGGCACATTATAACGAAATGCATTTTGATGACTTATCCCAATACACGGAATACCTTGCTGTTTAGCCGCCCATGCCGATACTGGTTCAAAGTCATTAATGACCAGATCATACGGAGACAAATCGAGGTTTTTTGTCTCACTCACGAAAGTCAGCAAATTATTATTCAGCGCCGTTTTAACGTAATTTACGTGTCCCTGTTCAGTTTCAAAAGTAAAACCGCGCCGAGTTTGGTAATCACCGAAACTTTCCATCGAAAAGTATTTCTCTTTTTCACGTCCAGAAAAGAGAAATTGCACATCAATTTTGGCTTCTTTCAACGCTTCACTCATCACTCGTGAACGAGCAATATGGCCATTTCCAGTGCCTTGGACACCATACAGAATTTTCAAAAGCCTCTCTCCACCAACCACAAAGCAAATCGCGCGCTGCTTACACCAAGCAGCGCGCCAATCACGATATCCGTCAAGAAGTGAACCCCAAGTAGGATGCGAGATACGCCAATTAAGCCAGCCCAAACCAAGACAAAAGCATCGCTATGAGGATAGAAGTGGCCAATTAATGTCGCCATAACAAACCCTGCAGCCGTATGACCAGAGGGCAAACTGTAGCGATCCGAAGGGGTAATAAAGGCAATGAATGAAGGAGAAAACTCTTCAGGGCGACGACGCTGAAAGCTATTTTTCAATCCCCAATAAATAGGGAGTTCAATCGCGAAAGCGGCCAGTCCAGCCATTAAGAATAGCTGGCCATTAAGCGGGTCTAAATACCAAGCTAAAGCACCAATCAACGCGTACAAATGCCCATCCCCAGTATGGGAAATAGCTTTGCTGATCTGCGCTACAGGCTGATTAAAACGATGCTGTAAACAAAATAGCGAAAACGCTACGTCAAACTTAACAATTTGTCCGATGGCACGCATGAGCGACTCCTGTCATTCCATAAACCACTTACGCTCTAAACGTAGAAGTTTAAAATGACAAATACGTGACTGTTTGTTGGAGAATGAATGAATTTAACCGATGACAAACGTTCTTGCGTGAAAACATTCCGTGCTACAAAAAGTGATCCTCTCTGCCAATTCTGCTCATTTTTACCGCTTTTGACTAAAACTGATCCGATATGAATAAAAAAACAACTTAATGGTTGACGAGTTAAGTCGAGTACGGTACTAATTTGTTAACTTAATCTTGTGGAATGTTACGAATGACTATCCGTTTTTCTATCCTGCTGGGCCTGCTCCTTATCGTGAACCATTCGCGCGGGTAGGTTGTGGAAGAAAAACACCACACAAGATGACAAGAGCCCGCACTGAGATGCGGGTTTTTTTATAACTATATTTAGGAAGTAAACGATTAACCATCGGTGCAAGGGAGCAAACATGAATAATCAAGTCATTATATTCGACACCACATTACGTGATGGCGAACAAGCTTTGTCAGCAAGCTTAACCGTTAAAGAAAAACTGCAGATTGCTTACGCATTAGAGCGCCTTGGTGTTGATGTTATTGAAGCAGGTTTTCCAGTTTCCTCCCCAGGTGATTTTGAATCGGTCAAAACGATTGCCAAACACATTAAAAATAGCCGCGTCTGCGCACTTTCACGCGCGGTAGCAAAAGATATTGATGCAGCGGCCGAAGCTCTGAAAGTCGCCGATGCTTTTCGTATCCATACGTTTATTTCAACCTCAACCATTCATGTGCAAGATAAATTGCGCCGCAGTTATGATGATGTGCTCGAGATGGCAGTCAGTGCGGTGAAACACGCCCGTAACTACACTGATGACGTCGAATTTTCCTGTGAAGATGCGGGCCGAACGCCCATTGATAATCTCTGTAGAATGGTCGAAGCCGCAATTAATGCCGGAGCTAAGACCATCAATATTCCAGACACGGTCGGTTATACTGTTCCTAGCGAATTTGGTGGCATTATTCAGATGCTGTTTGAGCGAGTCCCTAACATAGATAAAGCCATTATTTCCGTTCATTGCCACGATGACTTGGGAATGTCAGTCGCAAACTCGATTGCCGCTGTACAGGCTGGCGCAAGGCAAATAGAAGGCACCATCAACGGTATTGGTGAGCGCGCTGGTAACTGTTCACTGGAAGAGATCGCGATGATCATCAAAACTCGTCAAGAATTCCTCGGCGTACATACTGGTTTAAAGCATGATGAGATCCACCGCACCAGTAAGTTGGTTAGCCAATTGTGCAATATGCCGATTCAAAGTAACAAAGCGATTGTCGGTGCCAACGCATTTAGCCACTCGTCAGGCATTCATCAAGATGGCATGTTGAAAAACAAAAACACTTACGAAATCATGACTCCAGAGTCAATTGGCCTAAAAAACCAAGCGCTGAACTTAACGAGCCGCAGTGGCCGCGCCGCAGTAAAAAGCCATATGGATAGCATGGGTTATAATGAAAACGAATACAACCTCAATGCCTTGTATGAAGATTTCTTAAAATTGGCAGATCGTAAAGGCCAAGTGTTTGACTATGACTTAGAAGCGTTGATGCACTTTTCAAATCTGCGTGATGAAGACGATTTCTACAAATTGAACTATTTGAGTGTTCAATCAGGCAGTGTTATGGCGACCACCAGTATTAAATTGCTTTGTGGTGATGAAGAAAAATGTGAAGCTGCCGTTGGTAATGGCCCTGTCGATGCGCTTTACCAATGTATTTACCGTCTAACTGGCTATGAGATCGTATTGGATAAATTTGACCTTACCGCCAAGGGCGAAGGTGAAGATGGACTCGGGCAAGCCGATATTATTGCCAACTACAAAGGGCGAAAATATCACGGTACAGGCGTCTCTACGGATATTGTCGAAGCATCAGGACAAGCCTTGTTGCACGTGATCAATAGCATTCATCGTGCCGATCAAATTGCAGAAATTAAACAAAAGAAAGTGGCAACCGTTTAACGTACCTAGATTAGAGCTTTTAGTCTTTAGAGCTCACTGGGGCAAGCAAATATAAAAATAGTAAAGGACTAACATGACAGACAAAACATACAAAATTGCCGTTCTTGCAGGTGATGGTATCGGCCCAGAAGTAATGCAACAAGCACACAAGGTATTGGATGCGATTGAAAAAAAACATGCTATCCGGTTTGCCAGAGAAGAACATGATGTCGGCGGGATTGCGATTGATAACCACGGTTGCCCGCTGCCTGAAAGCACCATTAAAGGATGTGAAGAGGCAGACGCCGTATTGTTTGGTTCCGTAGGCGGCCCTAAATGGGAGCATTTACCACCCAATGACCAACCAGAACGCGGCGCACTCCTACCGCTTCGCAAACATTTTCAACTGTTTTGTAACTTGCGTCCTGCTCAAATTCACTCAGGCTTAGAAAGCTTTTCTCCTTTACGATCCGATATCTCCGATCGTGGCTTCGATATTGTGGTTGTTCGGGAATTGACTGGTGGTATTTATTTTGGCCAACCCAAAGGACGAGAAGGCGAAGGGGCAAATGAAAAAGCATTTGATACCGAAGTTTACCACCGCTACGAAATCGAACGCATTGCAAAAATAGCGTTTGAGTCCGCACAATTACGTCGTAAAAAAGTATGCTCAGTCGATAAAGCGAATGTATTACAAAGCTCTATCTTATGGCGTGAGGTCGTAGAAGAGATCGCAAAAGATTATCCGGACGTCGAGCTTTCACACATTTATATCGATAATGCCACTATGCAGCTCATTAAAGATCCCTCTCAATTTGATGTCATGCTGTGCTCTAATATTTTTGGTGACATCATTTCAGATGAATGCGCCATGATCACAGGCTCAATGGGTATGCTACCTTCCGCTAGCCTTAATGAAAGCAATTTCGGTCTCTATGAGCCAGCAGGTGGCTCTGCACCTGATATCGCAGGAAAGAACATTGCTAACCCAGTTGCACAAATTCTTTCCGCCGCTTTAATGCTACGTTATAGCTTAGGCGAAGAAAGTGCCGCTCAAGATATCGAAAATGCCGTATCAAAAGCGCTTACCGCAGGCGAACTCACCGCAGATCTTGCCAGTGGTAAAGCGGCACTTTCAACCTCTGAAATGGGCGATAAAATTGCCAGCTATATTTTAAACTCATAATTAGTAGGACTAGGCTCGCCTAGTCCTTTATAAAGCTCAAAGAGCTCAAGGAAGAAGCAATGTCGCAAGCAAAAACCTTATACGAAAAAATTTATGATGCCCACATTGCGGTATCAGCTGAAGGGGAAACCCCCATCCTTTATATCGATCGTCATCTCGTTCATGAAGTGACATCACCGCAAGCATTTGATGGTTTACGCGAAAAGGGACGTAAAGTTCGTCAGACGAGTAAAACATTCGCTACCATGGACCATAACGTTTCAACCACCACAAAAGACATTAATGCCTCGGGTGAGATGGCTCGAATCCAAATGGAAACACTGTCCAAGAACTGTGCTGAGTTTGGCGTAACACTCTACGACTTAAATCATAAATACCAAGGCATCGTTCATGTCATGGGGCCAGAATTAGGTATTACTCTTCCCAGTATGACCATTGTCTGCGGTGACTCACACACAGCAACACATGGCGCATTTGGCTCGTTAGCGTTTGGCATCGGTACATCAGAAGTTGAGCACGTACTTGCAACCCAAACATTGAAACAAGCTCGCGCGAAAACGATGAAAATCGAGGTGACAGGCAAAGTCGCTCCAGGCATCACAGCTAAAGATATCGTGCTAGCCATTATAGGTAAAACAACGGCGGCCGGTGGTACAGGCTATGTCGTTGAGTTTTGTGGTGAAGCGATTACTGATCTCTCAATGGAAGGTCGTATGACGGTATGTAATATGGCGATTGAGCTTGGAGCAAAAGCCGGTCTTATCGCCCCTGATCAGACTACTTTCGACTACATTAAAGGTCGCAAGTTTTCTCCTCAAGGAAGCGATTTAGAAGCCGCCATTGAGTACTGGGCAACGCTAAAAACCGATGATAATGCCAAATTCGATGCAGTCGTTACCCTAAATGCCGCGGACATCAAACCACAAGTAACGTGGGGTACAAACCCAGGCCAAGTAATTGCTGTCGACGAAACCATTCCATCTCCCGATAGCTTTAGTGATCCTGTCGAAAAAGCATCAGCAGAAAAAGCATTAGCGTATATGGGACTGGAAGCGGGTAAATCCTTATCAGACTACAAAGTGGATAAAGTTTTTGTCGGTTCTTGCACAAACTCTCGCATTGAAGATATGCGAGCAGCAGCTCAAGTCGCGAAAGGTAAAAAAGTCGCACCACACGTTCAAGCATTGATTGTTCCAGGTTCAGAGCAAGTTAAAGCGCAAGCGGAAGCGGAAGGCTTGGATAAAATATTTATTGAAGCGGGTTTTGAATGGCGCTTGCCGGGCTGTTCAATGTGCTTGGCTATGAACAATGACAGGCTCGGTGCAGGTGAACGCTGTGCATCAACATCCAACCGCAATTTTGAAGGCCGCCAAGGTCGAGATGGCCGCACACATTTAGTCAGTCCTGCAATGGCCGCCGCCGCCGCCATCGCTGGACACTTTGTCGATATCCGTAATATTCATTCTTCAACACTCAACTAAACAGGGGATCACCAATGTCAGGTTTTAAACAGCACACAGGTTTGGTCGTTCCTCTTGATGCAGCGAACGTCGATACAGATGCCATTATCCCTAAGCAATTTTTACAGAAAGTAAATCGCACTGGTTTTGGCAAACACCTTTTTCATGATTGGCGTTTTCTAGATGATGCAGGTCAACAACCTAATCCAAATTTTGTCATGAATAAACCTCGCTATGAAGGAGCGAGCATTCTACTTGCTCGTGAAAACTTTGGGTGTGGTTCTTCACGAGAACATGCCCCTTGGGCTTTAGCGGATTACGGCATCAAAGCCATGATTGCACCCAGTTTTGCGGATATTTTTTATGGTAACTCAATCAATAACCAAATAGTTCCAGTCCGCCTTACAGAGCAAGAAGTTGATGAAATATTCCAATTTGTTGAAGGAAATGAAGGTGCTCAACTAACTGTAGATCTTGAACGAATGGAAGTTAAAGCCAATGGAAAAACATACTCATTTGAAATTGATGAATTTCGTCGCCATTGCTTACTTAATGGATTAGACAATATCGGTTTGACGCTACAGCACGAAGATAAAATCGCTGATTATGAAACAAAAATTCCTAGCTTTTTGAAATAGCGAGTATCGATTTAATTTCCAGAGGTTGGTGTAGATGCACCAACCTTTTATTTTATCTGAAATTTATCAATCCCTACCTAGGTCATATAACCTATGAGATGAGAGGTAAACGATGAAATATCTATTAACGCTATGTTTGACACTCGGGTCAACAAATGTATTTTCTGCTCCTAAATCACAACTATGGGATTATTGGAACTCTAGTAATGAAGAAAATACACAAGCCATTTCACATCAAATTTGGCAGACAACACTTGATACTTATCTAATCCAAGAAAATCACAACAACCTCTTCGATTATCAAAGGGTCAACTCAAAAGATAAAGAGCAATTAGAGCTCTATATTTCACAATTATCAGCCCTTGATCCAAGAGAGTATGCAAAGCTGGAACAATATGCTTACTGGGTCAACTTATATAATGCCTTAACAGTTAACTTAATCGTCGATCATTACCCAATACCATCCATCACTAAACTGGGAGGATTTTTCTCATTTGGCCCTTGGGAACAAAAGATCATTACCATCAATCAAAAAGAGCTGACTCTCAATGATATTGAACATCGAATTTTAAGACCTATTTGGAAAGATCCTCGAACCCATTATGCGGTCAACTGCGCAAGCCTTGGTTGCCCAAACTTACAAAAGCAGGCTTTCACAGCAGAAAATACTGAATTATTACTGGAGAAATCAGCCACTGAGTTTATCAATAGCGAAAAAGGAGTAAAGGTCACCAATGATAAATGGGTTCTGTCTTCTATTTATGACTGGTTTGCTGAAGATTTTGGAACGAAACAGCAATTATTTGAGCACTTAGTGCAGTACAACAAGGCACTAAAAAGCGAGAAAAAGAGTATCAGCTATCACTATGATTGGACATTGAATGATACGAAATGATACGAATAGATAGAAAAAAACCTCAGCATTTCTGCTGAGGTTTCGTAATTCAAACCTGGCGATGTCCTACTCTCACATGGGGAGACCCCACACTACCATCGGCGCTGTTGTGTTTCACTTCTGAGTTCGGCATGGGTTCAGGTGGGTCCACAACGCTATGGTCGCCAAGCAAATTCTTTTAGCTTACAGAGCTATAAAACTGGTGCTGATACCCAGAATCGAACTGGGGACCTCATCCTTACCAAGGATGCGCTCTACCGACTGAGCCATATCAGCACACTGTATCTTGTGTCACAAGTGACTAAAAAGCCCGCTCTTACAAACGGGCTCTTATAAATTCAAAGCCTGGCGATGTCC
>NZ_CP031479.1:673151-673378 GCF_003390515.1 Vibrio anguillarum | reverse complement strand
TCCAAATTGTTAAAGAGCGAGTGGTATTCCTAACGGAACAAATCACTTTCTAATGACTTTCAGGGTCAAACAGACCAACCAGTTCAATTGCTTAATCTGGTTTGGCAATGTGCATCCAAAAATCCTTAGAGAGTGGTGGGCGATACCGGGTTCGAACCAGTGACCCCCTGCTTGTAAGGCAGGTGCTCTCCCAACTGAGCTAATCGCCCACATGTTTTTTCACATTT
>NZ_CP031479.1:607890-670839 GCF_003390515.1 Vibrio anguillarum | reverse complement strand
GTCAGTGAGGCGGCATTATAGGGAGAACGAAGATGAGTGCAAGCGGTTTTTAGAAAAAAGTACCTTCTGATAGCTCAAGTGAACAAAAAGACACCAAAGCGTCAAATATCGATTAATTAGCGACCTATTTCCCTCTCTAAATCTCCTGATTATCACCCGAGCATTGAGGTGACACTCTTCATATTGCGTGTTTTTCTTCGTCAATGAAAGCCCGCACTGAGGCAATACAAAGAAGCATATTACTCATCACTATCGAAGAAATAAGAGATTCTAGAGCGTGGGTTAAGATAGTCTCGGATTTTATCCGGAAGTTTATGCGGAAGAATGGCATTAACAATTTTCAAATCTCGATCAGCTAAATCAATAATGGGCGCTTGGGTTCGCGGAACCGAAGGGTCGTAAATCAATACATTAGGATATAGTAAGTGGCTGGCGTTTACGGAGATGACTAACCCAACCATATTGTTAGAAAGCTGAACAACGGTTCCCGGAGGGAAAACGCCCATAAATTTAACCAATACGTTTAAGTTTTCGTTACTATATAAGTGATTACAATGCTTATACATATAGGAAAGTGCAATATAAGGAATCTTCTGCTCTGCAACGATATTGGGATGACACAAATTATCAAATACATTCGCGACCGTAATGACCTGTGAAAGCTCATCAATAGCCGCTTCCTTTAAACCAAGCGGATACCCACTGCCGTCATTGAGTTCATGATGCTGTTCTATTACTCTCTTTGCACTTTCTGGAAAGCTATCGATATGGCTCGCAATATCCAAACCATACTTAGTATGTAATTTGAGATAATTTTGTTCGGGCTCTGTCAGTGTTGTTTTCTTTCTAACAATCGCGGTGGGAACCTTAATTTTGCCTATATCATGAAACAGCGCAGCAAAAGCAAGTTCTTTGATTTTTTGAGCATCATACCCTTTCGCTTTTCCTATCATCATTGCAATGACCGAAACGTTGAGTGAATGAAAGTAGATGTCTTCAAACTCACTTTTGCCATTCATTAAATGCAGCGTAACGCTATCTTCACTCAGTAGCTTATCGACGATATCTTCAACCAAAATTGAAGCTTCATCTATCGCATCCTCTGGCCGATTGCGTATCTTGTTCATTACCGCACGCATACGGGATAGAGAACGCTCAAACTCTTTTTCACAGTTTAGAACTCGCCGACGATATGCGTTCAACTTTTCAATCCGTTTCTGCTTCTCTTCCCACAATTTTTCAGCCTCACTCTCCATCTCTGAAGATTCTTCTATGGCTTCCGGCTGCGTATTGACAGGTAAGGGTTGAGTATCGCTTTGCGCAGGATTGATATAAACATGTTGAATCCCCAAGTGTTTTATCAATTGAATCTGTTCTTGGGATTTAATCTTAAAGCTATTAAAAAGAAAGGGGTGTTCGTTCCACTTTACGGGCAACTTAATGTGCAGGCCAGGCTGCAATCTATCTACTGTGATTTTTATGCTTGCCACAATTTATATAACACCTTAAGTACTAAGTAGTTAATGAGTTTAAAAGAAGTCACTCAAAAGTTCATCAACTACATATTAGTAGTGTTGATATAAATGTGTATGGCTAGAAGCAAGAAATGTGCGCTGTTCAATATAGAAGTATGTGAAGGCTATCAAAAGAGTCCCATTCATCTAAGATAGTGGACTATTATTTCGAGGACAAAAACAACAAAGCCCCGACTTTCGTCGAGGCTTTGTTGTTTAAATTATGGTACCGGTGGGCGGACTTGAACCGCCACTCCCGAAGGAAACGGATTTTGAATCCGTCGTGTCTACCAATTTCACCACACCGGCATCTTGGGCATTGCCCTTTGATGGTTGGCATTATACGTAAGAAAGTTATTGGCGCAATAACAAAATATTGAAATACAAATCGTTTGCCGATATTTTCGCCACAAACCTTCAAGCTGTGCGTGTCTTCTCTTTTCAGATCCTCTCCGAGGCTATATGCTGCTGCAATTTCGCGAATACAAAAGATGTTTAGATATGATGAGTAACTCTATTTCTCTACCGCCTGCCGGATTACTACGCCGATTTGGTGCGCTCATTTACGATGCATTAATCATCATTGCTCTTGAGATGATGGCTGCTGGTGTTGTCGTTGCTATATTAGAAGCTCTCGTTGCGTTGAATGTGATGAGCTATGGCTCGTATGCAGATGTCAGCGACCTTCTCACTCGTCATCCCATTTGGAGCTATGTTTACACATTTTACCTTGCCGCTGTCTGGGTCTACTTCTTCGTCTTTTTCTGGACAAGAGCAGGCCAGACATTAGGGATGCGTGCTTGGCGACTTTTGATAATTAACGAACAAGATGGAAATTCAATCAGCGCCACGCAAGCTTTAATACGTTTGTTCACCTCAGGCTTTGGCTTGGCAAACCTCACCGTACCCTTTGATCAACAAAAAAGAGGGTTCCAAGATATTTGGGCCAAAACGAAAGTAGTGGTACTTCCTAAAGTTAATTGAGTCGGAATAACAAAAAGGAAGGTTTGCCCCTGTCTCTTGATCACAAGTGCAGAAATGCTGAGGCTTTTTACTATCTGTTCACTTCCTCTATGATAGCAATCCGAAAAATTAACTAATTCCGTTTACCTCATCCCTTCGGCACATTTTTGTGGCCAGCTCTCTGTACTCAAGCTGTATCCAAGAAAGCGATCCCGAGCGTGAAATAGCCTTAATTAGATCATATTGTTACTTCAATTGGCATTAAGAGCGGTTTAGCTTATCCATTTACTCAGTAAGTGACGGATGTAACTTTTTAAAAGCACTAGATTATCAGCATAACTTTCCTTGATTATTTTAGTAATTAGGTTCGATTTATTATGCTTAGCGGTTAAAATAACGACGGTTACTTTTAGGAATTCGCTATGGGACAGCTGTCTATTTTAGGTTTTATTGCATTAGGTGGCGCATTTGGCGCATGTGCACGTTATTTAGTTACCGAGCTATGTGTGTTCTTGTTAGGACGCGGGTTTCCTTATGGAACGCTCACCGTTAACGTTGTCGGTTCATTTATTATGGGATTATTGATCGCTGCTTTTGAGAGTGAATTACTTGCAACTGAGCCATGGCGCCAGATTATTGGTTTGGGTTTCTTGGGTGCATTAACCACATTTTCTACATTTTCTATGGATAATGTATTGCTGATGCAGCAAGGAGCCTTTCTGAAAATGGGTGTTAATGTCTTATTAAACGTGGTGCTAAGTATCTCAGCGGCTTGGATAGGTTTCCAGTTGTTGATGAGAAGTTAACGAAATTACAATTTCATCTTGGTTAATGGATAGTCTTTCCCTATAATCGTGATTCAACTTGTCGGAGTGCCATAAGGCTGAGACCGTATTTTCGGGATCCGTTGAACCTGATCAGGCTAATACCTGCGAAGGGAACAAGAGAATATAACCTGCTAGTGATCTATCTAGCGTTATATCCTTAAGATCAAAACTCTATTTTGATCAACTCTTGTGCATTAATCCGTCAAGCATTTATCCCTAGTACAAAAAAGGAAGATGCTATGTCGAGTCGCAAACAAGCGAGACTGAAAGCCAAACAATTCATTGACACATTGTCTGTCGAACCCTACCCAAATTCCTCTAAAATCTATATTACTGGTTCACGTTCGGATATCCGCGTGCCAATGCGTGAGATTAAACTAGCTGACAGCTTGGTCGGGGGCACAAAGTCCTCACCGATTTATCAACCGAATGAATCTATATGCGTTTATGACACTTCAGGTGTCTATACCGACCCATCTCATACTATCGACTTATATCAAGGTTTGCCTAAATTAAGGGAAAAATGGATCGCTGAGCGGGATGATACCGAGTGGCTTGATGAGGTCAGTTCTGCTTACACTAAAGAACGTTTATCTGATGATACATTGGACGAACTACGTTATGGGAACTTGCCAGCCATACGCCGAGCAAAGAAAGGGAAGTGCGTTACTCAACTTCATTATGCGCGGCAAGGTGTTATCACACCCGAAATGGAATACATTGCCATTCGCGAAAATACGCGACGGGGAGAGTGTATGGATGCACAGCTGAGCCAGCAACATGCAGGGATTCATTTGGGGGCTAATCTACCAAAGCGAATAACTCCTGAGTTTGTGCGTCGTGAAGTTGCCGAAGGACGAGCCATCATCCCGTCGAATATTAACCATCCTGAATCAGAGCCGATGATCATTGGTCGTAATTTTCTCGTCAAAGTGAATGCGAATATCGGTAACTCATCCGTCTCTTCATCAATTGAAGAAGAGGTTGAAAAATTGGTATGGGCAACCCGCTGGGGTGGGGATACCGTGATGGATCTCTCTACTGGGCGAAATATTCACGAAACTCGAGAATGGATTTTACGTAATAGCCCCGTACCGATTGGCACTGTGCCTATGTATCAAGCATTGGAAAAAGTAAATGGTATTGCGGAGGATTTATCATGGGAAGTAATGCGAGATACCTTACTTGAGCAAGCGGAGCAAGGTGTTGATTACTTTACAATTCATGCTGGTTTGTTGCTTCGTTATGTGCCAATGACCGCGAAACGTGTTACTGGTATCGTTTCGCGTGGCGGCTCTATTATCGCTAAATGGTGTTTAGCCCATCATACCGAGAGTTTTCTTTACACTCATTTCCGTGAAATTTGTGAAATTTGCGCCAAGTATGACGTTGCCCTTTCCTTAGGGGATGGACTACGGCCAGGATCCATTGCCGATGCTAACGATGAAGCACAATTTGCAGAGCTGCGCACTTTAGGTGAGTTGACCAAAATAGCGTGGGAATATGATGTACAGGTCATTATTGAAGGCCCTGGCCATATCCCCATGCATTTGATTAAAGAGAATATGGATGAACAATTAAAGCATTGCCATGAAGCGCCATTCTATACCTTGGGCCCATTAACTACCGATATTGCTCCGGGATATGATCACATCACTTCCGGTATTGGTGCTGCGATGATTGGCTGGTATGGCTGCGCGATGCTTTGCTATGTAACACCGAAAGAGCACCTTGGTTTACCAAACAAAGAAGATGTTAAAACGGGTTTAATTACTTATAAATTGGCAGCACATGCTGCAGACCTTGCGAAAGGGCACCCGGGAGCACAAGTGCGCGATAATGCGTTATCGAAAGCACGTTTTGAGTTTCGTTGGGAAGACCAATTCAATCTTGCATTAGACCCAGTTACGGCGCGTGCTTTTCACGATGAAACTCTTCCGCAAGAGTCTGGTAAAGTTGCGCATTTTTGCTCTATGTGCGGGCCGAAATTCTGCTCGATGAAAATCTCTCAAGAGGTTCGAGAGTATGCGCTAGATACCAAGCAAGTTGCTGCTGATGCGCTCATTTCCGTTACGCTGCTAGATGACCCGTTACAAGGCATGAGACAGAAATCGCAAGAGTTTAAAGCCTCAGGATCAGAGCTTTATCATCCTGCTGTTAGTCAACAGTCAGTCGTTAGCGAGGAGTAATTAGATGATTCAATTACTTATCCCCCGTGATGACATTGCGTTGACTGCTCAAGTACAACAGGTTTTGCTATTGGCCAAGCATCATGGTTTTGATATCGATGATATTTTTTTGGGTGCCAGCCCAACTTTATATTGTCAATTAGTAACGCCTTCATACTCATCTTTGATTGGCAGCGATTACTTAGCCTCGTGCGAAGATGCGCTAAGTGTTTTAACTGATAAGCCCAATTTATTCTTGCAGTACCAAGTCAATTTTTGTGCTCAAATGCCATTCGATCACTCCCAGAAACGAGAAACTGGTTTGGTCAAGGTAGGGCTGACAGCTGCTGACTCACACGACTATGTCGATGAGTGGTATCACGGAGAAGAGCTGCGTCGTATAAGATATTCTACGAATGCTCATGCTGCTGATGCAAAGAGTGAGCACTTTGCTTGGGTTCTATCATTGTTGTGTCTCGACTTTCCACTAGAGGATGCTTTAGTGGTTGCTCGCGCGGCAATGAGTGTTTCACGTGAAATATGGCCAACGGATAGCCGATATTTTCCTCAGCTACAACATTCAGCAGTTGGCATCTTTGCTGACGATAAACAAAATCACATCTGTTTTCCAAAGATAGACAAAAATATTGGCCTTTATCCTGTTGTGGATAGCGTTGAGTGGGTCGAGCGGTTATTGAAGTTTGATGTAAAGACAATCCAATTGCGAATAAAAGATTCAACACATCCTGATCTCGAATCACAAATTATCGCCGCTATTGAGCTTGGACAAGCCTATCAAGCACAGGTTTTCATTAATGATCATTGGCAGCTTGCGATAAAGCATGGTGCTTTTGGCGTTCATCTTGGACAAGAAGATCTCACCAATGCAGATTTAGCACAAATTGCTCAAGCTGGGATCTGTTTAGGCATTTCAACTCACGGCTATTATGAGATTCTGAACATCGCTTCACTAAATCCCAGCTATATCGCTTTGGGTCACATATTCCCAACCACCACCAAAATTATGCCCTCTAAGCCACAGGGGCTTGTTAGGTTGAAACTTTACCAGCAGCTAATTGAGAGTTTAAGTTGTGCCGCCAACTCAGATGAAGTTGTAAGTGCAAAAATACCCACAGTTGCAATTGGCGGAATTAACCTAGAAAACGCATTGCAAGTTTGGCAGTGCGATGTATCAGGCTTGGCCGTTGTACGTGCAGTGACAGAAGCAAAATCACCTCAGTTGGTCATTGATAGTTTCAATCGAATCATACAAAACCGATTACCAAGTAGTGCTGAGGAGGTATGTGATTATGCTTTCTGATGCGCAATTTATCCGTTATCAAAGGCAACTTGCGCTCCCTGAAATAGGTGAGAATGGACAGCAATCTTTACTTGATAGCCGAGTGCTGGTTATTGGTTGTGGTGGTTTAGGGTCTGCGGCCGTTTTGTATTTGGCGAGTGCTGGTATTGGACAACTGGTAATAGTGGATGATGACCGAGTTGAAAGCAGCAACTTACCTCGGCAGGTGATCTACCGAGAGAGGCAAATTGGTCAAACCAAAGTCGATGCGATGGCAGAGCAAATTAAAGCCATCAACCCTGATTGCAGAGTAAGAGCGATATCTAAACGCCTTATTGGTACTCAGCTCGAACTGGAAGTGCTGAATGCTGATGTCGTTCTTGACTGCACGGATAACATCCACAGTCGTCAGCAAATTAACCAGTTGTGCCGTAAACTAATTAAGCCATTGATTTCAGGTTCGGCTATTGGATGGAAGGGGCAAGTCATTGCTTTTGATCAACTGCCGTTGTCACCTTGTTATCACTGTTTAGTGCCTGATAGCGAACTGCCTGCCGCGCAGCGTTGTAATGAATTCGGTATTCTGGGGCCTGTCGTCGGAATCATCGGAACCCTGCAAGCTTTACAAGCCATCATGATATTGACTCGACAGACGATGCGTAATGCTAACCAACTGACACTGTTTGATGCTCATTTGTTTCAATTCCAAACCTTAAATGTTGTTAAAGATCCTCAGTGCGAGGTGTGTGGGTACCCACAGACTGATCAGATGAAGGGAGAAGCCACATGTCAGATATAACCATCAAGATTAATCAGCAGTTTCATCAAGTTTCAGCGGGAACCAGTATTGCGGATCTCACCAAACTGCTTTCGATCACGATTACCGGTTGCGTGTTTGCCCTGAATCAGAGCGTAGTGCCGCGTAGTGCGTGGTCAACGACCCTATTAAGTGAAGGCGACCAAATATCGCTGTTTCAAGCCATTGCAGGAGGCTAAATGTTAACGATAGCGAATAAACAGTTTGAATCTCGCCTGTTCACTGGAACGGGGAAATTTGCCAACCGAGAGTTAATGACAAAAGCTATTGCCATATCTGGTTCACAAATGGCGACAATGGCATTAAAGCGAGTCGATCTTAATCAATTAAATGATGATATTTTAGCGCCACTTATCGAGTCAGGCGTCCATCTTTTACCCAACACATCGGGTGCGAAAAATGCGAAGGATGCGATTTTTGCTGCCCATTTAGCGCGTGAAGCGTTATCGACATCGTGGCTGAAGCTAGAAATTCATCCCGATCCTAAGTATCTGATGCCTGACCCTATCGAAACGTTAAAAGCAGCGGAACAATTGGTGAAAGATGGATTTACCGTATTGCCTTATTGTCATGCTGACCCTGTACTCTGTAAGCGTTTAGAGGAGGTGGGGTGCGCGGCCGTAATGCCATTAGGTGCGCCAATTGGATCGAATAAGGGACTGGTCTCACGAGATTTTTTAGAAATCATCATTAACCAAGCTCGTGTACCCGTGATTATTGATGCCGGTATTGGCGCGCCATCGCATGCGGCTTTTGCGATGGAATTGGGCGCGGATGCTGTCTTAGTTAACACCGCAATTGCGGCCGCGCGCGATCCGATACAAATGGCGTTGGCATTTAAGTTGGCGGTGGAGTCGGGTCGAATGGCTTATGAGGCTGGGCTTGCAACTCAGGTTCATCATGCTATCGCATCCAGCCCTCTAACTGCATTTTTGGATCAATAGCGATGAGCTTTTTAGAACGTTTCAAACAACTCGATTGGGACGATATTGCGTTATCAATCCGTTCCAAAACAGCGTCAGATGTCGAGCGAGCATTGCATAAAGAGAAGCGCGATTTGGAGGATTTCAAGGCATTAATCTCTCCTGCTGCTGAGCCTTATATCGAGCAGTTAGCGCAACTTTCTTACGCACTGACGAGGCAACGCTTTGGCAATACTCTTTCTTTTTATATCCCGCTTTATCTTTCAAATTTGTGTGCCAATGCGTGCACTTATTGTGGATTTTCGATGGAGAATCGCATCAAGCGGCGTACATTAAGTTTGCATGAAGTTGAACGTGAATTGGCAGTTATCAAGCAGATGCAGTTTGATAATGTCTTGCTGGTCACTGGTGAGCATGAAACCAAAGTAGGCATGAACTATTTCCGGCAGATACTGCCGTTGATAAAGCGTGAAGTCAGCTATGTTGCTATGGAGGTTCAACCGCTTCAGCAAGCGCACTATGCGGAGCTAAAGAGCTTAGGTTTAGATGCGGTAATGGTATATCAAGAGACTTATCATCCATCGACTTACGCTTTACATCATTTGCGAGGCAACAAAATGGATTTTAACTTTCGCCTTGAAACACCGGACCGACTTGCCCGGGCGGGGATTGATAAGATTGGTCTTGGCGCTTTGATTGGCTTGGAAGATTGGCGGGCCGATTGTTTTTACGTGGCCGCTCACCTGGATTATCTTGAAAAGAGATATTGGAAGACGCGCTATTCGATTTCGTTTCCTCGCTTGCGACCTTGTGAAGGTGGTCTGCAACCTAAATCGGTTATGTCTGACAAGCAACTGGTTCAGCTCATCTGTGCATTTCGCTTGCTCAATTCAGAAGTGGAACTCTCGCTTTCTACCCGCGAATCGGCGCACTTTAGGGATAAGCTCATCCCTCTGGGGATTACTAGCATATCGGCGGGATCAAAAACACAGCCTGGAGGTTATGCAATGCAAGAGGCCGAGCTTGAGCAATTTGTGATTAGCGATGAACGTACAGCCGCACAAGTTGCCGCCGCTGTTAAAGGGCAAGGCTTTGAAGTCGTGTGGCGAGATTGGCATGCTGCCTATTCTGGATGAGGTTATGGCTTGCACGTTTCACGTGAAACATATGGATGCATTCATTAAAGTATGGTGATTTGACTAATAAGGTGAATTCGAGTTAAGAGAATCATAAGTTAAAGTAAAGGCGACCCGAGGTCGCCTTTCATCTTTCTAGGTTAAGTTACTACACAGAGACTACTTACAGCGCATTTGTTTGATCATACTGCAGTTTAATCATGCTCAATAGGCAGCGTCGCTTGGTGCAACCACGCTTTGTTATCACCCTCAACGAGTGGACCAACTTGATCCCATACTTTTTGATGGTAGTCATTTAGCCATGTGAGCTCTGGTCGAGTTAACATATTGATGTTGATCGCGCGCTTATCAATCGGGCAACGTGTGAGTGACTCAAACCCCAACACAGAGAAATCACCTTGTGTTTCAACTTCGACCACCAGTTCTAAGTTTTCAATACGAATGCCAAACGCATCGGCACGGTAATAACCGGGCTCGTTCGACAGCACCATACCCGGAAGCAGTGCAACGTTGTTGAAAACTTTGCTGATGCGTTGTGGCCCTTCATGGACACTCAAAAAGTGGCCGACTCCATGACCAGTGCCATGATCATAATCGAAGCCATTAGCCCATAGGTGCTGACGGGCAAGTACATCAAGCTGATGACCACAAGTGCCTTTTGGAAAGCGTGCTCTGGCTAGTGCAATATGACCTTTAAGCACTAAAGTGAACTGTTTTTTCATCTCTTCACTGGGGTTACCAATGGCAATGGTACGCGTAATGTCAGTCGTACCATCACAGTATTGGCCGCCAGAATCGACAAGATAAAGTGAGTCTTGGGCTAATTGTCCTGGTTTTACTTGGTTGATGTGGTTGTAATGGCACATAGCTGCATTACTGCCTGCCGCTGAAATAGTATCAAAACTAAGATCGGCTAGAGTTGGGTCTTCCTCTCTAAATGCTTGTAAGCGGTCAGATAAATAGCCTTCGTCGTGCAGTCTTTGGCTAGCCACTTCATTATCCAACCAAGCAAGAAATTTGGTCATCGCCACACCATCACGCACGTGGCACGCTTTCATTCCAGAGACTTCGGTTGCATTTTTTGCCGCCTTTAGCAGTAAGCACGGATCGGCGTCATTAATGATTTCAGCAGCGGAATTTTGTAAAGTCAGCGTAAACCATGCATTACTGGTAGCAGGGTCGATTATCACTTTTTTACCTGCGAGTAAATTAAGCTGCTTTTCTAGTTGATCTGGATGGTGAACGCGAACGCCGCCACCGACATGCTTGTCAAATTCCGCAGGAAGACGAGCAGGGTCAAGGAAGAAATCGACGTTGGAGTCAGCATAAATAATGGCATGGGAAAGTAAGACTGGTAATCGGGAAACATCAAGGCCACGGATATTTAGCAGCCAGCAGATGGAATCAAGTTCTGTCAGTACCGCCGCATCAATCTTTTTCTTACTCAGCTGATGGGCTATTTGCTCACGCTTATCATGGCTACTGATACCGACGAGTTCATTACCCATTAGGCGCACTGCTGAAATTGCAGCGCTAGGACGGTCCTTCCATAACTCATCGATTGGGTTACTGCCGACGGCAATAAGCTGTAACTCATCAGATAATTTTGCCTGTGCTGCTTTAAGCCAGCTTGCTCGATGCATGCGCGGATCAAATCCCACTTTACTACCTGAGACCAATGCGCTTTGGAGCCAATCAAGAACGGGCTCTTCAATCAAGTGACGGTACTCAAAGGTTGCCTCTGGCACTTGTTTACGAACTTGCACGGTATAGCGGCCATCCACAAAAATAGCCGCGTTATCGTGGGTGACCACAGCCGCGCCTGCCGAGCCAGTAAAACCAGTTAACCAATGCAGGCGTTCGTTGTGTTGCGGTACATATTCCCCGAGATATTCATCTTCGTGTGGAATGATGATGGCATCAAGCCCTTGTTGTGTGAGCCAGCCACGTAAGGCTGATACGCGTTGTGCGATTGAATCATGCATCTGTGTTATATCCTTTCTCATAACCGTCCGTTGTAGGTGTAGGGGGCTGTGCAAATCCATAGCAAACCCTGACTTTATTATTGTGTCTATGGGGTTGTGGCGATGGGGACGAGCTTCAATAAGCTACTCTTTTTATCGAACTGGCGCAAACCGCAGCTTCACCTGAGATGCAGTGTTTTGGTTTGGATCATCTGCCTTAACCAGCTCAATGCGGGGTCACTTTCTCTGTCTCTGTGCCAAAATAACGTATAAGCCATAGGTGGAAATTCCATCGGTAATGGCAACACGACGAGATCCATCTGCTTAGCTACTAGGTGGGTGAAGTGGCTCGGCGCGGTAAAGATAAAATCAGTATAGGTACAAAGGCTGGCGGCACTATTAAAATCCGGTACTGTAATTGCGATGTCCCTTTCTCGGCCGATATCCGCCAAGCGATAGTCGAGTAGCCAGCGATCATTACCATCGCAGCGTACTTGTACGTGACGTAGCGATAAATAGCGCTCTAACGTCCAATTGTCTCGTAATGCTGGGTGGTCTTTACGTACCACGCACATTTGGCTATCTCGATAGATCTCTTGCTCACAGATATCACTGGGTGGCAGCATCGTTAATTTGGCATCATTGATATCAATGTCCTTGCCGGTAATGCCTAAATCCAACTCACCAAGCTGCAATTTCTTAAAGGTTTGGTCATTCCAAGAGTGAGTATTGATGTTGAGATTTGGACCTTGGCTGAAAATAGCGGGCAAAAAATGAGGGAGAATTAATGGGTAGACGCTTTCTACTGCCGCAATATGAAAACGGTATTCACTGCTTTGTGGTGAAAATTGTTGTGGTTGAGTGAGTAGCTCGAGCTGATTGATGAGAGTGTCGAGTTTGGGTTTGAGATAGAGCGCTTGCGGCGTTGCCTTTAAGCCATGTGAATTACGAATAAACAACGGGTCATTAAACTGCTGACGAAGCTTGGCAAGCGATTTACTGACGGCAGATTGACTCAAACAGAGGCGATGGGCGGCGCGCGTTACGTTCAGTTCTTCTAGCAGTACGGACAGACAAACAAGCAAATTAAGATCGATTCTGGCTAATTTTTCTATATTCATCTGTATTTCCATTTGGGAATAATTGTGATGAGTATAAGCCATTTCTATTCATATCATCATTGCTCTATTATAGCCGAGTTGTAAAAGTGTGTTCTTTCTCATTACTGGAGTGTTTCGTGAAGCAAATAACCTCTGACGCGCATAGCAAGCGTCAATTGGCATTACTGATTTTGTTGGTTCTGTTTAGCCCGTTAGCGATTGATATTTATCTACCAGCTTTACCGCAAATTTCTCAAACGTTTCACGTGGAACACGCTTATGCACAAGATACGATTACTTGGTTTCTGTTTGCTATGGGAGTCGGTCAACTCTTTGCTGGCCCGCTAGCGGACAAACTCGGTCGTCGAACTGTTGCATTAGGAGGGATCAGTATTTATGCATTGAGTGCTTGCTTGGCGTGGGCCGCTCAAAGTATTGAATGGATGCTGATGGCTCGGCTACTACAAGGCTTCGGTGCGTGCGCGACATCGGTAGCGGCTTTTGCAACAGTTCGCGATATTTTTGGTCCACAACGTAGCGGCAAAATGATCAGCTACTTAAATGGTGCAATCTGTTTTATTCCTGCATTAGCGCCAATCCTTGGTAGTTGGTTAACTCAGCAATTTGGCTGGCGCAGTAACTTCAGCTTTATGGCTAGTTTTGCCGTGGTCGCGGGTTTAATGATGGTGATTGGTATGAAAGAAACCAACCCACAAGCCACCGAACAGCAAGCGTTCTTTAAGTTATCGCGTTACTGGTCCGTATTGAAAACACCATCTTTTCTCTTCCATGCTTCATTATGTATGTTAGCGATGGCGGTTATTTTAGCCTATGTCACTTCTGCCCCAGTGGTATTAATGGAAGGTTATGGATTGACTATGAATGAATTTACTTTCTGGTTTGGACTCAATGCCATCATTAATATCGTTGCTTGCCTGAGTGCGCCGAAATTTATGGATAGGTTTGGTACCCATATGGCGCTGGTGGTTGGAATCGCCACATTATTGGTTGCGGGGACTACCATGGTCGCGCTGGCACAACAGAAAACGGCGATTGCCTTTATGCTGCCCATTTTTATGTCATCAATCGGTTTTGCTTGGATTCTGGGAGCGGCCGCAGGAAAAGCACTGGCGCCATTTGGTGACCGTGCGGGAACCGCCGCAGCACTGCTTGGTTTGTTTCAGATGAGTGGTGCAGGCCTGTTAGTTGGCACCATGCAGCGTGTTGGGTTAGAGCCTCAGATATTAATTGCACTGCAAATGTGGCTGATTGCGCCAGCGTTGTTTATCCTGTTTTCTAAAGCAGGGCGTTATTGGCATCAATTAGTGGTGAATTAATAAATTGTCACCTGCTGTTTTATATTCTTTTTAACGGGTGTATATTTAGTCACTTAATTATTTCAATTGCACTTTGGAAACGAAACAACAATGTCAATGACAACCTATGAAATGGCTCGAATTTGGGAACAACTCGACGAGTCTCCAGAAAAGGTCATGTTCGGAAAATTGCTGAATGAATTAGGCAACCAAAGTAGTGAGCGTATTCGCAGTGCCGCCAAACAAGTACCATTACCAGTTCTGCGTGATTTAGTCTTTCAGTTTCAACAAGTGATTGAAGCGCGTAAAGGCGAGCAAGTCGAAATCATGGCGAAGGAATTGGCAAAGCAGGGTATTTCGGCTGAAGAGCTTTTAACTTATCTGAACAAATAATTTATTATCAGTACCGATGCCATAGCCCGGAATTTAGTTTCGGGCTTTTTATTGCGTGGTGTTTGCGGCTTCGGTGATTAAGGATTCACATTTCGGTTAATCGGGTTCTGTAAGGAAATAAGCGTCTCTGTGGATTGCACTTCATCAATAGCCTGTAATTTGTCGATCAGCACAAATTGTAATTCTTCAATCGAGCGGCACATTAACTTCACAAAAATATTATAGGCTCCTGTGGTGTAATAGGCTTCCACCACTTCGTCCAGCGCATTGAGTTTGGCGAGCGCCGAATGGTAGTCTCGCGCGGCATTGAGATTGATACCGATAAAACAACACACGTCATAACCCAATTTTTTGGTATTGACGATCACTTCCGTACCCTGAATGATATCGGCCGATTTCATCTTTTCAATGCGAACATGGATAGTGGCAGGGCTAACGTTGAACTGCTTGGCCATTTCTGCGTAGGGCGTGCGTGCATCGTCCATTAAAATTTTTAAAATGGCGCGGTCGAGTTCGTCCAGTTTAGCGGTAGTGGCTTGCATCACAGCATCCTTATCATTGAAATGGTTCGCTCAGTTTATCACTGGTCGTTGTTTCTCGTAAGCCGCCGTTTAAGAAAAGCGATAAGCTTTAGTCACGTCAGTGAAAATTGGGTAAACTCAAGCCTCCTCATTATTTCTTTTGTTTCGGAGTTAACTTGCAGCTACAACTGATTTGCGAAGTTCCTGCTCAGCAAGCACATTTGGATACATTAGCCGCGCGTTGGGGATTAAAACCATGCGCTGAGAGCCCATTTGCCTTGGTATTAACTCAGTATCGTCTTGAGTTGCGTAAACTGGATGAGCCTAAACTCGGCGCTATTTATGTCGATTTAGTCACGGGGGCGGTTGCTCACCGACGTAAATTTGGTGGCGGTAAAGGTCAGTCGATAGCCAAAGCTGCTGGACTAAACAAAGGAGCGACACCGACCGTGTTAGATGCAACGGCTGGGTTAGGTCGTGATGCTTTTGTGTTGGCCTCGCTCGGCTGTAAAGTGCAAATGGTCGAGCGGCATCCCGTTGTGGCCGCGCTGCTCGATGATGGTTTAGAGCGTGCCAAGCAAGATGCGGAGATTGGCGGCTGGGTAAGCGAGCGGATGTCGTTACTTCACGCTTCGAGTCATGATGCGCTCGAAAAACTGGCGCAAGATGAAAATTTTGTAAAGCCAGATGTGGTGTATCTTGACCCCATGTACCCGCACCCGGAAAGTAAAAAACAAACGGCTTTGGTAAAAAAGGAGATGCGCGTCTTTCAATCGCTGGTGGGCGCTGACTTGGATGCTGATGCATTATTAAACCCAGCCTTAAGTTTGGCGACCAAACGCGTGGTGGTGAAGCGTCCTGACTATGCCGATTGGTTAGACAAACAGAAGCCGAGTATGGCGATTGAAACCAAGAAAAATCGTTTTGATGTGTATGTGAAAGCGGCGATGATCTAACGCATTCAATACGTTAGCTTTGGCGAGAAAATCTCGTGGCCCATAGATGTAATTTAGTGCTTGCTTAATCGTGTTTGGAATTGTATATCTAACTAATAATTATTCCTATTCCTATTCGTGATCGAGGCGTACATGAATAAGCGTTTATGCAAATTGAACCGACACGATATTACTAGCCAGCTTGGGGATATCCATCAGATTGTGGCTGCGCCAAAATTTCTTTGTCGCTCATGTGCTCGTTCATCATCGGATAAAAACACGCTGTGTAAGCCTGCTGCTATTCCGAGTGCATCGACAAAGCTTGTTTCGGAAGGGAAGAAACAACTGCGCTCTGGTACGTCAAATGGCATGACGGACAAAGGTAAAAAGGCCGCCAAGCGATCGGAAAAACAGAACAAGAAAGCGTTAAAAAAACAAAAAAAAGTACTGAAGAAGTTAGAAAAAGTGCTGAAACAGCAGCAAAAACTGTTAAAGAAACACCCTGCATTACAAGTAAAGTTTGCCGATGTGAATCAACGAATTTCTTCGGTTAGTGAACGTTCACTACAACGGCAGATTCACTAAAAACAGATAGTTTACTAAAAATAGATGGTTTACTGAAAACAGATGGTGAGTTAAACCGAGCCACGATAGCCCCTTTTTCAACAACAAAGCCCGCGATGATTGCGGGCTTTGTTGTTTTTAACGCTCAACCTGATTCAGTGAGTACGGCTGGCAGCGACTTTGCGCTTTACCCAAGTTTCATTGACCCACAGTGAGAACAAAATGATCACGCCGCCAATTGCAAGGCGGATTAAATCTACGTCGCGATTCCAAATCAGAATGTTCACCACTAATCCGGCGGGAACCAGCGCATTATTCATAATCGCTAATGCGCCTGCGTTGACTAAACAGGCTCCTTTGTTCCACACGAAGTAACCAAGCCCAGAAGCAATTACCCCTAAGTAGATCAAAATACCCCATTGCAAAGAGGTAGTGGGCAGTTTTTCACTATTACCAAACAGTAAAAATGCCACGCTTGCTACCACCAATGCACCTAAGTAGAAATAACCGAATACGCTGTGTTGCGCTAAAGTAATGGTCTCTTTTTCCATGAGGTATTTATAAGCCACTTGGCCGATAGCAAAACAGAGGTTAGCCCCTTGCACCACCAAAAAGCCCAGCAAAAAGTGCTCGTTTATTGCCGCAAATTTAATAAAAACGGCACCGATTACGGCAATGGCCGCCGTCACTAAGTACCACGGAGAAAAGCGGCCTTTCAGTAGATCGTAGATCAGCGTGACGTAGATTGGTGTAAACACCGTAAACAGCAAAACTTCAGGAACCGATAGCAGTAAAAATGATTGATAGTAGAAACAGTACATCAGGCCCAGTTGAATTCCACCAATGGTCATCAACTTAGCGATCAACGGAGCGGGAACGGTTTTAAACCTGATCAAAGGTAGAAATACTAAGCTCGCTAATGCAACGCGCATCCAAACCGCGAACCAAGAATCAACTTGACCGGCGAGATAAACGCCGATCAAGCTAAATGAAAATGCCCAAAGTAGGGTGACTGCAGAGAGATAGGCCATAACAAACAACGCTGAACAGTAAATAACCCGCAGTCTAACCGAGTTTTGGCTTGTCGTCAGTCGTGAAGTGGTATTACAAGCATGTCGACTGGCGAACAGTTAATCAGTTGCCGAGTGGATGAGAGTAACTTGCTCCAAAAATCTTGATGATGACCGCAGACCACCAAATCAACACTGAATTCGGCGATGGTTTCGCAGAGCTCATTACTAAGGTCGCCGCTGCCTACTAGTGTATGGCGGATAGGGTATTGCGCGTGTTCCGCTAAGGCTTGCAGCTGCTTTTGTGACGCTTCCATCGCGTGATGTTGAGTTTCTGCTAAATTGATATCAATGAGTCCGGTATACAGCTCGGCATAGTTGACATCAATATGAATGAAAGAAACGTCAGCATCGAGTGGTTTTGCCAGTGCAACAGCTTTGTCGACTAAGAGTTTACTGTCTTCTGAAAGATCAATGGCAACCAAAATATGTTGATAACTCATTGTATTATCTCCTGATGGGGTACTGATTAAAGATTAGCACTGAGGCCGAGAGTTTTTTGTCGTCGTGATCTCATATCCGCATACCTGACTCAAAGTGTTATGGTGAGGTTCATGGTATAGTCAATTCAAATCGTTACATAAACTAGGAGTCGACATGTTGTCACAAGCTATGGTTGAAAAACTGAATGAACAAATTAATCTGGAATTTTTTTCATCCAATCTATACTTACAAATGAGTGCTTGGTGTGAAGATAAAGGATTTGAAGGTGCTGCCGAGTTTTTACGCGCTCATGCCGTAGAAGAAATGCAGCACATGCAGCGTTTATTCACCTACGTGAGTGAAACGGGTGCACTGCCTATCCTTGGTGCGATCGCAGCGCCAAAACATAAGTTTACGAGCCTTGGTGAAGTGTTTCGCGAAACTTATCAACATGAGCAGATGATTACTCAGCAGATTAATAAACTCGCTCATGCGGCGTTCACATCTCAAGACTACTCAACGTTTAACTTCCTTCAGTGGTACGTTGCGGAGCAACATGAAGAAGAGAAGTTGTTTAAAGGGATTTTAGATAAGCTAGAGCTTGTGGGTGATGATGGTAAGGCGCTGTTCTTCATCGACAAAGACCTAGCCGCAATGGCAAAAGCCGGCTCATCTTCTGTAATGGATACCCAAGCTGTGTAATCGCAGCAGAAAGAGTATGAAGCGATCGTCTTTTTCTTTGGGTTCTATGCAAAGGTGTAGGGAGGAAAAGATGATCACTGGGGATACAATTTTATTTGCGCTAATGCTGGTCACTGGGGTTAACCTAGTCAGGTATCTTACGGCGCTACGCTCACTTATTTACATCATGCGTGAAGCTCATCCATTGCTTTATCAACAAGTGGATGGCGGTGGCTTTTTTACCACTCACGGTAATGTCACCAAGCAGGTTCGTCTTTTCCACTATTTGAAAGGTAAAGAGTATCACCATCACCACGATCCCCTATTTACGGGCAAGTGTGATCGCGTTAGAGCGCTGTTTATCTTGTCGATGTCATTGCTGGCGGTGACAACCTTCGCGGCTTGTATCGTATAACTGAGCCAGTCATTGTATTGATTAAAGGAGCTATCGTGCTCCTTTTTTATCGTCTGTATAAAGTCATCGACTTATTTCTTCACTATTATGCATCTTCATTGTGCGGCGACTATTATTAGCAAGAGCAATCGAAAGGAGAAAAATAATGGATGAAAAAGCACTGCTCGCACGTTTGAATGAGTTACCTCGTATTCAACAAGTATTACAAGAACTACTCGAAATGGTTAATAAGGAAGAGGTCGATTTTGGTGCGCTCACAAAAAAAATTGCCATGGAACAAGTGTTGAGTGCGCGGCTGCTTCGCCTTGCAAATTCGGCACATTTTGGCGGAAGCCGCACAGTGGCCTCTATCAATGATGCGGTGATTCGTGTCGGAAGTGGCTCGGTGAGAACTATGGTGGTGGCATCGGTATTATCCAGTGCTTTTCCTAAAATTGACACCTTGGATCTGCAGCAATATTGGTCCGATACCTTTGAAATTGCCATTATCGCCAGCAAACTGGGGGCCGCTTGTAAACTCGATGCCAATAGCGTTTTTACTACCGGAATATTGCACAACATTGGCCAATTGATGATCCACACATTAGCGCCGCAAGAAGCGTTGAAAATTCGCCTTTGTGTTGATGCTGGTGAAGTTGAACTAGAAGCACAACAGCAAATCATCCATACCGATGCGAATGTACTGGGGGCGAAGCTAGCCAAAGCTTGGAAGTTTCCTGATGAGATGGTCGATGCGATCGCCTACTCTGCGCAGCCAGAAAAAGCGCAGCTTTCACCAAAACTTGCCCGTGTATTGCATTTTGCCCGTGATATCCACCATCAATGGGATATCCTGACCGAAAAAGAAAAACGCTTATTTCTGGCTGAGCACCCAGATGCTCGTGTGCTGGCAATATCTGCCACATTTGCTGAAACAATTGACGCCGTTCGCGGAAAAGGGCGCGAGCTTGCCGAGCAGCTCGTCTAATACCGTCGCTGGTGGATTAACCTTGTCTTCACTCAATTAGTCGTTAAAATGTCCCCCATTGATAAGGATGTACGCCACCAGCGCTGCATCCTTTTTGTTTGTCATTAGGTGCGTATGCGTCTAGTTAAATGAAGGTGAAAGCATGAGTCAGTCGTTTGATGTTGTCGTTATTGGTGCTGGCGCCGCCGGGCTAATGTGCGCCGCGCAAGCTGGCCTGCGCGGGCGCAGCGTATGCGTTCTCGATCATGCCAAAAAGCCTGGCCGTAAAATTTTGATCTCAGGTGGCGGTCGCTGTAATTTCACCAATTATGAACTATCGGCCGCCAACTACTTATGCCGCAATCCCCATTTCGTTAAATCAGCGTTATCGCAGTACAGCCAGTGGGACTTTATCTCGCTGGTCAGTAAATACAATATTGCGTTTGAAGAGCGCGATCATGGCCAGCTCTTTTGCCTTGATTCGGCGAAGGACATCGTCAATATGTTGCTAAAAGAGTGCGATTTACCGACGGTCAAGCAGCGTTATCAAGTCGAGATTCAATCGATAGATAAGGTGCCAAACGGCTTTCAGCTCACCACCAATGACGGGCCGATCGAGTGCCAGTCATTGGTAGTCGCAACGGGCGGCTTGTCGATGCCCAAGCTTGGTGCGACTCCTTTTGGTTACAAAATTGCAGAGCAGTTTGGACTGGCGGTGATCCCAACCACGGCCGGGCTCGTGCCTTTTACACTGCATAAACAAGATAAAGAAGATTTCGCCGAACTGGCCGGCATTGCCATTCCAACTGAAATCACTACTGAAGATGGCACTGTGTTTAAAGAAGCACTGCTGTTTACTCATCGTGGTTTATCTGGGCCAGCGGTGTTGCAAATTTCTTCTTACTGGAAAGCGGGGCAGAAGGTCAGTATCAACTTAGTGCCGGAAGTAGATATCGAGCGGCTATTGAATGAATCACGTGAAGCACACCCAAATCAAAGCTTAAAAAACACACTCGCGAAAGTACTGCCTAAGCGTTTGGTTGAAGTGCTGATTGAGCGTAAAGCTTTTGTCGATAAACCGCTCAAACAGTTAAACCCACACGAAATAACCGTTATCGCACACGACTTACAACATTGGCCGATTCTTCCCAATGGTACTGAAGGTTATCGCACAGCCGAAGTCACATTAGGTGGCGTAGACACCGATTGCCTCTCATCGAAAACCATGGAATGCAAATCGGTTTCTGGCCTCTATTTTATTGGTGAGGTAATGGATGTGACGGGCTGGCTTGGCGGCTATAATTTCCAATGGTGTTGGTCAAGCGGCTATGTCGCTGGACAGTGGGTGTAAGTGTGTAGAGAAGACCCAAAAGGGGTGACGAGGATCACCCCAAGGATACAAACTTTATTATCTCTACACCGTGCTTTCACGAACGGACTAGCCTGTCTCATTTGTAGGCGTTGATAGCCTCACTTGCCCGCAACGGGGCAAGGCGTTGTTCAAAGAAGGTCGGCTGATTTTTGCACCAGACGCAATATCAGGAAAATCTTCTTGCTCCTATATTACTCAAGCGAATGCGTCTGCATATCAAATGCTTGGTTCTTTGTACTTACCCTTTGATATCCAAAAATCATAAAAAGTTCGCGCTATCCTTCTGCTTTTTGTTTACTCGAAGATTGAACATAGCAACGGCTTTTTCATGCTTATCACTTTTAGCTCAAAGCATGTGATTCGATATGCTGTAAAAGTATGAATAAATGTGCATTTTATTGAACCAGTAAACGGCTAAAAATCATATTCACAACGGATGTAAACTCATCTGGATGAAATCAATCTTCTACATTTACTCACAAATAAAGACATGACCTTTTACTCATCCTCACGTCCAATAAGATGCATCTCTATACATCATACCGCGGTGATAATATAGCGCCTTCCACTGTGCTGACTATGGTTCGCTTAGATATCGTTTGAACAAAGCCTAATTTTATAAGGATTTGAAATGAAAACATCTTTTACATTTACGGAGCCTCAAAGCTATTCCCTCGAACGGGCAACATCACTACAAGAACCATTCTTTGTTAAACAGGTAAAGAATGTACCAGTCAGTGCAACGCAAAGCGCTTTGGAGCTTCGCCAGCGCCGGGTAAAAGATATGGATGATAATCGGTTCCTCTCTGAACCGAGTGATAAAATTAACTTATTAAAACATGTGCAAGAGAAGCTATGCCAAGGGGTTACGCCTCAAGAACAACCAAGCGCCTTTGTTGTTACAGGGCAAATGGGCGCTGGGAAATCGACCGCGATAAAAGCATGTTCGTCACAGCTCAAGAATAACTGTGTGGTGGTTGATTATGATGAACTGAAAAAATACATTCCAGGTTATTCGGAGTTATCAAGCAATGGGCACCCAAGCACGGTGTCAAACTGCCAACAAACGGCGTTGTTTCTCTGCGAAGGTTTAATAAAGTACGGACTTGAAAAAAAATTCAACATGGTGATACAACGCTCCATGTTAGATCAGCAACACTCAATATTACACGTTCTGGATGACTGTAAAAAACATGGCTTTAAGACTCATTTGACGGTGCTGGCCGTTGATAAGTCGTTAAGTATGATGGGGGTTTTCACAAGGTATGAGTCAGCACTTAAAAGTATTAGAGAAGGAAAGTTAGTCCCTGATGGTGCTAGAAGAACGCCATTGAACAAACATGATGAAGCTTATAGCGATATGGAAAGTGTCGAGAAGTTTCAAGAGCTTCTTCCATTATTAGATACGATCACTGTGACCTCAAGAGCGGGAATAGAGCTCTATACAGGAAGAAATCCTGACGAAATTGTCAAAGCTTTACAAGATGGTCGAACGGCTAGTAAAAACGATAAACATTTACAGATGGAGGCATTTAACACTCTAATCGGGCTAGTGTGGTATAACGTCCAATTCCCCAATTACGACTATAACTAAGTGGTCGATTCTGTCGAAACCTTTGACGTTTTAAGTCTAGATACCCTCTGATAGGTCAGTGTATCTAGAGGCCGTTACCTGTACGTCAAGAATAAGTTTTGCGATAGAAGCCATCCTTAGCGATAAATGTCACTAAAAAGCACTGTCAAACCAATGGATAGTTTTTTAGAAAAAAGAAGAGCTGCACAGGTTAGCCCTTCTTTTTGTTGTGTGGCAATGAGTTGCTTCTAGCTGGATTTATTTTGTTTATAGCGGTCAAAGATAACCGCCGCGAGCAAAATAGTTCCTCGCACTACGTATTGAGAAAAAGGTGACATATTCAGTAGATTCATTGCATTCTCTACCGTACCGAGGATGAGCACACCCGCAATAACGTAAGATACTTTACCTATCCCGCCTTTGAGCGATACCCCACCGAGCACACAAGCAGAGATGACCACTAACTCAAAACCGACGGAAGTCATCGGCTGACCGCTGGTCATACGCGCGGCTAAAATAACCCCAGCGAGCGCAGAGATAAAGCCAGAGATAGTGAAAATGATGATTTTAGTTTTTACGACGTTGACACCCGCTAATCGTGCGGCTTCTTCATTACCGCCAATCGCTAATGTATTGCGCCCATAAACCGTACGATTTAGTAAAAAGGCAAAAATAGCGAAGGTGACTATGGTTAACCAAATTGGCGTTGGGATACCAAGTAAAGAGGAGTTACCTAGGGTGAAGAAATGTTCTTCAGTGATCCCAACCGCCTTACCGTCAGAGATGATATAACCAAGACCACGAGCTATTTGCATCGTTGCGAGAGTCGTTATCAGCGCATTGATCTGCAATTTGGCAATAACGAAGCCATTTAGCAAACCAAAGAGTACACCTGAAAGTAAGCCTGCGCCGATACCCAATACCACACTGCTGGTTGCGTTAATCGCCACCGCCGTGACTACGCCAGAGCAGGCAATAACCGAAGCAATCGAGAGATCTAAATCCCCGCAGGCTAGGCAAAAGAGCATGGCGCACGCAACCATGCCGCTCATGGAAATAGCCAGACCGAGCCCTTTCATATTAATGAATGTAGCAAAATAAGGGACAAATAAACTGCAAAGCAAAAATAGCCCAGCAAAGACCATCAGCATGCCGAACTTATCCCAGATGGAAGAGAACTTAAAAGAGCGAGTCGGGCTCTCGGTATTGTCTATTTTGGTTGAACTCGTTACAGCCATTAGGATATTCCTTTTTACGCAGCGACGTCGTTGCCAATCATGGCAAGACGTAACGCAGATTGTTCGTTAAATTCAGTTCGTGTTAATTCACCAGTTACTTTGCCATCTTTCATAACCAGTAATCGGTCAGCGATACCAAGCACTTCCGGCATGTCACTAGAGACAACTAAGACAGTCACGCCATTTTCTGCCAATTTGAAGATCAACTCGTATATCTCCGACTTAGCGCCAACATCAATGCCGCGCGTCGGCTCATCTAGCAAAATGACGCTCATATCGGTAGATAACCAACGACCAAGGATCACTTTTTGTTGATTGCCACCGGAGAGCTCGCCAATGGGTTGATCTAACGAAGCGGTTTTGACGTTTAATGACTGGTTTTGTTTGAGGGCATTGCTCGACTCCCACTGGAAGTTGATTAACCCGCCAAGCTTTAGATGCCATGGACGAGCGCTGATGTTGGTGTTTTCTTGCACCGATAAAATAGGCACGATACCGTCTGCTTTGCGATCTTCAGGGCATAAGGTAATGCCCGCCCGAATGGCATCTTCAGGTTTAGTAATCCGTATTTTTTGTCCGTGAAGATAAACATCGCCCGCGGTGGCTTTTTCTGCTCCGAAAATCAAACGGGTAAGTTCCGTTCTGCCCGCACCGACCAGACCAAACAAACCTAATATTTCGCCTTGCTTTATTTCTAGCGAGAGAGGAGCGGTGAGCCCTCTGCCCATCAGGTTTTTAATCGCTAATCCACTTTGACCAAGAGGACGAGAGCGGTAGTTGTAAATGTCATTGATTTCCCGGCCAACCATTAACTCAACCAAACGGTCATGAGTGAGAGTCGAAAGGTCATAACAGGTTTGCACATGAGTACCATCTTTGAAGATGGTGATTGCATCACACAGAGCGAATATTTCTTCCATACGATGAGAAACGTAAAGAATGATTTTGCCGTCGTCGCGCAATTCGCGGATCACTTTAAATAGGTTTTCAATTTCACGTTGAGACAAGCTGCTGGTTGGTTCGTCAAAAGCGATGATGTGTGCATTGCGACTTAGCGCTTTGGCAATTTCAACCATTTGCCACTGACCAATAGAAAATTCTTTTAATGGGCGAGAGGGGTCAAAATTTTCCCCCAAGCGCAATAACTGTTTACGTGCGTTGCGATTGAGGGTTTCGGTATCGACCCGGCCATGTTTAGTGGGAAGTTGTCCTAAGAAAATGTTTTCTGCCACGCTGAGTTCAGGAACCAAATTAAGCTCTTGATAAATAATGGCGATACCTTGCTCTAATGCGTCAACCGTCGATTGAAATGTTACTGGATGCCCATCAATGAGCAGCTTGCCGTGAGTGGGTTGATGCAGCCCGCTTAGCGTTTTCAATAGAGTCGATTTCCCGGCCCCATTCTCTCCCATTAAGGCATGAACACTACCGCTGTTAACGCGAAAGCTAATGTCGGTCAGTGCCTTAACACCCGTAAAGTGTTTTGATATTTGGCAAAACTCTAAGCAAGAGTGTGAAGCTGCCATAGTCTGTACTCCTGTTTACTTCGCGAAAGCGGTACGAAGAAGCTGTACCGCTTTTAGCCATTGACGACGAACGCCTTACAGGCCTTTCTTCGCCAGTTCTGCTTCGTAGTTGTCGCGAGTAATTAAGACAACGTCCGTCACTTCAACGAATTTTTGTGGTTCAACACCGTCTTTCACCCATTTATAAAGTGATTCGATGCTTTTGAAGCCGTGTACATCTGGGCTCGGTAAAAGAGAACCATAGAACCCTGTTGGTTTCGATTTAGCTAATTCACTGACAGCATCGACGCCATTAATGCCAACACCAATCACATTACTTGCGTTAAACCCTTGTCCTTCTGTCGCACGAACGCCGCCGAGAACGGTATTGTCGTTCATACCGACGATAAGCCACTGCTTGACCATTGGGTATTGCACCAGTAGCGAGTTTGCTGCATCCAGAGCGCCAGGGATGTCATTTGCTTTGGTTGGCACGCGGTAAATTTGGTTGGATGGGAAACCCGCTTCTTTCAGTGCCTTAATCGAACCATCGACACGACGACGCGCGGTATCCAGCTCGTCTGCGGTTATGGCCATAACGCCCGTTGTTGCGGTATCCCAGTTACGTTTTGTCATCTCTTTGTACAGTTCAGAACCTTGGCGATAACCAATTTCACTGGCAGCCATCATGACCAAAGGCACGTTTGTCATTGGTTCGCCTTTCGCATTAAGGAACTGGTCATCAACCGTGATGACTTTCAAATCGTAGCTTTTTGCTTTAGCCATAATTGCAGGCCCAAGCTTAGGGTCAGGTGTGCAGATGACAAAGCCTTTGGCGCCACTTGCCGCTAGCGTATCGATAGCGTTCAGTGTTTTTTCTCCATCAGGCACCGCCATTTTGATCACTTCAAAGTTATATTGCTTACCGGCTTGCTCAGCAAAATTCCATTCTGTTTGGAACCAAGGCTCTTCAGGTTGTTTTACCAAATAACCTAATTTGAGTTCATCGTTGCTACCGAAAAAGGCATTAGCAGAAATACTGAATAATGCGGTTCCGGTGAGTATTGCGGCAGCGAGTGTGGTTTTTATGCTTTTCATCTTATTTGTCCGTCCACTGGTAGGGTTGTTTCATCTCCATACTTAAGGAAGTTGACGAGCTTTGAAGTGATGAAAATCACAGCAGAAAAATGTAGCGTTTTTGTCCATTTATGTAGCGAGGTAGGGCATGAAGTACCTCTCACTTTTTATAGTTTTATGTGTTTAATTTTATATGAACATCGGCTATTTAGTGTTTTTATGCGCTTTTTTTTCTGGAAAAAAGCTGAAGTGATGATTTTAAAACCATTAGCACAGAATGAGTGTGTCGACTAATTTATCCATATTTTTAGCTATTGGGTTCATGGTGATATTGACGTAAGACCGTTATAAAAATAGGCAGTTAATCGGTCTGATGTGGAGTGACCATGAATAATTTGAATATAGATTCACCTTACGTGATCGGCTTAGATTTTGGCTCTGATTCTGTACGAGCTTTATTGGTGAATGCTCGCAATGGTGAAGAGGTTGCGTCTGGCGTGGCTAACTACCCAAGGTGGGTAAAAGGACAATACAGCGACTCGAACCAATCTCAATTTCGTCATCATCCTCTTGATTATATTGAGTCTCTGACCATTGCTGTCCGAGAAACGTTGGCGCAGGTTTCCACGGAGATCGCACAATCTGTTGTTGGCATTGGCGTGGACAGTACGGGTTCGACTCCAGCCCCTATCGATAAAGAGGGCAATGTGTTGGCGTTGCTTCCTGAGTTTGAGCATAACCCCAACGCCATGTTTATCTTATGGAAAGATCATACTTCCGTGACCAAAGCGGAACGCATTAATGAGCTGGCCCATTCACACACATTTCCAGACTACACCAAATACATCGGGGGATTGTATTCATCGGAGTGGTTTTGGGCGAAAGCCGCGTGGGTAGCGGAACAAGATGCAGGGCTTGTTCCTTATATCCATAGCTGGGTTGAGTTGTGTGATTGGGTTCCAGCTCTCCTTGCAGGGTGTCAGCATCCTACAAATTTACGCCGTGGTATTTGTGCTGCAGGGCATAAAGCGATGTGGCATGAAAGCTGGGGCGGTTTACCTTCGCAAGATTTTTTATCGGCCATTTCTCCCACGCTCGATGACATGCGAGATCGAATGTTTACTGAGGTATACACCTCAGACCAATTAGCTGGGCATCTGAGTGCAGAGTGGGCGCAGCGGCTAGGCTTACCAGAGGGAATTGCCATTGCCATTGGTGCTTTTGATTGCCATATGGGCGCGGTAGGCGCTGGCGCTGGCGAACATGACTTAGTGAAAGTTATTGGTACGTCAACATGCGATATTTTGATGGTGGATGCACAAAGTATCGGTGATCGAACCATTCATGGAATATGTGGCCAAGTCGCGGGTAGTGCGATGCCAGACTTAATGGCACTGGAGGCTGGGCAATCAGCATTTGGTGATATTTATGCTTGGTACAAACGTGTGATGTTGTGGCCAATCGCGCAACTGGCTAAGCAAAACCCACAATTAGGAATTGATCTGGACGCCGCTGAGGCCTTGTTAATTCCTCAACTTACGGCGAAAGCACAGTCAAAACGTCTGCAACTGGAAACGCCTCTTGCCTTAGATTGGCATAACGGGCGGCGAACGCCTTATGCCAATCAACGTCTCAAGGGCGCAATCACGGGGCTGAATTTAGGCTCTAGTGCACCAGATATCTTTGCATCACTGGTGGAATCAACGGCTCATGGCGCGAAATCAATCGTCGATTGTTTCGTTGAGCAAGGTGTCGAAGTGAAACGTGTCATCGCCATTGGCGGAATTTCTCAAAAGTCACCATTTGTGATGCAAACCTGTGCCAATGTCATTGGGCGAGAAATCGCCGTTGTCGCTTCAGAGCAGTGTTGTGCATTAGGTGCGGCCATTTTTGCAGCTGTTGCGGCCGGGGTTTATAGCGATGCCGATCAAGCTCAAACTCAAATGGCGAGCCCAATCTGCGATGTTTACTACCCAGATGCTGATACCAAAGGAACCAGCGAATGGCGTTATCATGCTTATCGCCAGTTAGGGCAGCAGATCGAACAATTTTCTGAATTCTTGTTGGCACAGGAGCGTACTGATGAGTGTTAAGACTTCTCTAGGCTTCAATTTAGCCAGCGACCCACAAGCAAAGCAACGTCTGAGTGAGCTTCGGCAGCAAGTATGGCAAGCCAATATGGCGCTACAGACCCACGGTTTAGTTACCTTTACTTGGGGCAATGTATCAGGCATTGACCGCTTAACAGGGTTAGTTGTGATTAAGCCAAGTGGTGTCGAATACGAAGCACTCAATGCCGACAATATGGTGGTGGTTGATCTGAATGGCTTGGTTGTCGAGGGCGATCTTAAACCCTCTTCTGACACGGCTACCCATTTGGCCTTATATCGCGCTTACCCAGAACTTGGCGGCATTGTGCACACGCATTCTCCTCATGCCACCTCTTGGGCTCAAGCAGGTAAAGCCATTCCAGCATTGGGTACTACTCATGCTGACTATTTCTACGGCAGCATTCCCTGTACTCGCCCCTTGACCAATGCCGAAATCGCAACCGACTACGAACACCATACAGGCAAGGTCATCATTGAAACGATCAGTGGTGGTGAAGTGTTGGCCATTCCTGGGGTTATTGTTAATGAACACGGCCCATTCAGCTGGGGTAAGGATGCTGATCACGCCGTTCATAACTCAGTTGTCATGGAGGTTGTCGCCAAAATGGCGCTGCAAACTTTGCAGATCAACCCTCAAGTGACATTCATCAATCAAGCCCTACTGGATAAACATTACTTACGTAAACACGGAGCTAATGCTTATTACGGTCAAAGTAATGTAAAAAATAAATAAGGGATAACAATGAACACGTTTACCAATCAACAAGTGTGGTTTGTCACTGGGTCGCAGCACCTTTACGGACCTCAAGTATTACAAAATGTCGCGCAAAATAGCCAAGAAATTATCCATGGTTTAAATCACTCTCCAGCCATTTCGGTTCCTTTGGTGAACAAAGGTACAGTGAAGACGCCAGATGAGATATTAGAGGTTTGTCGCCAAGCCAATAATGATGATTCATGTATTGGTCTCGTGCTTTGGATGCACACTTTTTCGCCTGCAAAAATGTGGATTGCAGGGTTAAGTCAGCTCAACAAGCCGTTCTTGCATCTTCATACTCAATTCAATGCGGCCCTACCTTGGGATGAAATTGATATGGGTTTTATGAACCTAAATCAAAGTGCCCATGGTTGTCGTGAGTTTGGTTTTATTGGCACGCGACTGGGGATTGATCGAAAAGTAGTCGTGGGGCATTGGGAGAGCCCGATTGTTCACCAACAGGTGGATGATTGGTGCCGTGCAGCGATTGCTATTCATGAAGGGAAGTCGCTTAAAGTAGCGCGTTTTGGCGACAACATGCGTCAAGTCGCGGTGACGGAAGGAAACAAAGTCTCTGCGCAAATTCAATTTGGTTATGAAGTTCATGGCTATGGTTTGGGTGAGCTGAGCGAGAGCGTCAATCAAGTTTCAGACAGTGATGCTAAGGCTTTAATGGATGAATACGCTTCTTGCTACACCATGAACCCTGAACTTTTTAAAGACAGCACAAGTATCAATATTCTAACCCAAGAAGCGAAGTTGGAATTGGGTATGCTGCGTTTCTTGGATTCCGTGGGCGCGAAGGCATTCACCAACACCTTTGAAAATTTATCGGGTATTTCGAACTTGCCGGGCTTGGCCACACAACGCTTGATGGAAAAAGGCTTCGGGTACGGTGGTGAGGGGGATTGGAAGACCGCAGCGATGACTCGCATCATGAAAGTGATGGGGCAAGGCCGAGTGGGCGGAACATCGTTCATGGAAGACTACACCTACAACTTTGGTCAGCAAAGCCAAGTGCTCGGCGCTCATATGCTGGAAGTTTGCCCTTCCATTGCTCAAGACAAGCCAAAGATTGAAATTCATCGTCACACTATTGGCTGCAAATGCGATATTGCTCGTATGATGTTCAGCGGAAAAGCGGGGCCTGCGGTAAACGTATCTTTGATTGATCTTGGAAATCGCTTTCGCATGATAGTCAATACGGTCGATACTCAAGCTCCACCACAATCGCTACCTAAATTACCCGTGGCGCATGCGTTATGGACGCCGCAACCCAACCTTGAGACGGCAGCCGCAGCATGGATCCATGCGGGTGGCGCGCATCATACCGTATACAGCCAAGCGGTGAGCGTTGAGATGTTAGCGGATTATGCCGAAATGGCGGGGATCGAAATGGTATTAATCGATAACCAAACCTCCTTGTATCCATTCAAGTCCGCACTCAAAACAAACAGCGTTTATTACCGTTTATCTTCAGGTATTTAAACCCGCGGAACACTCCCTCATCTGAGGGAGTGTTCATTAAGCTATGGTGTGAACATGAATGCTCTTCCTTTATCCACTGGCTTACCATTACTGCGTTATAAAGAGTGGTATTTGGAATTAAAAGCCGATACACCCGATCAATTTCAGCTGCGTTGTGAGGATAAACCTGTATTCGTTGGGCAGCTTGAGCTGATCAACAATGGGCTTATCATTGATATGCGCTCTGTGGTTTGGCATTTCAGATCTAAGCAAAACCATTTAGAGCAGTGGTGCAACATTCAGCTTAACGAAACACTCTCATTGAGTATGACTTACACCTTTTTTCAAGGTGCATTGGTGATTGATTATCTTGCGCGAAACAGCATCCCAACTCGGCTTGATATTCGACATCACATTACTCAAACAGACGTTAGCCACCAACTGGCCACGCAACCTGAAGACATCATCTCTTCGATTAAAGGTTGGCAAAGAAAACGTAATGACCAACCCAGTGAATACTTAATCGAACCCGTAGGGCATGGCTTCTGTGAGGCTTTTTCTGCGACACAATGGATAGTCTTAGATGAAAAGTGTGAACTGAAAAATCGTACTTAACGAAGAGGTTGCTTACACTACACGTAAATTACAGTGAATATTGCCCCCATGCAGAATAACCCTCTAAAACCTGGATATAACTTTAATGCTCATTTAGTGGCTGGACTAACGCCAATTATTGAGGGAGATGAACTGGATTTTACGATTGATCGACCTAATGGCATGAAAGGTTTTATTGTCAATTTTACGAGCAAAGGCGAGGGAACCATTTTTTATGGCGAAGATGAGTTTCACGTGAAACCTGGAGACTTACTTCTTTTTCCTCCAACAGCGGCTCACTATTATCATCGAAAAAAAGATTGTGCTTCTTGGTTTCACCGTTGGGTTTATTTTCGGCCACGAGCCTTTTGGCATGACTGGCTAACATGGCAACAGCAAAAAAATGGCGTCTACTTAACGCAAGGGTTGGATGAGAATACCATTCGCTATATTGAAAACCTGTTTATCGATATTGAATACACTTCAAAACAAGATGTCCCTTATCGAAATGATTTATCGATTAACTTGCTCGAACAATTATTGATTAGATGTAAGACACTGCAACCGGATGTCGTCAGCAAACCGCTTGACCCTAGGGTGGTGGAAGCGATGAATTATATGACGCAAAACCTCAATCAAGACTTCACTATCGAGGATGTTTCGGCCCATATCTGTTTATCACCATCGCGTTTAGGCCATTTATTTCGTTCTGAAATGGAGATGACCATAACCCAATGGCGCGACGACCAAAGGATCAGCCGAGCCAAACAATTACTGGTCACGTCTAACTACTCGGTCAATCACATTGGTCGAATTGTGGGCTATTCAGACCCACTCTATTTTTCTCGTGTTTTTAAACGTAAGGCCGGTGTGAGCCCTAAGATTTACCGCGATCAAATTACTTTGTAAACCTATGCAATCTGTCCGTTTGGGCTTTCGTCAATTTGGGTCGCTGTCATTGAGTGATCGTTTTAGTCGTTTTAAACTGCTGTACGACAAGCCCTGTGATGATCAGCACTAAACCAATCAGAGTGGTGGGGTGAATAGTTTCGCCAATAATAGTAGCCAGCAACAGCAGTGAGATGAAAGGTGAAGCAAAAATGAGATTGCTGATCCTTGCGGTGTTGGCCGTGAGTTTTAACGCACTCAACCACAGCACGAAGGTGATCCCCATTTCAAACAAGCCGACATAAGTTACCGCACTCCACCCTTTAATCGTAATCTGATGCCAGCTTGCACCTTCATAACAACTTAAACCAATCGCAAAAGAGATGGCGATCAAAAACCCCAGTAAAACGCCAATCACGGGGTCGGCGGTGTTTTTGGTATTAAGAATCCAGTAGCCAGCCCAAAGAAGCGTTGATAATAGTGCCAGCCCAACACCCAGCGGGCTATCAAACTGCATGGCTAAAATATCACCCTTAGTCGCGATAACCACCACACCAAAATAGCTCAGTGCACACGCTATCCAATCTTGTTTACGAATGGTTTGTCCTAAAAATACAGCGGCCATCAGTGTCAGGGTGATGGCCCAACTGTAGTTGATCGCTTGCGCTTGAGAGGCGGGCAGCAGTGAGTAGGCCTTAAACAGAATGAGGTAGTATGCGAGAGGGTTAATTAAGCCCAACAATAAGTAATACCAAGGGTTAGCGAGAAAGGTACTCACCACTTCGTTGAGCTTGCCTTGCAGCGCGCAAATGCCCAGCAGTACGCACCCAGAGACAGCACTCGCAACCGTCAGCATCTGGATCGGCGTAAATTCAGCCAGCGTAAGTTTGAAAGCCGTGGCAACCGTTGACCACAATAATACGGCAGATAAGCCAAAGCCGAGTGCGCGTCGTTCGTCCATGAATCCTCGTTAGAATAATTGTTGAAATAGTGTTCAGCGGCGCAAGTCTATAGTTTGCTGTTAACTTGTACAAACTGGACATTTATCCAGTATCGAAATACCATTTGTCCATGACTGATAAAATGAGTTAACCCGTTATCATGCAATGGATTATCGAAAATCAAGCGTTAGTGCTTTCAACGTTAGGCAGCGCCGTGCTGAGCGGCTCAGTGGCTGGCTGGTGGGTTAAGCAGAAGCTCAATTTGAAAAGTGAGCTATTACAACAGCAGTTAGAGACTCATCAAGCCCATCATCAGCAGCAGATAATCGAACTCAAACAAGCTTTGCAGCAGGCGCGACAAGAGTTGGATGAGCTGGATGAAGAACGAGATAAAGCCGCATTTGAGCTTAAGCAATCGCACGGGAAATTCATGGCCGCGATGGAAAAGTTGCGCTATTTCGAAGTGGTTAAGCAAGAGCGGCAACAGAGCATGGAAGATGCACACGCTCTGCGTGAGCAGAAATCGCAACTTGAGGCTCAACTGCGTGAGCAAGAAGCGCGGCATGAACAGCAAATTCAATCGAGCCAAGAAAAACTACAGTTACTTGAACACGCTGAGGAACGTCTAAAGCAGCAGTTTGAGCAGCTAGCCAATCAGTTATTTGAAGTCAAAACTGCGAAAGTGGATCAGCAGAACCGTCAAAGTTTGGAAGGGCTACTTTCTCCACTGAAAGAGCAGCTCGAAGGGTTTAAAAAGCAGGTCAATGACAGCTTCAATCATGAAGCGAAAGAGCGCCATACGTTGGTTCATGAATTGAAAAACTTACAACGCCTCAATGAACAGATGGCGCAAGAGGCACTCAATTTGACCCAAGCACTGAAAGGCGACAATAAACAGCAAGGCAATTGGGGCGAAGTGGTTCTCGCGCGGGTGCTGACCGAATCAGGCCTGCGTGAAGGGCACGAATATCACACTCAAGTCAGTTTGCAAAACGAGGCTGGTAAGCGCTATCAACCGGATGTGATCGTCAATTTGCCACACGACAAACAGGTGGTGATTGACTCGAAAATGGCGCTGGTGGCTTATGAGCGTTATTTCCATGCTCAAACTGAAAGTGAACGTGCTCGCGCATTAAGTGAGCATTTACTTGCGCTGCGTGCCCATATAAAAGGACTCGGTCAGAAAGATTATCATCAGCTCAAAGGGCTACAAAGCCTGGATTACGTGCTGATGTTTATTCCCGTCGAACCTGCATTCCAAGTGGCGATTCAAGCTGATCCCAGCTTGGTAAAAGAGGCGATGGAGCAAAATATTTTGCTGGTTAGCCCAACCACCTTGTTGGTTGCGCTGCGTACGATCGATAATTTATGGCGCAATGATCGACAAAACCAGAACGCGAAGTTGATCGCTGAGCGGGCCAGCAAATTGTACGATAAATTACGCTTGTTTATGGAGGACATGGAAGGGCTTGGTGGCGCGTTAGACCGTGCAAACCAAAACTATCAAGGGGCGATGAATAAGCTCGCGACAGGGCGTGGCAACGCACTGCGTCAAGCCGAAAGTTTTAAACAACTTGGCGTCGAGATAAAACGTTCCATAAACAGTGAATGGGTCGAACAAGCACAAAATGAGGCATGGGCAGACAGTGCGGTGGAAAATGCACCTTTAGTAGAAAGACATCACGCTGAGGATAAAGTAAACTGATCGCTCGCAGTCGCCTTTAACAAAACAGTGCTGCCCAAGAGGAACCTTCATGACGGATACCAGCGTGCAATCAAAAACAGCATTAGAGACACAAAATACCACTCACTTTGGTTTTGAAACCGTAGCGAAAGAAGAAAAAGTCGCCAAAGTCGCGCAAGTTTTTCACTCGGTTGCGGCCAAATACGACATGATGAATGACCTGATGTCTGGTGGCATTCATCGCTTATGGAAGCGTTTTACCATTGATTGCAGTGGCGCTCGCCCGGGCCAACGTATTTTGGATCTTGGTGGTGGTACGGGCGATCTAACCGCCAAATTTTCACGCATTGTGGGCGAAAAAGGTCATGTTATTCTGGCTGATATCAACAACTCGATGCTCAATGTCGGACGCGATAAATTGCGTGATAAAGGTGTCGTGGGCAACGTACATTACGTGCAAGCCAATGCCGAAGAACTGCCTTTTCCTGATAACTATTTCGACTGCATTACCATCAGTTTTTGCCTGCGTAATGTAACCGATAAAGATAAAGCGCTGAGCTCGATGTTCCGCGTTTTAAAACCGGGTGGCCGTTTGTTGGTACTTGAGTTCTCCAAGCCAGTGCTTGAGCCATTATCCAAAGTATACGATGCGTATTCGTTCCATCTATTGCCGAAAATGGGCCAAATCATTGCCAATGATGCCGACAGCTACCGCTATCTTGCGGAATCTATCCGCATGCATCCCGATCAAGAAACCTTAAAAGGGATGATGGATCAGGTTGGTTTTGAGCAAACGAGTTACTACAACTTAACGGGCGGTATTGTTGCGCTGCACCGTGGTTACAAATTCTAAGGATTGGGCATGCCGTTTGAGCCTTTAGTTACCGCCGCGATTGAGACCACACTCAACACCTTAATTCAAGACGATCCTGAGTTGGTGCGCCGATTATCACGCCTGAAAGGGCAAGTCATCCAAGTGCATCTCAAAGAGTTCAATAAAACGCTGACCTTCATTTTTAGCCAGCAAATTGATGTGTTAGCGGCTTACGAAGGCGAGTCGAATTGCTACCTGTCGCTCAATGTTTCCATTTTGCCCGAGCTACGCGAGCAAGCGAACATCACCCAACTGATCAAACAAGATAAGTTGGTGTTGGAGGGCGATATTCAACTGGCGCAAAAATTTGCCCAGTTGATCACCGATTGCAAGCCGGATGTTGAAGAGTGGTTGTCACGCCTGACGGGCGATGTGCTGGCTCACGCTTTAGTGCAGGGTGTGAAAGACATAGGCCAAGCGCTGCAATCACAACGAAGCAAGCATCAAAACCATCTCAGCCAAGTGTTAACGGAAGAGTGGTGTTTATTGCCCAGCTCGCTCGAGGTGGCTTATTTTTGTGACCAAGTGGATGATCTCAATAGCCAAGCGGCGCGTATCGAAGCCAAAATTCAACACTTGTTGGAGCAAGCATGACGCCAACTGAACTCAAGCGGTTGTACCGAATTATCAAGGTACAATTGGAATATGGTCTAGATGAACTGTTGCCAGAACATCAACTCACCAAAGCGCCAATATTAGCGCGCAAAGGATTGTTCTGGATTAAAAATCAGCATGCGGACAAACCATTAGGTGAGCGCTTGCGCTTAGCCTTGCAAGAGCTTGGTCCAGTGTGGATTAAGTTTGGTCAGATGATGTCAACGCGGCGTGACCTGTTTCCACCGCACATCGCAGACCAACTTGCGTTACTGCAAGATAAAGTCGCTCCGTTTGATGGTGTACTTGCTAAAACTCAGATGGAAAAAGCGTTGGGCGGCGCTTTAGAAACTTGGTTTGATGAATTTGATATTGAACCACTTGCTTCTGCGTCGATTGCTCAAGTCCATACCGCCAAACTCAAATCATCTGGCCGGGAAATCGTACTCAAGGTGATTCGGCCAGATATTCGGCCAGTGATTGATGCCGATATCAAACTCATGTATCGCATGGCGAAAATTGTTGCCAAAGCATTACCTGAAGCAAGGCGACTGAAGCCCGTTGAAGTGGTACGTGAATACGAAAAAACTCTGCTTGCTGAACTCGACCTACGCCGAGAAGCAGCCAACGCCATTCAACTGCGTCGTAACTTTGAAAATAGTGAAGAGTTATACATTCCAGAGATAATTCCTGACTTTAGTAATGAAACTGTCATGGTTTCTGAGCGAATATATGGCATTCAAGTTTCTGATATTGAAGGTTTAGCGGCCAACGGCACTAATATGAAGTTGCTTGCTGAACGCGGAGTGAGCGTATTCTTTACCCAAGTGTTCCGCGACAGTTTTTTCCATGCCGATATGCACCCGGGTAATGTCTTTGTTAATCCCGCGCATCCTGACAATCCACAATGGATTGGCTTAGATTGTGGTATTGTCGGTACCTTAAACAGTGAAGATAAACGTTATTTAGCCGAAAACTTCTTAGCTTTTTTCAACCGAGATTACCGCCGAGTGGCACAATTGCACGTTGATTCTGGTTGGGTTCCACGTGAAACCAACATCGATGAATTTGAGTTTGCTATTCGCGTGGTCTGTGAGCCAATTTTTGCCAAGCCATTGTGCGAAATCTCATTTGGTCACGTGTTGCTAAACTTGTTTAACACGGCTCGTCGCTTCAATATGGAAGTGCAGCCGCAATTGGTCTTGCTGCAAAAAACGTTATTGTATGTCGAAGGGTTAGGGCGTCAGCTTTATCCTCAATTGGATTTGTGGCAAACCGCTAAACCATTTTTAGAAAAATGGATGATGAACCAAGTTGGGCCGCAAGCGTTTATCCGCGCAGTGAAAGAGCGAGCTCCGCTTTGGGCTGAAAAATTACCTGAATTGCCAGAGCTGCTTTACGATAGCCTCAAACAAGGTAAAGCAATGAACCAAAGGTTGGATCAGTTGTACCAAGGTTATCGAGCCAGTAAGCGTCAACAGGCAACAGGAAAGTTTTTATTTGGTATTGGCGCCACTTTGGTCGTATGCTCGGCGATATTAGTGACCAGTGCTTATCAGCCGTTTGCAATAACCAGTGCAATTGCAGGTGTTGTATTTTGGCTACTCAGTTGGAGTGCTTACCGTCGTTAAGCGGTCTTTTATTTGAAATCAATTTGTTGAGAAATTCCTGAGGTGTAGAGAATGGGTGGTATCAGTATTTGGCAACTTCTAATTATTGCCGTGATTGTTGTATTACTATTTGGAACCAAGAAACTGCGTGGTATCGGTAGCGATCTCGGTGGTGCGGTTAAGGGGTTCAAAAAGGCGATGAGCGATGAAGAGCCAGCCAAGAAAGACGCAGATTTTGAACCTAAAAATATAGAGCAGCAGAAGACAGAAGCGACTGCTGAGACTAAAAAAGATAAAGAGCAGGCCTAACACGTGTTTGATATCGGTTTTTGGGAGCTGGTATTAATATCGGTTGTCGCGTTGGTCGTTCTTGGCCCTGAGCGTTTACCTCATGCTATTCGCAGTGTGGCAAAATTTGTTAGCACAGCAAAGAACATGGCGAACAGTGTTAAAGATGAATTAGCACATGAGCTCAAAATTCAAGAGCTGCAAGAAAACTTGCGTAAAGCAGAGCAAATGGGAATGGAAAATTTATCTCCAGAGCTGAAATCTTCTGTGGATCAGCTCAAGCAGGCTGCGCAAGATGTACAACGCCCTTATGCGAACTCATCGCCCTCTGAAACAAAAACAGAGCACGATGAACAAAGCGTTGAAGTGATTCCCGCTACAACGATTTCGTCGCCTGAAACGGCCGATAAGAAAGCCGACTCATCTCTGTAGGAGGAGTTACTGCTACCACTGTAACTCCTCCTCTTATGCTCTATTTATACGAGGTTCGATATGTCTTCCGTTGAGCAGACACAGCCTTTAATCAGTCACTTGCTAGAGCTACGCGATCGTTTATTGCGTTCAATAGCTGCGGTGATCGTGATTTTTATCGGCTTAGTCTATTTCTCTAGCGACATCTACGATTTTGTCTCCAAACCATTGGTTGAGCGTTTGCCTGAAGGGGCGACGATGATCGCGACCGATGTTGCCTCGCCCTTTTTCACGCCACTCAAACTTACTTTGATCGCGTCCGCTTTTCTCGCGGTGCCTTTCATCCTTTATCAAATTTGGGCCTTTGTCGCTCCAGGTTTGTATAAGCATGAACGCCGTTTAGTCATGCCATTGATGTTTTCAAGCTCGTTGTTGTTCTATTGCGGTGTGGCGTTTGCGTACTTTGTGGTATTTCCGCTGGTGTTTGGCTTTTTTACGGCTATCTCTTTAGGCGGTGTTGAGTTTGCAACGGACATTGCCAGTTATCTCGATTTTGTGCTTGCGCTCTTTTTCGCTTTTGGTATCGCCTTTGAGGTTCCCGTCGCCATCATTTTACTGTGTTGGACGGGGGCGACGACGCCGAAAACCTTGAGTGAGAAAAGGCCTTATATCGTGGTTGGGGCATTTGTGGTGGGTATGTTACTGACGCCGCCTGATATGGTGTCGCAAACCTTGCTCGCCATTCCGATGTGTTTATTGTTTGAGGTTGGACTTTTCTTTGCTCGTTTTTATGTGCGCAAAGATGAGGAAGAGCCGGAAGATGAAAGTCATTAATACATGAAAAAAGCGGCGAATAGCCGCTTTTTTTGTACCTATGATAGTGGACTATTTAATCTTCAAAAGATAACCGCACTGAGAGCATCGATAGACTTCCTTGATGCCCAGAAGTTTTTGCCAGAAGGTTCGATGTTGACGTTGTAAGTGATTACCATGTTCACACATATTAGCCACGTTTATGTATTAAAATTTTGCCGCATACTATAGTGTTTGCATAACTATTTTTGTGATATATATCACGTTAATGTGTATATCATTCTATCTATAGTTCTATAAATTATAATTTAAACAGTGAGTTAGCATTAGTGTTTGTAATGTTATTCACTTCAACCAACGAGAGTTCGGTGAGTTCTGCGATGCGTTTGGCAACTAGCGTTGTGTAAGCTGGTTCGTTGCGCTTACCTCTGTGAGGGACAGGGGCTAAATAGGGACAATCTGTTTCTAGCAGAACAAAGTTCATATCGAGATGCGGTAATACTTTATCCATACCGCCATTTTTAAACGTTGATACACCACCAATCCCAAGATGAAACCCTAGCTCATTAATGGCTTTAGCTTCTTCAAGCGTGCCGCCAAAACAGTGGAATACACCGCTAAGTGAGCCATCTTGCTCTTTTTCCAGCAGTTGTAGAGTTTGAGTGATGGAATCACGGGTGTGGATGACAACAGGCAAATCGCGCTCTTTGGCCCAATTAAGTTGAGTGACGAAAGCCATCTCTTGTTCGGCCTGAAAGGTTTTGTCCCAATATAGATCAATGCCAATTTCACCAATGGCGATAAAGGGGTGTTTATCTAGCCAAGATTCGATAACCGCTAGCGTTTGCTTCACATTTCCATCCACATAGCATGGGTGCAGCCCCATCATCGATCGGCAAAGTTCAGGGTAAGCCGCTTCTGTTTTAAGCATAGGCTCAATGGAGGCAAGATCGATATTGGGCAACAAAATAGCCTCAATGCCTTGCGCCTTAGCGCGTTGCACGACCTCATCTCGATCGTGATCAAATTCAGTGGCATAAATGTGAGCGTGAGTGTCAATCATGGTGTCTCGATAAACAGAGAATGGGAGAACAGTATACGGAAGTGTGAGCCTGAGGTCATTTTTCTGATTTTTGTCGATTGGCGCTAGCGTCAAAAAGCGAGAGTGATATGATTTCGCCACACTTGAGCGATAGCGGTAGTGAAGAAAGAATGCTTTCTCACACCGCGTATAAACAAGGAGAAGAGAGTGTCAGTATCCATTCAAGGTCAGTTCCCAGGGCGTCGCATGCGTCGCTTACGCAAGCATGATTTTAGCCGCCGTTTGATGGCTGAGAATCAGTTATCGGTTAATGATTTAATTTATCCCATGTTTATTTTGATGGGTAAAGATCGCCGCGAGCCAGTGGAGTCTATGCCCGGTATTGAGCGTCTCTCTATCGACTTAATGCTCGAAGAAGCGCTGTATTTGGCTAATCTCGGCGTGCCAGCCATCGCACTTTTTCCAGTGGTTAATCAAGATGCTAAAAGCTTGTGTGCTGCTGAAGCACATAATCCTGACGGCTTAGTGCAACGTGCGGTGAAATTATTAAAAGAGCATATACCACAAATGGGTGTCATTACCGACGTCGCGCTGGATCCTTTCACGACCCATGGCCAAGATGGCATCATCGATGAAAGTGGCTATGTGATGAATGATGAGACCACCGAGGTGTTGATCAAACAAGCGCTGTCTCACGCTGCAGCCGGTGCCGATGTGGTTGCCCCTTCCGATATGATGGATGGACGAATTGGTAAGATCCGCGAAGCGCTTGAAGAGGCGGGTTTTATTCACACACAGATCATGGCTTACTCTGCGAAATACGCGTCATGTTATTACGGCCCATTCCGCGATGCGGTTGGTTCCTCTTCGAACCTGAAAGGGGGAGACAAGAAAAACTATCAGATGGATCCGGCCAACAGCGATGAAGCCATTCACGAAGTGGCGATGGATATCAATGAAGGGGCTGACATGGTGATGGTGAAGCCCGGCATGCCATACCTTGATGTGGTGCGCCGCGTGAAATCTGAATTACAAGTTCCTACGTTTGCGTATCAAGTGTCTGGTGAATATGCGATGCATAAAGCAGCCATTTTAAATGGTTGGCTTAAAGAACGTGAAACCGTAATGGAGTCATTATTGTGCTTTAAACGCGCAGGGGCAGACGGCATTTTAACCTATTTTGCTAAAGACGTTGCGCAGTGGCTGGCAGAAGATAACGCCAAAACGGCACAATATTTACATCAAGACAACTAAGTTGTGAATTTAGGCAGGGGAGCGAATTTTCCTATCTATTTGAAAATCAATTAAAAAAAGATTTCATGAAATAGATGGGTAGGTGTTTTTAGCATGATTAGAAAATAAATGAGATATTTTCTCATTTAGGGGTTGATAATTAAATGAGAATCATTATTATTAACCATGTCTTAGGGAATGGCGAAGTTCACAAGGACGTCGAGTTTACGATTAACGAATTGCTAGGTGTTAAAAGTAACAAGACAAATTGGCGACGAACTTGCGCAAGTTCTTTTTGACACGACATTGCTCACATTGCTTCCAGTGTAATTTATAGCTTTATCGTAAGGCTGAATGAATCACTTCACTTAGTTTTACCTGTTTTTGCTAGGCGACATCCTCGGGTGTCGCTTTTTTTATCGCTCATTTTCAAGAGGATGCTTTTGTTGTGAATAAAAGGCCATCGATAGTCTTTTCCACAATCAATGATCGTAAAAAGATCATGATAGGAATGTTCGATCTTTGTTTTATTCATTTATAAACAATGAGTTAACACCATTGTTTTCCTCGTCAATCACTGTTTAATAACCAGTGGATAAAAACTATGAACAGAGTTATCCACAGAATGTCATTTGCGGTGGTGGACAAATCAGCAAAATGTTTCGTTGTTCAAGGTGCATTGGCGTGGAATCCTCAAGACAGTCATGGCATCCTTAGTCATTACATTTCGTACTCGCTTTGGATTGCAAAGACTATGGCTCGCATACCTGACAACCCGTTCATTCTGATTGATGGCTCTTCTTACCTTTACCGTGCATTTCATGCCTACCCAGGCACCATGAGTAATGGCGAAATTCCAACTAATGCTGTCTATGGCGTGGTCAATATGCTCCGTAGCATGATGCGCCAGTTTTCCGCTGAGCGTATGGTGGTTATTTTTGACGCGAAAGGAAAAACCTTCCGCGATGATATGTACCCACAATACAAAGCTAACCGTCCACCAATGCCTGATGATCTACGTTGTCAGATTGAGCCGTTGCACAATGTTATCCGTGCGATGGGGCTACCGCTGATATCGATTGAAGGTGTCGAAGCCGATGACGTGATTGGTACGCTAGCCTCTCAAGCATCACAAGCTGGCATGCCAGTGCTGATCAGCACTGGTGATAAAGACATGGCACAGCTAGTGGACGAGAATGTCACCTTGATCAATACCATGACGAATGTGGTACTTGACCGTGAAGGGGTGATTGAAAAATTCGGTATCCCTCCTGAGCTTATCATCGATTATCTGGCCTTGATGGGCGATAAAGTTGATAACATTCCTGGTGTACCGGGTGTCGGTGAGAAAACAGCGATTGCGTTACTACAAGGCATTGGCAGCCTAGAGCAAATTTACGATAACCTCGATAAAATTGCGCAATTGGGTTTTCGCGGCTCTAAAACCATGGCGCAAAAACTGGCGGATAACCGTGAAAACGCTTTTCTCTCTTACCAATTAGCCACCATCAAGCTGGATGTCGCTTTGGAAGAGAAACCAGAAACCTTGTGCAAAACCCAGCCCAATATTGATGAGTTGATTAAACTTTATGGTCAGCTCACGTTTAAATCTTGGCTAACAGAATTGCTAGATGGTGGTAATGGGGTGATTGACGCTGATGAAAAAGTGGGTGCGGTAAACACTTCTTCTTCACAAGCAAGGGAGATGGATACAACCGCCGCCACGATTGATCGCAGCCAATATCAAACCATTTTAGATGAAGAGACATTTAATACTTGGTTAGAAAAACTGAAAGCGGCAGAAGTGTTTGCGTTTGATACGGAAACCGACAGCCTCGATTATATGGTAGCGAATTTAGTTGGCCTCTCTTTTGCGACCGAAGAGGGCGTTGCAGCGTATGTTCCTGTTGCGCATGACTATCTTGACGCACCAAAGCAACTGGACCGTGATTGGGTACTCGCCCAACTTAAACCCATTTTAGAAGATGAAAGCCAAGCCAAAGTGGGGCAGAACCTAAAATACGATGCCAGCATTGTTGCGCGTTACGGTATCAATATGAAAGGCATCAAGCACGATACGATGCTCGCATCTTATGTGTACAACAGCGTCGGTGGCAAACATGATATGGACAGTTTGGCGCTACGATTCTTGCAACACAGCTGTATTTCATTTGAACAGGTGGCGGGCAAAGGTAAAAACCAGCTGACCTTCAACCAAATCGAACTTGAGCAAGCGGCACCGTACGCTGCGGAAGATGCTGATGTGACTTTGCGACTTCATCACCGTTTGATGAGTCATATTGAGCAAGATGAGAAGCTCAATCGCATCTACCAACAGATAGAAGTACCTCTTGTTCCCGTGTTGTCACGTATGGAACGTACAGGCGTGATGATTGATGATATGTTGCTTGGCGCGCAATCGCATGAAATCGCTGCTCGTTTAGAGCAACTAGAACAACAAGCGTTTGATATCGCGGGTCAACCTTTCAACCTAAGCTCACCAAAACAGCTGCAAACCATTTTGTTTGAACAGATGGGGCTACCGGTGATTAAGAAAACGCCAACAGGTACACCTTCCACCAATGAAGAAGTACTGCAAGAGTTGGCACTCGACGGTTACCCTCTGCCTAAAGTGATCATTGAACATCGTGGTTTAGCTAAGTTGAAATCAACCTATACCGATAAACTGCCTAAAATGATCAACCCAACCACAGGGCGAGTGCATACCTCGTATCACCAAGCTGTAACCGCCACTGGTCGTTTGTCTTCAACCGATCCAAATTTGCAAAACATTCCGATCCGTAACGAAGAAGGACGCCGGATCCGTCAAGCCTTTATCGCTCCTCATGGCTGGAAAATTCTGGCCATCGATTACTCGCAAATTGAGCTGCGGATTATGGCGCATTTGTCCGGCGATAAAGCGCTGCTTGAAGCATTCCAGCAAGGGAAAGATATCCATGCAGCGACCGCGGCTGAAATTCTTGGAGTGAGTATTGAGCAAGTCAGCAGTGAGCAGCGTCGCCGTGCGAAAGCGGTTAACTTTGGTTTGATTTACGGGATGAGCGCCTTTGGTTTAGCTAAGCAGCTCGGCATTCCTCGTTATGAAGCCCAAGAATATATGGATAAATACTTTGAGCGTTATCCTGGTGTGATGCAATACATGGAAGATACACGCTCTACGGCTAGTGAACTTGGCTATGTTGAAACTTTATTTGGTCGCCGTTTGCATCTGCCTGAAATTAAATCGCGTAATGGGATGCGCCGCAAAGCCGCTGAACGTGCCGCGATCAATGCTCCAATGCAAGGTACGGCGGCGGATATCATCAAAAAAGCGATGCTATTAGTCGATGCTTGGATTGAGGAGCATGGACAGGGACGCGTTAAACTCTTGATGCAAGTGCACGATGAACTGGTGTTTGAGGTGCAAGAGACGGCTTTAGCCGAAATTGAAATTAAAGTACAACAATTGATGGAATCAGCGGCAACGCTAGCGGTGCCATTGGTCGCGGATACTGGTCATGGAGACAACTGGGATCAGGCGCATTAGTTGTTTTTTAAGCAGAATTAGCTAATTTACATGAGCCGACGCACAAATGTCGGCTTTTTTATGGCCTAGAAACAAGTGTTCTTGATTTTAAACTTTGTGTTGTTTAATAAAATTTTCATGAAAAAAAACTACAAAAATAGTTTTCATTTCTGACCATTTGTTATACATTAACTCTCGTAGGGTACAGAGGTAAGATGTTCTATCTTTCAGACCTTTTGTTTCACGTTATTGGATTAGGCTGATTCAGCCGCCCCAGTCAGTATTTGACTGGGGCGTTTTTTATTGGGCTAAAGAAAATATTCATCACTGTTTTTTACGAGAATTTAGGTGATACAAACACACTATTCTATTGCTGAGTAGTTACTTTGTTTCTTTTATAAACACCCAATTCTGTAACTGGCTAACAGTCACACTTTGATTATTTCTAATGAGAAATCAAGTTCGCCTCAAACACAAAGAATATGTTTAAATATTATTAATATTCATTATGTTATGTTGATTTTATTGGGGTGAGCCAGAGGAGTGTTCTGTGGGTGAGTGAATTGATGACTCTTTGACCTATTGAAAAGTTGGAGGGATTAAGGAATGCTTAGCAAAACAATAATAAATTACCTCCTACTTCTCTCCCGTTGCCCCACCAGGATGGTGGGGATTTTTCTCTTTGCCGTTCGCATTTGGATTTAAAGCCTATAAAAAAGCCCCACGATTAGGTAGGGCTCTGTTGGAGTCACGATTTTTAGTGTTCTTCTGAATTAGTGCTGTGCAGAATGGTCTGAATTCTCTTCTAAGTGAGTTGAGTCACACTCATCCATCTCTTCCACTGTTTCTTGCTCGGCTAAATGTGCGAGTGCGGGTGCAAACCACGTATCTAATTTGTTACGCAGCACATCGACGCCTAAGCCTTTCAATGATGAAAAAGCATCGACAGTGACATCGCCGCCAAAAGAGCGTGCCTCTTCACGAATTTTTAACACTTGAGCTTTACGTGCGCCACTTTTTAGCTTGTCCGCTTTAGTCAGTAGTACTAGTACTGGGATGTAGCAATCGACAGCCCAAGAAATCAATTGTTGGTCGAGATCTTTCATCGGATGGCGAATGTCCATTAGCACAACCAGCCCTTTTAAGCTCTTACGCTTTTGTAGGTATTCACCTAATGATTTTTGCCATTTTTTCTTTAGTTCCAAAGGAACTTGAGCAAAACCATAGCCCGGTAAATCCACAATATGACAACCTTCAGTGACTTTAAATAGGTTGATCAGTTGGGTTCGACCCGGAGTTTTACTGGTTTTAGCCAAGCTCTTCTGATTCGTTAAGCGATTCAACGAACTCGACTTACCTGCATTGGAGCGTCCTGCAAACGCAATTTCGATCCCTTCATCATCAGGTAGATGACGAATGTCAGGCGCACTGGTAATGAAATGCGTGTTTTGATAATGAATTTTTACGCTCACTGTTAACTCCATCTCGACTTTGTGTAGTCGATTGATTACTTTTTTGTGAAATTGTGTAAAATAACCGTGCTCGGCATAAGGTCGCCTATTGTACCATGAGTCGCCACTGAGAGTGAGTAGCAACTGCAAAGTGGTACTGGAAGCTTGATAATTATAAATGGAATGTCATGAAGAAATTAGCGCTAATCTTGAGTCTTTTAGCCAGCTGCTCAGTGTGGGCCCAAGGCAGCATTGAAGCTGGTAAAGCAAAATCCCAAACGTGTGTTGCCTGTCACAGTGCTGATGGCAATAGTCTACTTACAATCTATCCTAAAATTGCTGGTCAGCATGAGAAATACATAGAGAAGCAATTGCATGATCTCAAGCTGGGAATGACAAGCGGTGGCAAACAAGGTCGTTACGATCCCGTAATGAGTGCCATGGCGATGCCTCTTAGCGACGAAGATATAGCTGATCTTGCAGCGTATTTTGCATCACAAACTATTTCAGCGAACTCAACGCCTGAAGACGTTGCAGTGAAAGGAAAAGCACTTTATAGCGCAGGTGATGCAGAGCGTGGTTTAACCGCTTGTATTGCGTGTCATGGTCCACGTGGTAATGGTACTGAGCTTTCAGGTTTCCCTAAAATTTCTGGTCAGCATGCTGACTACATCAAAGCTCAACTGCAAAAATTCCGCGATGACGCTCGTAATAATGATATGAATGCCATGATGCGTGATGTCGCGAAAAAGCTCAGCGACACTGACATCGAAATACTTTCTAAATACGTTGGCGGCCTTCACTAAACCCTACACCGTTCGAGCACTGTTGTTTGAAAACGCCTTAGCACTGAGCTAGGGCGTTTTCTTTTGTGCCGAAGAAAACGTAATTTTTTGCTCAATGATCGGCTTACCTATCGCTTTTTTTATCTTTTTTTGCCTAGCTGGTGAAAAAATACGCGCTGACTCTCCACTCTAATGCCACTTTCTGGTATGTTGCGCATCCCTGTTTGAGGATGTTACATGCACATTTGCCCATTATGTTTTAGTGAACAAATAGTTCCTTATTTTGCCGATAAAGTTCGCCCTTATCTGCAGTGCCAACACTGTGCACTTGTGTTTGTTAGCCCTGAACATCGTCTTGATGAAAAAGCGGAAAAAGCATTTTATGATTTGCATGAAAATAACCCGCAGGATAGGGGTTATCGCCAGTTTTTGTCACGCGTTTGTGCACCGATGTTGGAGAGGCTTTCTCCGGCATCTAACGGGTTAGATTTTGGTTGTGGGCCGGGGCCAACCTTATCCATTATGTTGGAAGAGGCTGGGCACACAATGTCGTTATACGATATCTTTTTTCATCCAGATGAAAAGGTGTTGCAGGCGACCTATGATTTTATGACTGCCACTGAAGTGATTGAGCATTTACATAAGCCGCACCAAGTTTGGCAGCAATGGTTAAATTTAGTTAAGCCAGGAGGCTGGATTGGGTTAATGACCAAACTAGTCAAAGACGTGGAGGCGTTTGCTGGGTGGCACTACAAAAATGATCTCACACATGTGATCTTTTTTAGTCGTGAAACCTTCCAGTACTTGGCCAAGCGGGATGAGCTTGAACTTGAATTTATTGGTAATGATGTAATTTTACTGAGGAAACCCCAGTAATGAGCCGTAGTAAAAAATCGAGAAAGCCGGGTTCAGCCGGTGAAGGCGACGTGATTGTCACGCGTAATCGCAGTGAGGCAGATGTTGAAGGCCGTTTGCGTAAGCGAGTTAAAAAACAGAAAGGTCTGAAAGCGGGTAGCCGCCATTCCGATGGTTCAGATCAGCAGCAGCGAGAAGCCGCTAAAGCGCGCGATCCACGTTTAGGCAGCAAGAAAAAAATTCCTCTGGTGGTTGAGCCAGCGAAGAAAATGACCAAGCAAGAGCGTCGTTTGTCGGCTGAGCAAGAGCTCGAAATGCTGGAAAATGATGCGCAATTGAACGTGTTGCTCGATCGTATTGATAATGGCGAAAACTTAGGTGCCGGCTTACAAAAATACGTTGATGAGAAACTCGATCGTATTGAAGCACTGATGAAGCAACTTGGTCTGTATGCTGAAGAGCAAGAAGATGTTTTCGAACCAATCGTGACTGGCGGTAGTGCCAAAAAATCACGTTCAGATGATGATTTATTATCAGATTTTGAAGGCTTCGACCTAAATGATTTAAAAGGATAGAAAGTGCCATGAATGTAACCTTGTTAGCCATTGCTGGTGGAATCATTATTCTCGGCTTAGCGTCTTACGCTGGTTACCTTCTGCTGCAACTGAAAAAGCAAAAGGATTTGCAGCTTCAACATCAAACATTGGCCATTGAAAAACGCAATGCAAATATTTTTGATAGCGTAAATACGCTTTGCATGGCTGGGATTCAAGGCCAATGTGATCTCTCCGAGATCAGCATCCGTGTCTACTGCATTATGGATTATGTTCAAGGCGAACAGAGAATCGACTTTGATAGTTCGTATCCCGCTATTTCCGAACTTTATTCTATAGTGAAGGATATGCCGCGTGGCGAAGAGCGCAGCCAACTCGCTAAACAAGAGCGAATGAAGCATAACTTAGTGCGCCAAAAGGCGGAGGCCCGTTTAATGGATGCGATTGTTGAAGAGTTAAAAGTTCTGCAAAAACGCATTGCCCCTTTGAATAGTCAAATTCCGATTCAAATGATGTAATGGCTCGACTGCCTCTTTCGAGTGAGTGATCGCGTTAGCAGTTTAGAACATTTATACACAAATTTCGTTTTGTCACCCGACGTCCATCATTGTCATGTGGCAAAATAGCCCGTCAAAGTTTCGAACGGAAAGCACAGCATGTCTTCGCAAGTCGTACCCAGCCAACAGATCGTATGGGATCAAGCTGTTTTAGATAAGTATAACTATTCAGGCCCGCGTTATACCTCTTATCCTACAGCACTTGAATTCCATGAAGCATTTACTATTGCCGATTATGATATGGCGTGTGCCCAATACTCTGACAGGCCACTTTCGCTTTATATTCATATCCCGTTTTGTCACAAACTTTGTTACTACTGTGGTTGTAATAAGGTGATTACCCGTCATTCGCATAAAGCCGACGACTATTTGGATGTGCTCGAACATGAGATTCGCCAACGAGCCTCTTTGCTGCATGGCCGTAGAGTCACACAACTGCATTTCGGTGGCGGCACACCAACCTTTTTAACTCAATTGCAAATTAGCCGTTTAATGGCCATTTTGCGTGGTGAGTTCCGCTTTGAAAATGACGCAGAAATCAGTATTGAAGTTGATCCGCGTGAAATTGAGTTAGAGATGCTTGATCACCTGCGCAGCGAAGGATTTAACCGCCTGAGCATCGGCGTACAAGATTTCAACAAAGAAGTGCAAAAGCTGGTGAACCGCGAGCAAGATGAAACCTTTATTTTTGCTATGGCGGAACGAGCTAAACAACTGGGTTTTCGCTCAACCAACCTTGATCTCATATACGGCTTGCCTAAGCAGACTAAAGGCTCTTTTGCTAAAACATTAGCGCAAGTGTTGGAGATGAAGCCGGGTCGATTGTCGGTATTTAACTACGCGCACATGCCGCAGCTGTTCGCTGCGCAGCGTAAGATTAAAGATGAAGATCTACCTACGGCGGAAGAAAAACTGGCCATATTACAAGACACGATCGCGACCTTAACGGGTGCTGGTTATCAGTTCATTGGCATGGACCATTTTGCTCTGCCCAATGATGAGTTGGCCGTCGCGCAGCGTGAAGGCATTTTACATCGCAACTTTCAAGGTTATACCACGCAAGGTAACTGCGACTTAGTTGGCTTTGGTGTCTCAGCCATTTCAATGATTGGGGATGCGTATGCGCAGAACCAAAAAGAGCTGAAAAAATACTATGAGCAAGTCAATGAGTTACGTCATGCACTCTGGAAAGGGGTGGCACTGGATAGTGATGACTTACTTCGTCGCGAAGTGATCAAGCAGCTTATCTGCAATTTCAAATTGGATAAAAGCCAAATTGAAGCACAGTTTAACGTGACGTTTAATCACTACTTCAAGCAAGATCTTGAGTTACTACAAACTTTTATTGATGATGAGTTAGTGGAAGTCGATGAAAAAGAGATCCGCGTGACTTTGCGCGGGCGGTTGTTGATCCGCAACATCTGCATGTGCTTTGATAAATACTTGCGTGTTCGTGCTCGTCAGCAACAATTTTCGCGGGTAATTTAACGCCCTTACCATGAATCAAAAAGCCACTGCTCGTCAGTGGCTTTTTCTTTGAAAAGAGGGATGAGCTATGGTGTCAGGTATTTATGCGCTGCAACATCCCACAATGCTTTGATTAATGGGTTATCAAGCTGTGAGCGTTTGCAGCACACACCGAGCTGAAATGGTTTTACGGGGGCTAATTTAAGGCGCTGGATCTTATCTCTCACCGGGCTATTGTTGATCACCACATCTGGCGCAATGCCGATACCACAACCGAGCGCGACCATGCTGACAATCGCTTCATGCCCTGAGCTCTGCGCGTAAATATTGGGTTTGATCTTCATTTTTTTAAACCATGCATTGGCTCTATCTCTTGCCGTTCCCGCTTCAGGAACAATAAAAGGGACAACTGACCAATCGGGTGTGTCATTTTGCAGTTGTTCGATAAAGCTACTGATCCCGAGCGGCGCGATCACCGATAAGGGTATTTCACCAATCGTTTCAAATTCAACGCGAGCTGGTAGCTGTTCGGGCATGGCTGAAATGGCAATATCCGCTTCATCATTCAAAATCTTATCAATCGCTTGAGCAGGATCGCCAGTCAAGAGTTTGAACTCAATATACGGATGGCGAACTCGAAAATCGGACAGTAACTGAGGCAGGTGGCTGTAGCTGGCGGTGACTGAGCAAAACAAGCGAATTTCCCCTTGTAATACGCTGTTTTGGTTTTTCATTTGTACGTTATATTGCTGCCACTCTGTAATGATTTTGAGTGCAACAGGAACCAGTTTACTGCCTGCTGGCGTTAGCTCAACGCTACGATTATCACGCACAAATAAGCTTTGGCTAGTTTCTTCTTCCAGCTTCTGGATCTGCCGGCTGAGCGCGGATGGGCTGATGTGCATCGCGGCGGCGGTCTTACTGAAGTTTTTACTCTCACACAGATGGATAAACATCTGCAGGTTTTTAATGTTCATAAGTTAATCACATCACGTTGCATAAATTGCAATAACTAATTGTGAATATATCACTTTAAGCAACTTGATGTCTGCTTTAGTATCAGTTTATTCGGTTCTAGAAACCGACCTGATGGAAAGAATCTTTAAAGGAGAGCGCTAACATGGCTAACTATTTCAATACCCTAAATCTACGCCAACAACTTGACCAACTTGGTCGTTGCCGCTTTATGGATCGCTCTGAGTTTGAAAGCGAAGCCGAGTACCTCAAAGGTAAGAAAGTGGTGATTGTCGGTTGTGGTGCACAAGGTTTAAACCAAGGTCTAAATTTACGAGACTCTGGCCTTGATGTCTCTTATGCATTGCGTCAAGCGGCGATCGACGAACAGCGTCAGTCCTATAAAAATGCTAAAGAGAACGGTTTTGAAGTGGGTAGCTATGAAACGCTCATCCCTCAAGCAGACTTGGTCATTAACCTAACGCCAGATAAACAGCACAGCAATGTTGTCGAAACCATCATGCCGCTGATGAAAAAAGGTGCAGCATTGGGGTATTCTCACGGCTTCAACGTGGTTGAAGAGGGGATGCAGATCCGTAAAGACATCACGGTTGTGATGGTGGCGCCTAAGTGCCCGGGAACCGAAGTGCGTGAAGAGTATAAGCGTGGTTTCGGCGTGCCGACTTTGCTTGCTGTTCACCCAGAAAATGACCCTCAAGGTGAAGGTTGGGATATCGCAAAAGCTTGGGCGGCGGGAACGGGCGGTCATCGTGCTGGCTGTTTGGAATCCTCTTTCGTTGCCGAAGTAAAATCGGACCTTATGGGCGAGCAAACCATCTTGTGTGGCATGCTACAAGCGGGTTCGATTGTGTGCTATGAGAAGATGGTAGCAGAAGGTATTGACCCAGGTTACGCAGGTAAACTGCTGCAATACGGTTGGGAAACGGTAACCGAAGCGCTGAAATTTGGTGGCATCACTCACATGATGGATCGCCTATCAAACCCAGCAAAAATCAAAGCGTTTGAGCTGTCTGAAGAGCTTAAAGACTTGATGCGCCCACTGTACAACAAACATATGGATGACATTATTTCTGGTCATTTCTCTAGCACTATGATGGCTGACTGGGCTAACGATGATGCTGATTTACTGGGTTGGCGTGCTGAAACCGGTGAAACTGCGTTTGAAAACTACCCACAGTCTGATGTACAGATCACTGAGCAAGAGTACTTCGACAAAGGTATTTTGATGATTGCCATGGTTCGCGCTGGGGTTGAGCTGGCATTTGAAGCTATGACGGCTTCCGGTATTGTTGAAGAGTCAGCTTACTATGAATCCCTGCATGAGCTGCCACTGATTGCCAACACAGTAGCACGTAAGCGTTTGTATGAAATGAACGTGGTTATTTCTGATACGGCAGAGTATGGTAATTACCTGTTTGCCAATGTCGCAACACCGTTACTGCGCGAAAAGTTCATGCCAAAAGTATCTACTGATGTGATTGGTAAAGGCCTTGGTGAAAGCTCGAATTTCGTTGATAACGCGACCTTGATTGAAGTTAACGAAATTCTTCGCAACCATCCGGTTGAGTACATCGGTGAAGAGTTGCGCGGTTACATGACAGATATGAAACGCATTGCCGTCGGTGGCTAAAGGCTAATTCACCTTCCGGTGGTTAAGAAGGGGCCGAGAGTTCGCCCCTTTTGAATGACGAGAATGATGACGTAAAGCTCCAGACTAACTGGAGAGAATAAATACAAAAGCAAACACAATATAAAACAAAAGGCTTGGTCGCCGTTGACCAAGCCTTTTTTACTGGGAAATTTTTATCTCAACCGGGCAATATTATTTGGCGGTGATTTTCGCTTCTAGCTCGGCCAATTTTTGCTCCATTTCAGTGAGCTTTTGGCGAGTACGCATCAATACTTGAGTCTGTACATCAAATTCTTCACGGCTCACCACGTCCAATTTATTTAATTGGCCTTGGATCACTTGGCGAATTTTTTGATCAACGTCGGCACCCAAATCTTTTACGGGTTGAGGCATTGAATCGTGAATTTGTTTGGCAATTTGCTCAAGTTTTTTAGGGTCAAACATAGCGGCTTACACTCCTGTCAGTTTGTCTCCATTCTAAGCAATTGAGCTGAGAATGTCGTTATTCAAGGTAAGAAAAAGGCCACTGAGGTGGCCTTTTTTGAAGCAGTCTTAATTATATGGTGTTATTTATTTTCAGCGAGTCGGCGTTGTGCTGCTTTGGCCTCGTCAACTCTGGCTAGCTTTTCGAGGTCTTTATCCTCAACAAACACAGGCAGTGGCTTATGTTTTTCGGCTAGATAGCTGTAAATTACAGGCAGTACGAATAGCGTAAATAGTGTACCAATCGCAAGACCTGCCACAATCACAATACCAATACTAAAGCGCTGAGCTGCACCTGCACCCGTTGCGTACATCAACGGGATCAAACCTGCAATCATCGCTGCTGTCGTCATTAGAATTGGGCGAAGACGCACTTTGGCTGCCTCCATCACCGCTTCGATGCGAGACTTGTTATGGTGTAGCTGCTCTTCTTTCGCCACTTCACAAATAAGAATACCGTGCTTGGTGATAAGACCAACCAGTGTAATCAACCCTACTTGCGAGTAGATGTTCATGGTTGCTGCGCCCCAAGCCAGTGCAATTAATGCTCCGCAAATGGCGAGAGGAACAGATACCATGATAACCAATGGATCTTTTAACGACTCAAATTGAATCGCCAGTACCAAGAAGATGATGGCGAGTGCCAAACCAAAGGTCGCGTAGAGTGCGCTTCCCTCAGTCACGTATTGACGCGCTTCACCCATATAATCGTGGTTGTAGCCAGCGGGCAGTTTAGTCGCGGCAACATCCTCAAACCACGTAATCGCATCACCCATTGCAACTCCTGGGCCCGGTACACTTCCGACGGTTGCCGAGTTTAGCTGGTTAAAGTGCGGCAGTGAGCGCGGCTCTGCAATCACATCAATGGTAATTAGGCTTCCTAATGGGATCATTTTTCCGTCAACGGCACGCACAAAGTAGTGATTCATCGATTCAGGGTTGAGGCGATATTTACGTTCAACCTGTGGGATCACTTCATAAGAGCGGCCATTGAGATCGATGCGGTTGACATAGCCATCCGCCATCATGGTCCCTAATGTCGTGCCAATATCCTTCATCGTGATGCCATAAACCCCAGCTTTATCTTTGTCGATATTGATTTTCATCGTCGCAGAATCGTAATTGAGGTCTAAATCGGAGTACACAAACATCGGGCTTGCTTTCACTTCTGTTAGCACTTCAGTGGCAATAGCAAACAAACTTTCAAAGCTATTGGGTGTAGTGATGACAAATTGAATTGGCAATCCAGAGCCTGCGCCGGGAAGTTCAGGCATTTGGAAGGCCGTCACGGCCATGCCTGGAATATCTTGCACTAAGGTGCCGACTCGAGTGGCAACCTCAGCTTGGCTTGCCTGGCGTTCACTCCAAGGTACCATTGAGGCAATACCAAACGCTTGGTTGGAGCTTGGAACACCGGTAAAGACTTGAGCAAACTGGACTTCTGGCTGTTCAGACAGAATCGTATTCACGTCATTCATGGTGTTTTGTAAATAGTCCAAGTTCGCATTCGAAGAACCCGTACCAATTAACATGACCACGCCTTTATCTTCAGAAGGGGCAAGCTCACTTGGAATGAATTTGAACAGCATAGGCAGGCTGGCAAACACGATCACCGCAAAGGCAATCACGACAGGACGGCGCTGCATTACTTTCTCGAGTAATTTCGCGTAGCGGTTACTCATTGAATCAAGTAATCCATGCACTTTTTGTTCAAACTTGTTGGGCTCTTCGTGCGCTTTAAGCATTTTAGAACACATCATGGGTGAAAGTGTCAGTGCAACAATACCTGAAACAAATACAGCACCAGCCAGCGTGAGTGCAAACTCTTTAAAGAGTGAGCCTGTTATGCCACCCATCATCGCTATCGGTGCATAAACGGCGCCCAGTGTCAGCGTCATCGCAATTACCGGAACGGCGATTTCACGAGTACCAATAATCGCGGCACGAAATGGTGATTCACCCAGCTTAATGTGGCGGTCAACGTTTTCTAGTACAACGATTGCATCATCCACCACAAGGCCGATAGCCAATACCATCGCTAGCAGTGTCATCAAGTTCCATGAGAAGCCCATTCCCTGCATTACCATAGCAACACCAACTAAGGATAGTGGAATGGTAACAATCGGGATGATAACGGCACGTAAGGAGCCTAGGAATAGAGTAATGACGACAAGTACGATCAAGGCGGCTTCAGCGATGGTTTTTATGACCTCGTGGATCGATTCATTGATCGCTACCGTGGAGTCATACATCACGTTCATTTCGATGTTACTTGGTAGATTACGCTTTAACTGCGGTAACAGATCCAGCACATCTTGAGCAATGTTGATTGGGTTTGCGCTAGGTGCTGCGTTGATGGCTGCTACAACCGCTTCTCGGCCGTTTGCACTTGCGCGGTAAACATCATGGCTTTTTTCTAGCGTGACGTTTGCAATATCACCTAGGCGAATAACATTGCCGTCGCCCGTTTTAACCACCAGGTTTTTCAGCTCATCGACATTTGACACTTGCGTATCGGCACTACCGTTATACAGCACGAATTCGCCAGTGGCTTGTCCTGTTGCTGATTGATAGTTGTTGGCATTCAGCACGTTCATCACATCGCCCGCAGTGAGCTGTAGTCCTGCCATTTTTGCTGGATCAAGCCAAATACGAAGGGCATATTTCATGCCACCATACAAGTCAATCTTAGAGACGCCGTTGACGGTGAATATTTGAGGGTTAAATACACGCTCAAGATAGTCAGTAATTTGGCTTGAACTAAGTTCATCACTAGTGAAACCAATATACAGCACCGCGGTGGTTGAGCCGGTAGACATAGTTACCGTCGGATCTTCGGCCTCTTTAGGAAGCTGTGAGCGTACCGAGTTCGTTTTTGCTAACACATCTGAAAGTGCAGCGTTGGGATCGGTATTGAGCTTCATCGTTACGGTAATCGTTGATTTACCCAATACCGAAGAAGAAGTCATATAATCAATGTTGTCGGCTTGTGCGACTGCTTGTTCCAAAGGTTGAGTGATAAAACCTTGGATTAAGTCGGCACTTGCACCGTAATAGCCTGTACTCACTGTAACAACGGTATTCGTCATTTCAGGGTATTCACGAACCTGCATTTTGAAAATAGCTTGAAAACCAAGCAGAGCTATCAAAAAGCTGATCGATACCGCGAGCACTGGACGTTTTATAAAAACATCAGTAAAACGCATGATTCCTCCAATTACAGCATCGGTGTTTCAGCAGGTGGTGTAGTCGCATTACTTTCGACTACCCGAACTTTCGAATGGTTACTTAAGCGCACTTGACCTGAAGTGACCACGATGTCTCCATCTTGTACACCCTCTAAAATATGCGCCACAGCACCTTTGCGTTCACCTACTTTTACAACGCGCTGCTCTACTCGTTTAACGCCATCTTCTTCTTTCAACACGTAAACATTATCACCATACAGGGTGAAGGTAATGGCGGTTTGAGGAAGCGTGACTTGGTTTTCTAATTTCGGCAGGATGATGTTGGCACGAGCAAACATACCGCTGCGTAGTTTACCGTCACTATTTGGAATATCGGCTTGCACTTGGATTAAACCACTTTGAACGCTAACGGCAGGCTCAATCGCAGTAATGGAGCCTGTAAACGCTGCATTAGGATAAGCATCGATAAAAATATCTACTTGCTGGCCTAATGAAATACGTGAAATATCCGTTTGTGGAACGGTAAAGCGCAGACGCATTACACTGGTATCTTCCAAGCGAACAATATCGGTGCCTGGCTGTAGGTATTGGCCTAAATACACATTACGGATACCCACCACACCAGCAAAGGGAGCTTTGATTTCACGACGATCAATGGAAGCTTTTAAACTTTCAATATCTGCAGACAAAGAGTAGTAGTTTGCTTCGGCGTCATCATAAGCTTCTTTTGAAATCGACCCTTTAGCGAATAGACCTTTATAGCGTTCGTATTTCGCTTTTGCAGCAGGTAGGCGAGCTTGTGAGCTTTTTAAATTCGCTTTCTCAACCGCAGAATCAAGCAAAACTAAAGGTTGGTCTTCCTCAACTTGTGTCCCTGATTCAAATGAAATCTTATCGATCACGCCACTTGTTTCAGATGTCAGTGTCACGCCTTGATTGGGTTCAATAAAACCAATCGCTTCAATCACTGGGATCCAATCAACAGGAGTTACATCAGTCACTGTCACTGGAAATTCAGGTTCAGGACGGTTGGCCATGAATTCGGCAATTTTTTGTTGTTTAAACAGATTAAAACCTATCACGCTACCAAACAGTAGGAAGGCGATAAGTAACATAAAGAATGTCCACTTTTTCATTCTAGTCAGAACTCCAAGTTAGTGTTGAGTAATTGCATCCCAACTGGCGTCAATCACGGCACTGAGTGCGCTGTCATCCAGTTGATAACATTCCATCGCTTTTTTACGGGCAAGGGCGACCGTTGTTTCGAAGCTTAAAGCAGACAAAATCTGGTTATCCAACGGCTTGAATAATCCCTGCTCTTTACCTTGATCAAATAGTAAATCCACTTTGGCAAACATTTTTCGCTCAAGTTCCTTAACATTGCAACTGATTGTTGTTGGCAATGATTCATATTGAACTCGGTTGCTGAGTGTTGCACTGCTTGATTGTGCTAATTCCCAGATATTAAGCCACATCATTTTAAAGCGTTCTTTCAAAGGCATCTCATCATCAATATTGGCTTGCACCGCGTCAGCAATATGCTGACAAACGTGTAAGCGAACTGTCACAAGAAGATGATCTTTGTCATCAAAGTAACGGTAAATTGTTCCCGTTGCGACACCGGCTTCTTTGGCTAATTTGTGCATCGATAAGCCTTGAAATCCAGATTCAGCGATCAGCTTTTCAGCAGCCACCAATATCTGCTGGTACTTATCCACGTGAATACAGTTAGACATGCTGACATCCCACAGTGAATGAACGTTCATTCATTATAGACCAAACTATAGCCCCTTATGCAATACACTAGTGTAGTAAAATGACAAAAATCTTATGGTGAATGACGTAGTAATCAGTAAAGCGCGGCATTATCATAGACGGCCCAAATAAAAGTGATACGAGTACCTCATGAAGCTGAATCCAAGACAAGACGAAGCCGTCAAATATGTATCGGGCCCATGTCTAGTATTGGCGGGGGCTGGCTCGGGTAAAACGCGCGTAATTACCAACAAGATCGCTTACTTGGTTCAACAGTGTGATTATAAAGCGCGCAACATTGCTGCCGTTACATTTACTAACAAAGCCGCTCGAGAAATGAAGGCGCGGGTAGCACAAACGCTTGGAAAAGCTGAGTCAAAAGGGCTGCTCGTTTCCACATTTCATACTTTAGGCCTCAATATTATCCGTCGGGAATATAAATTTTTGGGCTTGAAAGCGGGGTTCTCTCTGTTTGACGACCAAGATCAGCTTGCGCTGCTCAAAGAGTTGACAGAGAAACAGCTCGAGGGCGATAAAGATCTGCTGCGCCAATTACTCAGCACCATCTCCAACTGGAAGAACGACATGTTGACGCCAGAGCAAGCGAAAGGTTTTGCTCAAGGTGAACAACAACAGCTGTTCGCTTACTGCTTCGATCTTTATCAAAAGCAAATGAAAGCGTATAACGCGCTCGATTTTGATGATCTTATTTTAATGCCGGTGCTGTTATTGCAAAACAACGCCGAAGTTCGTCAGCGTTGGCAAAACCGCATTCGCTACTTGCTGGTGGATGAATATCAAGATACCAATACCAGTCAATACGAGTTAGTGAAATTGTTGGTTGGAGAACGTGGCCGTTTAACCGTGGTGGGTGATGATGATCAATCCATCTATTCTTGGCGAGGGGCGAAACCGCAAAACCTCGTGTTGCTGGGGCAAGATTACCCAAATCTTAAACTGATTAAGCTTGAGCAGAACTACCGTTCAACCAGCCGTATTTTGAGAGCGGCCAATATTCTGATTGCCAACAACCCACACGTGTATGAGAAAACGCTTTTTTCTGAGATCCCTGAGGGTGAAAAACTCAAAGTTCTGCTGGCGAAAAATGAAGATCATGAAGCGGAGCGGGTCACTGGTGAACTGATTGCGCATAAATTTCTTAATCGCACCGAATATCGTGATTACGCGATATTGTACCGCGGTAATCATCAGTCACGCTTAATTGAAAAATCGCTGCTGCAAAACCGCGTGCCTTATAAGTTATCCGGTGGAACGTCATTTTTTGCCAGAGCCGAAATTAAAGACATCATGGCTTACCTCAAAGTGTTGGTGAACCCTGACGATGACAATGCTTTTTTACGCATAGTGAACACGCCAAAACGAGAAATTGGCCCAGTCACGTTAGAGAAATTGGGCAGTTACGCCAATATGCGTGGCAAAAGCTTGTTTTCGGCTAGTTTTGAACTTGGCTTAGAGCATCATTTGTCTGGAAGAGGGCTCGACAACTTGCGTCAGTTTACGCAATGGTTAGTGGCTATCTCAGATCAAGCTGAACGAGGCAATACCGTTGAAGCGGTGCGATCGTTAGTCCGAGATATTCATTATGAAGATTGGCTGTATGAAACCTCTTCCAGCCCCAAAGCGGCCGAAATGCGTATGAAAAACGTCTCTGATCTCTATTCTTGGATTGTAGCCGACCTTGAAGGTGACAACTATGACCAACAAGAAAAATCACTCAAAGAAGTTGTACAGCGCTTAACCCTACGCGACATGATGGAGCGAAGTGAAGAAGAGGATGAGAGTGATGCCGTTCAGTTGATGACACTACATGCATCGAAAGGTCTTGAATTTCCTTACGTTTATTTGATTGGCACTGAAGAAGGTATTCTTCCTCATCAAACCAGTATCGATGAGGACAACGTCGAAGAAGAACGTCGTTTGATGTATGTCGGGATAACTCGCGCGCAGCGAGAACTGACTTTCACTATGTGTAAAGAACGTCGTCAATACGGGGAACTGCTTAAACCCACACAAAGTCGCTTTTTGGATGAATTACCCTTTGACGATGTTGAGTGGGAACAGAGCAAAAAGCCAGTAAGTCAAGAAGAGCGCATGGCGAAAGGGCAAAGTCATATTGCTAATTTGCGCGCTGCCATGTTTAAGAAATAGTGCTTAAAAAATAATAAAAACAAAGGTTTGGAATTAAAGCCAACCCTTTGTTTTATAGGACTTAATGTATTAAAGACCTGCAATCATATGCTCAATGGCGGCAACGATTTCGTCGTCAGAGCAATCCATACAGGTTCCTTTAGCTGGCATGGCATTAAAGCCTTGCAGTGCATGATTTTTCAATACATCTTTACCTTGGGCGATACGTGGAGCCCACTCTTCGGCATTGCCAATTTTAGGTGCGCCACTGATGCCTGTAGAGTGGCAAGCGATACAAAATGTACCATAAACTTGCGCGCCATCACGAGGGCCTGTCGGCTCTGCCGCAACGGGTTCACTACCCGCTAAGTAAACATCACCTACAGGTTTAATGCGATCAGCAATGGCATCGTATTCAGCTTGGCTGGTTGCCAATGCAACACTAGAAAAGGTTAAAGCAGCGAATAACACGCTTATGATTCGTCGAGACATATCCATTAAACTCACTTTATATTCCAAAGGTAAGTTCATGCTTACCTATTTATACTTAGATTTAGAGTGTGGCTGATTTAAAAGCCATTCAAGCTGTTAAATCAATGTAAATATTGGGTGATTATATCCCGATAAGTTGTTGCAATAAACAACAAGTTGCGATCTTCAAGGGGTGAGTCACATCCTTATTATAGAGGTAATAATGGTTATCTGATGAAAAAGGCGTCAAACGATAAAAAAAGTTGAAAAAGTACTAGACGCCCTAGTGTGAACTCCGTATTATTCCACTCCGCCGATAGGGCATGCGCCCGTAGCTCAGCTGGATAGAGCGTTGGCCTCCGGAGCCAAAGGTCGAAGGTTCGAATCCTTTCGGGCGCGCCATCCGGATACTTATGTAAATAAGTAGCAAATTGGCAAAACAGTGGTGGCTATAGCTCAGTTGGTAGAGCCCCGGATTGTGATTCCGGTTGTCGCGAGTTCAAGTCTCGTTAGCCACCCCATTATTTGGTAACTTCGGTTTCCTTTCTTGGTGAAAGTCGAGAAAAAAAGATTTACATCGATGAATAAACTAGTTTGATAGTGCATCATGATGTTAGGAATAGCGTAGCAGAGAGTTCTCTCTCGTTTATTCCAAAAAATGAATTTGTATCGGTGAATAGCGCAGCTTGGTAGCGCATCTGGTTTGGGACCAGAGGGTCGGGGGTTCGAATCCCTCTTCACCGACCACTCTTCTTTTCTTCTCATTGGTTAAAAATGAAAAGAAAAATAACGGCAAGCAAGCGGTTATTGCAAAGTTTGATGGTGGCTATAGCTCAGTTGGTAGAGCCCCGGATTGTGATTCCGGTTGTCGCGAGTTCAAGTCTCGTTAGCCACCCCATTATTCGGTAACTTCGGTTTCCGTTCTTGGTGAAAATCGAGAAGAAAGAGATATATCGGTGAATAGCGCAGCTTGGTAGCGCATCTGGTTTGGGACCAGAGGGTCGGGGGTTCGAATCCCTCTTCACCGACCACCTTAATAAGCCTCAGTCGAAAGAC
>NZ_CP031479.1:248757-607731 GCF_003390515.1 Vibrio anguillarum | reverse complement strand
CAAGGTAATGAGAGCCAAAGTAGGGTTCGCCTGATCTTCAAAACCGGGCTCTTCACCGGCCATCTTAATAAGCCTCAGTCGAAAGACCATTCTCTCTATTCAATGTTCGATTCCTTATTGACTCCTATCTCATTAAGTCAGTGAATTATCATGTTTAAAGGCTAAACCCTAAATTTTCTGTTCAGATGAATTCACTGCTTTTCTGTCTTTTCATTAGTTTTTAGTCTGGCATTTTGTTGGTTATTCTGGTTTTTGTTTCTAATGTGTTACGTGATATGCCGCAATATAATTTGAAATTTTATTCTGCATTCTTTTTTAGAATGCATGGTAAATTGGCGTTTTCTTAGGCTTAACGTCTATGTTTTGGGGTGTATTACTGCGTGCTAGAATATTGGTCATACCAATGATTAATGCATATGTGATGCATAAAAATACGATGTTACTGCTTTGGTTTGATTTGATATCGACTTTTTATCCTATCGATGTTGCTTTTCTGTGAAATATTTGCCAAATTGATGGCCTTGTTAATTACCAGAATATTGTACTGGTATGAATGGATTCATTTTTACTGGCTTTGAACGCTTTGTTGTTCAAAGGTAGTTACAGACAGGGCACAACACTGCCCAAGTCGTAGAGGTCTGGGATGTCACTTTTAGAAGTAAAAAACCTGCGTATTGAATACCCATCGCGTCATGGTGTTCACGTTGCTGTGAAATCGCTTTCGTTTAATATCGAGCGGGGTGAAATTGTTGGGGTTGTGGGAGAATCAGGCGCCGGAAAATCGACCGTAGGTAATGCGGTTATCGATTTATTGAGCCCACCCGGTCTCATTGCCAGTGGCGATGTGTTCTTAGATGGTGAGAAGATTTCAGGCTTATCGCCTGAGCAGATGCGCCAAGTTCGCGGCTCTAAAATTGGCTTTATTTTTCAAGACCCAATGACGTCGCTTAATCCGCTATTTACTGTTGAACATCAACTGACAGAAACCATCCACGCCAATATGAAAGTGACAGAGGAAGAAGCGTATCAGCGTGCACTTTCTTTGATGAAGCAAGTGGGTATTCCTCAGCCTGAAAACCGTTTGAAGCAGTACCCACACCAATTCTCTGGTGGCATGCGTCAACGTGTTGTGATTGCCATTGCGCTGGCGGGTGAACCTGATCTTATTATTGCCGATGAACCGACCACTGCATTAGACGTTTCTATTCAAGATCAAATCTTGAGCCTCATCCGCGAGCTATGCATTAAAAACAATGTTGGCTGTATGCTGGTTACCCATGATATGGGTGTGGTCTCGAATGTGACGGATCGCGTCGCGGTGATGTATCGCGGTGACTTGGTTGAATTTGGACCGACAGCTAAAGTGTTGGGCGCTCCTGATCACTCCTATACGCGCAGTTTGATTTCCGCCGTTCCTCGCTCAGATAAAAAACTCGATCGCTTTCCGCTGGTGAGCTATATCGAAGAGGCAAGTGAGTTAAAACCACTGGATGTTAAAAACCATTGGTTAGGTCAGAGCCAAGATAATCGCCAATACACAGGCCCACTGCTGACAGTAGAAAACGTGAATTTACGCTTTACGACCAAAGACTCATTGTTTGAAAGTCGCCGTGAATATGTCCAAGCTTCAAATGACGTCAGTTTTGAGGTGTTTGAAGGGGAAACTTTTGGTTTGGTTGGGGAATCAGGTTCCGGTAAATCAACCATCGCACGCGTGATTGCGGGTCTGTACGCTCCAAACTCAGGCAAAGTCTGTTTTGAAGGAATTGATCTTACTGCGCTGAAATCGGAAAACGAGCGCCGTCCGATGCGCCGCCAGATGCAGATGGTGTTTCAAAACCCTTATACCTCAATGAATCCGAGAATGAAGATTTTCGATATCATTGCCGAGCCGATTCGTTTTCATAAATTAACCCGTAGCGAAGCGGAAACACGGCAAATTGTGCATGATCTTTTAGAGCACGTAGGCCTAGGTAAGATGGCGGGAGTGAAATATCCGCACGAGTTTTCCGGCGGTCAACGTCAACGTATTTCGATTGCTCGCGCACTCGCCACGCGTCCTCGCTTATTGATTTGTGATGAACCTACGTCCGCGCTCGACGTGTCTGTGCAAGCGCAGATCTTAAACCTATTGAAAGATCTGCAAGATGAGCTCAACTTGACCATGCTGTTCATCAGCCATGACTTACCTGTGATCCGCCAAATGTGCGATCGTGTCGGGGTTATGCAAATGGGGACCTTACTGGAGGTCGCCCCTACAGAGCAGTTGTTTAAGTCACCTCAACACCAATACAGCCAGCATTTGATTTCTTTAATGCCTGAGTTTACGGGCTTAAGAGAAGATGTAGTAACGGCGTAAGCCAAAAAAGTTACAGATAGAGATATCATGACCAAGCGTGCTTGGAATGAATAAACAGAAGCAATTACAACAACTAGGGATTTGGATTCCCGCATAAGGAGTTATGCAATGAAAACCATGAAAAGCAAACTAACAGTAGCTTTGATGGCGGCAGGCTTAAGCTTTGCAGCTAGCGCGGCCAATATTACCGTCGCTTATGATGCTGACCCAGTGTCACTTGACCCGCATGAGCAGCTATCTGGTGGTACGCTACAAATGTCTCACATGGTGTTTGATCCTCTCGTTCGTTACACCCAGACATTTGATTTTGAACCTCGCCTTGCTGAGAAATGGGAACGTGTCAATGATACAACGTTCCGTTTTACGCTGCGTAAAGGGGTGAAATTCCATTCAGGTAACGAAATGACGGCAGACGATGTGGTCTGGACGTTCGATCGTTTACAAGATTCTCCTGATTTCAAAGCTATTTTTGAACCGTATGAAAAGATGGTCAAAGTGGATGATTACACTGTCGAGATCGTATCCAAAGGCGCTTATCCGCTGGTTCTGCAAACCGCAACCTACATCTTCCCTATGGACAGCAAGTTCTATTCGGGCAAAGCGGCTGATGGTAAAGAGAAATCTGAAATTGTGAAGCACGGTAACTCGTTTGCTTCGACCAACGTTTCTGGTACTGGCCCATTTAGAGTGACTTTCCGCGAACAAGGCGTAAAAGTGGAATTTGAACGCTTTAAAGATTATTGGGATAGCGCATCAAAAGGCAACGTAGACAAACTGACCTTAGTACCGATTAAAGAAGATGCCACTCGTGTTGCGGCGCTCCTTTCGGGTGATGTGGATATGATTGCACCTGTTGCGCCAAACGATCATAAACGTGTGGAAGAAGCCAAAGGTATTGATCTTGTGACCTTACCGGGTACGCGCATCATCACCTTCCAAATGAACCAAAACAGCAATGAAGCACTGAAAGATGTTCGCGTGCGTCAAGCCATTGTTCATGCCATCAACAACCAAGGTATCGTTGACAAAATCATGAAAGGTTTTGCGACAGCAGCTGGCCAACAAGGCCCAGCGGGTTATTCTGGTTATGACGCGAACCTTGTGCCTCGTTTTGATTTGAAAAAAGCGAAAGAGCTGATGAAAGAGGCTGGTTATGAGAAAGGGCTGACGCTCACCATGATCGCGCCAAACAACCGTTATGTGAACGATGCGAAAGTTGCACAAGCTGCAGCGGCGATGTTATCGAAAATTGGTATTAAGGTTGATCTTAAAACCATGCCAAAAGCGCAATATTGGCCTGAGTTTGATAAGTGCGCCGCGGATCTGCTAATGATTGGCTGGCACTCAGATACTGAAGACTCAGCAAACTTCACCGAGTTCTTAACCATGACACGTAACGAAGAGAGTGGTAAAGGCCAGTACAACTGTGGTCACTACTCAAATCCAGAAGTGGATAAGTTGGTTGAAGCGGCAAACGTAGAAACCGATCCTGCGAAACGTGCACAGATGCTGCAAAAAGTCGAAGTGACTTTGTACAACGACGCAGCATTTGTTCCACTGCATTGGCAAAACCTAGCGTGGGGTGCGAAATCTACTTTAGATATCAAACCGATTGTTAACGCGATGGAATTCCCTTATTTCGGCGACCTAGTCGTTAGCGAGTAATTACTTAAGTTGGCCGCTCATGTGATGTGGGCGGCGCTTAAGTCACTCAAGGCATCCGCTTGGATGCCTTATTAAGATCTCCGCACTTTGCTTTATTTCAGTCGGGTCGAGTGTCATTTTTTAGGCTGAATTTTTTCGTTCCTATTAAAGTTAATTCAATTTTAAAAAGAACCATCATGGATAGTTTAAGGGGCAAGGAATGTTTTCGTTTCTGGTCAAGCGCCTGTTTCAGGCACTGATAGTGATGTTTGTGATCAGTCTGGTGGCGTTTGCCATTCAGGATAACTTAGGCGACCCATTGCGTGAGCTTGTTGGGCAGTCTGTTTCAGAAAGCGAGCGCCAAGCGCTGCGCGATGAACTTGGACTGAATGATCCTTTCATTGCCAAATATACTCGTTTTATTACGGCCGCGGTGCAGGGTGATTTAGGCACGTCTTACTTTTTCAAACGTCCTGCGGTAGACGTTATTCTCGATAAATTAATCGCAACGTTAGAGCTTGTGCTCGGTGCGACTGTAATCATCATTGTCTGTTCCATTCCATTAGGGGTTTACACAGCCATTCATCCTAAAAGCTTCTTTACCAAAGTGGTGATGGCGGGCAGCAGTATTGGTATTTCTATCCCAGTGTTCTTAACTGCGATTATGTTGATGTACGTTTTCTCGATCACGTTAGGTTGGTTACCATCGTATGGACGAGGGGAAACCGCCAATTGGTTGGGTTGGGAATCTGGCTTTTTCACGGCTGATGGATTAGCGCACTTGGTGCTGCCTTGTGTTTCACTGGCGTCGATCATGCTGCCGCTGTTTATTCGTTTAGTGCGTTCTGAAATGTTGGAAGTGCTGAGCTCGGAATACATCAAATTTGCTAAAGCTAAAGGCTTGGCATTGAACAAAATTTACTACCAACATGCCCTTAAAAATACCATGTTACCGGTGCTAACCGTCGGCGGTGTACAAATTGGGACTATGGTGGCCTACACCATCTTAACCGAGACTGTTTTTCAGTGGCCGGGTACGGGCTTTCTTTTCCTTGAAGCGATCAACCGAGTTGATACTCCGCTGATCACCGCTTACGTCATATTCGTTGGCCTGATTTTCGTTGTCACCAACACCATTGTCGATCTGTTATACGGTCTGATTAACCCGACTGTGAACCTTACTGGAAAAGGAGCTTAATCATGAGCCAATTTGCTGCTGCTCCATCTCGTTGGGAGCGTTTTAAACAGTCTGATTTTTTGTACTATTTCTTGCGTGATAAAGTGGCGATGACCAGCTTCGTCATCTTTTTGGTATTCTTAACTTTGTCTGTCGCTGCGCCACTCATTGCCCCCAGTAACCCGTACGACCTATCATCGATTGATCTGATGGATGCAGAATTACCTCCCTCTTGGATGGACGGAGCCGATGAGCGCTTTGTTCTCGGCACGGATGAGCAAGGGCGCGATATTTTGTCGACCATACTGTATGGTTCGCGTCTATCACTGACGATTGGCTTTTTGGCGGTCGGTTTACAGTTGCTACTTGGTATCGTGATTGGCCTTTCTGCTGGCTACTTTGGTGGGCGTATTGATAGCTTTTTGATGCGCTTTGCCGATGTACAGCTATCGTTTTCAACCATGATGGTGGCGATCATTGTTTCGGCAATTTTCAAAGCCAGTTTTGGGAGTGAATTTTATAGTCAGTATGCGGTTGTGATGCTGGTGGTGATTATTGGCGTGGCTGAGTGGCCACAATACGCGCGGACAATTCGTGCGTCAGTGCTCGCCGAGAAGAAAAAAGAGTATGTGGAAGCGGCTCGTGTGATGGGTTTTAAATCGCCACGCATCATGTTTCGCCATATTTTACCTAACTGTTTATCGCCTATTTTGGTTATCTCAACTGTACAAATTGCCAATGCGATCATGTCTGAAGCGGCACTCTCTTTCCTAGGCTTAGGTTTGCCAGTCGATCAGCCATCATTGGGTGCTTTGATTAGCATGGGCTTTAACTACATCTTCTCTGGCGCTTGGTGGATTACGGCTTTCCCTGGTTTTGTACTAGTCACATTAGTGTTGGTGATCAATCTGTTGGGTGACTGGCTACGCGATGTTTTTAACCCAAAAATTTACAAAGGGTGATGTGGCAATTGATTTTTGCTAAAGAAAATCCCTAAACTAAAAGCCGCCGTCAAATGCGGCTCTTTTTTTGCTAGTATTTTTGTTATACCCAACCCAAATCCATTGAACTAGGGAACATTGAATCGGTAATGTTGTCACTACTATTAAGCAAGTATATGGACTCAATATGATGACCCTGATGCGGAAAACGACCCTGTGTGTGACATCAAGCCTAACGGTGTTGGCGTCGCTGGCTTTATTTCAACCCGCTTGGGCGGAAGATTTTCTTTGTGATGCGACTCAAGCTTCTGTCGATCAGCTGCCCATTCTTGATAAAGCATGCCCAATAGGGCAAGGTTTATGGGGAAAGAAAAAGCCCAAAGGGCAATCATCCACTTTTTGGATTCAGTGTGGCGTGCTAAATAAGCCATTATCTTTGCTGAAAGCCAAAGCATTTTATGCCCATATTTCTACCGATGTATGGCTAAAACCAGAAGCGAAAACGTATCGTTGCTTAATCGGTCCTTATACTGATTATGAGCAAGTAAAAAAAGAACTGCCTCTTATCCAGCAAATCCCCGGTTACAAAGAAGCTTTCATTCGTGAGGTTGTCAAAGGGCGCCCACAGTCTAGCTCGCCGATAAAAAAGACAACTTCCGCTCAAGCAACGTCTGCCGCAAAACAAATCACCAAAAAGTCTTTACCGAAACCACAAGTGGAAATGGCGAGTTCGCCATTATCAACGAAACCATCAACCAAAGCGCCAGCTCTTAATGTTCCGCCAGCGGTTGAAATTCGTTTGAGCACCACCGCAAACGGTTTGCAGTTTGTGGTGCCTCATTTACGTTCGAGTGATGAACAGTTCTATATGGAACATGGTCTAGCATGGAGCCGCCTAAATTATGAGGTGGCAGAAAAAACCTGCCAAAAAATGGCGATGCGCTTGGTAACGGAAGAAGAGTGGCAACGCCTTTTGGATTCAAAACAGATGGACAGTAACCAATGGCCAATGCACTTACCTTATTGGGGATGGTCGCAAAAAGGGCTTTTTACCAACGGCAAAGTCAGTCAACTGAAAGGTTCCTCATTACTCAATGTGATTTGCGTTAAATAAGTGTCTCAATTTGCCGTCAGAAATGGCGGCAGCGCTACTCTTTCTTTCCCTCTTCGAGTAACTGTAGATAGCGTTGTTCGATAAAATCTTTTTCTTTACTGATGTGATACAACTGTTTTTTCATCGCTTCGACATCGACAGAAGTGCCACTTTGTTTGGCTTGCTCTTTGTATTTCTCAATGGTCTCTAGTAGTTCTTTTTTCTCGGCTTGATAATTTTTTTCCATTTCGTAGAAATCACCCGCTTTACTGATCTTGATGTATTCCGCTTCTAACTGTTCAAACTCTTTTTCGATAGTGGCTTTTTCTTCTTTCAAACTGTCAACGGTATCAGTTTGAGCAAAGAGTTTTTTACGAGTCACTCGTAGCCCTTTCACACTTTTATCGAGATCGCCTTTCAGTTTGCGGATCAACTTATGCGATTTACTCAATTTCTCATTGAGCTCATCAATTGAAGCCTGATCTTCTGCACTAATGCCCTGAGAAGAGGAATTTTTGATGAGAGAAACCTGTTGCTCGAGCGCTTTTTGAATGATGATTAAATCATTCAGAGTCGAGCTATGCTCTGCGGTGTAGTTCAACGCATTTTCAACGGATTGTTGGCATAAATGAAGCGTGCCTTCATCGCTATCACTTTTATTACGAGTAAAACCATGCGCAAATTTCCTAAATTCACGCAGGATCAGCAGTAGGATAAAAAACCAAGCCAACAAGATAATAAGCCCGAGATCGATCGCTAAGAGCGATAAAACCTTTTCGGTGAGGAACTCTTGTATTGGCATCACATAAACCCACTTTTGTTGCTGTATTTTCAGGTAAGTTTAGTTGTTGTAAAAAAATGTGCCTATACTTTGAACAAGTTAGGTCATAGAAAAATGTGCTGTGAAGATTCTCATTGTTGATGACAGTAAAGCGACACTTGAAATAGTCAGACGAGCCTTAGAGGCGTTTGGCTACCGACGTTTGTCCATTCAAAAGGCAGACAATGGTAAGGCCGCACTCAAGCTGATTGGCAGTTGGCAGCCGGATATTGTCTTAACAGATTGGCATATGCCCGGCATGACGGGGCTGGAGCTGACACAAGCGATAACCAAACGTAAGCTCGGGATAAAAGTGGCGATGCTCACCACGGTGGCCGATGAGCAACAAATCAAACAGGCGCTTGAAGCTGGAGCGTCGTTTGTGTTATCGAAACCGTTTGACGATGGTGAACTACACCAAAAGTTGCTTCCTTTAGTACAAGGAGCGGAAGAGAGCTGCATTGAATTAGATGAAATGGTTGAGCTGCAAGATGAGTTGGCTTTACCAAAGCTTTCGCAGCTAGAGAAGCTGCTAAAAAGAGCGGTAGGTGCTGATATCGTGCTGAATAATATTCGTCGCCAATCGTTTGATGAGAGTAAAATCCCTTGTTTGATGGCAGTCTATGAAGATGGCGAAACGCAAAAGCCGCGCGCGGTGGCACTGCTTGATATCTACGCCGTTTGTGTCTTTGCTAAAGGCAACCCCAGCATTACCAAAGAGCAGCTACAACAAGCGGTACACAGCAAAATGGTCAGTAAGGATATTCTCGATACTTGCCAGAAAATATTAAGTGCTTCCGCATTAGCGTTTCTTGATAATCAAACCCGCAAAAGCTTGAAGTTAAAAAATATCAGTTTTATCCCTCAATCGTTTGAAAAGCTCGAAACCCTATTTGCCAAAGAAGCGGATAAACGGGTCGATTTTTCCTGCCAAATGGGGGCGTTAGCCCAAGGGAAAATTACTTTGGTGGGATTTTAATCATCTTTAAGAGCATATTCTGAGGTTATCTTTATGACAGGATGATTTTTGCTACTGGGTATATTCTTAGATGATATTGATGAGCCGTTATTCATGAGATATAAGCAAAATTGCCACTTAGTGACTATATTTAAGTTATTCCTAAAAGTATTTAACATTAGGATTAATTGATTAATTAAAGGAAGCGATATGATAAAGTTTATACGGATATTCATCATTGGTTGCTTAAGCCTATTTATGTCAGCCCCACTTTTAGCGAATGTTACGTGGGAGGGGCATTGCCGAGATAGAAAGCCCTATCTTTATTTTGAAAATGGTGAGTGTAAAGGCCCTGGTGGCGATGTGATTAACCAGGTTATTCTTAAGTTGGGGCATAAAGTCCATTGGACAAAAGTTCCTTGGGCAAGAACCATTGGTGTCGCTCCACAGGGTGGAGTTGATCTTATTCCTCTGCACTCTATGGATGAAGAGAGAGAACAGTTTCTTCACCCATTATTAATGGGGTATGGTGAAAGAGAGGTGTTTTATTTTACTCGGACGAACTCGGATATTGATGCAAATAGTTTTGATGAAATTGTCAGCCGAGGTTTTGTTATTGGTGCACTCAATGGCAGTTTTTATAGTGACCAATTTAACCAAAATACAGACAAATTAAAAATCAGTTTTGTCACTAGCGTAGAACAAATTATCAATATGCTAGAGGCTAGTCGCATCGATCTTGCTATCACCTCTGAACAGCATGGGCTTAATCTTTTTGAAAATGACCCTAAATTAAAGAAAATAAGTTATAAAAATATTTACCTAAATGGTCGTTTTTTTAGTGTGCCTAAACGATCGGCGAACTATCAGTATATCGATCAGCTAGAGAATATTTTAGCTGAAATGCGTCGTTCCGGAGAGATTACTAGGATATACGAATCTTATAACTTAGAAGCCCCAATTCAGAAAGAGTAGATTGAGGAATATTACTTTTTATTTTTATATTTCATTGCGATATATCTATTCGTAATTTAAACAGCAGCGAGGCGGCTTATGACTCGCTGCTGTTTTACGATAAAGAATATATTTAGTTTCTCATGGTAACAAACTCTTCACTACCCGTTGGGTGTATTGCCACAACTGAATCAAAATCGGCCTTGGTTGCGCCCATTTTCATGGCTACGCCAAAGCCTTGAATCATTTCATCAACCGCAAAACCGATGCCGTGTAGGCCAACAACAGTTTCTTCAGGGCCAGCGCATACTAGTTTCATTTTGCATGGTTGACGGTGAGAGGTGACGGCGGTGTACATGGCCGTGAAGCTAGAGGTATACACTTTGACATTCTCTTCGCCATATTGCGCTTGGGCTTCTTGCGTGGTGAGGCCAATTGTGCCGATTGGCGGATGGCTAAAGACCACGGTCGGGACCAGTTTGTAATCCATCTTCGCATCGGTTTCGCCATTAAACAGGCGCTCTGAAAGTTGACGGCCTGCTTTGACGGCAACAGGTGTGAGTTCAATACCGCCTTCCATGATATCGCCGACACAGTAAATGCCCGCGACGTTGGTTTGCTGGTACTCATCAACCTTAATATAGCCTTGTGCATTGGTTGCCACACCCGTTGCTGCTAGGTTTATCGCATCGGTTGCTGGGTGGCGGCCGATTGCCCAAATGAGCGTATCAACGTTTTGGCTTTGGCCATTTTCAAGGTGTAGAGTCAGGCTGCCATCGGCTTCTTTGATCACTTCTTTTGGCACTGAATGAGTATGTAATGTTGGGCCTTCCGCCGCCATGACTTCAGTGAGTGTTTCGATGATCATGGGATCAAAGCTGCGCAGTGGTGATTCTTTGCGCACGTAAAGGTGCGTTTCAGTGCCGAGTGCGTTGAGTACGCCCGCGATTTCAACCGCAATATAACCTGCGCCCACAACCGCGACGCGTTTAGGCTGTTCGGTCAAGTCAAAGAAACCATTGGAATCAATGCCGTATTGTGCCCCTGGGATCGCCGGAATCGTTGGGCGTCCGCCAACGGCAATCAGGATATGGTCTGCTGTGTAGTGTTCACCGTTTACTTCTACGGTTTTTGCATCAACGAAGCGTGCAAAACCGCGGATCACTTCCACTTTATTATTGCCCAATACGCGGTCGTATGATTGATGAATACGGCCAATATACGCTTGGCGGCTCTCAATCAGTTTTGACCAATCCAATCCTTTGACATCGACATCGAAGCCGTAATCTTTGGCATAAAGGTGCATTGCTTCAGCAATTTGCGCGCCATGCCACATCACTTTTTTCGGAACACAACCGACGTTGACACAAGTGCCGCCAAGGTCTTTGGCTTCAATCAGTGCGACTTTCGCACCATACATTGCCGCGCGGTTCGCTGAAGCGATACCACCAGAGCCACCACCGATACAGATATAATCAAAATGCGTTGTCATTACTTTCTCCATTATTCTTTTTTCATCCTATTTGACCTTGGTTTTGTACGGTGTTGGCAACCATAGCAAGGCGAAAAAGGTTCTCTACTTCTTTGATAGATTGGGTCAGTTTATTCTGGTACAACCCATTCGACTTTAAAATGACCGGTTACCGGGGCAATCGCTTGCTGAAGAAACGGTAAAATTTCCTGCATTTGCCCTTCCAGTGTCCACGGTGGGTTAATCACTATCATGCCTGAAGCGGTCATGCCACGTTCATGGGTGTCTGGCGACACGCCCAATTCAATTTGTAAGATTTTGCGAATACCGAGGCTTGCCAGCCCTTCAAGCAAGTCATCAATGGTGTCGCGATTCACTACGGGATACCAAATGGCGTAGATACCCGTCGCCCAGCGCTTATAACTTTGGGCAATGGCTCTTACGACATCGCTGTACTCTTTGGCCAATTCGTAAGGGGGATCGATCAACACTAAGCCGCGACGCTCTTTCGGTGGCAAGCTACCGATTAAGCGTTGGAAACCATCTTCTTTGTAAATCGATACCTGACGATCTCGGTGGAACTCTTGCTCGAGCAAAGGGTAATCGCTCGGATGCAATTCAGTGAGCACCATACGATCCTGCGCGCGTAGATGAGCACGCGCTACGCGCGGTGAGCCGGGGTAGTAGCGTAACTCTTCGCTTTCATTGAGTGCTTTTACTGCCTCAAGGTAGCTTTGAATGGCGGGTGGCGTTACATTTTGTTGCCAAATACGAGCAATCCCTTGTTTATATTCACCGGTTTTTTCTGACCATTCATGGGTCAAGTCATAACGGCCCACGCCAGAGTGGGTGTCATGATAAACAAAAGGCTTCTCTTTTTGCTGTAATGCATTGAGGATAAGGCTTTGTACGATATGCTTTAATACATCCGCGTGGTTGCCCGCGTGAAAACTGTGGCGATAACTTAGCAAAATAGGCTCTCAAAACACCCCAAATGGAGTGTGTTTCATCAATCAAACGTATTGGCTGATTATACGCCACTATTGAAAATTGCTGAACCTACCTATATTTACTATTTCAGATAAACAAAATCGACGGTTGCCGTGAAACAATCAGTGACTGTTGCAGAGAAATGCATCAACGTGCAGGCGCGTCTTAACTTAAAAGGAATGTTTTATGTCTAATCCACTTCTCACTTTCACGGATTTACCGCCGTTTTCCGCCATTAAGCCAGAGCATGTGAAGCCTGCGGTTGAGAAAGCGATAGAAGATTGCCGCACCGAAATTGAAAAACGCCTTGCTGGCAATAGCACCCCAACGTGGGAAAACTTGATTGCACCCATTGAAGAGGTGGATGATCGCTTAAGCCGCATTTGGTCGCCAGTGAGCCACCTTAATTCCGTGCTCAATAGCGATGAACTGCGTGATGCGTACGAAAGCTGTTTGCCGCTGCTGTCTGAATACGGCACTTGGGTTGGGCAACATAAAGGCCTGTTTGAAGCCTATAAGAGCATGAAAGCCAGCGATACTTTTTCCTCGCTCTCTCAAGCGCAGCAAAAAACCATCAATGATGCACTGCGTGATTTTGAGCTATCGGGTATCGGCTTGCCATTGGCAGAGCAAAAACGGTACGGCGAGATCAGTAAACGTCAATCTGAGTTGGGTTCTAAGTTCTCTAATAACGTACTGGATGCCACGATGGGCTGGACCAAGCACATTACCGACGCCAATCAATTAGCGGGCATGCCAGAATCGGCGTTAGCAGCTGCACAAGCGGCGGCGCAAGCCAAAGAGCTCGATGGTTATTTATTAACGCTCGACATTCCTTCTTATCTGCCAGTGATGACTTATTGTGATAACCAAGCTCTGCGCAAAGAGCTTTATGAAGCGTATGTTACGCGTGCCTCGGATCGCGGGCCAAATGCGGGCAAGTGGGATAACAGCGAAATCATCGCTGAGAAGCTCAAACTGCGTCATGAAATAGCCCGTATGCTCGGTTTTAATACCTACAGTGAAAAATCACTGGCGACCAAAATGGCGCAAACGCCCGATCAAGTGTTAGGTTTTTTAAATGATTTAGCCACCAAAGTGAAACCGCAAGGTGAGCGTGAAGTCGAAGAGTTGCGTCAATTTGCGCAGCAAGAGTTTGGCGTGACCACGCTAGAGTTGTGGGATATCGCTTACTACAGCGAAAAACAGAAACAGCACTTGTTTGATATTTCAGATGAAGAGCTGCGCCCTTATTTCCCAGAGTCGAAAGTGGTGAGCGGCCTATTTGAAGTACTCAACCGCGTATTTGGCATGAGCGTCAAAGAGCGCTCTGGGGTTGATATTTGGCATCCATCGGTGCGTTTTTTCGATATTTTTGATGCGAAAGGATCACTGCGTGGCAGCTTCTATCTCGACCTGTATGCACGCGAACATAAGCGTGGTGGCGCGTGGATGGATGATTGCCGTGGCCGCCGTATCACTCAAAATGGCGAGCTACAAACACCAGTGGCTTATTTGACCTGTAACTTTAATCGCCCAATCGGTGATAAACCTGCGTTATTTACTCATGATGAAGTGGTCACTTTGTTCCATGAGTTTGGACACGGGATCCACCACATGTTGACTCAAGTTGAAGTGGGTGCGGTATCTGGCATCAACGGTGTGCCGTGGGATGCGGTTGAACTGCCAAGTCAGTTCCTTGAAAACTGGTGCTGGGAAGAAGAGGCGTTAGCGTTTATTTCAGGTCATTACGAAACGGGTGAACCGCTACCGAAAGAAATGCTCGATAAAATGCTCGCGGCGAAAAACTTCCAGTCAGCGATGTTTATTTTGCGTCAACTTGAATTTGGTTTGTTCGATTTCACCTTGCACACCACTTACGATCCCGAAGTAGGCCCGCAAGTGTTGGAAACTCTCGCCCAAGTGAAAAAGAAAGTGGCCGTGTTACCAAGCCTTGAATGGAACCGTTTCTCACACAGCTTTAGCCACATCTTTGCTGGCGGTTACAGCGCAGGTTACTACAGCTACTTATGGGCAGAAGTGCTTTCGGCGGATGCGTTTTCTCGCTTTGAGGAAGAGGGAATTTTTAACCCACAGACTGGGCAAAGTTTCTTGAACAACATCCTTGAAATGGGTGGTAGTGAAGAGCCGATGGAGCTATTTAAACGCTTTAGAGGCCGCGAGCCGCAAATTGATGCGTTGCTGCGTCATGCGGGGATCGCCGCGTAGTCACGCGCTTGAAAGGCGATGAAGCTCGAATTAGCCCACCTTTGCGGTGGGCTTTTCATTTTTGAATACCCAGAAAAATGTGATAGAGACGAGCATCTTGCCGCGATTTGAGGTTATAATCTGGGCAATTATGTATAAATAACCAGTAGCTTAGCCATGATGGATCCTTCTCTCTTACTCGATGGTCTCAACGATAAACAGCGCGAAGCGGTTGCCGCGCCTTTAGAAAACTTGCTGGTGCTTGCCGGAGCGGGGAGTGGTAAAACCCGAGTATTGGTGCATCGCATTGCTTGGCTTATCTCGGTTGAAAACGCCTCGCCTTTTTCAGTCATGTCGGTGACTTTTACCAACAAAGCGGCGGCGGAAATGCGTGGCCGAATTGAAGAGTTGATGATGGGCAGTGCATCGGGCATGTGGAATGGTACCTTCCACGGTATTTGCCACCGTATTTTACGCGCTCACTATCTTGACGCTCGCCTGCCTGAGGATTTTCAGATCCTCGATTCTGAAGATCAACTGCGTTTGCTGCGTCGCTTAATCAAAGCACAAAACCTAGATGAGAAGCAGTGGCCTACGCGCCAGGTGTGCTGGTGGATTAACGGTAAAAAAGATGAAGGTCTTCGTCCGAAGCACATCGATGCGTACCGCGATCCCGTGACTCAAACCTATTTGCAGCTTTATTCCGCGTACCAAGAGGCGTGCGATCGCGCTGGTTTGGTTGATTTTGCCGAAATTTTGCTGCGTTGCCACGAGATGTTGCGTGATAAGCAGCACATTCGTGAACATTATCAAGCGCGCTTTAAACACATCTTGGTCGACGAATTTCAAGACACCAATAACATCCAATACGCGTGGCTGCGCATGATGGCTGGGCGCGATTGCCACGTGATGATCGTCGGTGATGATGATCAGTCCATTTATGGCTGGCGTGGTGCCAAAATTGAAAACCTCGAAAAATTCACGCAGGAATTTCCGAGCGTTAATACCATTCGTTTAGAGCAAAACTACCGTTCAACCAAAACCATTTTGCAAGCCTCGAACGCACTGATCGCGAACAACACCGAGCGAATGGGTAAAGAGCTCTGGACAGATGGCAGCGAAGGCGAGCCAATTTCTATCTATTCGGCCTACAACGATCTTGATGAGGCGCGTTTTACCGTCAATAAAATCAAAGAGTGGCGAGATAAAGGTGGCGCATTAGAGGATTGTGCGATGCTTTATCGCAACAACGCCCAATCTCGTGTTTTGGAAGAAGCCTTGATTCAAGCAGGCTTGCCCTATCGCATCTACGGCGGCATGCGCTTCTTCGAGCGCCAAGAGATCAAAGATGCGTTAAGTTACTTGCGTTTGATGTCTAACCGCAATGATGATTCGGCCTTTGAGCGAGTCGTAAATACGCCACCGCGTGGCTTAGGTGATAAAACGCTGGAAACCATTCGTTTTGCGGCGCGAGATCGCGGCTGTACCTTGTGGCAAGCGAGCCTTGTGCTGTTGGAAGAAAAAGTGCTCACAGGACGTGCGGCAAGCGCATTAAGCCGGTTTATTGAACTGGTCAATGCCCTTGAAGATGATAGCGCTGAGATGCCGTTACACAGTCAAACCGACCATGTAATCAAAACCTCTGGCTTGTTTGAGATGTATCAGCTTGAAAAGGGTGAAAAGTCCAAAGCCAGAATTGAAAACTTGGAAGAACTAGTCACCGCAACACGCCAATTTGAAAAGCCAGAAGAAGCGGATGAGATGAGCATGTTGACGGCCTTTTTAACCCACGCAGCGCTGGAAGCGGGCGAAGGGCAGGCTGACGAATTTGATGATGCCGTACAGTTAATGACACTGCACAGCGCGAAAGGGTTAGAGTTCCCGTTGGTGTTTATGGTTGGCGTTGAAGAGGGCATGTTCCCTAGCCAAATGTCGGCCGAAGAAGCGGGGCGATTGGAAGAGGAGCGCCGTTTGTGTTACGTCGGAATGACGCGCGCCATGCAAAAGCTCTACATTACTTACGCTGAAATTCGCCGTTTATACGGTCAGGATAAATACCATAAGCCGTCACGCTTTATCCGTGAGCTGCCAGAAAACTGCCTTGATGAAGTGCGTATGAAAGCGCAAGTGAGCCGACCAAGCAGTGCCGGGCGTTTTAGTCAAACAGCGGTCAAAGAGAACTTTAACGAGACGGGCTTTAGCTTGGGCGCACGCGTGAAACACCCTATTTTTGGTGAAGGCACCATCATTAATTTCGAAGGTAGTGGTCCGCAAAGTCGAGTGCAAGTCGCTTTTAACGGTGAAGGCATTAAATGGCTAGTGACTGCTTATGCCAAGCTAGAGAAACTATGATCTTCCTTGTACAAAGAAAAGGTACTTTTCTTTGCTGAGATGGTTGGATTGTTCTCCTCCCTCTTTGAGGGGGAGGCCGGGAGGGGTGTTTATGGCGTTGTTTAAACCAAATACCTAACCTAGCCGTTCAAGATATGAAAGCTGGATAACTCATATGCTTATCCGATCCAAAAGAAAAACCCCGAGGGCTTGCGCCCTGCGGGGTTATAGTCTTACTTGCAGCAATCCAGCTACGAAAGTGCTCCATGCATCAAATCCATGATAGTGGCTGAATTCCGTCAGCTTAATCCGTTCTTCGCCTTCCTAGCGGTGTCCTTGGTGACTTCCTAGTCTGCTAACCATCCACGTTAGCGCGCTTCACTTGTTCCTTGAGCGGTGTCCTTTACATCATCCTGATGTTCAGTCCTTGCCTCGTCCAGAGGTGTCCATTGTCTTTCCTTAGTAGTAACCATCCTAGCTACTATTGCGTCCATTCAATGTCCAATTTGCTTTCCGTGCCGACCATTCATCCTGAGCAGTCGTCTCTTCATCCTGAAGATGACCAATCCGTGGTGCTTTCCTGTTCCGTGTCAGAATCCTTCCGACAAGGTTCATATTACCCATCTCTAATTTATCGGCAATGCTAGAGAAACGCTTTTTTCGCAAAGGGTTTCTCTAGTTGGTTGTTATTTTATTTAAAATCAATTAGTTAAGTTTTTTAGTGTTGATTTTCCTACTCAAAAAGCGATATTTGCTCACTCGTTTGTAAGAGATCTCGCACAAAAATGGGCGCGAATCGCTGCATCAATGGCTAAGGCTAAGCAGCGCTTGCAATAAAATAAGTCCACCGATGAGCGTAAAAATGATGCCACATACCGCATCAATATACACAGTGAGTGATTGCAAACGTTTTTGTAGGCGGGCGGTGGAGAGCATCCACGCCAAGCTTGAGAACCACATAAAAGAGAGCCCCCAAAGAATCAGCAAGGCGATACCTTTACCTGAAAAGGACATCCCCACAGGCACTAAACTCGACATTAAGCTGATAAAAAAGACCAAAGCTTTTGGATTAAAAATATTGGTGATAAAACCGCGGGAAAAGGCTTGGCGTTGATTTTCGATCAGCTTGTAGCGCTCATTGTTGACTCCGACAGCTTGTGGCGATCGCCAGGTGGTGTAGATGGATTTGAGTGCGCCCAAGCCTAAATAGAATAAATACCCCCCGCCGGCCAGTTGCACCATCGCAAACAGTGCGGGTTGTTGATGCACCAAATAGCTTATCCCTGTGAGGCTAAGCAATGAGTGAATGACAATGCCACATGATAACCCTAGCGCAATAAAAACTCCGGTTCTGCGACCGTAACGGGTGGAATTTTGTACCACCAGTGCCACATCTGGGCCGGGGCTTAATAATGCCATAAAATGTACGCCAGCCAATGTGGCCAATATGGAAAGTTCGTTCATGTATTCTCCTCATGTTTTACGGTGAGTATGCGTGGAGAAAACGTGCTTGCCTTGTAAATTTCTGACAGTTTGGTTAGTAAAGTGTGCGATTGATGGCGGAGGGTGGCAGGCCAAAGGTTGCTTTGAACGCCTTACTGAAATGGGCTTGATCATAAAAACCGACTTGATAGGCGACTTCAGTGCTAGAGGTGCCGGTTTTCAACAATTTCATCGCTTGCTCTAAACGTAAACGCAATAACCACGCATAAGGTGTGATGCCCGTTTGCGCCTTGAAATGGCGCTGAAACTGAGTGGGTGAAAGCTGGCAAAGCTGAGCGAGTTGTTCAAGGCGGATTGGTTGGTCGAGTTGACTGAGTACCCACTCTTTCAGCGTGGCGAGGTTGCGCTGGCCAAGCGGTTTAACCTCCGGCAGTTTCAAGTGGCTATAGCGTTCAAGTAAAGGTGTGAACCCTTGGTAGGGTAAGCAATCTTTAGCGAGTTGACTGAGCTTATCCTGCTTCATGGTGTGATGAAGTTGCAGCAGTGAGCAAAAAAGTGGCGCGTCATCGACTATTAACTGCTCAAAACCCAGCACTTGTTCAATCTGCTTGGCTTCTAAGGTTTGCTGTAGCCAAGTAGGTTCAATAGCAAACACTTGCACTTGGTAGCCAGAGCCATTGTGCGCTTGCCCATCGTGCAGTTCATCTGGCGACATAAGAACTACGCCGCCCCGTTGTACCTGATGCCAAGCGCCTTGGTGGTAGAAGCGCTGCGTTCCTTGAGTGATAAGGCCAATATGAATATCAAGATGGTAGTGGCGATCAAACGCAAACTGACGATAGTCTGCATCAATCAGACCGATCGCAGGATAGGCCGTTTGGCTGTAGCTCACTTTATCCATAGAGACCAAAATTTAGGGTTGAATAATGCAAGCTTAGCCAGCCATGTCGCCACTGTCTTGTAAAAAATGATCACAGTGCCCTCGATCGCTTTGACGAACGAGGGGAATAAACAATCCTAATTAAACGGATGCCCGTTGAGCGCGTCGCGCGGTTCGGCCTGTTTTTAAACCATCAAAACTGAACAGCAACAATGCAGCCCAAATAAAGGCAAAAGTAATGGCTTTATCACTAGAGAAGGCTTCACCGTAAACCAAGACAGCGAGCAAAAACATCAAGCTTGGGCCGATGTATTGGAAGAAACCCAGCGTTGAAAGTTTTAAACGCGTTGCTGCTCCTGTGAAACAAAGCAAAGGCAAGGTCGTGATGACGCCAGCTGCGATCAGCAGTAGGTTGAGGTTAAGCGGATTGAGCGCCATATCTGAAGTTGGCGAGCTGGCGATAAACAACAGATAAATCAACGCCGCGGGCAACATTACCAAGGTTTCGATAAACAAACCTGTTTGGGCATCAACCGCCACTTTTTTACGCAGTAAGCCATACAAGCCAAAAGTGGTAGCCAAAGCGATGGCGACCACAGGAATCGAACCAAACACAATTAACTGAATGGCCACACCAATGGTGGCTAGCGCTACCGCGACCCACTGCAGTTTGCGTAATCGCTCACCAAGAAAAAGCATGCCGAGCACCACATTGAGCAGTGGGTTAATGTAATAGCCTAAACTGGCATCTAACATATGATTAGCATTGATCGCCCAGATGAAAATTAACCAGTTCACCGCAACCAGACAAGCGGTGGTCATTAGATAGATCATCTTTGATTTATGAGTAATCACACTGCGTACACTACGCCAGTTGCGGCCAAAATGAAGTAGTGCTGCTAACAAGAAAAACGACCACACTACACGGTGAGTGAGGATCTCAAGTGCAGGAACATTGTTGATTGCTTTAAAATAGATCGGTGCGATGCCCCACATAGTGTAAGCACCAATAGCGAGTAAAACGCCTTGTCTGGAGCGTTGTTGTTCTTCTGCGGTCATGATGAATTCTCAAAGGAGTGAAGTGCTGAGCCAGCGAAACGATTCGACAGTATATACTGTTCCTCAAGTAAGTTGCAGCTTTGTTAATCGACCGCCTACTCGGGAGTTTGAGTGGCGAATAATGGCCGAGAATCAGGTGATTCGCTTTACCGCTACATTTTGCGGTTTTATTCACCATCGAACCCCACTACAATAAGACGCTTTGCGGTATAGCGGTTGCTCTACCCCTTTTGTTCACCCTTGGAAATTTCATGACCGCAACGTTAATGGCTCAACAAACCGATCCTCAACCTGAGACACCGCACAGTATTTTACAGACTGTGTTCGGTTATCAGTCGTTTCGTGTCGGCCAGCAAGAGGTGATTGACGCTTCGTTAGCGGGGCAAGATAGCTTAGTTATCATGCCAACGGGTGGGGGGAAATCGCTCTGTTATCAGATCCCTGCGTTAGTCAAAGAGGGCATCACTTTAGTCATCTCGCCGCTCATTTCGTTGATGAAAGACCAAGTGGATCAGCTCAAAGCCAACGGTGTCGCGGCTGAGTGTATTAATTCAAGTATGTCACGTGAGATGCTGATGTCGGTGTATAACCGAATGAACGCGGGGCAACTGAAGCTGATTTACGCGTCGCCTGAGCGCGTTTTGATGCCCGATTTCATCGAACGCTTGCAGCAGTTGCCATTGGCGATGATTGCTGTGGATGAAGCACACTGTATTTCTCAATGGGGGCACGATTTTCGCCCTGAGTATGCGGCGTTAGGCCAACTTAAACAGCATTTTTCACACGTGCCTTTTATGGCACTGACGGCAACGGCCGATGACGCCACGCGCGTGGATATTTTGCACCGTTTGCAGTTGCAAGAACCGCATGTCTATCTGGGCAGCTTTGATCGCCCTAATATCCGCTATACCTTGGTCGAAAAGCACAAACCGGTTTCACAGGTGATCCGCTATCTTGATACGCAAAGAGGACATTGCGGTATCATTTACTGTGGCAGTCGCAAAAAAGTAGAAATGCTGACAGAGAAACTGTGCAACAACCATTTACGAGCAGCCAGTTACCATGCGGGTATGGACGCCGATGAGCGCGCTTATGTGCAAGAAGCATTTCAGCGTGATGACATTCAGATAGTGGTCGCTACCGTCGCATTTGGAATGGGGATTAATAAACCCAACGTGCGTTTTGTGGTGCATTTTGATATTCCGCGCAACATCGAATCTTACTATCAAGAGACCGGGCGCGCCGGGCGAGACGGTTTGCCAGCCGAAGCGATGATGCTCTATGATCCGGCCGACATCAGTTGGCTGCGTCGAATGTTAGATGAGAAGCCGGAAGGGCCACAAAAGCAGGTGGAAAGCCATAAGTTGGGCGCGATGAGCGCTTTTGCTGAAGCACAAACTTGTCGCCGCCAAGTGTTGCTCAATTATTTTGGTGAATATCGAGATAAACCTTGCGGCAACTGCGATATCTGCCTTGATCCCCCCAAGCATTTCGATGCCACGCAAGAGGCGCAAAAAGCATTATCGTGCGTTTATCGCGTCAACCAAAGTTTCGGTATTGGTTATGTGGTGGAAGTGATGCGCGGTATGCAAAATATCCGTATTCGTGAAAATGGCCACGACAAGCTCACTACTTACGGCATTGGTCGCGATCATAGCCATGATTATTGGGTGAGTATTTTCCGTCAGTTGATCCATAAAGGGTTGTTGCAGCAAAACATTACTCGCAATTCGACCTTGCAGTTGACGGAAGAGGCGCGACCGCTGCTGCGTGGAGAAATGCCATTAGAGTTAGCTATTCCACGCTTAGACACAGCCGCTCGTGCGGCGAAATCAGATAAGTTATCCAACAAAAACTACGACAAACCACTGTTTGCCAAATTGCGTAAATTGCGTAAATCGATTGCTGATGAAGATGGCCTACCGCCTTACGTGGTCTTTAGTGATGCGACCTTAATTGATATGGCGGAAATATTGCCCACTTCGTACGGAGAAATGTTGGCCGTTAACGGCGTTGGGCAACGCAAGCTTGAAAAATACGCCGACCCATTTTTAGACCTGATTCAGGAGCACTTAACCCACCATGGCTGAGTTCGGTTTAGCTCACAATTTACAAGATGAAGGGCGACTCGTCCTGAGTACACCGCGTTTTGATGTCGATACTTTTCCTGCACTAGGCGAGCGTTTGGTCAAGCAGCTTTCGGCTACAGTGATAGAAAAACAGTGGGATGCGGACATTCACTCATGGTTGATTGATTTTGAAGGTTGCTTACTTTTTCTCAAAGCCGAGCATTACAGCGAGTCGGTTTGGCTTGAAGCACTTGCCATCAAAGAGAGCCAAGAAGAGTTGGCGTTTCTCGCACAATTATTAGCGCGAGGTTTCTAAGCGTGTAGATCAACTCTGCATATCCGCCTTTTGGTCCTTCATTATTAAGCCGCCATTGCTTATGATGAGGCAAACATCAAGGAGGCTGGCGTGAAATTTGAATCGATTCATCAAGAAGTTATCTCCGTTGAGCGTTTTACATGGCGCTGCTTACGCTATGCAGCGATCGCTGCGTTACTGCTGTTGGCTGGCCTCATTCCCGGAGTGGTGGGTTTTGTCTACCTAGCTGATCTCCCGGCGGCGCAAGCGTGGTTGAATGCGCTTTCGATGGTCAGTGGTCTCGAGCTTCCCTACCCGATAATCAATCTGCATCTTGCGCCGAGCTTGCATCTCTTTTTAGCCTTTTACAGCTTATTTATCGAAACTGTCTTTTTCGTTTCATTGGCTACCCTATTTGCACCGATCATTCATCGCGTTTTTCATCGCATGCACTGCATTGAAGAGAGCGATTAGTTCCGTTAAAAGATTTGACGAATATCAGATGAAATGTCTTGGATCAATTGACGCGCCGACTCGTCTCTTTGCTGTACAAGAGTAATAAACAACAGGTCGGTTAGAACGTTCTGCGCGGTGCGAGAGGCGATGGATGAGCTGCGATGTTCATTTTCATCGGCAATCGTATCAAAAGAGAGATCGGCTAATTCACGTAATCGATTTTTCTTCGGAGAGGTGAGCGCGATAACGCTTGCTCCTTGCTGCTTGGCCGCTTCGGCGGCAATCAAAATCTCTTTTCTCTCTCCTGAAAATGAAATCACAATTTGGACATCTTGCGCACCTAGCGTGCGTGCAGTGGCGATTTGTACGTGGCTATCTTGTTCTGTGAGCGCTGTGATGCCTAATTTCAGGAGCTTAAAAGCCAAATCTTTTGCGGTGAGCGCCGAGCCGCCGATGCCGATAATTTGCACGCGGTTGGCGAGGTTTATCCACTGTACTGCTTGGTTGAAATGGGGAAATGAAAGTGCGTTGGTGGTGTGAAACATCGCCTCTGTTTTCGCTTGCACCAATTTTTGTGCGATCACCGCCAGTGGGTCGTTAGCCAGAATATTGCTGTGCAGTGGCGTGGTCTGAAACGCCAATTTACGGCCAAGCTCTTCGGCCAGCGCTAACTTAAACTCACTGTAGCCCCTAAAGCCAATTTTCTGGGTAAATTTGACAATGCTTGATTGGCTGACTTTTGCGTGTTCGGCCAATGCTTGGCTGGTGGCGAGCGCGGCTTTTTCTGGATGAGCGATGATCCAATCGGCGATTTGTAATTCACTACGAGAGAGTTGAGTGCGGCGGCTGACGATTTTATGCATCACAGACATGCGCGATCCTTGTATTATTTAGAATAAATTATTCCAAATTTAAAATAACGAACATTAGTGTAGTGGTTTGTATTAACTAGCCTTTTGTTCAGAGACTTAAAAGATATCGGTGCATTGTAGGCCATTATTCCATGTAATGACTGGTCAAAGAATAACCTTTGTTGTGATTTTTGTCACTAAAATGGAATATTTTATTCCATAGAATCGCCCTCAGTTCCGAATTCAAACCGAGAAATAGACGATGAACCTAGACTTAACCCAGTTGGTTACCGAAAGCCGCAACCCTGCCAGTGCTGACATTGACACCCTTTCCACCTTAGAGATGTTGCAAGTCATTAACCGTGAAGATCAATTGGTCGCGTTAGCGGTTGAAAAAACCTTACCGCAGATAGCGCAAGCGGTGGATGCCATTACCTTGGCATTTCAAGCGGGTGGACGTTTGATCTACATGGGAGCGGGAACTTCCGGTCGCTTGGGGATTTTAGATGCTAGCGAGTGTCCACCCACCTACGGCTCTGATCCTAAACAAGTGGTTGGGCTTATTGCGGGCGGACACCCAGCGATTCTTAAAGCGGTTGAAAATGCCGAAGACAATGTTGAGCTTGGGCAAAGCGATCTGAAAAATATTAATTTGACCCGCAACGATGTGGTGGTGGGTATCGCCGCCAGTGGTCGCACACCCTATGCGCTAGGCGGTATGGCTTACGCTAAATCACTGGGTGCAACGGTTGTGGCAGTAGTGTGCAACCCAGATTGCGCGATGCAGCACGCGGCTGACATTGCCATTGTGCCTGTGGTGGGCGCGGAAGTGGTCACGGGCTCTTCACGTATGAAAGCGGGCACGGCGCAAAAACTGGTGCTTAACATGTTAACCAGCGGCGCGATGATTCGTTGCGGTAAAGTGTTTGGCAACCTTATGGTCGATGTCGAGGCGACCAACGCTAAGTTGATTCAGCGCCAAAATAACATTGTGGTCGAAGCGACAGGTTGCAGTAAAGAGGAAGCAGAACAAGCACTGAGCGCCTGCCATCGTCACTGTAAAACCGCCATTGTAATGATTCTTGCGGGGCTAAGCGCCGAGCAAGCGACGCAAAAACTGGCCAAGCATAATGGTTTTATTCGCGCGGCACTGAATGATCAATAACCCGACTGGATCTATCCAAGGATGTCCCAATGGCAAAAATAACCTCAAATATGATCGCCAAGCTGCTTAGTGCAGTCGGTGGTAGTGGCAATATCGGTAAGTGTGGCAACTGCATGACGCGCTTACGTTTAACATTAAATAATACGGCATTGGCCGATCAGGCTCTGCTGAAAACCCTTCCCGGCGTAATGGGCGTGGTGGAGAGTGACCAACAACTGCAGATCATTTTAGGCCCAGGCAAAGCGCAAACGGCGGCCGATATGATGAATGAGATGATCGCCAACGGTGACGGTGCTGAGACGGATATGGCCATAACTGCCGATCTATCCGCGATTGCTGCTGAGCAGAAAAAGCAGATGAAGAGCAAGCAGACCAGCGGCGTACAACGTTTTTTAAGCAAATTTGCGACCATTTTTACGCCGCTGATCCCGGGTTTCATTGCTGCGGGTTTGTTGCTTGGTTTTGCCACTTTGCTGGAGCAAATGTTCGTTATCGATCAATCGCCTAGCCAGTTTATGCTCGATCTCATTACTTATATGAAAGTGTTTGGTAAAGGGCTATTTGCTTTCTTGAGTATTTTAATTGGTTATAACGCGCAGCAAGCTTTCGGTGGCTCGGGTGTTAATGGTGCCATTTTAGCTTCGCTGTTTGTGCTGGGGTATAACCCAGAGGCGACAACGGGTATCTACTCAGGTATGAGTGAATTCTTTGGCTTCGCCATTGACCCACGCGGCAACATCATCGGGGTACTATTGGCCTCTATTTTGGGCGCGCAAGTAGAACGTAAAGTGCGCCAATACATGCCTGATGATTTGGATATGATCTTAACCTCTGTGGTGACGTTACTCATCATGGGCGCGGTGACTTTCTTGGTGATCATGCCGATTGGCGGTGAGCTGTTTAAAGGCATGTCATGGTTGTTTTTGAACCTCAATGATAACCCGTTGGGCGCGGCGTTACTGTCGGGTTTGTTCTTAATTTCGGTGGTGTTTGGTATTCACCAAGGATTTGTGCCAGTCTATTTTGCGCTGATGGATGTACAAGGGTTTAACTCTCTGTTTCCTATTTTGGCGATGGCGGGCGGCGGCCAAGTGGGAGCGTCACTGGCACTCTATTTTAAAGCGAATAAGGATGCGTTGCTGCGCACGCAAGTGAAAGGGGCGATCATTCCCGGTATTTTGGGAATTGGCGAACCACTGATTTATGGCGTGACCTTGCCGCGGGTTAAACCGTTTGTCACCGCTTGCATTGGTGGGGCGGCGGGCGGTTTCTTTGTCGGCTTAGTTTCTTACCTTGGTTTGCCAGTAGGATTAAATACGGTGTTTGGCCCGTCAGGCATTGTCGCCATTCCATTGATGACTTCCGAGCAAGGAATTTTTGCTGGGATGATGGTGTTTGTTGGCGGTCTTTTAATCTCCTACACTGTTGGCTTTCTCGCGACCTACTTTTTTGGCTGCAAAGATGTCGATTTAAGCTAATTCACCACCCCCCTATGTATGCAAAATAGTATGCAAAATACCTAAACTCGGAAGTGAGGGTATGGGGTGAAATAGCGCGGCCTTTAGCACATCTTCTTTCTCTGTTGGATGTGTCTAAAGGCCTTTTATTTGGCCTAAAGAGCATCCACTACGCAAGTTCGCCTATAAACCCACCCGTTTGATGTGCCCATAGCTGAGCATAAACGCCTTGTTGTTGCAGCAACTCTTGGTGTGAGCCTTGTTCAATGATTCGTCCTTCATCCAGCACGATTAAGCGATCCATGGCGGCAATGGTTGATAAACGGTGCGCAATGGCGATCACGGTTTTGTTTTCCATCAGCGTTTCAAAATTTTCTTGAATAGCCGCTTCCACTTCTGAATCTAGGGCCGAGGTGGCTTCATCCATGATCAGAATCGGCGCATTTTTTAATAGCACTCTGGCAATCGCAATGCGTTGGCGTTGGCCGCCAGAGAGTTTGACACCGCGTTCTCCCACTTGAACATCGTAGCCAAGGTTGCCATTCTCATCCTGCAACTGCGCGATAAAATCATGAGCATGCGCTTGACGGCTTGCTTCTATCAGCGCTTCTTCCCCGGCATCTGGGTTGCCATAGAGAATGTTGTCGCGGATTGAGCGGTGCAACAGAGAAGTATCTTGTGTGATCATACCAATGTGTTGGCGCAGTGAATCTTGGCTGACCTGCGAAATATCTTGCCCATCAATGCAGATTTTGCCGCCATTCAAATCGTAAAATCGCAGCAGCAAGTTAACCAGTGTGGATTTACCCGCGCCTGAACGACCCACTAACCCCACTTTTTCGCCCGCTTTTAACTCAAAGTTAAGCGCCTCAAACACAGTGTTCTCTTGTCCATAGTGAAAGTGAACGTTATGGAAGCTGATTTGCCCTTGCGTTACTTGCAGCGGCGGCGCATTGGCTACATCCGTTATGGTCACTGGTTGCGACAAGGTATTCATTCCATCCACCACAGTACCGATATTTTCAAATAGTGCGCTCACTTCCCACATGATCCATTTCGACATGCCTTGTACGCGCAGCGCAATGCTAATCGCAATCGCAATGACACCGACAGTCACTGAGGCATCGAGCCACAAATTGATTGATAAAGCGGCGATAGAAAACAGCAGTAAATAGTTGATGGCGTCAACACTCCATAACAGGCACGTCACCATGCGCATCTGTTGGTATACAGTGTTCAAAAACCGTTTCATGCTGCTTTTGGCGTACTGCATTTCTCGCTGTGAATGAGAAAACAGTTTCACGGTGGCAATGTTGGTGTAACTGTCGACTATGCTGCCCGTCATAGTTGAGCGAGCATCGGCTTGATCGGTCGCCACTTTTTTCATCTTGGGAATGAAATACAATTGAATGATGATGTAGGCCACGAGCCAAATCAGAATCGGGATCATCAAGATGCGGTCAGATTCGCCCATCATCCAAATCATCGAGACGAAGTAGACCGCGATGTAAACCAGTACATCGACCAGTTTCATCACTGTTTCTCGCACGGCGAGTGAACTTTGCATCACTTTGGTGGCGATCCGCCCCGCGAAATCGCGTTGGAAAAAACTGACGCTCTGTTTGAGTAAGTAGCGGTGGATCATCCAACGTATCGACATCGGGTAATTACCCAGTAGCGTTTGGTGCATGATCATGGAGTGGAAGAAAGCCAGCAGCGGCATAATGACCACCACCAGCGCGGCCATTACCCACAAGCGGTCACTTTGATCAGCCCAGAATGTGGCACGTTGTTGGCTGCCAAGCATATCAACCAATTCACCCATATAGCGAATGAGGGTGACTTCGGCAATCGCCACACAAGCACTGAGCAGTGACATGACCAATAACGGTACTTCAAAACCCCGCGTGTAATGACGGCAGAAGGCTAATAAGGAGTTAGGCGGTTGTTGCGGCTCTTCTTTAGGAAACGCCGTCGTGAGATTTTCAAACCATTGAAACATAGGTGATCAACTTATGGTGATGTGCGAGTGAGATTCATTCTTATTTTTATCTGTTAAATATTGAATTTATCAGTAAAATGACGGGCAATAATAATGATAATAAAAACGTTTCTCAAACTAATTAAAGCAGGAGGTATCCTTTAATGGATCTCATTCGCCCAAGCTTGCTGGGGACAGCAATTCACAACATATTAAAAATCAGCGCATTACCTTGTCTGTTCATGGTTTCGGCTACGGCACAAGCTGAGCAAACACCACCACAAGTTTTAGACACGATCGTGGTAACGGCATCGGCATTGAAAGTCGATACCCCGACACAAGAAACCGCAAAGTCGGTCACTGTCATTGAACGTGATGAACTCGACCAGCATAACGTACAAAAACTGGATGAAGCATTGCGCTATACGCCGGGGTACACCTCACCTTATGGCGCGGATAACGACGCCGAGTGGATGTTTGTGCGTGGTTTTGAACCGAGTGTCTATCTCGATGGTAACCGTCTTTATAAAGAAGGTTTCTTTGCTTGGACGGTTGAACCCTTTGGTTTAGAGCGAGTTGAATTGGTGAAAGGCCCGTCTTCGGTGCTGTATGGTGAGTCCATGCCGGGCGGTATTGCCAACGTGGTGCAGAAAAAGCCGACCGATGGGGCGCAGCATTCCGTATCTCTGTCGGTGGGGAATAAAAATTACCAGCAGTTGGGTGTCGATATTGCCGATTGGGCCAACCAAGATGGCAGCCAGCGCTACCGCTTGGTGGCGATGGTTAATCAAAAAGAGGGTGAATTGGATGGCATTGAGAGCCAGCGCGTTTATGTTGCGCCAAGCTACGCTATCGATTTATCAGATCAAACCACGCTAACGCTGATGGCCACTTTCTTGAAAGATAACGGCGTGCCACAAAACGGTTTCTTCCCAAGCGATGGCACATTAGTGGCGCTGCCCAATGGCGAGACGATTGCGCCTAACCGCAACTTTGGCGAGCCGGATCACGATGATTTCGATAAAACACAACTGTCGTTCGGCTACCAACTCTCTCATCAACTGAACGACACTTGGAGCCTCAAGCAAAACTTCAACTACGCCTATGTTGATCTGTACCTACGAAGTTCTTCGGCCTATCAAAATGCTTGGCAAGACAGCGACCCATACACATTGGCACGTTATACCTTGATCAATGATGGTGATGCACACAGCGTAACCTTAGATAACAACGCCCAAGCACAGTGGCAAAGTAGCCAATTTGAGCACCGCTTACTGACCGGGTTTGACATTCAGTATCACCAAAATAAATGGCTGGGTAATGGCACTGGTTCACAGGTGGGCGTGATCAACAGCCTTAATCCGACCTACGGCAATGTGCCTGATCTCTCAAGCAGCTTGTATGACAATGAGATTGTCAAACAGCAACTGGGAGTGTACGCGCAATATCAAACGAAGTGGCAACAGAAATGGGTGCTGAATTTAGGTGGCCGCTACGACAAAATTGATGTTGAAAGCAAAGGTTTGAATAAAGATGAGCTTGATGATGGCCAACTGTCATTAAACAGCGGTTTGATCTATTTAGCCGATAATGGTTTGTCACCTTATGTGAGCTACTCGGAATCTTTCTATGTGATCAGCAGCTTAGATTTTACCACCAACAAACTCTACAAACCCGTTGAGAGCAACCAAACCGAGGTGGGTGTGAAATACATGCCAAGCTGGCTCGATGGCTATGTCAATCTGGCGTGGTTTGATATCGACCAGAAAAACGCAACCGCCTCTACCGTCGGCAGCAATGGCGCGTTAACCACCAGTCAATCGGGCACAAAAACCAATACGCAAGGGTTCGAAGTGGAAGCTCGCATGGCTGTGACAGAGAATCTGATGCTGAATGCCAGCTACACCTATCTCGATGCTCATACGGGTGAAGGAACGAGCCAGAAGCGCAAGTCGATGATTCCGCGCCACTTAGCGACAGGTTGGGCGAGCTATGATTTTGCAGGCCTTGGGATTGAGGGGCTGACGTTGGGCTCTGGCGTGCGTTATACCGGAACGTCTGTGGATGCCTCGCTCGATAAAAAGGTGCCTGCTTATATGCTGTGGGATGCAATGGCAAGCTACGCCATCAATACACAGTGGGATGTGCAGGTTAACCTCAATAATATTTTGGATGACGAGTCCCTCGCTGGTTGTGATTTCGGAACCTGCTATTACGGCGAATCACGTCGTATGGTGGCAAGCGTGAATTACCGCTGGTAAGCCAGCATGAACTCACCTTCGCTGAAGGTGAGTTTGACGGTTTTTGAACATTCCCGCGCCGGCGGGGATGTGTGTTTTAGGTGGTTCGATTTTTGGGGGAGAGTGATGTTTACCTTATCAAATGTTCAAGTGGTGCGCGGTGGACGAAGCATTTTATCCATTGAATCACTGAATATTCCCACCACAGAGTTAACTGTGGTACTCGGCCATAATGGCTCTGGTAAATCCACGCTGGTGAGTTTGATTTCTGGTCAGCAAGCACCTGACCGTGGCGACGTGTTACTTAACCAGCAGCCGATTGCCGAGCTCAGCGCCAGAGCGCTGGCTAAAGCGGTGGCGTTTTTGCCACAAAAATTGCCAACTTCAGCGGGGTTAACGGTACGAGAGTTAGTGCGCCTTGGGCGTTTTCCGTGGCGTGGTCCTTTTGGTCGCTGGCAAAATCAGGATGAAGTGATCATCGATCAAGCGATCGCCCAAACCGGCGTCACTGAATTTGCCTATACCTTGGCAGATGAATTGTCTGGCGGTGAAAGGCAACGCGCTTGGGTGGCGATGCTGTTGGCGCAGCAGTCTCCGGTGCTGATTTTAGATGAGCCAACCTCGGCGTTAGATGTGCAGCACCAATATCAGTTAATGGCTCTGCTTGCGCAATTAAACCAAACACAAGGCTGCGGAATTATCGTCATTTTGCATGATCTGAACCTTGCGCTACGTTACGCGACCCATATTGTTGCGCTCAAGCAGGGCAAGGTTGCTTTTGAAGGCGATGCCTCTTTATTGGCCGATGAAGCACGTTTATCGGCGCTTTATCAAACGCCGATTCAACTGTTGGATCACCCAATGTCCAATTCAGATTCTCACACGCATAAGGTCGCGATTGTATGTGCTTAAACCTTGTAAAGCGCTGGCTGGTTGCTGGCTTACTCTCTGTTTTTTCGAGTGTCGCTTTTAGCGCGCCATTGACCGTACACGACAGCCGCGGAGAGCAAACTCTACAGCAGCGGCCACAACGTGTGGTGGTGCTCAATTGGGATTTACTTGAGCAAGTGATTGAACTGGGTATCACACCCGTTGGCGCGCCAGAGCTTGCCAGTTATCAAGAGTGGGTTGTCAAACCGCAAGTGCCGCAAGGGGTAGAAGATATCGGCACGCGCGTTGAACCCAATTTGGAAAAAATTGCTGCACTGAAACCAGATCTCATTCTCGCTGCTGCGCCGCAGCAAGATTTAATCACACCGTTAGAGCGCATTGCTCCGGTGCTCTATTTCTCTAATTTTCAAGCCAGTGATGACAGTGGCGCAGTCGCGATTGACCATTTTCACCAATTAGCGCAGCTCTTTGACAAGCAAACGCTCGCCGAGCAAAAACTGACCACAATGACGGAACGTTTTGCGCAGTTAAAAGCACAAATTGACATCGCATTTTCTCATCAAACACCCGCGGTGGTGGCGATGCGTTTTGCTAATCCAACCTCGGTGTTCCTTTACGGTGAAAACTCCACCACTCATTATGTGCTGAAGCAATTGGGCTTGCATGAAGCGCTGCCTCAGCCCGCCAAAGAGTGGGGGATTGTGCAACATCGGTTAACGGATTTGCAGTATGTTGAGCAAGGTTATGTGCTCTATTTCTTGCCATTTGCCCAGCAAGCACAGCTAGAAAAATCAATGCTTTGGCAAGCGATGCCGTTTGTGCGTCAAGCGCGAGTGAACTCGGTTGAGAGTGTCTGGAACTACGGCGGCGCGATGTCACTACAATACATTGCAGAAGCGCTGACACGCAGTTTGCTTGAGGTTGCGCCTAAGTCATGAACGGAAAAGAGTTTCTCGCACTGAGTAGTGCGCTGCTGCTTGTGGCAATGCTCAGTGTGCAAATTGGCAATGGCGTTGATCTAGTCACGCAATGGCAACTGTTGTGGACGCAACGTGAAGCGAGCTCTTTTGCTGAGTTCAATTTCCTATATGGTCAATTGCCCCGTTTGGTGATGACGTTGCTGGTGGGCGCGATGTTGGGTTTGGTCGGCAGTGTGATGCAACAACTGACGCAGAATAACCTCACTTCACCATTGACTCTAGGCACCTCATCTGGAGCTTGGCTGGCGCTGATTATTCTCAACATTGGTTTTCCAAGCCTAGTTGCCAGTTACAGCGCGTTGGCGGCAATGAGTGGTGCTTTGCTCGCATTTGCGTTGATCGTGGTGATTGCGGGCGTGCGTAATATGACTGGCTTACCGTTAATTGTGGCAGGCATGGTGGTGAACCTGCTACTTGGCGCGATTGCGACGGCACTGATTCTACTCAATGAACAATACGCCAAAAACGTCTTCATGTGGGGCGCGGGCGATCTGGCGCAAAATGGCTGGGATTGGGTGCAGTGGTTGCTGCCGCGGTTATCGGTCTCCTTATTGATTTTACTGTTTGCGCCAAGGGTTCTGACGTTATTGCGTTTAGGTCATCAAGGTGCTGCAGCTCGTGGTCTGCCTGTCATTCCTGCATTTTTAATCTTAATGGTGCTCGGGATTTGGTTGGTTTCAGCCTCGATTACAGCGGTGGGCGTCATCAGTTTTATCGGGCTACTCACACCAAACATCGCCCGTGCTATGGGGGCAAGAACGCCCAAACAAGAGCTCTATTCGAGCTTACTGCTTGGCGCGTTACTGCTTTTATTAACCGATATGCTCGCAATGTGCTTGAGCCTATGGACTACGCAAGTCATCGCCAGCGGTATCACAGCCGCGGCGATTGGCGCGCCCGCATTGATCTGGTTTAGTCGCCGTCAGCTCAAGGCGCAAGATACCTTGACTATCTCACTGCCTCAGTCGCGCGCATCATTAAGCCGTGTCGCACTATTGGGGGTGTTGTTAATGATGCTGGCAGCACTTGGGTTGCATACGTTGTTTCAAATGAACGAACTCAGTTGGCAATTGGCGCTGCCAAGCAGCTATCAGTGGTCATTACGCTGGCCGCGCATGCTCACCGCATTGTGTGCCGGTATTGGTCTTGCCCTAGCAGGTAGCATTTTGCAACGTTTGATATACAACCCGTTAGCCAGCCCAGATATTTTAGGGGTCTCGTCAGGGGCGACGTTTGCGTTGGTGTTTGCCAATCTCTTTTTAGGTCAAAGCTTGTTAGCCGCCCATTGGGTGACAGCGTTGTTGGGTAGTTTGCTGGTGTTGGCGGCATTAGTTGTACTGGGTAAGCGCCATCAATACGCCGCGTCGAGTTTGATTTTAACCGGGATAGCCATCACGGCACTGCTTGAATCCTTAGTGCAATTTTGCTTGGCTAAAGGGTCAGAAGACAGTTATCGAATTTTACAGTGGTTGGCAGGCTCAACCTATCGCGTTACGCCTGATCAAGCGCTGTTGCTGGCCGTTTTGGTGCTGTTGCTGGCCGCGGCCACCATCGCACTGTCGCGTTGGCTGACTTTAATCTCCATTGGTCGTCGTTTTGCCAGTGCGCGCGGCGTTAATGCGCAAAGCACCAGTTTGATTTTATTGACCATTGTGGCGCTGTTATGTGCGCTGGTGACGGCGACGATGGGGCCAGTGTCGTTTGTGGGTTTGATCGCGCCGCACATGGCGATGATGCTAGGCGCACAGCAAAGTAAAACCCAACTGCTGGTGGCAAGTTTAGTCGGTGCATCATTAATGTTGTGGGCAGATTGGCTCGGACAGGTGATCGTTTATCCGATGCAAATTGCGGCTGGCACGCTCGTGGCGATTCTCGGTGGGAGCTATTTCTTGCTGTTACTGTTGGTCAATCGTTCAAAATAAGCTCAGTCTATTTACCATTGGCATCGATGGTATTTAGCATCGTAACAAAGCTGCTCACTGTGCCAGATAAGTCGTTTTTCTTATTAATAAAATGATGGTAGTGCATTGGCATAGCAACGATATGTAACCCACATGATCGATAGTGTGAACGAATAGCCCTGTGTATACAGGGCTTGCGGCTATTTTTTGGTGATTTTATCTAAATAACCCATCGCAAAGGCCGATAAGACAAAGGTAATGTGCAGCAGTAAGTACCACTTGATTTTTTCACTGTCGATATTTTCAGTGTTCATGAAGACTTTCAGCAAATGAATTGAGGAGATGGCGACAATCGATGCCGAAACCTTATTTTTCAACGATCCTGTGTCTAATTTTCCGAGCCAGCCAAGCTTATCATCCTCTTCGGCGATATCAATTTTAGAGACAAAATTCTCATAGCCTGAAAACATTACCATCACAATCAACCCACCAACCAATGAAATATCAATCAAAGAAAGTGTCACTAAAATCAGGCTGACTTCATCGGTGCTCAAGATGTTAGGTAGCAGATGAAACACTTCTTGGAAAAATTTAATGCCTAATGCCAGCAGCACTAAACTTAACCCCAAATAGATAGGAGCCATAATCCAGCGCGCTGAATAGAGTAGTTTTTCGACGATATTTTCCATAATTATTCCGTTTATGATCTCCACGAAGTATGTGGAATAAGGGGTGATAATACTGTGTTTTCTTGTGATTTGGCTACGTTATTGCACAAAGTTTTTGTAGAGCAATATAAGCCAGCTAAGCTGATATTCAAGGGGGTGTGATACGCGTTTGATCACCATGGCATGATGTTGAAAATATTGTACTGTTTTGTATGGAATTGTCTTGATGTATTTATAAATTCAATAAATGGGTGATAATAAGCGCTCAATTCGAATGAGTGTCGTTCCATACATACTGAGAATCTTAATTTGCGTAATATTCTATTTTTTCACCCATTGAGCTTATTATTGCTGCTTGTCATATCGGCCAGTTCACTATCGACGGAGTTACCTAAAAGTCATCGCATTCACGAAGGTCAGCTTGAAAACGGCTTAAGGTACCAATTAGTCCATAACACGACACCTGCTCATGCTGTCATTATGCGTATGCGCATTGCGGGTGGTTCTTTAGTCGAGTCAGATCAAGAACAAGGCTTGATGCATCTTTTAGAACACATGGCGTTTAAAGGTTCGGACTCTGTAGCCGAAGGGGAGATGATTCGCCAACTTGAACGCTTAGGATTAAGTTTTGGATCCGATACCAATGCGGTGACTCAATTCAATCAAACCGTGTATGAGTTCAATATTGCTCAAGGAGACTCACAAAAAGTAGCAACTGGTTTGTGGCTTATGAGAGAGATTGCGGATCGCCTTAAGCTTGAACCAAAGGCGTTGGAGCAAGAAAAACCGGTTGTTGTGGCGGAATGGAAAGAGAGAAATTCCGCTGATGTTGAGAATTATCGTCAACAGCTGAGCTTCTTATATCCTAGGATCCCTTTGTCAAAACGTTTGCCAATTGGTGATCTCGATGTAGTAAAACATGCTAGCTCAGAGCAGTTACGTTCACTCTATCAACGTTTTTATACGCCAGAACGTACCACGATCATTGTGGTGGGAGACCTTGATGTTGCTCAGGCCGAAGAGCAGATCAAACGACTTTTTTCTAACTGGGTACCTCACCGGGATGCGGTACCGCTACGGGCTGACCATTTGATGTTGCCTGCAGTAAGGACACACTTGCAAGCCGATGTTTTCTTTGATGCTCGCTTGCCGACCCAAATTTCGCTTGGTGTGATTGCACCACAAGAGCGACAAGCAGATAGCGTTGAAAGTCGCCATGAAATGATCCTTGAATCAATATTGTCGAACTTACTCTACCAACGGTTACTTCCCCATCTGATAGACCAAGAGGGGATAACGAATGCTTTTGTTAATATTGAACAAGATTTCGGTATCGCATCACGGATGGAATTGTCACTGGTAACCTTGCCCGAGCAGTGGCGGCATGGGCTAACATTACTTGAACAGACAGTGCGACAAGCGATTCGATATGGCTTTAATCAGAGCGAAATTGATCAAGCGATCAAGGCAATACATGCTGATTATCAGCAAAGAGCAGCAAGTAGCGATACCTTGCATAGTTTTTCGATTGCGCAAGGTCTAGTGACAAGTGATGCTCAGCAATTTGTCCCGATTGAACCGACGTTCGCGCTTGCTCTTTTTGAAGCTTATCAACCTCAAATCACCGCCGCTCGATTGCACGACCTGCTTACAGAACGTTGGCAAGGTAAGCCGTGGATTTATCTTTCTGGGCCATACAAGGTTGAGAAAATCAATCAAACGCTACTCGATGTATATGAACAAAGCCAAAAACAGCCAGTAGAGCCTTATCAAATATCATCGGTCGAGGCATTTGCCTACCGTGAATTTGGTGAGGCGGGCACGCTCGTTCACGACAAGCGAGATCCCGAAACGGGGATTCGGATGTTGAAATTTGCCAATGGCGTTAAGCTCAACATCAAGCCAACTGAGTTAGAGAAAAACGTCATCTACCTCAATCTTGCATTAGGTTTTGGCGAATATCCGTTACCTAGAAAAGAGGGCATTCAGGCACTGTTTAATGATGGCTTTGTTGCTGGTGGGTTAGAGCAGCATTCGTTTCAGCAGTTAATTCATCTCTTTTCTGCTGCCAATGTGACGACGGGGTTCAATGTCGGAACGCTTGGTTTTGCGAGTCAGGATTTCACCAATCAAGCGTCGCTTGACCAACAGTTAGCACTGCAAACGGCATTTTTAACGAGCCCGGGCTGGCGAGAAGAGGGGATGAACCAATTTCGTCAACGAGTACAGGCAGCGAGTAACAGCCAGAACACGACGCCAGAAGAGGCATTTTGGACGGTGTTACCTGAATTATTGCACCCTGACGACCCACGATTTCGTAGCCATGACGAGGAACTGTTAAAGCGTCATTTTTCAGAATTAGTTCCAGTGTTTGCCTCGGCGGTAGATAAAGGCCTTTTAGAAATTGCCATTGTGGGTGATCTTGACGAAGAGAAAACGATTCAATCGGTTGCTAAAACGCTGGGCGCTTTGCCGCGTCATCCAGAAAAAGAGCTGCAAGTTGAGCGCGTTGAGTTTCCACCAGTGCCTGCATCACATATTGTTGAGCATCAAGGTTCAGCCAATGCCGCGGCATTGGCTTGGCTGTGGCCAACGACTGATAAGGTGAATGCCGAACACTACGCAAAACTGATGCTGCTTGAAGAGGTTCTCAGTATTTTGTTGACGGAAGAAGTGAGAGAAAAGGCTGGCGCGAGTTACTCACCTTACCCATTTAGCAGCAATGATTTTCTTCCCACAGGATTTGGTTATTTGGGGCTGTTCAGTGTGACAGACACAACGCAACTTAAATTAGTGGAAGAGAGTTTCGATGCGGTATTGTCTCGAGTGAAAGCTGATCATGGCATTGATGCTGATATGTTGCAACGAGCGAAACAACCGCTTCTACAATGGTTAGATAGCCTGCCAGAAAAGAATGTATTTTGGCTTGATGTCGCATCGTTAACTCAAACTTATCCGCATCGCTATAGTCGTTGGCAGGAGGTTCGTCACGCCATCAATCAGGTGAGTACGAATGATCTGCGTCATGTTGCTAATCAATATTTACAAGCAGACAAACGACTGAGTGTTAAAATATTACCCAGCACTACCTCTGCAATCTCAAAATAAAATGAGCCTCCTATTGGGGGCTCATTTTTATGATGAAACTTATCACTTTGTTATATTTTTCTTGGACTAATGTCACTTATTTAAATATGGATAATATAATATTTATTTTTACATTTAATTAGAATAAAAAATCAGGTTTTTTCATGTTTTTAATTTATCTTAAAATGTAATCAATATAATTTAATGCATTCATGCTGATTATTTAGATTTTAAATAAATATTGATTGTCATTCCAAAAATTATTTTAAGCGAAAATTGTTGATGTTAATTATTAACGGTGGTGCTAATAAATATACTGAATATTATAAATTTAATATGAGGGTATAAAATAATGTTTAATCAAAAAAACACGCCAGTCTCAATGGCCGACAAAAACTATTACCGGGTCTTAGGCCTAACCATGCTTTTTTCGGGTCTATTGCTAAACCCAATATCTCAGGCTATTGCTGTTGAGTTTAGCGCGGATGCGGTAGCTGAGTCAGAGGGGCAGTGGTGGAGCACTTACACCTTAGCGATTAAAAATACAGGAGCAGAGTCAGCGGATATGCGCGATGCGGTAATCGAATTTGTATTACCCGTTGCGATTAACGATATAGGTTGGCAATCATCGGCGCTATCCCATCCTACGTGGAGTCTATCTCATACCGCTCAAGCGGGCGGTATTCTCCATTCAGTGGCGCTTAAATTCCCTGAAGGTGCTTGGGTTGACAGCGTTCTGAATTCCTCAGAATCACTCTCCTTGACGATCGCTTTTGCTGGTTCATTGGAAAACCTGAGTGCTTTTGAAGATTCTGTTATTGTGAAAATGGAAGGGGGCATCACACCACCGCCCGATTTTTCACTAGATATTCTTTCTCCAGCGCCAAATTCAGTGGTATACACGGGCACAGACGTTAGCATTATGGCTCGTGTTGATGGTGAGAGTGCCGGTAAGCTTGAGTTTTGGGCTAACCAAGACAAAATTGCTCAACAACCATTGAAGCAAGGTGTCACCGAGTATCAGCAAGTGTGGCAACCGAAAGAAATAGGAGCCGCTTCCATTTCAGTTATCGCGTTCAATGAGGAAGGCGATAAGCTCTCTGAGCAAAGCGTGCCTGTTTCTGTCGAGTCAGAATCGACGGCGCCTAATCCTCCGGTCGTTGAGTTCATTTCCCCAGAAGCGGGATCATCCCACCCACAAGGTACAAGTTTGACGATCTCTGCTGAAGTGACCGATGCTGATAATGATCTGGCTACCGTTAAATTTTTTGCTAATGACACCGAAGTTTGCAGTATCGATGCCAAAACAGAGCAAGTGTTCTCTTGTGACTGGACCCCTCAAACGGCCGGAAGCGCTGCATTACGTGTTGAAGCGCAAGATGATGAACGGCATGTAACACAAAAAAATCTGACGATTACGGTTACTGATGTGAGTGGTAGTTGCGGTGACGTTGCTCAGTACCAAGATGGCGTGAGCTATCAAGTGGGAGATGAGGTAACCAATATTGGCCATATCTACGCATGTAAAATCGCAGGTTGGTGTGGTAACCCAGTATGGACACCGGGTACTGGGCATCCAAATTATCCAGATGCATGGAAAGATGCATGGAATGACGTTGGTGAGTGCGATCCTAACCCTGTTCCTGAAGTGCATGTTCAATCGCCAGAAAATGGACAAAAAATAGCACCCAATCAGCCATTTGAGGTGGTCGTTGAGGCGACCGACGATACCCAAGTGGCGCGTGTCGATGTTCAATTGAATGGCGAAGTCGTTGCAACATCCACCTCTTCTTCGGGCGATCTCTATACCATCACTGTACCTGCTCAAGTTGAAGGACAATACACACTCACGGTTGCCGCGTATGACGATCAAGGTGCAAGTGCTCAAACTGCACCGATTTCGATTGCCATTACTGATAAAGATCTGCTGGTGTCACTCTCTGCCCCTGTAGACGGTTCAAGTTTCTTTGAAGGCCGAGCGATCTCAATCAAAGCGGATGCTAAGAGCTATGAAGGCGAGGTGACGTCCGTGACGTTTATTGCCAACGGCAAGGTACTGAATCAAGACACCGAAGCACCTTATGAATATGAGTGGATTGGAGCGCAAGCAGGTAACTACGCTATTTACGCAAAGGCGCTCAACAGTGCCAATCAAGAGCAAATGTCGGCCCCATCCAATATTACAGTGAAAGAGAGTACCGGTGGTGGTGGCCTTGCCGATAACCCAGACCGTGCCATTAGTTATCTCACTTCTTGGGGATTAAACGATTATGAAAAACTGTTTAATTCTGAAGGTGACGGTTATTTATTATCGTTTGGTAAATGGGATGCTAGCGGTAACATTACGATTTCTGATGACATGGTAACCCCACCAAGTTACAACCCAGATTGGATGCCATCTCAGTACTTAGCGTGGTCAACCTTAAAACACGATAATAGCAATGTCACCATGATGGTCGCGTTTGGTGGTCAAACTTATGAAAGTATTTGGTCTGCGATTGGTAGCGATGCAAATCGGGAGGCGGTGGCCAATGGCCTCGTTGAATTGGTCAACAAACCCTTCCCTGTCTATAAGAAGAACCTAAAACCAGAAGAGGTGGTGGGTGACTGCCTTGCGACGGGTGGTGATGGCCAATGTGATTACAGCAAGTACCAATTAGCGGGTTATGTGCAAATCGATGGTCTTGACTTCGACTTCGAGAAAGCAGCGCGCATTACCGATAAAGAGAACCAAGACCTAACCGCATTGATTAAACTGATACGCCAAAAAGTGGGAGACAATAAAGTGTTGTCGCTGACCACATACCATGTCGGTGCTGATCCTGTGGCATGCATGGATTCAAGTGTGTTTGAAAATTGTTCTTACGTTGAGCCATCAGGTCGCTCGTCTCACCATGGTGAAGTGATCGATCTGTTACAAGCAACCAAGAACGATTTCGATTTCTTCAACGTCATGACCTATGACGCCGGCCAAAACTTCCTCTACGATGTCGCGATGGCCAATTACGCTCAATACATTGGAGACAAGTCGAAAATTGTTTTGGGCAATACGATCAATAGCCAGTGGGGGCCAAACGGCAATTTTGTGGAGAGCCGTGAAAACAACCTCAATCGTGCCAAGTGGCAAAAAGAGAATGGTTACGGTGGTTTCTTTATCTGGGCGTTGGGTTCAAATAATCAAAGTCTGAGCATGGAACAGCAAGTCGAGTACTTCAACGAAATGATCAGTGTCAGTAAGTAGCCTGCATGGTTACTTTGTGAGTTAACTAGATAACGGAAGGCCATGGTGCCTTCCGTGTTTTTATCCATCGTCATCAACTTAATCTTAATCGCCGAAGCTGAAATAGAGAACCGTATTCGACATTTTTGATCATTTCCATGAATGTCGGCATTAAACATAACAATATTTAATTTTTCTTAATTAAAATTTGGTCGTTCCCAGCTCCTATTTTTCGGCCAGGCAACCAGTTACCCTCCACGCCATTACAATGCGAGTACTTCAACGTTCATCGCTATATAAATACATAAAAACCAATAAGATTTTTTCCGTTACGGCGAACTTTGAATTACTTCATGCTCAGGCGAGTCGAAATCCATTGTAATAGAGCGACTCAATAGCCACAGTGGTGATGCGATGTTAGTTAGAAAGGTTTCTAGAGATTTGGCTTCTGCTCAAGCGCGAGAAAATTGGTTGGCGTATTGGCAACATTTTAGCCGTGAAAGTCAGGCGTTTTGTTCCGAGATTAACTGTTTAGCACCGTCTTCTCAGGCGATGTTGGTAAAATGCGATAAAGATGAAGAAGGGGTGTTTGTGATCCCACTTTGTCAGTGTCATAGCGACAACTTAGAAGGGGTGCTGGAAATAGGGGAGAGTACCGAAGTGCTCCCCTTCCATTACACGTTATAAATCAAAGCGGTAGTTAGCGTTTTTGGTAAAGCCGCTCAGGACGACCTACCCGACCATGCTGGATACAAGCTTCCAGAAAACCACTAGCCACACAATATTCAAGATAACGTCTGGCGGTGGTTTTGCTGATCCCAATCGCTTGTCCTAACAACTCTGCGGTGTACGCGGTTTGTGGTTCATGGTGATAAATCTCTTGGATTTTGATCAAAGTAAGTTCATCTATCCCTTTGGGTAAACTATCGAGTTGCTCAGTTTTAGCCTGAAAATTAAACAGTTCATCAACGTGGCGCTGATTGACGCTGTCATTAGCGCGCAGCGAGCTAGTGTATTTTAGATAACGCTCCAGCGAGTTTTGCACTCGATCATAGGCAATTGGTTTTAACAGGTAATCAAATACTCCGCAGCGAACAGCTTCGCGTACTGTCTCCATATCGGAAGCGGCAGTGATAAAAATCACATCTGGTGCTTGCGGTTGATGAGTTAGCTCCTTTAAAAACTCTATGCCACGACCATCTGGTAGGTAGTTGTCTAAAAAAATCAGTTTAGGCTTGAGAATGCGCACCATGTTACGTGCTTCATTAATACTTTGTGCCACGCCAACAGGGCGAAAGCGGGTAGTTTGTTTGAGATAAAAGCTGTGCACATCAGCAATGCTCGTTTCATCCTCTACGATCAATACGTCGATTAATTCCATCATAATCAGCTCTTATTATGCCCTTCAGCTAGTGGTAAGTGGTTTTCCGCCACAAGTGTTTTGGGTCGATTGGGAATAAAAATAGAAAAAATAGTCCCTTGCGGCTCTGCACTGTCGATAAGTATCGAACCATGAGCCTGAGTGACAAATTGATGAACAAGGTAAAGTCCAATACCGTGTCCTTGCTGGTTTTTGCTACTCACTCCCTTGAGAAACAAGGTTTGGGCAATGTCGGCAGGAATGCCATTGCCATTATCTGCCACTTCAATCACCAACTCTTCACCGTTATCGGTCAGCAGCAGGGATATGGTTTTATTGTTGTTTGGGTTTTTTAGCGTCGCTTCAAATGCGTTATCCAGTAGGTTACCGAGCACTGCCGCCAGCTCATCTGACGTCATGCATTGCGGCTCTTGATGTAGATGTGACATCGGGTCGAACTCCAAGCACAGCCCTAGCTCTTTAGCACGGCTGTATTTACCGAGCAGTAATCCTGCGATCACTTTGGGATGAAAGGTCTGGGAGATGAAATCGATCAGTTGCTGCTGCTCGGCGGTTTCGCGGCGAATGGTTTTGACGGCTTCATCGTATGCGCCGATTTGAATTAAGCCGCCGATGGTGGATAGTCGGTTAGCAAACTCGTGACTCATTACGCGTAGGTTATCGTTGTGCTGACGGATCTGGCTAAGCTGGGAAGTCAGCGTATTGAAGTCGTTGCGGCGACGAAAACTCACCACCCAACCAATTTGCTGTTGCCCTGAATTGATTGGCACACGGTTCGCCACCAAGGTTTCACCATTACAGCTAATCAGTTCATCTTGCTGGCTGGTGCTGTTTTGCTGTGCTAACTGACCAAACGGACTAGCACCCATGAAAAAGTAAGTCGGAGTGATGAACTCTTGAACATTACGTCCAATCAGATGATTCGGTTGGTGGGCAATGCCAAGAATATTAAGTGCCTTAGCGTTCACAGAAAGGATTTCACCCTTCAAGCTAATCGCAACTATTCCTTCATACACACTTTGTAGAATGGATTGCTGCAGGTTGAGGTTCATGGCGATCTCTTCCGGCTCCATATTGAACATCTGTTGCTTGATATGGCGGGTAAACAGCCAAGCGCTCAATCCAGAAAGCAGCATGAGTAGGGCCACAGTACTGAGCATTGGATAGGAGTAAATGCGTAGCCAATCACTGATATGATCGAGTAAATAGCCCACAGAAACCACACCCAGAACCTGTCCGGAAGGTGAGACAACAGCAGCCTTACCGCGAATTGCCCAGCCTAGGCTGCCTTTTTGGGTTGAGGTGTAATATTCGCCCTCTTTTAACGCTCTACTGCTGTCACCGCCTTGCATGGGTAAACCAATTTTTCGCTCATCTGGATGGGCAATGCGAATACCATTGGCATCGCCAATCACAATAAAGTTGGCATCTGAAATGCGTTGTAGGCGATCGATTTTAGTCTGTACTTCGGTGAGACGATTTTGTTGGATTAGGGCAATTAAATTGGGGTCAGTCGCAATCTCACGCGCTTGAATCAGAGCCTTAGTGCTGATCTGATCTTGTAGGGTTTCACTAAGAGTTTGATGGAAAAAGCCGGCTACCAGCAAAAGCTGGATCACTACCATAGCAACCAGTAGTGCACCGACCCTTTGCTGAAACGAAAGAGTCTGGCAGACTTTGGTGTGTAAAAAGTGGGCTAGTGATATTTTCATGCCGGCGAGTCTATCCTTGCTATAAGTGAGGCTTATTGATTGGAGTCTAAGAAACACCAATCAATAATGTCTATCCCATCACATATTTGATCATAACACCTGCCGCTACTGCAGAGCCAATGACCCCAGCGACGTTTGGTCCCATGGCATGCATCAGCAAAAAATTCTGCGCGTTGGCTTCTAGCCCGACCTTGTTGGAGACGCGTGCCGCCATCGGCACGGCAGAAACTCCGGCTGAACCAATCAGTGGGTTGAGTTTGGTGGTGGAGAAACGGTTCATCAGTTTAGCCATCAAAACCCCTGCGGCAGTACCGACACAAAACGCAACAATACCGAGCACCAAAATGCCGATAGTTTGTGGCTGGAGGAATTTATCCGCCATCAGTTTCGAACCGACTGATAGGCCAAGGAAAATAGTCACTATGTTAATCAGTGCGTTTTGCGCTGTGTCGGATAAACGCTCCACCACACCACACTCACGCATCAAGTTGCCAAAGCAGAACATACCGAGCAGTGGCGTTGCAGAAGGCAGTAAGAGCGCAATCAAAATCAGTAACAGCAGTGGAAAGCCAATTTTTTCTAGCTTGTGTACCTGGCGCAGTTGATGCATCTGAATTTTGCGTTCTTCTTGCGTGGTCAGCGCACGCATTATCGGCGGCTGAATCATAGGCACTAACGCCATGTAAGAGTAGGCTGCGACCGCAATTGCCCCCAACAATTCAGGTGCGAGCATGCTCGAGACGTAAATTGCCGTAGGGCCATCCGCACCACCTATGATGCCAATCGCCGCAGCTTGCGCCACGCTAAAATCCATTACCCCTAAACTGCTTAATGCCAATGCACCCAGTACGGTAGTGAAAATACCAAACTGAGCCGCCGCACCGAGCAGCAGGGTTTTGGGGTTAGCCAGCAGTGGACCAAAATCCGTCATTGCCCCTACGCCCATAAAAATGAGTAGAGGCCCAACTCCGGAAGCGATAGCCAGACTATAGAACAGATAAAGCATACCATCGCTGTACTGATACTGCTCGGCCAGCAAGTGCAAGGTGGTCATTTGTAGTGGCGTTGCGCTACTCAATGCTTGCTTAATGTCCAAAGGCATGTACGAGCTAAGTTGTAGTACTTTTGAAAAGGCCGTCATCACTTCCGGTTTGGCGGCATACAAGGCATTTTCTATCGCCGACATGGCAAGCCCTGCATCAGGCAGATTAGAGAGAATGCCACCAAACCCAATAGGCACTAGTAGCAAAGGCTCAAAGCGTTTAAAAATAGCCAGATAGAGCAGCGTTAAACCGACAAGGATCATGATGGCTTGCCCCCACTGGAGGTGGAATAGGCCAAAATCACGCACCATAGCTAAAACGTTTTCCATTATTTTTGTCCCTGATTATGCTAGTACTAGCAAGGCGTCGCCGACTTGTACTGCATCGCCTTCATTGACTTCAATGACACTGATCACTCCGGCACGTGGTGCGCGGATTTCAGTTTCCATCTTCATCGCTTCTAAGATCAGCAAGACATCGCCTTCAGCCACTTCATCACCTGCTGCCGCATGAATTTTCCAGATATTGCCAGAAAGGGGTGCTGCGAGGTTTTCACCTTCTGCTGCACTCGGTACTGGTGCGTTATTGGCCGATGCTGCTGGCGCGACATGTGTCAGCTCGCCGCCTTCATCTACCTTCACCACATAGCTTTGGTTGTTGACGGTAATGGTGTAGACACCGTTACTTGCGACGGACTGACTTTCCACTGACGCGGCTTTGGCTTTTGCCGCAGGCATTTGAGAGGCGTCACCAGTTTTTGCTGCTTGTGGTGCGGGTTCAAATGCTTCTGGGTTATGGCGATTCGCGAGGAACTTCCAACCCACTTGATCGAACAGCGCAATGGTCAGCACATCATCAATCGCATTCTTGGCGAGAGTGATGTGTTGCTCTTTAGCTTGCTGCAATACGCGGTCTTGCAAGGTTGGCATTTCAGCAGTAATCAAATCAGCGGGGCGGCAGGTTATGGGCTCAGCACCTGCTAATACTCGAGCTTGCAACTGCACGTTGACCGGCGCAGGTGTTTTACCGTATTCACCTTTCAGTACTCCGCTGGTTTCTTTGGTGATGGTTTTGTAACGCTCACCCATTACGACGTTGATCACCGCTTGTGTACCCACGATTTGTGACGTCGGAGTCACTAGTGGCAAAAAGCCAAGCTCTTCACGTACACGCGGGATCTCTTCGAGCACTAAATCGAGTTTATCCAGTGCGTTTTGCTGTTTGAGTTGGCTTTCCATGTTGGTCAGCATACCGCCCGGGACTTGCGCCACCAAAATACGTGCATCACTGCCTTTCATCATGCCTTCAAAGGCGTGGTATTTTTTGCGTACATCGCGGAAATAGGTCGCAATATTTTCGAGCTTAGCGATATCCAACCCGGTGTCGTAGCCCGTGCCTTGCAAGGTGGCGACCAGAGATTCCGTCGCTGGATGACCATAAGTGCCACTCATGCTGGAAATCGCGGTATCGACCCGATCAACGCCCGCTTCAATCGCTTTGAGTAAGGTCATATCGGCAAGGCCAGCAGTAGAGTGGCAGTGCAGATGTAATTCGACATCCACTTGTCTTTTCAGGGTTGAGATTAACTCTTCGGCAGAATACGGGGTTAAAATGCCGGCCATATCTTTAAGGGCAATAGAATCGACACCCAGCTCCGACAGTTGCTGCGCTATGTCGACCCAAGTTTGTAAATTGTGCACTGGGCTTGTGGTGTAACAGAGCGTGCCTTGCGCATGTGCGCCCATCTTTTTCACCGCTTGTAGAGCTTGTTGCATGTTACGCACATCATTCATCGCATCGAATACGCGAAACACATCCATGCCATTTTTCACTGCGCGCTCGACAAAGGTATCCACTACATCATCAGCATAGTGACGATAGCCGAGTAGGTTTTGTCCGCGCAGTAGCATTTGCAGTGGCGTATTGGGCATGGCTTGTTTGAGCAAGCGTAGGCGTTGCCATGGGTCTTCGCCTAAAAAGCGGATGCAACTGTCAAAAGTCGCGCCTCCCCAACATTCCAAAGACCAATAGCCGATCTGATCTAATTGCTGCGCAATCGGCAGCATGTCGTCAATCCGTAAGCGAGTGGCAAAAAGAGATTGGTGAGCGTCGCGTAATACGACATCTGTTACACCTACGCGTTTAATCGCCTGAGTCATCTGTTATTTCTCCTTCACTAAGATAATTTTTGTTGTGCTTTATGGTGATGGATAGCTGCAGTGAGCACCGCGAGCAACTCACCTTGGTTTTGTTTGGATTTAGCCTTATTGGCTGGTGTTTTTTTATTGCCCGTTTTGGTTGGTACTTGAGGCGGGGCAAAACGTACAATCAAGTACGACATGGTGCGAGTTGAAAATACTAAGAAAATCAAAAAGATGAACACAAAGCCCATCCCCAGGGTCAGCAAATTAATCCCTTCGAGGAATAGTGAGGTTGATTGCATAGTCACTTCCAGTGATAAAAACAGGGTTGAAAATAGGGAGAAAAAAGAGGCGCGCTAGGCGCGCCAAATAATCCCAAGGAGCAAGGGTTAAAGAGTTAAACAAACATACCGAACACCACGCTGGCGATAACGAGCACAATGCCGCCACCCAGACGTGAAGAGATTTGTGCGTAAGAGAGCAAATTCATACGGTTAGAGGCCGCGAGCACTTCAAGGTCACCAGAACCGCCGCGATTAGCCATACACAGACCTGCGGTGATAGAGGATTCAATAGGATAGAAGCCCATCGCCCAACCACCTAAAGCAGCACCCAAAGTCGCCCCAAGTACAATAACAGTGGCAATAATCACGTTAGTAAAGGTTAAGGCATTGATGATTTCCGCCAGATCGGTGTAAGCAATACCAACGCCGACCATCAATAGCCACAGCATCTGTTTTGAGAAGAAATTCGACAGGCGTTTCGCGCCCTCTTTGATTTCATCACTGCACAAACCCGCCGCGTTAAGGATGGCGATGATCACCACCATGTAAGCAAAAGTGTGAATCTGAATCGAGCCAAAACCGGGCAGAATTTCTTTCGATAAAGCGTAAGAGAAGGTGTACACACATGCGGCCAGCATTAAACCAATCGCAATTTCACGGTGAGTGATATTAAGATTTTGGGCTTCTTCATTGACGTCTAGTTTTGATCTGCGTACTAGCTCGCCATTGCCAGTTAATAATGGGATCTTTTCACCAATAATGTTCAGAGCAGCAGCTACGATGATAGCCACTATATTAGCGATAGTTAAAATGGCGACCGCTACTGAGTAGTATTGTTCTTTTGAACCACCAGTGACCGATTCATATATCTCGGAAAGTGGAATTGCACCTGCGCCATTACCACCGCCCATAATCGGCAGCACATACAGCATCATGATGCGATCAGGGGTGATACCAAATACGAGGCCGATAGCGATACCAAATATCGCCGCACCGGCAACCGCAGCCAGAATGGTTGGAATGTAACCGGCTAGAGAGCGGATCAGTAGTTTACGGTTGACCGCCAAAATGGAGCCAGTAATGAGTACTGCGATGAACAGATCCAAGAACTTGCTCTTATCCATCACTTCGGTCACGGTTTTTATTTCACGGTCGCTGAGCCAGCCCATGTGGACGAACCAAGCAGCAACCAAGAAAATCATTACCGGTGCACCGCCGATGTATTTATTAAAAATAGGTAGGCGTTTGCCAACTTCGCCAAATATCGCGCCGATGACAAACATAAAAGAAAAACCACCGACCAGACCGCTAGGTAAAGTGTCAGTAATATGGGCGGCTAATACAGTGATCAGTAAAAATAAAAATAAAGGGAGTGGAGTGCCAAATATTTTTATCTGGCTTAGATTCAATCCACCTGCGGACTTTTTATCTAAATATAGGGTTTTTTCGTTCATGTTTTTATGTCCAATGAGGTTATTAAGACCTTTACTACATTAAATAAAATAGTCAGTGATAATTGTGAAAATAGTCATTCAAACCAGTGGCTTTAAAAATCTCAATGGTTTTTATGATTTAAATTTTAGATAGATAAATAGAATTTAAAATTAAAGATATAAAAATTAAATTCATTAAAACCATAAAGAGCGTTAACCACGGGAAATAAAGTGATTACCCTCATTAAACCTTTGCGGCTTAATTTAGATAATAAAGTCAGAAAAAATAGGTGAGGAAGCCGACCATGGTAGATATTTACACCTTCTCGCGAGTTTCAAGCAAGAATAAAACCAAGCTCTTGCAGATCAAAGAGTTTCTCTGCCAGCATCAGCTCACGGTTGATGAGGATGTTGAGCATTTTGTGGTGGCTTACGGTACAAACCAAATCATCGCTTGCGGTGGAATTGCGGGGCATGTGTTGAAGTCCATCGCGGTTTCTCCTGCGCTGCAAGGGACCGGTTTTGCGCTCAAATTGATGACCGAATTAACCAACTTCGCTTATGAAATAGGGTGTTTTTCACTATTTCTATTCACTAAGCCGACCAATATAGATTTATTCCGACAGTGCGGTTTTTTCTTAGTCGATAAAGTCGAACCGCATATTGCTTTATTAGAAAATAGCCCAAATCGTCTTGCGGTTTATTGCAAACAGTTGCATTTATTAAAAATGTCTGGGCGTAAAATTGGCAGTATTGTGATGAATGCCAATCCATTTACCTTAGGTCATCAATATTTAATTGAACAAGCCTGTGAACAATGTGATTGGGTGCATTTATTTGTGGTAAAAGCAGAGAATAAAGATTTCTCTTACGCTGACCGTATGGCCATGATTAAGGCAGGCAGTAAACACTTATTGAATTTAACTATTCATTCTGGCTCGGATTATATTATTTCGCGCGCGACCTTCCCTAGTTATTTTATTAAAGATCAGCAAGTGGTCAATCAATCCCATACTGCGCTGGATTTAAGTATTTTCCGCCATTCAATAGCACCTGCCCTTGGCATTACGCACCGCTTTGTCGGCAGTGAGCCGATTTGTACGGTGACGCGTAACTACAACCAAGCCATGCGCCGCTGGCTAAAAGAAGCGCACGATGTCAGTGCGCCGATCCAAGTAGTGGAAATTGAGCGCAGTCAGCAAGCCTCGCAGCCGATCTCCGCATCGCGCGTGCGTTACTTGCTCAAACAATTTGGCGTTGCCGCGATTGTCGATCTCGTGCCGAAAACGACTTATTCCTACCTTTGTCAGAATTATGCGGAACATTCGCTACAGGCCGCACCGCAACTGTTAGCGGTATGAGCGCAGTGCTGACACTGTTTTATCCAATAACTCATTAACAAGGTTGTACCCATGAAAATTGCCCATCCCGCCTTTGCGGGAACACTGGAGTCCAGTGATCTTCAGGTTCGGATTGAACCCAATAACGATGGCGGTATTGAACTGGTGTTAGACAGTACCGTCGAGCAGCAATTTGGTCATGCGATTCGTCAGGTCGTGCTGCACACCCTCGACGCGATGCAAGTGCACGATGCGTTGGTCACCATCGAAGACAAAGGCGCGCTGGATTGTGTGATCCGCGCGCGCGTACAGGCGGCGGTGATGCGCGCTTGTGATGTTCAGAACATTGAGTGGAGCCAACTATCATGACCAAACTTCGTCGCAGTATGTTATTTGTGCCGGGCGCGAATGCCGCCATGCTCAGCAATACCTTTATCTATCAACCCGACTCCATCATGTTCGATCTGGAAGACTCGGTCGCGCTGCGTGAAAAAGACACCGCGCGGATGTTGGTGTTCCATGCGCTGCAACACTCTATGTATCAAGAGATGGAAACCGTGGTGCGGGTCAATCCGCTCGATTCTGAATTCGGCATCAAAGACCTTAATGCCGTGGTGCGTGGCGGAGCCAAAGTGGTGCGTCTGCCGAAAACCGATAACGCCAACGATGTGATTGAGATGGAAAAAGTCATCGAACAGATCGAGCGTGAATGCGGACGTGAAGTGGGTAGCACGCGTATGCTGGCCGCGATTGAAAGCGCGCAGGGCATTAACAACGCAGTCGAGATTGCCTTTAGCTCACGCCGCCTGATTGGGATTGCGCTTGGTGCGGAAGACTATGTACGCGATCTGCGCACGCAGCGTTCAGCAGAAGGGATTGAGCTGTTGTTTGCGCGCTGCTCCATTCTGCAAGCGGCACGTGCTGCCGGGATCATGGCGTTTGATACGGTCTATTCGGATGCCAATAACGAAGAGGGATTTTTGCGTGAAGCGGAGCATATCAAGCAGCTCGGCTTTGATGGCAAATCACTGATTAATCCGCGCCAGATTGACCTGCTGCACAACGTGTTTGCCCCAACACAAAAAGAGGTCGATCACGCCATTGCAGTCATCGAAGCCGCTGAAGAAGCAGCAGCAAAAGGGCTGGGCGTGGTTTCCCTTAACGGCAAAATGGTCGATGGACCCATCATCGAACGCGCACGTTGGACACTGCAACGTGCTGAATCCGGCATCAAACACTAAAGGTCACCTCATGAGTATCAATACATTAAATAACCCTCTGTCTGTGCTGGAAGTGGAACGCTACGCGTTGACGCCTTACACCCAAGCGCATGCGATCACGCCGCATTTACTGGATGAGTCAGCGAAAAAAAGCCGCAAAGTGAAAAGCTCGATCCGCGAAGCGATTGTCGATCTTGGCTTAAAAGATGGCATGACCATCTCTTTCCATCATGCGTTTCGTGGCGGCGATAAAACCGTCAATCTAGTGATGGACGTGATTGCCGAATTGGGGATTAAAAACCTCACGCTTGCCTCAAGCTCGCTCACCTCTTGTCATTCGCCTTTGATTGAACACATCAAAAACGGCGTAGTGAGCAAGATTTACACCTCAGGGATTCGTGGTGCGCTGGCTGATAGTATTTCTAATGGCTTGCTTGATGAGCCCGTGCATATTCACTCGCACGGTGGTCGTGTGCATTTGATCCAAAGCGGTGAGATCTACATCGACATGGCGTTTATTGGCGTACCTTGTTGCGATGAGTTTGGCAACGCCAACGGTTTTAAAGGCAAATCCAATTGCGGCTCACTCGGCTATGCCAAAGTCGATGCCGAACACGCTGAAAAAGTGGTGATGCTGACTGAAGCCATCGTCGGTTTCCCGAATTTCCCTGCATCGATTACTCAAGACCGCGTCGATGCGGTTGTGCAGGTGGCGGAAGTGGGCGACCCAAGCAAAATCGGTGGGGATGCCACGCGCATGACCACCAACCCACGCGAGCTTCTGATTGCCAAACGCGCTGCAGAAGTCATCGAGCATTCAGGCTATTTCTATGATGGTTTTTCAATGCAGACCGGTTCGGGCGGTGCATCGCTCGCGGTTGCGCGCTTTTTGAAAGAGAAGATGTTGCGCCAAAACATTCGCGCTTCTTTCGCTCTCGGTGGTATCACTGCGACTATGGTGGAAATGCATGAACAGGGACTGATTGATTACTTGCTCGATGTGCAGTGTTTCGATTCGGTGGCGGCGGGCTCGTTAGCGCGCAATCCACATCATCTCGAAATCTCTGCTAACGAATACGCCAACCCAAGCTCGAAGGGGGCGGCGGTGGATAGGCTGGATGTGGTTATCTTGAGTGCGCTGGAAATTGATACCCAGTTTAACGTTAACGTGATCACCGGCTCTGATGGGGTAATTCGCGGCGCATCCGGCGGTCATTGTGACACGGCGGCGGCGGCAAACTTATCGATTATTGTGGCGCCTTTGGTGCGTGGCCGCATTCCGACCGTGGTCGAGAAGGTCACTAACGTCATCACCCCAGGAGCCACCATCGATGTGTTGGTGACGGATCAAGGTATCGCGGTAAACCCGAATCGTCCCGAACTGAAAGCGCGTTTCATCGCGGCGCAACTGCCCGTTGTCGAGATTGAAGCGTTGCAACAGCGTGCGGAGTTGCTGACGGGTAAACCCCAGCCGTTGCAATTTGAAGACAAAACCGTTGCCTTTGTTCACTACCGTGACGGTTCGATCATTGATGTTATCAAGCAGGTAAAAAGCCTATGAGTCACCATCCGGATCTTTCAGTCAGTCTGGACCAGCTACTTCTGCGTAAAGAAGTGCGGGTTCGGCAACAAGGTGAGTGGCTAAAACGCTATTCACTGCCTCTGGTTTCTTTCACGGTTAACATGCCGGGCGCGGTTAAGCTCAACGCTGCCAGCCAAACCGTGATGGATGCAGGTATGCGTGCCATTCAAGAACTGTGTCAGCAAACGGGCTGGCGGCAAGTGGCTTGTCAGCTGTTGGTGGAAAAAACGGGGCCGGAAGCCTTTGTGGTGATTCAGGCTCCTTCAGCCAGCATGTTGAAAAAAGCCATGATGAAGATTGAACGCGAGCATCCGCTGGGGCGACTGATGGATCTGGATGTGATTGATGTCGATGGACATATTATTTCGCGCCAAGGTGCGCAGTTGCCAAGACGGCGCTGCTTGCTGTGTGAACGCGATGCGGTGATCTGTGCTCGCTCGCGGCAGCACGTTGTTGAGGCTTTGTTGGCTAAAATAGAGGAGATGGTTCATGACTATTCCTGCTGCGCTTGATCTTCTGCTTGAACTGCCTAGCCAAGCCTCTGGCACAAGTGGCGCGAAAACGTTCAGCTTGCCTCGCTTAGTGGGGCATCTGGCTTATCATGCCATGATGTTAGAGGTGCATCTCACCCCTAAACCGGGTTTGGTGGATACTGCTAATAATGGCGCGCACCGCGATATGGATCTCAACACTTTTATCGCCAGTGCCGAGGCGATTGCGCCTTATCTGCAATCTTTTGTCAGTGCAGGTTGGGAGAGCGCGGGAAATCCGGCCGCTCAGTTGCTGACCGCCTTGCGCCCGATTGGCATAGAAGCTGAGCAAGCCATGTTTGCTGCCACTCAAGGGGTGAACACCCATAAAGGGATGATTTTTATCTTGGGGCTTATTTGCGGCTCTGTGGGGTGGCTCAAAGCCAATCAACTCAAAATTGATGCGCAGCATATTGGCGAAACCATTCGCCAAGCTTGCCAGTTTTTGATTATTGATGAGCTAAAAGCGAAGCGTGAATCGGCTCCCAAAACGGCAGGCGAGCGAATTTATCGTCGGTACGGTTTAACCGGCGCACGCGGTGAAGCCGCTTCTGGCCTTGCGATGGTGATGCAACATGCGCTGCCAGCCTACCAAGCCTGTTTAACCAAAGGAGCCAGCACCGAGCAAGCCTTGTGGCATACCTTATTGGTGTTGATGGCCAACAATAACGACAGCAACCTCGCTGCTCGCGGTGGATTAGAAGGGCTGCATTTTGTGCAAGCGCAAGCGCAGCAACTGCTCGCCAAAGGCGGCTTTTTATATCAAGAAATTGAACAAGCTCTTACGGCGCTCGATAGCGCGATGATTGAAAAACACTTAAGCCCCGGCGGCAGTGCAGATCTATTAGCCGCTACTTGGTTAATTAATGAGTTAGCGCAATTGTTTCAAGTCCGTCACGAGTAATTTTGATTGTTAACTTTAAGATCGGAAATTCTTAAAAAGCAGCCATAACTGGACGCAATGTTGAATCGATATTTGAAATCAAGAGACTTTTGGGGTAAAGCACAATTCGTCATAGTATTCTCTCTCGTGCTGGAAAGTTACTCACCAGTTGGTTGAAAACAGAGGCAAAGACCTGTAATTTCCTGAAAAAAAGCCCCTATTTACAGGGGCTTGGTAAGCTTAGAGAGACTCAAAAACCCTTATTCGATGTTTTGGATCTGCTCTCTCATTTGCTCAATCAGAACCTTAAGTTCTACGCCAGAGGCCGTGATGTCGGTGCTGATTGATTTCGAGGCTAACGTGTTCGATTCGCGGTTAAATTCTTGCATCATGAAATCGAGCTTACGGCCGCATGAACCGCCTTTTTTGAGCACATTACGTGCTTCTTTGACGTGAGAATCGAGGCGGTCTAACTCTTCGGCAACGTCTGATTTTTGTGCAAGTAAAATCAGCTCTTGCTCGACGCGTGTCGCATCAAGCTCAATCTTTGCTTCTTCAAACTTAGTTAATAGACGTTCACGTTGCCATTGCAGGATTTCTGGCATGCGTGCGCGCACTTTTACCACTTCTTCACTGATCGCCGTCAGGCGTTGTTCGATTAACGCCTTCATGTTGTCACCTTCACGGCCACGTGCGTCAATGAATTCAATGATTGCGTCATCAAAGCCTGCTAATAAGGCTTTATTAATGCTGTCCATGTCTTGTTCTGGCGTTTCCATTACGCCGGGCCACTGCATTATTTGAAACGGATTAATGCGGCTTAGCTCGCCCGTCATGTGCATTACTTGGTTGGCGGCTTTAATCACTTGATTGGCGAGTGCTTCATTGATATTCAGCTCACTTTTAGCCGCAGGGTTTGCTTCATAACGTAAGTGACATTCTACTTTGCCGCGCGCTAAACGTTGGCGAAAGCGTTCACGCAGTACAGGCTCAAGACCACGAAATTGTTCCGGCAGGCGGAAGTAGGTTTCAAGATAACGTTGGTTTACCGAGCGAATTTCCCATACCGCGGTACCCCAATCACCTTTAACTTCTTTACGCGCGTACGCGGTCATGCTGTAAATCATTGATTTGTCCTTTGCTCACGAAGATGAAATATCAAACGAGAGATATGTTAGCACTAGCTTCACGCGTGTACTAGGTTCACGCCAATGCAAAGGGTGACCAACCTAGCGTCAAGGCGGCTAATCCGCTATAATCTCGCCCCAATCGATTCCGTCTCACCCGATAAAAGGTAGATGCACTATGCGTCCAAATGACCGCGCGGCCGATCAAATTCGCCCAATTAAAATCACTCGCAACTACACTGCTTATGCTGAAGGGTCAGTATTGGTGGAATTTGGTAATACCAAAGTATTGTGTAATGCCACTGTCGAAGAGGGTGTTCCTCGCTGGTTGAAAGGTCAGGGTAAAGGTTGGGTTACTGCCGAATACGGCATGCTGCCACGTGCAACCCATTCACGGACTCGTCGTGAAGCGACCAACGGTAAGCAAGGTGGCCGCACCATGGAGATCCAACGTCTCATCGCTCGCAGCTTACGTGCTGTGGTGGATTTAGAGGCAATGCCAGAGGTGATGATCACGGTTGACTGTGACGTTATTCAAGCGGACGGCGGTACTCGCACTGCATCAATTACGGGCGCAAGTGTGGCACTAGCGGATGCGTTTGCTCATCTGGTTGCTAGCGGTAAATTGAAGAAGAATCCAATGAAAGGCCATGTTGCTGCTGTCTCAGTTGGCATCTTGGGTGAAAACATTTTATGTGATTTGGAATACGTGGAAGATTCTGCCGCCGACACTGATATGAATGTGGTGATGACTGAAAACGGTAAGATGATTGAAATTCAAGGCACCGCAGAGGGTGAACCGTTTAGCCATGAAGAGCTGATGGATTTACTGGCCGTTGCCAAGAAAGGCATCGCTGATATTGTTGAAGCGCAGAAAGCATCGTTATTAGATTGATCAAGTAGCTCCCAGTTGGGGGCTATTTTTTTGCCCGTTTTATTCATTGTATTGTTGTACGTGATGACCCCACCCTAACCCTCCCCTATAAGGAGAGGGAATGAAGGAAGTGTTCCTAATATCGCCCTTGAGTGGAGGGAATTCATCATCTTAGTACCTCCCCCTTTTAGGGGGAGGCTAGGAGGGGGTTGTTCTTGTTGAGAAAGCGAAATAAACCAAAGTGTATGAGTTAAGAGAGAGAAAATCATGAAAGCATACCAGCGTGAATTTATTGAATTTGCACTAGAAAAAGAAGTCTTGAAGTTTGGCGAGTTTACTTTGAAGTCTGGCCGAAAAAGCCCTTATTTCTTTAACGCTGGCTTGTTTAATACTGGCCGTGATTTAGCGCGCTTAGGGCGTTTTTATGCCGCTGCTTTGGTCGATTCTGGGATTGAGTTTGATGTGCTATTTGGACCGGCGTACAAAGGGATCCCAATTGCGACTACAACTGCAGTAGCGTTGGCTGATCATCATGATGTTGATACGCCGTATTGCTTTAACCGTAAAGAAGCGAAAGACCACGGTGAAGGCGGTAACTTGGTCGGTAGCGCATTAGAAGGGCGCATTATGCTGGTGGATGATGTCATTACAGCTGGTACTGCCATTCGTGAGTCGATGGAAATCATTCAAGCTAACGGTGCGGATCTTGCTGGTGTCTTGGTGGCAATTGACCGCCAAGAAAAAGGCAAAGGAGAGCTTTCTGCAATTCAAGAAGTCGAGCGTGATTTTGGTTGCGCGATCATCTCAATTGTTAGCCTGACCGATCTGGTTACTTACCTTGAAGAGAAAGGGGCAGATGCTAAGCACCTTGAGGCGGTAAAAGCGTATCGTGCGCAGTACGGAATTTAAGCATCAACTTATTTGCGAATCGTAGAGCCACTTACTGAAAAGTAAAAGCCCCGAGTTTGTCGCTCGGGGCTTGTTTGTTATGAGTTTAGTCATTCTAGCGATTAACTTTGATCGCCATGGTGCGAGTTATCGTAAATTTCCGAGCCATCACGCTGCGTTTTCAACAGTGATAAATTCCACATGTATTGTTCTGGGCGTGGTGTGACTAAATCTTCAATCGCCTTATTCATAGCGCGTGCATCTTGCTCTTCATCGCCCGTTGGAAAGTTTTCTAATGCAGGCAAAATATGCACTTCGTACTTACAGGTTTTATCGTTATAAGCAGGCAAAATTGGCACGACTTTCGCCTTTGATAGGCGCGCCATTTTACCAAAACCTTTTAACGTGGCTTTTTCAGTGCCAAAGAATGGAACAAAGACCGAGTTGGCCGGGCCAAAGTCTTCATCGGGCAGCCAGTAGCCTAAGTATCCATCTTTAATTGAACGTACAAACGGTTTTACCCCAGCATCACGTGCAAAAATACGCCCGCCATATTGCATGCGTTGGACGTGCATTAACCAATCACCGATAGGATTGCGCTGTGGCTTCATGATGGTGGTTACTTTATAGCCTTTTGCAGCAAGCATTACCGCAGGGTAATCGACCGCCCAAGCGTGAGGGGCGAGGATGATCACGTTCTCGCCAGCATCTAACAATGGCAATAAGTTCTCTTCACCAATCATGATGCCGCGTTGCTGATTGTGTTTTGTGGAACGAACCAAAAACTCCGAATAACCGAGCATGTATTGTGCTGCTTTGACAAAGGTTTCTTCCAAAATAGCCTGGCGTTCTTGCGGGGATTTTTCAGGAAAGCATTTTTCCAGATTCACTCGCGTGCGGCGTACAACACGGCCGTTTTTACGTACCGCAAAGGTGGATAATTTGCGTGCTAGCCTATCTCGCCATACGGGTGGCATAAAGGCGAACAGAGCGGCGAAGAAGATCCCAATCCAAGTTCCCCAATGTTTTGGGTGTAAAAAAGACCATTGGAATGTGGGGTTGTGCAAGTGTTTGTCTGTGCTGTTTTCGTTGTTGCTCATTGAAAGCAAAACCTTTTTCTAGTTATAAATAGCGAGAGTTAGTTAACGTTTCATCTGGCAAAGATTTAAAACGCTTATGCAGCCACATCCACTGTTCTGGTGCGCGTAGAATCACTTCTTCAACGTATTTATTCATGTAAGCGGCGGCGGCGGTCATGTCATCTTTTGGATAGTCGCCATCAATGGTTTTATCGGCGATGATTTCATATTTTCCGTTGGCGTTTCGAAACCCTGAACCAGGGACAATCGCACATTGGCTAGTATAAGCCAGAATACTGGTGCCTGTGGTGGTACACGCTTCTTTGACCGCAAAGAAGGGAACAAACACCGATTTGTTATGGCCGTAATCTTGATCGGGTAGATAAAATAGGCGTTCGCCCTTTTTGAGTACGCGGATCATCTGTTTAATGTCGGTGCGGTAGATAAGTTTATTGCCATTGCGTGTGCGACCACGGTATTGGATAAATTCATACGCAGGGTTGCTGTGTGGGCGGTAAACGCCATAGCCTTCAAGGCCTATTACACCAAAAGCACGTGCCGTAATTTCTAAATTTAACGCATGTACGCAACACAGCAGTGCGCCACGTTTTTCTTGTTTGAGTTGCAAAAGGGCGCTGACATCTTTCACATCAAGTAGGCGAGCAAAACGCCAAGTCGGCCAAAACCAAGTAATTCCGGTTTCTATCAGTGCCATGCCGGTGTTTTTAAAGTTTTCGTTAACAATATGCTCAATCTCACCTGCACTTTTCTCTGGAAAAGATAGCTGTAGATTACGCGTGGCAATGTGTACTCGCTTGTTAGCAAAGCGCATTCCAAACGCGCCCATGCTGCGTCCTATTTTTAGTAACGCAGAATAAGGAAGCAGGTTGACCACTAAAGCGAGTAGCCCAAAGCTAAGCCACACGCCCCAATATTTAGGGTGCAGTAGCGAGAGGGAAAACTCAGGTTTACCGTATTTTTCTTTGCTCATTACTCTTGATTCTTTCACTGATGATGATTCTTTGTCACGACGGTGGTGGTTTGTTTTTACTGAATCTGAGCGCTTAATAATGCCCAATACTCTTCAAAATTTGCCGTCGGTTGGTATTTAAAGTCAGATCGCACAAAGCGATTTAGGCTTCCTTCCACTTGGCCAAGCAGTTGCGCTGCTAAAATGCTTTCGTCGACGGGGAAGGATTTACCTTCACGCAGTTTACGTTCGCGAAGGATCTGACGTAGTGACGTTTCTATGCGTTCGAACAGTTGGTTGATCCGTTCACGCAGTCGCTCATTTTCAAACATTAGAGCATGGCCGGATAAAATTCGTGTCAAGCCCGGGTTACGTTCCGAAAAAGCCAAGATAAGCTGTAGCACTAAGCGGATGCGGTTGAGTGTATCTTTCTCTTCATCCAAAATGCGATTAATCCGCGACATTAAAGACTCTTCAATAAACTCAATCAAGCCTTCAAACATCCGTGCTTTACTCGGAAAATGACGGTACAAAGCCGCTTCAGAAACGCCCACTTGTTTGGCTAGCTTTGCTGTGGTGATGCGTGATGCACCATCGTTAGATTCCAGCATTTCAGCGAGTGCTTGTAGAATCTCTTCACGACGATTGATTTTCTTATTGACGGCCATGACCCGATTTCCTTTTAGTTACCACATGCTTGTGAGCAAATATTTATACCCTTCAGATGGTTTGGGTATTGTCCATTAAGCGCAGTAGTTTAACGGACAGTTTTCGGACTGCGTAGCGTAAAAATGAAAATGATTGAACTGGGTGGTGATTTTACCACCCAATAAACGCTATGAACCCTAAAAGAAGCTTAGAACGTCTGTTTGTAGCCTACAGTTGACTCGCGATCAGTTGCATCAGCGCGTGAGCTAATGCAGATTTTGAACTCAAAGGTAATGCTTGCTCTCCGCCTTGCCAATAAACGGTCAGCGCATTGTCGTTACTATTAAAGCCTTGGCCCGCAACAGAAACATCATTGGCGCAGATCATATCCAGTTTTTTGTTGAGCAGTTTAGCGCGGGCATATTTTTCAACTTGCTGCGTTTCAGCCGCAAAGCCTACCGTGAACGGGCGGTTTTCTTTCAGTGCAGCTACGCTGGCGACGATGTCGGGATTTTTGACCATGGTGATGAGCATGTGATCGCTCGCATCGGTTTTTTTGATCTTTTGATCGGCGACGATCTCAGGGCGATAGTCGGCTACGGCGGCGCAACTGATGAACACATCATGTGATTGCGCTTGCGCCATCACTTGCTGATGCATATCGCAGGCACTTTCCACATCAATACGTTGTACTTGTGGCGGTGTGAGCAAATTGACCGGGCCACTGATCAGAGTCACTTTCGCGCCCAATTGAGCGGCGGCCTGCGCAATCGCATACCCCATTTTGCCTGAACTGTGGTTACTGATATAGCGGACTGGATCGAGTGCTTCACGGGTTGGGCCTGCGCTAATCAACAGTGACTTACCGGCGAGCAGTGTGTTGTTTGCCACCTCTGTTTGGAAAAAAAACTCGCAGCGCTCAACCAATTGCATTGGCTCAAGCATGCGGCCTGGGCCAACATCGCCACACGCCTGTTCACCAGCTGCAGGGCCCCAAATCATCATGCTTCGACGTTTAAGCGTGGCAATATTCTCTTGTGTGGCGATATTGCGATACATCTGCTGATTCATTGCCGGCGAGACGGCCACTGGCGCATTGGTGGCTAAAATCAAAGTGGTGAGTAAATCATTACCCATCCCTGCGGCGACGCGCGCGATGAGATCCGCTGTCGCGGGGGCCAGTAGGACTAAGTCTGCCCATTTGGCAAGTTCAATATGGCCCATAGACGCTTCGGCGGCTGGGTCTAATAAGCTATCTGAAACTGGCCTGCCAGAGACGGCTTGCATGGTCAGTGGCGTTATAAACTCTTTTGCAGCGTGGGTCATCACCACTTGTACTTGAGCGCCTCGTTCAATCAAGCGACGCGTTAGCTCAGCACATTTATACGCAGCAATACCGCCGCTAATGCCGAGCAGAATCTTTTTTCCTGCCAGTGTTTGCATTGTCTTTTCCTCAAAAATTCTGCGCATTATGTTAGCACAACTCTCGCATCGAGTGACCTTATGATCCGCTCAATCCTTTCATATTGGGCGAGTGTTTCTGCGTCTTTCATCACTTATCAATTACAAAAAACCATGAATCAAGCCTAAATAAAGAGAAGCAAAGTTGCAGGCTTGGCTATTTCTCTATGTTGTCTGAGTACCTTTAGCCCTAGGAGTGCTTAATGAGCCTCAAATCACTGCCCATAGAATCAATGCCACGCGAAAAATTGCTTGCTCGCGGTCCTCAGGCATTATCTGATGCTGAACTGCTGGCGATTTTCCTTCGTACTGGCACTCAAGGAATGAATGTGCTTGCTCTCTCGGATCTGCTGCTGCGCGAGTTTGGATCACTTCGAGCGCTTTTTTCGGCCAACCAGCAAGAGTTTTGCCGCCATAAAGGGTTGGGCGAAGCCAAATACGTTCAATTGCAGGCGGTGCTTGAAATGACGCAGCGCTATTTGGCCGAAACGCTCAAACGAGGTGGCGCTTTGACTAGCCCAGAGCAAACCAAGCTTTATTTATCGAGTGTGCTACGCGATCGCCATCGAGAAGCCTTCTATATTCTGTTTTTGGATAATCAACACCGAGTGATCAGCGATGAAGTATTGTTTGAGGGGACGATTGACGCGGCCAGCGTTTACCCTCGAGAGGTAGTTAAAAGAGCACTTCACCATAATGCGGCGGCATTAATATTGGCCCATAATCATCCGTCAGGCGTTGCTGAGCCTAGCCAAGCCGATCGCAGAATCACACGTCGATTAACTGATGCGCTTGCGTTAGTGGACATCCGTATTTTGGACCATTTTGTGGTGGGCGACGGCGAGGTAATTTCTTTTGCAGAAAGAGGGTGGATTTGAATCACATTTTAGGTTGTGACTTAAGATTATTCTGGTATGATTCGCGCACTAAATTATCAACCTAAATCAGCTCTGCTTAAAAAAAGATCGCCAAATCCGTAAAAAGGATCTGTTCGGGTCTTGAGCAATGCATGTCAAGTTAGTATAATACGCGACCTTTGATAGCCTTGTATGGATTTTCCATAACGGTTTTTAACCTCAAACTTCTTAATACATCGAGAACGAGGTTCGGCCACCAAGGTTGATATCGAGCTGAAACGATTTGGAGAAGACATTCATGTCCCGAGTATGCCAAGTAACTGGTAAGCGTCCAATAACGGGTAACAACCGTTCACACGCACGAAATGCTACTAAGCGTCGTTTTCTGCCGAACCTACAAACTCATCGTTTCTGGGTAGAGAGCGAAAAACGTTTTGTTAAACTACGTCTAACTGCTAAAGGCATGCGTATCATCGATAAGAAAGGCATTGATGCTGTTCTTGTTGATATCCGTGCACGTGGCGAAAACGTTTAAGAGGAATTGAGCAATGGCTAAAGGCATTCGTGAGAAAATTCGACTAATATCTTCTGCAGGTACTGGTCACTTCTACACAACTGACAAGAACAAACGCAACATGCCAGGCAAATTTGAGATCAAGAAATTTGATCCAGTAGTTCGCCAGCACGTTCTTTACAAAGAAGGCAAAATCAAGTAATTGATTTTACGCTTTGTAAGCATTGAAAGACCCAGCTTTGGCTGGGTTTTTTATTATCTGGAATTTGTACCCTGCAATGTCAGCTCTCACTATAATGTGCTAAGTTACTCAAAGATAAACTCTTAGGGATCACTTATGCGTATCAATCGCCGCCGTTGGAATAATATTCTTATCTTGGCTGTTATTGCTTTTATTGCCATTTTGAATTTACCCACAGTCATCAAAACTTATCTTATTGAACCGCCTGCTAGCCCTTATCCTTATGTGATTAATCCAAATGCAGAGCTGCAAGCACTGCATTTTACTGACTGGTCACTTGAACTGAATCAAAATCGTTGGCGATCAAGCAAAGCAATTTCAGTTGCACCTGAAATATTGGCACAACGCTGGCAGAGTTTAGTTGGTACAGAAGTAGATGATGCCACTTACGAGTCGCTTGCGTCTCTACTACGTAACCCACAAACCGTGGAGGTGTGGTATCAGGATCGCGAAGAGCCGCAAAGGATCACCTACTACCAAACCCCCCAGTTTTGGTTATTGAAAAATTGGCAAGAGAAATGGGTGGCACTTTCGGTAGAAGAAGCTTTTCTTTTTCCGAACTGAGCCATTATTTCTCTTTGAGCGTTGAACAAACCAAGAACGAATAACCAATACCCTATAATGACGAACGACGAACGACGAACGACGAATGAAGAATTGAGATGTATCATGCCTGAGTTACCCGAAGTTGAAGTAAGTAAAATGGGGATTAGCCCGCATCTAGTTGGACAAACGATCCAACAACTGACATTCCGCACGCCCAAATTACGTTGGGCCATCCCTCAAGAGCTGAAACAGTTAGAAGGGCAAGTGATCCGCAATATATCCCGCCGGGCCAAATATTTACTGATAGAGACCGATATTGGCAGTGCGATTGTTCACTTGGGAATGTCAGGTTCATTGCGAGTATTGGAGTGTGATTTTCCGGCAGGTAAGCATGATCACGTTGATCTGCGATTAACCAATGGCAAGGTACTGCGCTACCACGATCCACGTCGATTTGGCGCTTGGCTATGGTGCGAACAAGGAGCAAGCCACTCGGTGTTGAGTAATATCGGTCCTGAGCCATTAACCGATGATTTTGATGCAGATTACATTGCGCAAAAAGCGAACAACAAACGTATCGCCGTTAAGCAATTTATTATGGAAAATAAAGTGGTGGTTGGCGTAGGCAATATCTACGCGAGTGAATCACTGTTTAATGCGCGAATTCTCCCCACTCGGCCCGCTCATTCGCTGACACTGCCTGAGTGGAATTGCCTCGTGCGAGAAATTAAATCAGTCTTAGCAACGGCGATTCAACAAGGTGGCACAACCTTAAAAGATTTTGCACAAGCGGATGGCAAACCGGGCTATTTTGCTCAAGAGCTTAATGTGTATGGCAAAGCGCAGCAGCCTTGCCCAGCGTGTGGGCAAGCGATTGAAGCGCTGAAAATTGGTCAGCGTAACACCTTTTTCTGTTCTGCTTGCCAAAAATAAGGTACGTCCTAAAGGCTATATTTTCTTGCCATGCAAGGCGTTAGCGACAATGTCAGGAACAAATTGATCAACTTCTCCACCATGAATCGCCACTTCTCGCACAATGGTGGAGGAGATAAACGCATGCTCCTCTGATGGCGTAAGAAACACACTTTCCAGCCCTGGCATCAAACGGCGGTACATGTTGGTCAAACCAAATTCATACTCGAAGTCAACCGTAGTACGCAAACCGCGGATCAGCACATTGGCTTTTTCATCACGCGCAAAATCGACCATTAACCCAGCAAATCCTTTGGCAGTGACATTCTCTAAATGTTGAGTGACGGCGCTGGCAAAGGCGACCCGTTCCTGCAGAGTAAACATGGTGTTTTTGCTTGGGCTGGCGGCGACGGCGATGATCACTTCATCAAACATATTGGCGGCGCGTTCGATCAGATCCAAATGACCATTGGTGATGGGGTCAAAAGTGCCGGGATAAATCACACGCGAAATTCTTTTTTGGCTCACATTGGAAGGCTCATATTGGTTAACTGGCACTGATATTAACAAAAAGACTCAAAATTACCTATTGAACTCGGTATGATGTAGCCCGCATTAAACTGTGACACTTAGCGAGTGAGAGAAGAGACGATGAACAATTTGTTGGTGATCCGTAACGATAAAATTGGTGATTTCATGCTGGCTTGGCCAAGTTTTGCGATGCTAAAAGCCTCGTTGCCAGATTGCCATATTACCGCGTTAGTCCCTAGCTATACCGTCGCGCTGGCCGAGCTTTGCCCGTGGATTGATGCGGTGATGGTCGACCCAACGGAACACGCGTCCTCTGCGCAGAAAAAACAATGTATTCAAGCGATTAAACAGCAACACTTTGATGCCTCGATCAACCTCTTCTCGACCACTTACAATGCACTATTAGTTTGGAAATCTCGTATTCCTTATCGTTTAGCGCCGGCGACTAAATTCGCTCAAATTTTTTACAACAAACGAATTAAGCAAAAACGCTCTCAATCAGCCAAACCAGAATATGAGTATAACTTAGATTTGGTACGCGCTTTTTTGCATGATATTGGCAAAGAGGTTGTCGAGCCGAGCGCACCTTATTTGCAATTTGACCAAGCGATGCTTGCTGAACAAAAAAGCAAACTGGCTGCGCAACTTCATCTCGATATAAGTAAACCGTGGGTGTTTGTTCATGCCGGAAGCGGCGGTTCAGCGAATAATTTGTCGCTAGAGCAATACACGCAGTTAGTGATGGGGATTGATGGCAAGCAAGAAATTATCCTTACTGCCGGGCCGGGAGAAGAGGCGAAAGCCGCGCAGTTAAAAGCTTTGATTGAAGAAAAGGGCGGGCGAGCGGTACTGTATGATAAAAATGAAGGACTTGTTGATTTCTCACGATCGATTGCTTGCGCTGATATTTTTATTGCAGGTTCAACCGGGCCTTTGCATATCGCTGCTGCGATTGATGTGCCCACAGTTGGCTTTTTCCCCGCCAAACGTTCAGCCACGCCACTGCGTTGGCGACCATTGAATTCACAAGGTCGCCATATCGCTTTTTGTCCACCACAAGCAAAAGACAAAGAAACTCAGGCCGATATGAGTCGCATTGATATTAATGCGGTGTTAGCTGAACTTAACCCTTGGGCGGCTCAGTACTGGTTCTAACCCATAAATCGGCGTATTTAACAAAGGTTGAGTGCGCCGATAATAAAGAAAGCAAGAAGCCTTGCTTACCATCTAAAAAGCCTGCTTTTAAAACGTACATTTTCAAAAAGCAGCCAAACGCATGCAAAATACCTTGGCTAATGCTGCTTTTTTTACCACGTTTTTCTCGTTGCTCTGCCCATGCCTTGGCATAACCTGCGGATTTAACTAAATAATGATGAATATCGTTATAGGTGTAGTGAATCGCATCACCTGCAAGATTCTCGACTTTCATGCCATCTGCGACTTCGACTTTTTCATGCACCAAAGCCTCGTTATATTGCGTTAATTGAGTTGGGTAGAGGCGCAACACGCGATCAGGATACCAACCACAGTGGCGAATATAGCGGCCAAAAACCCAACTTAAACGGGCAAATTGATACAGTGTATTGGCTTTATTAGCGGTGACCGCTCGCTGAATGCTATCTTTTAACTCTTTGGTCACGCGTTCATCGGCATCTAGCCACAACACATAATCAGACTCGATATACGACTGCGCTAAGCGGCGCTGTGAGCCAAACCCAGGCCACTGCGAATTGACAAAAAACTTGTCAGTATAACGGCGTGCAATCTCTTCGGTATTATCACTGCTACCTGAATCTAAGACGACGATTTCATCTACCCATTGGTGAACGGTTTCCAAGCAAGCTTGCAGATGTTGCGCTTCATTTTTAACGATCAGCGCAACGGCTAAAGTAGGTTTGCTCACATTCATTCCTCGGATATTGGGTTTAGCTGAAAATCAGCCGTTATCTTATCAAACATTTGGATAATATGGCTTGCTTGAATGCGCTGCATCGCTTGTTCATCTTTGACGCGAGTACGCCAACTGACTTGCTCTTTCGTTTTTCCTGTTTCGGCAAACAGTGCTTCATCATAAGCCGACACCACATAATCACGATACTGATAAGGCCCTGTGCGCTGCGGATTATGGTGAGCGTATAAACCGATAACGGGAGTATTCATTGCATTGGCCATGTGCGCTGGGCCTGTATCTGGCGCTATCACTAAATCGGCTAAGTCGAGCAGTGCCAACATCTCTTTAAGCTGGCTTTTACCAACGACATTGAGTACCGGCTGAGTAAGTTTACTCGCTATTTCGGCTGCTAGATCAACTTCAATTTGCGCAGGGCTACCGGCTAAAATGATATGCCAACCAAGTTGTTGAGCATGCGTTATCACTTCTACATAGCCTTCAGCGGTCCAATTTTTATAAGCCTTACTCGCGGCAGGAACCACGACTAAATTACGCTTTGAATGTGCAAGTTGCTGCTTGGCCCATTGATGATCGGAATCTGAATAAGTGAGTGACCACTTAGGTTCTAGCTCTCTGACTCCAAGGCATTCAGCAAACGCGAGTAAGCCATCTAATACATGAGGCGCTTGAGGCGATACCACTTTTACATTAGTAAATAGGTGCTGGAAATCTTGGCTGCGGGCGGCATCAAAACCGAGTTTATATTTAGCTTTAATACCCAGAGTGGCAATACTGGCACGAAAGGCATACTGCATATGCAAAAGCGCATCGAAGGATTGCCCTTTAAGTTCTGCCCACAGTTTTTGATATGCTTTCCATCCCTGTTTTTTGTCGAATATAACCACGTTTATATTAGGCAAATCAGTGAGTAACTGCGCTTCCAGTTTTCCAGTGATCCACGTGATATGAGTTTCAGGCCATTGGTGTTGAATTGCTTGCACGGCGGCCACTGCATTGCACACATCGCCAATCGCCGACAGACGCAACACACAAATTGAGCGTGGAGCAGAAGAAAAGAGAGCCATAAGTGACATCGGTATAGAGAAAGTTAGTAAGAATTATGCAGATAGCGCCGATAAATGTAAAATACCAAACAAGCATGATGAAGCACATTCAATCTCGTCATTAAAAAGTGAAACGATGAAAACGCTGAAAAAAGAGAATCAAACAATTTGGTATGACGAGCATTTGCTAGTTGAAGATCCGCTCCACTGTTTTAACCCTGAGTTTTGGCAGCAGGCTGGTAGCGTCACAGGTAGTGCAACGGGACGCGGAACGACATGGTTTGTAAAAGCTGAAAAAATAGAAGCAGCACTACGCCACTATAAGCGTGGTGGATTATTCGGTAAGTTAGTGAGTGACCACTACCTTTTTTCAGGTTGGCAGAAAACTCGCAGTTTTCAAGAATTCGAATTACTCAATACACTGAGAGAGGCTGGGGTGAATGTTCCACGCCCGATTGCAGCGCGAGCAGTAAAGCGCACTTTTTGTTATCAGGCAGATTTACTCAGCGAGAAAATCCCGAATGCCCGCGATCTGGTGTCTATTTTACAAGAACGTCCATTACCGACTGAAATGTATGAAAAAATAGGCCTAGAAATTCGCAAAATGCATGATGCGCAAGTCAATCACACCGATCTCAATATCCATAACATCTTGATTGATGGCCAAGAGAAGGTATGGATTATTGATTTTGATAAGTGTTGCCAGCAACAAGGCGAGAGCTGGAAGAAAGGAAATTTAGATAGATTGAAGCGATCGTTTGAGAAAGAGGTCCGTAAGCGAGGGATTCATTGGATTCCTGAAGCTTTTCACATTATTTCTAAGTGCTAAAATGAAGAGTAAAAATATGCTATTCGAGCAGATTACATTCGTTATTCAAGGACCTATTGCTCCGTCTATTACCTCAATATCTGTTCAACGTTTACGATCAATTTTCCCCGGCTGCCAAATTATCATATCCACTTGGGAAGGAGAAAATACACAAGATATTGAAGCTGATCTCATTATTTATAACAAAGATCCAGGTTCTACGGTATTTGTGTATAGCAAACAAAACGATCCTATACCTATCAATATAAATAGGCAAATTGTGTCAACTGTTTCTGGATTACGTCATGTTAAAACTAAATTTGCTGCGAAATTGAGAGCTGACAATATATTAAACAAAACAAGGATGTTAGAACTGTTTGAGCAATTCCCTTTACGCAGAGATAATTATGCAATACTGAATAATCGGCTTGTTTGTTCTAATTATTTTGCGAAGGAGTTTGAGAGGGGGTTACATGTACCTTTTTTCTTCTCTGATTTTTTCCAATTTGGTGAGGTGGAAGATCTACTTAAAGTATGGGATTGTCATATGTATAGTGATTATGATTTCCAATCAGCGTTGAGTGGTAAAAAACAGCACAAACATTATCCAAATGATAGCGTCAATGTAGAACAGAAGATTTGGAGCCATGCCGCAAGGAAGCTATATCCTGATGAATTAACAGATGAACATGGTGACCATTTTGCGCGGCAACAGTCATATAATTTTATGATCAATAATCTTATCATTGTTGACGGAGATGAACTTGGATTAGAGGTACCAAAACGCCTTCAACAGTCAAATGGCTATCCCTACGATTTTATTACGTTTCAAAGATGGAAGTGGTTATATGAAAAAGAATTTTTAAAAACTAAAAGTACTCCATTGAAATTTAAATTTTTTTGGTATTTTTCATTCATGATTAAGACTTTGAAAAAAGGAGTTAGACTCAAATTAAGGAAAATGTTAACCCCTATTGTTATTAAAGTCAGAGAGTGATATTTAAATCAAAGAATGGATCTTTTTAAGTATACGGCCAACTTGATTTTTATAGTAACGGTACAGACGTTTCTTATCACGTGGGATTGATGTTATTTGGTTAAGATACAGCCAATCTTTTAAATCATACTCAAGTGCTAGATTACCTCGCTGATAGAAACGTTCAGTCACATCTAATCCCAGTTTTTCTGGGCCATCAATCAGTAAGTTATTCGCTATAAACTGTGGCCAAAACTCTTCACCTAACCCTGCATGATCGCAGGTTTTACTCTCGATATGGTGCTCTTCACCGAGTAGCGCTGAGATCCAATTCAGACATAAAACTTGCTCTGTTGCTGGGTGGCGTGCTTTGTAGCCCGGCTTAAGCGTAAAGTGTAATTCTGGTATCCAGCGATCAGACCAAATGGTCAGGAGATCTCGGGTCAGGCCAAAGTCAAACAGATCGCTTTTATGAAAATGAACCGGATGCCCATAGTGACTCGAAATAAAAAACGTGCTGCTGGTGAGTACCCGCTGAGTCAAAAATTGATAATTCTGTGCTCTGGGGACATCGGCATATTGTTCATACAGCTCAACAAATTGGCGACCTGTCAGCAGGTTATCGGTGCGTAGCTTAACCGCATAAGGCGTTTTTACCGCTTTCAGCCCCATGTGGGTACTGTACATCTGACGGTTATTATTGAGTTTGAGCGGCTGACCGTCATAAAAAACGGTATTTGAGCCGGGATCATCCAATTCCAACACTTGGTCGTAATCAAGGCCATCCAACGGCTGCCCTTTCCAAGTCGACAGAATGATGGTCGATTTAGGAAAAAAGCGACGTATGGAGTTCAAACATTGCTCTGTGATGCCAGCGATTTGCTGGCGACTGGCACTGGCTTGCACTGGCCCCTGCACAACAAAGGTGATCGCTTCATCATCAATCTTGATCATGGTTGTGGTTGCCTCAAAAAGTCCGTGTATTCATCTGGTACGCCACAAAAAATGACCTCATGGCGTGCGATCAAGTGGTAGTGAATATTCAACCCATTTTGAATGAGTAAATTGTAGAGCGGTGCAATGTATAGCTCGCCTCTCTCCCATTCTTGGCTAGGTCTGGCAACGTATTCACGATACGCCTCCAAGTAATCTTCTTTACGATTGAAGTGATAAAGCCCGGTACTACAGAGATCGGAAATCGGGTTTTTCTCCGCGGTCTGGATCACTTTGGTGCTTCCGGTATGTTCTGGTTTGGCGAAAGACCAATTGTTACCGCTGCCCTGAAACACTTCTAGGTAGCCATCACTGTGTTGGCTAATGTCAGGGAATACAAAATTCGGGCGGAATGTGTCGATGTTAAACACCGTGATCGATCCTTGATAGTCCACGCCTTGCTTTGCTAATTCCTCTAACCCTAAAGTCACCGTTTCGGCTTGGCCGCGAGTTTCTGTATGCAATTCAGCAATGTAAAACTGTTTAATGCCAAGCTGAGAGGCTTTTTCGCGCACAAACGCTGCGGTGTCGTAAACATTGCGCACAATGAACAGAAACGGAGTGTTAGCAAAATACGCAGCAAAGCTGCTGACCGAGTGTTCAAACAGGGTTTGACCGTGGGCTTCAAGCATATATTTGGGCTGGGTATAACCGGCTTTAAAGAAGCGAGAACTCATTCCCGCCATTGGGATCACAATCATTGATCAAGCCTCAATAAAATTTGATGGAGACGGAACGCATTAGCAAACAAGGCATCTTGGCGACGGCGATCATCGGCATGCAAAGGCAACATCGATAAGAAAAGTTGAATTTGCATCGCGTAGAGATTTTTCGCCGTGAGGCCAAAAGTCTGTTCAATTAGTTCGATAAAGCCTTGCTGCGTCTCTTTATGTTGGCTCTGCTCTGCAATCTTTAATTCGATCGCTTTGTCGCCAATCTCAACATGGTAGTAACCGGCAATAATCCAATCATACAAACCAAGAATTGAATGACTCAGCTTAGCTAAATCGTAGCGGATATCACCATACAGTGTTTTCTGCCCGTCAGGCGTCATCCCTCTAGGGTCGATCGTTTTAATTTTGTTGGCTCGGAAGTCATACAAAATATTGCTAAAGCAAAAATCACCGTGCAAGACGCCCAGTAAGGGTTCTCCATTAGGCAGATGTTTTTGGCTATCGCGCAGAATTTGCGCGAGCGAGACATCTTGTCCTGCAAATTGCCACTTTTTTTCTAACGTGATGCGTCGCGATGCACAGAATTCGTTAAGGCGTAGAGTGGTTTTATCGGCAAACAGTATGTCGAGAGTATTGATGGGATCATTCGGCTCGGTAGGTTGCTCAAGGCACAGGCTTAAAAACTCCACCGCGCTGGCTAAGATTTTTTGCCAGATTTGACTCGGCAGCTTGGAAAAAACGAATAACTCATTCAGCGCAGTGAGGTAGAGATATTCTAAGCGATAGGAAATTTTCCCCTCGCTGTTTTGACTACCTAAATATTGTGGGATGAAACCACGCATTGTCATCGGCAGATTGTCAAACCAGTAAGCTTCAGCAGCTATTTTTTGGTTCTTTATGCTCGATTTTTCAATCCATTTGGCGGTTATAGTGAGCTCATTAAAGGCGCGCTGAGTTGTGAATTCAGCTTTGGAATGATAGTAAGTATTCACATGACCAAAATCGAGCCAGCCAATCGAGTTGACGGCACTTAAGCCTACGTTTTTATGATAGCGGTTAAGACCAGCAATAAATTGCCACTCACTCTGTGTAATACTGCGAACTAGTTCACGTGGGCGGCTGAATTTAAAGTAGCCATCGATAATCCGCTGACTTTCGCTATTCATTGGAGTGTTGGCATCTTGTAGCCAATCAACTTCATCATTAGTCAATACGGCCCAGTTATAACTGTCTTTCGCGGTGGAAACGCTGACAATATCATCTCCAACAGGAAGTTGGTTAAAAAGCGTATCACCGTAGAGGATGTGCAGTGGTGCATTAAGTGAGTGGCCACTAATATTGAGTGCAGCAACCAAAGAAGCGCCAAGGCTCAGTCCATCAGGCGTAGCGATAATCGTCACCTGATGCTGTTCAAGCCACTGACTGTCGATTTCTGAGATAGCATAAGATTCAGGCAAAGAGAGATAGACTTTTAAGCCTTGTGGTGCCAAAGCGACTTGATGCTGAAACAGGCGACGATTGCCTAAAGGTAGAAAGCTAGGTGGAATACGCCCAAATTCAGATTCCAATTCTTGCCCGACGTAGGCACCAGACATTATCAGGAACATGATTTTTCCTTCTCGAAGAGTTGGTGGATCTCTTCCAAACTCATTGAGGAAAATTCGGTAGGGCGCACGGCGCGATCATCAATATAAAAGCCGTCGTGCCCACACCAAGGTTTGCCCACTAAAATTTCATCATACGGAACTTGGTGTTTATCCAGCCACTCAGTAATGATAGGAAGAGTATGGATATTGATTTTACCGACGTTACCTTCATAAGTGCGCATATTACGCGCCGTTGAAATCACAATCTCAAACCCCTTTTGCTTATAATTGCGCAGTTGTTCAATCACATCCATTCTCGGTAGGACGTTTTTATAATCGGAAGTATTGGCTTGAGTTAGTGTCCCATCAAGATCAACAATTAGTCGTTTCATTAAGAGTATTCTCTTTATAAATCTAAATATTCAAGTGTTTTGGCAAGAGCGCCACGGTTTTGTTCTACGATTTGATAACCCTGCTTGCCGCGATGAATACGCTGTTTGTTATCAGTGAACCATTCACAAAGCATTTGTGCAATTTGCTCTGCATCTTGTGTGATCACACAAGCATCGGCTTGATTGAGGGCTTGAGTGATTTCACTGAAGTTGTAATAACTTGGGCCAGTCAACATGGGTAAACCAAGCGCAGCTGGCTCGAGTAAATTATGCCCACCGACTTTGTCACCCGCTAAGCTTCCGCCCATAAAGCAAATGTCAGCAGATCCCATGAGTACTAGCATCTCCCCCATAGTATCAGCTAGATAGACCTGTACTTCTGGATCGAGTTTATTCTCTGTTTGAGTTCGCCGCACACTCATAAATTGTGTTTTACATAACTCAAAAACAGCATTAAATCGCTCAGGGTGGCGCGGAACAAGCATAAGCAGTGCGCTAGGGTGTGCTTTAAGTACTTTTGCATGAGCGGCTAACACTTGTTCATCTTCACCTTGGTGAGTGCTTGCGGCAATCCAAATTGGTCGTTCTTTACCTAGTTGATGCCTTAACTGCTGGCCTTTTTCTATGGTTTGTTGATCGATATTGATATCAAACTTCATCGAACCGGTGACTGTCACTTTGTCAGCAGGTAATCCGAGTCGAATGAAGCGCTGTGCATCATCTCGATATTGGCAAAGTACACGCGTTAAGTTAGATGCTAGTAAATTAAAAATCGGCTGAAATTTAGCATACCGTCGACATGAGCGTTCAGATAAGCGAGCATTAATAACAGTAATAGGAATAACTGCTTTTGAAACCGTATGTAATGTGTTTGGCCATAACTCTGTTTCCATGATCAGCATTTGGCTTGGCTTTATCCGTTTTATAAAACCACGAACGGCAAAAGAAAAGTCAAAGGGCATGTATCTATGCTCGGCAAGCTCTTTTAATTTAGCCGCTTGTTCTGCACCGGTGGGGGTTGTGGTGGTAATAACAATCGGCTGATCAGGATATTGTGATTTGAGTTCTTTTATCAGTGGAGAAACTGAAAGCGTTTCTCCAACCGATACTGCGTGGATCCAAATAGGGGATTGATTAGTTTTAAGCGGTGGTGTGAAGCCAAAATGCTCTTTCCAGCGAGCACCAACACACGGCTTGCCCGGCCGCTTTTTGTACAAGCCCCACATTAAAAAAGGAGAAGCTACACAGAGAAGTAAGGTATAGAGAGCACGAATCACCACTCTACTGTTCCTTTTTCTTTACCAAATCATCCGGATTAATGTGAGTCCATTTCGAACGAGGGCGATCTATATATTGAAAATGTTCATTGGTAAAACTACCTTGAATACAAACGTATTTTCTATCTTTTGTGCAAAGATCTTCTCTGCCTTTAAGTAATTCATCAAATACGCCAGGCCCGGTTGAATAATAAACGCCCATTTTAGGGTCGTAGTTCTCAATGTTATGCAGTACTTTTTCAATCGCTTGGCTGAGGTCGTTATTATTGGGTGCTGAGGCGATAAAGTAGTTGGTAAAACGAGTATTGTTGTCAATCTTTATGTAAACCGCTTGTTGCTCATCGCCAATCAGTTTATCGAGAGACCATACCAAAGTTGCGTCAATGTCCATATAGACGCCCCCTTCGTTATTGAGTACTACTAAACGCCATAAATCGGCTTGAGCAGCGCCGTTGGTTAGCCGCATGTAAGCATCATAGATTTCAGTTGATGCGTGTGTTCGTAAATACTCACCACGGGCTTCGGTACTTACATAGCGATAGTCACAATTGAGCGACATTAATCGATTAAATAAGTAGTTAATATAAACGGGTAGGGAGGCTTGATCGGTAAAGTTGGTTTGCCAAATTGTACGTGGAATAGCACTGCGATTAGAACGAGTCCATTTTGCTGGTGAATAGGCAGGAATGGTAAAACGCAATTTTGGAAACACCCAATGAAATGGGTAAGCGAGCATTTTAAAAATATTCCCGGTCAAGCGGATTAATCGGTTGGCGATTAATACAGTTACTTGGCTCATATTGATTGATCCTATCTGTTTTTTTCGGTTATCGAGCGCTGTTTCAACGTGGCAGTAATCGCTGCAGTAATTTGCTCAGTAGAAGGCTTTTCACCATTAGCATTCATCACGATCGTATGTGTTTCATACAATGGTGTATAACGAAAAGGGACGGTAGCGTAAAAAATACCAACAGTTGGTGTGTGGGTCGATATGGCCAAATTGCGTATGCCAGTGTCTGGAGCAATCACTAACGTTGCTTTCGCAATAAACGTGACTAATTCATCTAAAGGTAAGCATGGCTGAATCGTTAATTTTCCAGCCTTTGCAAGATCTTGTAGATACTCACCTTTTTCAAACTCATTTTTTCCCTCAAGGAAGACATGTTTTACATTGGGTTGCTGCTCAATAGTTTGCTCGATGACAGCACGCATTTCAGGCTTAGATAAGATTTTTCTCAGCTGCGAAGCTCCACTGAAATAGACAAGGTAAGGTGTCTCAAAATCACAAAGTTGCCTGTTGTCTGGGTAGGCAAAATCGAGAGGATAGCTTGGGCTGTGGCCAAGGATTTTAAGCATATCGAGCATGCATTCTACTTCTGGTTGAAAGTCAGAGCGAAATACTGCCAAGTTATACAAGGTGCCACATAAAAATGGCGTGTAAGGAAAGCCAACTTTGAGTTTTGCTTTAGTCAGTAATGTCATCCAGTAAGAGCGATTTGTCCCAGCGACATCAAATATAATATCTTGCTCTTCCAGTTGGCTGTAGTCTTGCCATTTTTGCTTGAGTGATAAGTGTTTTGAATCCTCACGGCTTTTCATTACCACTGTTTTATCCGCTAACTCTGCTGGTGTTCCATAGAGGTAGTTTGAAACGGTGACTAATGTTATTTCTGCATGAGGGAAGAACTTCCGAGCTTCAATCAAAAAGGGGCGCACAATGACTTGATCACCGAGCGCAGCATGGCGAATGACGGCAATTTTCTTGATCGCTAAAGGATTAAAATAACCATTCAAGTATTGGCGCGCGGCCTTCGAGGCATAAGCCCCTTTTTCAAACCAGAGGTGTTTCATGAATCTTTTCCAATAAATCTATCTAAAGCTTGAATAACTTGCACCGGTTGCAGTTGATTTAGGCAATTTAAGTGCCCTAATGGGCAGGTTCGCTTAAAGCATGGGCGGCATTCAATATCGGTATACACCATTTCTAAGCGCTCAGTTAGCGGTGGCGTGTATTGCGGTGAGCTTGATCCATAAATTGCGACGATATTACAATCTACGGCGGCGGAGACATGCATTAATCCTGAATCATTACTGATGACGGTATGGCAAGCAGCCAACAGATCCACAGCTTCAACAAGTGAGGTTTGTCCAGCTAGATTAAAGGCATATTTTTGTTGTTCGGTGCTAAGTGCTGAACGAATGAGGTCACATACTTTGCTATCCTTGGTCGAGCCAAAAAGCCAGATTTGATAGCCGCTTTCAATAGCGTGTTGTGCAACTTGAGCATAATAGTGGTCAGGCCATCTTTTAGCCGGACCAAACTCAGCCCCTGGGCATAAACCGACAATTGGTTTGGTTGTCGATAAGCCTAATCTTGAAATGGCATATTGCTGAGCTTTGCTATCAACTAATAAAGAAGGGTGAGGGCAGTTTTCTAGCTGCACTTCATCGAGCATGCTTTCTTTTGAATAAGCAAGAGCCACATAGCGTTCAACCATATACTGGAACACTTTACGATTAGGGCGAAGATCAGTAAGTAAGCCGTAGCGAAACTCACCCTTCCAGCCAGTACGAGAAGGAATACCCGCAAATAGCGGTATGAGTGCTGATTTTGCCGAATTTGGTAAGACATAGGCATGAGTGTAATTGTTGCGTTTTAGCTCTTGGGCGAGCGCCCATCGACCTGCAAGATTAAAAGCGCCGTGCCCAATCGACATTTCAATCGCGCAATTCACTTCTGGCATGCGCTCCAAAATAGGTTTGCACCAAGCAGGGGCTAGAACGTCAATTTGTACATCAGGATGCTGTTGCTTAAGGCGCTGATATAAACTTTGTGACATCACCATATCACCTACCCATGAAGGGCCCACAATCAGTAACTTCATTTTTCACCGTCATTCTTATTTTACGACCATTCTAGCACAGCACTCGTTTGATAAAACTCAATTTCTGTTAACAAATGCATTCAAATATTAGGTAAAATATGCTCTAATCCCCCTCAATCTGAGAATAAGTATTGCGCAGCATATTGGCGAGCATATTATAGAAATTCGAGTTTTTGTGATGAAAATTTACGTCATTAGCCTTAAAAACAGCCTAGAAAGACGAGCATCAATTGAGCAACAAATGGCTAATTACGGCTTGGACTTTGAGTTCTTTGATGCGATTGATGGTCGAGTTGATCCTCCACATCCTTTGTTTGCCAATTATCACTACACAAAGCGATTATGGTTTACCAGTGGCAAAATGCCCTCAAAGGGGGAGATGGGTTGCTATGCGAGCCATTATTTGCTCTGGCAAAAGAGTGTTGACTTGAATGAGCCTATCATTATTTTAGAGGATGATGCAGAGCTATTACCTTGCTTTATACAGTTTATTGATCTAATCAAAATTAAAACTCAAGAATATGGATTTTTGAGATTGGAGGAAGCTTGTGATCGTAGTCAGCTGTTCTTGAAGGAACAGGCAGATAACTACGATATTTATTTTCTAAGTAATAATTTTGGTGGCGCTAGAGCTTATGCACTTTCTCCTGATGCAGCAACGAAATTACTTAAGTTTTCACAGCGCTGGTCGATGCCTGTTGATAACTATATGGGGTCACTATATTTGCATCAGATGCCTTCATTCTTATTTTCACCAAGTGTAGTTGCAAATCCTCAATACTTTGAGACAACGTTTCAAAATGAACGGCAACCCAATGCTCCATTATACAGAAAACCTACCCGTGAATTTTACTCACTGTATCGCAAAATAAAAATGGCTTTAGCTAATAATGCTTATAAAAAACAAAATAATTAATCATATAGAAAAGTTATTTTTATTATCACCTTTATTGTTTGTTTTAATGGTGATATTTAATTTCTCTGATAGTAAATTTATTCTTTCAAGGTTGATACCAATAGTTGCTATTTATTGTCTGTTGAGATATCGACATGCAATTAGGGAAAACTGGCATTCAGAGTTAAGAGGTTTTTTTATCTCTGGATTATTGATAATCGTGATTTTCTCTGGCTATCATTTTTTCCGTGGTGATGAATTTTCTTTGCCTAGAACGTTAATTGCAAGTTTGGTTTATTTGCTTTTTGTGCCGTGGAATAAAATATCACGCCAGTGGATTTATTACATTGTTGCATTAGCTTCAGTTATTTGTGGGCTAAATGCGTTGTATGAACATTTTGTGATGAACATTGCGCGTGTTGGCATTGCGACAAACCCGATACCTTATGCTTTATATGTTTCTTTTCTCTTGTTGTGTTGCGTTTACTTTGTTTTAAATCAATCAGATAAAATATTGAAAACGCTTGCTGGTATAGGCGGCTTGCTTTCGTTGACAGCCATCATCATGACCGATGTGCGAGGGGTAATTCTCTTTTTACCTGTGGCGATTCTTTATTTGATGATTGTTGCAGTAAGGCCGACCGTTAAACATTATATTTTTTGGTGTTTTTCAATATGTGTTATTTCGGTGCTATTTTATGCATTTTTTGAGAAAGAAATTGATACTCGGATTAAACAGACGCAATACGAAATTTCGATGATAGAGAAAGGGAGCCATCATACCTCTATCGGTATTCGGTTGGACTTATGGAAGCATAGTTTGGATGTGATTGTTGATGACCCTATTTTTGGTCTTGGGGATGACAGTTTGCAAGACAGCATTTCCGGTATGAAAAATCGTGGTGCAGCTATTCAGCCCCATTTACATAATCAATATTTAGATTCTTTAGCCCGCTATGGGGTAGTGGGAACTCTGGTAATGCTTTTATTTTGTTTTACTTTAATCATTAATTTTACTCGTTCGGGTGTTAAATATATCGGTAATCCACTAGTTAATAGCATGCTCATTATGCTTATACTTGCCGGTTTAACTGATGTTCCCTTGCACCATACACATCTTATTTATTTACTAACGATCTTGTGTGGCTTGTTGATCCGTTTTTCAGAGATAGGAGAGGATAAAAATCCGCCATCTGTTTAAATGATATTTATTATTATCTACTTGTGCGTTAGAATAAAACAGGCTTTTGTGATAAGAGTTGTTTTAAATATTTATTGAATAAACGGTTAGTTTAAAAAGTTAACTCTTCCTGCCAAACTATAGAATCAGCGATAACTCGAGCAGGATTACCCGCTGCTACTGAGTTATCGGCAACGGAATGTGTTACTGTTGAGTTAATACCAACGATCGAACCATTGCCAATTGACACGCCTTTTAATACAGTGACGTTATCGGCTAACCAAACTCGTGAACCGATATAAATACTTTTAGCTAAATTGATACGCTTCCCATCACGCAATATATCATGGCCATCACTGGTCATTATCTTTACATTACGTGAAAACATACAGTTGTCACCGATAACAAGTTGAGTATTACGTTCTCGGCAAGAGAAAAAGCAATTTCCCCCTATAACACAATTTGCCCCGATTTCTAAGGTGCAGTTTTCACCATTCAACTCAATTGAAACGCCTTTTAAATTAGCACCATCATGAATGATAAGGTGATTATTTTTACCATTGACGTGAATGTTACAATAACGAATACGAGTATTTTGACCAACCTGAATATGATTGTTCGGTTTAATCCTAATTTTATTACGCAATTTTTCTATAAAAGAGAAACCAGACATATTCAATCCCTTAGTATGAGCTTCGGTTAATAAACTAAAGTTGTTATTATTTGCACGCCATAGTTAGTTCCCTAATTTACGAAACGTGTAATTACCGCGCACTTTACGCCATAGGCCAAACACATTGGTTTTAGGGAATATAGCAATACGTCGAATTTGATATAGATCTTGATGTATTAACAATGGGCCGCTGTTGGTTGCAACCGAAAATTGATAGCCACATTGATGCACGAGCTGTTTTGAGTGCTCATCATGATCGCCGTAGGGGTATGCAAAAGAAACCAGTTGTTCACCTAGTAGCTCTTCGAGTTCAAGTTTATTACGTGAGATCTCTTTATGCTGTTCAGATTCACTGAGTTTGCTGAGAAATGGATGAGTCATTGTATGGCCGCCAATTTCAACCAGCCCTGAATCGTGTAATGCTTTGACTTGCTTGCGAGACATTAAAGGCACTGGTTTTTCTGGGTTGCTCGGTACTTCAACATCCCAACGGTTAAAATCCTCCCCCGTTACTACATAGACAACCGCTTTAAAACCGTATTTTTGTAATAGCGGTAACATCAATTCGTAGTTATCTTGATACCCGTCATCAACCGTTAAGATGATATAGCGCTTGCCTGATTCAAGGCGGTGAATAAGCCCTTTATCCGCTAAATCTTTAAAGGTTAGCGTTTCAAACCCCATTTTTTTTAGCAGGTTGAAGTGCTTTTCAAGCATGTCAATATGCAGATAGGTACCATGTACGCCCTTTTCACTTTCATCCTTAATAAAGCGATGATACATAATAATCGGCATCTCTTTACGCAGCTTTTCAACATGAACCGTTTGATAAATATCTTCTATTTGATCGACCACATTGGTTAAGCTGTAGCTGTGCTGAATTATCTCACTGACTTGTGGCGAGCAGTGTGGTGTTTTTAACCCTTGTTCTACATATTGACTAACTTTTGAAAAATCAATATCGAGATCTTTAGGCCCGATGTCACCGAAGTTGCTTGCCATGGCCGCAGCGATATTATCGTCATCGACAATACCAATTGCACTTGCCTCACCGATTGCCAGGGTAGGCCGTCCACACAGCAAAGATTCCATTGCCACTCTGCCAGCCCCAATGACTAAGTCTGATTGAGCAAGTATCGAGACGACATCTTGTGAATAACCAAGAAAGTGAACGTCAGAAGTAAACTTATCAAAACGCGCTTCAATTTTAGAGCCAGATATGACCTGAATCTGGTATTTTGCTGAGTCTAAACACTCATCGAGCAACCGATAGCAAAGATCCCCTTTGGGGCCGGTTAACCTACCAATAATACTGACCACGGGTTTGCTATTTTGAGGAGCGTTTTGCCAAGTGAATTCTTGCGTTTCAATGCCGTTTCGGCTTACGACGAGCGAGCTTTGTGGAACATTCAATTCAGTCATGAGTTGTTGTTCAATGGCCTCACAAACCGGTAGTGCTTTGTCACCCATGGCGTGAAATTTTTTACGAGATGCGTGTACAGGCTGACGACCATGTACTGTGGTGACCATAGGCGTATTTGTTAATTTGCAAGCAATGTGACAACTCCAACTGGAGGCGCGAGAGTGAGCATGCACTAGTTGGATATGGTGTTTCTTAATCAGATAAATAAGATAACCCACATGCCAAAAGCGGCGAGGAATACTGCGTTTATTAAAACGGAGTTTATAAAATAGCCCTTGGTGAGGCTTTGTTAGCGTATCGGAAACATAAAATACCTTATGCCCACGCTTTGTCAGCTCATCACCAACGGTAGTGGCGTAAACCTCCGCCCCAGTGACCTCAAGTTGAGATAAGGCCATTAATATATTCATCAATACTCCACGAGTTAGCAGCCAATGCTTTCCATATGTCTAAGAAACATGCTCAATTTTTCATTCCGCCCTCTTCCAATCGTCACTCCATATTAGTCTTCCATTGAGAGGATAGATCTATTCGTTACTGCTTTTTAGGGAGAGGTGTTTACCAGTTCCTCCCCCTTTTAGGGGGAGGTTAGGAGGGTAATAACAGCCATCACTACTTATTAATCAACGCCATATACTCAGCCACACCTTCAGCCACAGTCTTAAATTGATGCTGGCAACCAGCGGCGCGTAATTTCGTCAGATCAGCTTCAGTAAACTCTTGATACGCACCTTTTAAGTGGTCAGGGAATGGAATGGTTTCAACCTCACCTTTACCATGGTACTTGATAACGGCTTTAGCTACTTCTTGGAAAGATTCAGCATTGCCAGTACCCAAGTTATAAATACCGGATACTCCGCTGTTCATAAACCATAAATTCACAGCCGCAACGTCACCCACATAAACGAAATCACGCTGGAAGGTTTCACTACCTGCAAACAGTTTCGGGTTTTCACCCGCATTCATTTGATTATTTAAATGAAAAGCAACAGAAGCCATTGAGCCTTTGTGCTGTTCACGTGGGCCATAGACATTGAAATAACGAAAACCGGTAATTTGGGAAAGAGTTTCACCGTGTGTTTGTGCTTCTTGCCAAATACGGCGCACATAGTTATCAAACTGCTGCTTGGAATAGCCATACACATTCAGCGCACCTTCATACTCTTTTTCTTCAATGAAGGTATCGGTATCGCCATAGGTTGCGGCTGATGAAGCATACAAAAATGGAATGTCGCGCTCTAAGCAGTAGTGCAGTAGCTCTTTAGAATATTCATAGTTATTAAGCATCACATACTTGCCGTCCCATTCGGTGGTGGCAGAACAAGCGCCTTCATGGAATGCCGCTTCAATAGGGCCGAAATCCTCACCAGACATGATCTGCACCAAGAAATCGTCTCGGTCCATGTAATCGGCAATGTCCAGATCAACTAGGTTTTTGAATTTACGCCCATTTTTTAAGTTATCGACAACAAGAATATCAGTAATGCCTTGTTCATTTAGCGCTTTGATAATGTTGCTGCCAATCATGCCAGCGCCGCCAGTTACGATGATCATAGATTTGTCCTGAATAAATGTTAGCTGCATGGAAGTATAACATTTCAAGAAGTATTAGGAAGAGTGGCATAGATGATGTACCAACTGGTTGCAGGGTGAGCAATTGCTGTTGTTGATATGTCGGTTGCATCACAATTATTCCGTGCAGTTAAAAAAATGGAGTCTAGATTGGATAAAATAACGGGCTGTAAAAATGACTTCATTCTGAGTGGTTTAACAACTCGCTATCTGACTATCGCCACTTTGGTATGATTAAGGTACAATTTCGCCAATTAATGCAGTGACTAACTACTACACAAGATGAAGTGTTATTGTATTGGGGTCATACCCAAGGGCGGTAGCGTGCCTAAATGTCAGAAAAAGGGAAATTTGTGAATAACCATTACCAGTCATCCAACCCAAATCCTCCACATCCGCAAATTCCAAGTTTTTACGAACAGAATGATGAAATCGATCTCAAAGAGCTTTTTATTGCTCTTTGGCGAGGGAAGTTGATCATTATTTTTACTACCTTGGTGTTTACGATAGGCGCTATTACTTACGCGTTAACGGCGCAAGAGTGGTGGAGCAGTAGCGCGAAGATTGCAGTGCCGCAAGTTCAAGATTTCACGGAATATCAGTCTCAAGTTAAGCAGTACCAACCAGTTTTTGACGTTTATCAAGAAGACGGTACGATGTTGGTGGATAACTATTTAGATGGTTTGGTTATGCCTCAACAGCTATTTCAGTCATTTGTCATGGCTTTTGAGTCGAATAAAAATAAACGTGATTTTTTAGACAGCAATGCGTTTTTTCAAGATTTCAAGAATAAGTTGGATGCCGATGCCGATGCCGATGAAGCTACACGTCGTTTGTATAATGAATGGTTTAATAAACTAACTGCGTCACAACCCGATAAAAGCAATAAAAACATTATGGAACTAAAGGTTCAGGCAACAACAAAGCTTGATAGTTATAATATGTTACAAAGCTATATTACTTATATAAGTGGTATCGTACAGCGTGATGCCTTGTTGAACCTTAAGGCAGCGATTATTAGTAAAAAGAATGAGTTACTGCAGCAAAAGAATGCACTTTCTTTACAAGCGAAACAAAACCTTGAAGTTGAAATTCAACGAGCTGAGTACGCACTGCAAATAGCGAAAGCAGCAAAGGTAAATACACCTGTGCAAAACTTAGGCGAGAAAGAAATTTTTTCAATCAACCTAGGAAGTGCGGCTATTGAAGCAAAAATAAATGCGTTAAAAACTATATCAAACCTGAGTGTTATTGAACCGCGTTTACAGCAGATAGACTCAAAACTAACGCTAATTAACAACACAAAAATAAACCCTGATATAGAGTTTGCTACCTTTCAATATCTTGATAATGTCCAAATGCCACTGAACAGAGATAAACCTAAACGAGCACTAGTTGCCGTGTTAGGGGCGTTGTTGGGTGGAATGTTAGGTGTAGCGATTGTATTGGTTAGGTTTGCATTTAGGAAAGAGTCTAAATAATTTATTAAGCACCTATTGGGGCTTGCTACAGAAAAACTGTAAAGCCAATACATTATAGTGGATGGTGTAAAATAGACTGTCTCAAAGTGAACAAAAAGTGTTTCAGTGGCTGAATATATCTGAGTTGCTTTGGTGATGAATTAGAATTAGTTGACTCTTTCACTAACGTAGATGTCGACTTGTGAGTAGAATTATTATTAACAATTAGGTTCATGGCTTATGAAATTTTCAGTAGAAAACGCAAAAATTGCAATCATTGGTTTAGGTTATGTTGGGCTTCCACTTGCGGTTGAGTTTGGCAAAAAATCAACAACGGTGGGGTTTGATATTAATCGAGATCGAATTAATGAATTATCCCAAGGTTGTGATAGCACGCTTGAATGCAGCGATAAAGAATTATTAGAAGCCGAGTACCTAAGCTATACATCCTCTCTTGAAGACCTAAAACAATGCAATGTTTACATTGTAACTGTACCAACACCAATTGATGAGCATAAACAGCCAGATCTAACCCCGTTAATTAAGGCATCTGAAGCAATTGGAACGGTTGTCAGTAAAGGTGACGTCATCATTTATGAGTCTACGGTGTATCCAGGGGCAACTGAGGAAGAATGTTTGCCTGTAGTGGAGGCTATTTCTGGTCTCACGTTTAATCAAGATTTTTTTGCCGGCTATTCACCTGAACGTATCAACCCAGGTGATAAAGAGCATCGAGTGACTAATATTCTAAAAGTTACGAGTGGTTCAACAGAGGAAATTGCCGAGTTTGTTGATCAGTTATACAAATCAATTATCGTTGCCGGTACGCATAAGGCGTCAAGCATTAAAGTAGCGGAAGCTGCAAAGGTCATTGAAAATACTCAGCGAGATGTCAATATTGCGTTAATTAATGAGTTATCCATTATCTTTAATAAATTAGGAATTGATACATTAGAAGTGCTAGAAGCTGCAGGAACTAAATGGAATTTTTTACCATTCCGTCCAGGTTTGGTGGGTGGTCACTGCATCGGTGTGGATCCTTATTATTTAACTCATAAAGCGCAAACTGTAGGCTATCACCCCGAAATGATTCTGGCTGGTCGCCGTCTCAATGACAATATGAGTAAGTATGTTGTATCTGAGTTGGTTAAAAAGATGCTTAAGCAACGTATTCATGTTGAAGGTTCTAATGTATTGGTAATGGGCTTAACATTCAAAGAAAACTGCCCAGACTTACGCAATACTAAAGTAGTAGACATTGTTTCGGAACTTAAAGAGTATAACATTAATGTAGACATTGTTGATCCATGGTGCTCAAGTGAAGAATCACAACATGAGTATGGGTTAAGCCTGATTGATGCACCAAAGATTGGTCATTATGATGCAATCATTTTAGCGGTGGGTCATAATGAGTTCAAAACTATGGGGGTTGGTGCTATCCGTCAATTAGGTAAAGAGACGCACGTTCTTTACGACCTAAAGTATGTGTTAAATAAATCAGACGTGGATATGCGTCTGTAGCTGATACTTATCTATTCATAGAAGTGAGGGCTACTTATAACGTTCTTGCTTATATCTCTCTTTTATATCTGTATTCGAGTTGAAGATGTCAAAATACGAACAAATTAAAACACAGTTATTTGAGTCTCCTAAAACATGGCTAGTAACTGGCGTTGCAGGTTTTATCGGTTCAAATCTTTTAGAAACGCTACTAAAACTAAATCAAAAAGTAGTGGGGCTTGATAACTTTACTACCGGCCATCAACATAATTTAGATGAAGTACAAAGTTTAGTTACTGAAACACAATGGAATAATTTTAGATTTATAGAAGGTGATATACGGAATTATTCTGATTGTGAGCAAGCGATGACTGATGTGGATTATGTATTACATCAAGCAGCATTAGGCTCAGTTCCTCGTTCGATTACAGACCCCCTGACAACAAATGCCGCAAATGTTACTGGCTTTATCAATATGCTTCAAGCTGCAAAAGAAGCGGGTGTATTAAGCTTTACGTATGCTGCAAGTAGTTCAACTTACGGTGACCACCCAGCATTACCAAAAATTGAAGCTAACATTGGCAATCCACTATCACCATATGCTGTTACTAAATACGTTAACGAACTTTACGCTGGTGTATATGCTCGCACCTATGGGTTTAAAACTATTGGTTTACGTTATTTTAATGTCTTTGGGCCGCGCCAAGATCCAAATGGAGCCTACGCTGCAGTGATCCCTAAGTGGACCTCGGCAATGATCACAGGTGAAGATGTATTTATCAATGGTGATGGTGAAACCAGCCGGGATTTTTGTTTTATTGAGAACACCGTACAAATGAATATTTTGGCTGCGACGGCGTCAGAAGAAGTCAAAGATCAAGTTTATAACGTTGCGGTTGGTGATAGAACGACTTTAAATGATCTGATTGCCGCCATTGATAAATCATTGAGTAGTAATGGATTAAAAGTAAATGCATCGCCTGTATACCGAGAATTTCGTGTAGGCGATGTGCGTCATTCTCAGGCGGATATACGCAAAGCAAAAGATGCTTTAGGCTACTTGCCCGAATATCGAATATTTGAAGGTATTGATAAAGCGATGCCTTGGTACATAAGATTTTTAGGGTATAAAGAATGAACATACTAATTACAGGCGGCGCTGGCTTTATTGGCTCAGCTGTAATACGTCATGTTATTAACAATACTGATGACTCTGTTGTCAACGTTGATAAACTTACTTACGCTGGTAATCTTGAATCACTGCTTACTGTTGCGCAAAGTGAGCGTTATCACTTTGAGAAAATTGATATCTGCGATCGTGCTGCATTGGATAGGGTATTTAAGAAATATCAACCTGATGCTGTGATGCACTTAGCGGCAGAAAGTCATGTTGATCGTTCAATTGATGGTCCAGCGGCATTTATCGAAACCAATATTGTCGGTACATATACATTACTTGAGGCGACTCGCCAGTATTGGAATGAACTTGATCAAAATAAAAAGGAACGTTTCCGATTCCACCACATCTCTACCGATGAGGTTTATGGTGATTTAGAAGGGACTACAGAGCTTTTTACTGAAATGACGTCTTACAAACCAAGTAGTCCCTATTCAGCATCGAAAGCATCGAGTGACCATCTGGTTAGAGCTTGGTTACGTACTTATGGTTTACCTACAATTGTCACCAATTGTTCTAATAATTATGGCCCTTACCATTTTCCGGAAAAATTAATTCCTCTTGTTATTTTAAATGCACTTGAAGGTAAGCCTTTACCTATTTATGGTAAAGGAAATCAAATTCGTGATTGGCTTTATGTCGAAGATCATGCATGCGCTTTATATAAAGTGGTCACTGAAGGTATTGTTGGGGAAACTTACAATATTGGTGGTCACAATGAGAAGCAAAATATTGACGTGGTTGAAAGCATTTGTAGATTGCTAAATGAGTTAGTACCACAAGATACAAATTACCAAGATCAAATTACTTTTGTTAAAGATAGACCGGGGCATGATATGCGCTATGCTATAGATGCGAATAAAATTGAGCGCGAACTTGGCTGGATACCTCAAGAGACATTTGAAACAGGGCTGAGAAAAACCGTTGAGTGGTATTTGAGTAATATTGATTGGTGTAAACGAGTGCTCGATGGCTCTTATCAACGCGAACGTTTAGGAGTTTAAGCGACATGAAAGGTATTGTATTAGCTGGCGGATCAGGTACACGTCTATATCCAATAACCAAAGGCGTTTCAAAGCAACTATTACCTGTTTATGATAAACCGATGATTTATTATCCACTCTCCGTACTTATGCTAGCTGGAATTCAAGATATTTTAATCATTACAACACCAGATGATCAGGCTAGCTTTATTCGATTATTAGGTGATGGTAGTGACTTTGGTATTAATTTAAGCTACGAAGTTCAATCTAGTCCTGATGGCTTAGCGCAAGCCTTTATTATCGGTGAAGAGTTTATTGGTGATGACTCAGTTTGTTTGGTACTTGGTGATAACCTCTTCTGGGGACAGGGTTTTTCACCTATGCTGAAAAGTGCCGCAGAAAAAATAACGGGTGCTACGATTTTCGGTTATCAAGTTCAGGATCCTGAGCGATTCGGTGTTGTTGAATTCGATGACAATATGAAGGTGCTTTCTCTGGAAGAAAAGCCAAAACAACCAAAATCGAACTTTGCTGTTACAGGACTTTATTTTTATGATAATGCTGTAATTAACATTGCAAAAAATATTCTGCCTTCTGAGCGTGGTGAGTTAGAGATAACTAGCATTAACCAAGTCTATTTAGAAAAAGAATCACTTAGCGTAGAGTTACTCGGTCGCGGATTTGCTTGGCTGGATACTGGTACTCATGAAACATTACTGGATTCAGCAATGTTTGTAGAAACAATTGAGCGTAGACAGGGTTATAAGATTGCCTGTTTAGAAGAAATTGCATTTAATAATGGCTGGTTATCGGGAAGTGAATTAAAAAAAATTGCCAAACCTATGATGAAAAATAGTTATGGGAAGTACTTAATCAGTTTGCTGGAAGAATTGCATGAGAAATAGTAATGATTAATTTAAATCAGCCTATTAAACCAGATTTGGAAAGGCTAACTAAATATTTATTGCAAGTGAATGAAAGTGGTTGGTATACAAATTTTGGACCTTTGCACCAGCAGTTAACGCAGAGGTTAGAAAATTATTTAGGGGTAGAAAACCTGCTGCTTGTATCCAATGGAACATTAGCTTTACAGGTGGCATATAAAACATTGAATGTTAAGAAGGCAGTTACTACTCCTTTTAGCTTTGTTGCAACGGCAAGCTCTTTAATATGGGAGGATATTGAAACCTTCTTCTGTGATATCGATAGAGAAAGCTACAACCTATCTCCTGAAAAAGTACAGCAAGCATTAGATGACAATTCAGAAATAGACACGGTTGTTGCTACGCATGTATATGGTAATCCCTGCAATGTTAATCATTTCGAAAGGTTGTCACAAAAAAACAACGTTAAAATCATATATGACGCAGCTCATGCTTTTGGTATCAATGTAGGTAGCGAATCCGTACTTAATTTTGGAGACGCAAGTACACTGAGTTTCCATGCAACTAAATTATTTCATACAGTTGAAGGTGGAGCCATTGTTTTTAAACATAAAGCAGACTTTGAACGAGCAAAGCGACTTATCAACTTTGGTATGGATAAGAGCAGTAATATTAGTGAAGCTGGTATTAATGCCAAATTAAATGAGTATCAGTGTGCTGTTGGTTTAACCAATTTAGATATTGTGGATGAGATAATTAAGCATCGTGTTAATTTATATGAAATATATCGTGTTGGTTTAAAAGGGCTAGTTAAAATTCAAGCTTGGAGTGAATCCTCAAGTAAAAATGGGGCATATATGGCTATAGATGTGCAAACTGAAGAGAATGTTCAAGAGTTAACTCAATTGCTATCCGAAAGTAATATTCAAAGTCGAAGATACTTCACGCCGTCGTTAGAGCAAGTTTTTGCTAATCAGTTTAGTTTTGGCTGCGAGCGAAGTGCAGAGCTTACAAAAGGTATCATGTGTCTTCCACTTCATTTTTATATGTCATCAGAAGATGTATATAGAGTAATTGATGTGATAAAAAGGTGGTTAAAATGAAATTGGGAATAATGCAACCTTATCTTTTTCCTTATTTGGGTTATTTTCAATTGATTAACGAAGTTGATGAATTTGTAATATATGACGATGTTAATTTTATAAAACAAGGGTATATAAACAGGAATAAAATCCTAGTTAATGGCTCGGCAAAATCTTTTACTCTGCAGTTGCAAGGGGCAAGCTCTTTCAAAAAAATCAATGAAGTTGAAGTGGGTTCGAATAATAAAAAATTACTAAAAACTATAGAGCAAGCCTATTCAAAAGCGCCATTTTTTAAAAATGTAATGCCACTTGTAGAAGATATACTAAGCTCTCCTGAAAAAAATCTAGCAAAATATGTAGGTTCATCAATTCAAAGAATATCTGATTATTTACAAATCGAAGTCGTTTTCCACTATTCTAGTGAGATAGAAAAAAAATGCGATCTTAAATCACAAGATAAAGTGATTAATATTTGCGAAAAATTAAATGCTGCACACTATATAAATTCGATTGGTGGGCAAGAGTTGTACTCAAAAGATGCATTTGAAATGAACAATATAAAATTAAGTTTCATAAAAACACAGTTACAACCTTATGAGCAGTTTAAAGAAGAATTTGTGCCATATTTATCTATAATAGATGTTTTGATGTTTAATGATGTCGATACGATCAAACAATATTTAAAACAATATGAATTAATTTAGTGGTGTACTTCATGGAAAGTAATAAAAGAATTGAACTATTAAGAACAATGATTCGTGTTAGAACTTTTGAAGAAGCAGTTATAGAAAAGAAAGAAAAAAATCTTATTATGGGGCCTGTTCATACGACGGTTGGACAAGAAGCTACTGATGTTGGAGTCTGCTCAGCTCTTTCTCTTAGTGATTATATTATTGGAACTCACCGTTCCCATGGCTATATGATTGCTAAGGGAGCCAATCTAAATACCATGATGGCTGAAATCTATGGTAAAAGTACGGGCACGAACGGCGGGAAAGGTGGTTCGATGCATGTTAGTGATAAAGAAATTGGTAGTTTAGGGGCTTCCGGTATTGTAGGTTCAGGGATGCCACTTGCATGTGGTTCAGGATTTGCTTCAAAATACAAGAAAGATGGGAAAGTTACTTGTGTATTTTTTGGTGATGGTGCTGCCCATGAAGGGACTTTTCATGAGTCTTTAAACTTAGCCTCTGTTTGGAAATTACCAATAATTTTTTTATTGAAGAACAACGGACTTGCTATTACTACACCCCTGAAACAAACTACATTAATTGAGGATTTCTATACCAGAGCAAGTATATATGGAATGCCTGGCTATAAAGTTAATGGCCAAAATGTTGAAGAAGTATATGAATGTGTTAGTTCAGCTGTTGAATATATAAAGCAAGGAAATGGCCCTGTTCTAATTGAAGCAAAAACGATTAGGTTTCGTGAACATCAAGAAGGATTAGGTTATAAAAAGATAGCGAATGCGAATTACCGGAACAATGAACAGCTTAATCTTGATATTTTAAATAAAGATCCAATTAAGTGTTTTATAGAAAAGCTTGTTTCTGAAAATATAATCACAGAAAAAGAAATTCATACGATAATGGAAAAAGAAAAAGAGGATACTCTTAACGCCATTAAGTTTGCAGAAGAGAGTCCACTACCCAATAAAAAAGAAGCATACACAAACGTTTTTTCAGGTGGATACTAATATGAATTTAACTTATGGTGATGCAGTAAGAGAGGCAATATTTGCTGAAATGGAAAAGCATGAAGATGTCGTCATGTTTGGACAGGATATTCAAGATAACTTATATGGCTATACCAAAGAGTTAGCTGATGTTTTTGGCAAAGATAGAATTATTAATGTACCTCTTTCAGAAGCTGCTATCGTAGGGACTGCTATTGGCGCTGCGATGTGTGGTGTGAGAACCATTCTTGATTTAACCGTTTCAAGTTTTTTGTATGTTGCGATGGATCAAATCGTGAGTTTAGCGTCAAAAACAACCTATATGTATGATGGGCAATTTAAACTGCCTCTGACAATTATGTGTAGCAGTATGTATAATGCAAGTAATAGTTCACAGCATTCAGATCGACCTCATCCATTGTTCATGAATACGCCAGGACTAAAAGTTATTTCCCCAGCAACGCCACAAGATGCTTATAGTCTTCTTCGCACCGCTATTGCTGAAGATAACCCTGTAATTTGTTTTACAGACAGATCTGTTTTTTATAATGAGCAAGACGTTGACTTAGGGCTGGAAGTAAAGTTAGGTGAGGCTAACCTGATGCAGGAAGGAAATGATATCACGATAGTTGCTATCTCTGGAACTGTACCAACAGCCCTTGCTGTAATGGAAGAGCTTAAAAAAGAAAATATTTCAGCAGAAGTTATTGATGTAAGAACACTTGTACCATTAGATAAACAGACAATATTGAATTCTGTCCAAAAGACAGGACGTGTTGTTATTGTTGATACGGCAAATAAAACTTGTAGCGCAGCGAGTGAAATATCATCGATTATAGCTGAGCAAGCTTTTTGTTCTTTAGATGCACCGATTGGTATTGTTTCGTATGATGATATACCGACACCTTTTGCGAAAGTGCTAGAAACAGAGTTATTACCAACAAAAAATAAAGTGTTGGAAAAAGTTAAGCATGTATATAGTTACAAAAAGGAATCAAAATGAAGAAGACGGTTTTAGTGTCAGGAGCATCAGGAATCGTTGGATATGGAATTTTGCGCTCACTGCAAAAGTGTAAAGATCAATATAATCTTATTGGTACAACTATTTTTGATGAGTCTATCGCTCCAGCTTTTTGTGATGTATTTGAATTAGCCGTACCGACAAACGCAGAGAATTATATTGAGTGGCTATGCTCTATAATTAAAAAACATTCAGTTGACATACTAATTCCAAGTATTGAAGCTGATATGTATTTATGGAATGATCATCGTAAAGAAATTGAAAATGCAGGTGCAACGCTTTTATTAAATAGAAGTGAGTTAATTGATTTATGCAAAGATAAATGGAACTTTTATAAATCACTTATTGATGATATTCCTGAGTATTTGATACCAACAACAGACGATTTGAGTACAAACATCTATGGCTATCCTTATATAGTAAAACCTAAACGCGGCTTTGGCTCTAAAGGTATAGTGAAGATACAAAATGAAAATGATTATCAGAAGAATAAAGATAGCTTTTCAAAAGAACTAGTGATGCAACCGATTATTGGAACCGATGATGATGAATATACGGTTGCAGGTTTCTTCGATAGAAATCACACTCTAATCGATTTTATTAGTTTTAAACGGAAGTTGTCAACAGATGGTTTTACTAATGTTGCAAAAGTGGTTGATTATGATTTTGAGGGAATCCTTAGAAATATTGCGAATGTAGTTAAACCAGTGGGACCTACAAATTTCCAATTTAGACTATTCGAAGGAACTATGAAGTTACTGGAAATTAATCCAAGAATTTCGTCTTCAACTTCAATCAGAGCGTCACTTGGATATAATGAAAGTAAAATGGCTGTAGATTATTTTTTAAATGGAATTCTTCCATGCGCAATAGATAAAACTCCAATTATAAACCGTACAGCAGTAAGGTATGTCGATGAGTATATATTTTAATGATAGCACTTATTACAGATATACATGGTAACTATGAAGCATTAAAAGAAGTTCTAAAAAAAATAGACTCCCTTGGTATTAGTGATATTTACTGTTTAGGAGATATTGTAGGCTATTACACCCAGGTAAATGAGTGTTGTGATGAACTTAGAAGAAGAAACGTAAAGTCTATTTTAGGTAATCATGACTGGTATATGATCTCTAATACTGGTTGCCCAAGATCCCAAAGTGCCAATGATTGTTTGGTATATCAAAAAAAGATAATAACGCAAGATAATTTAGACTGGTTAACAACGTTACCTATCTATAGAAGAATTGGAGAACTTGCTGTTGTTCATGGTGGTTGGAATGACCCCCTAGAGGAGTACTTGTCACCAAACGATGATTATTTTGATAAATACCCAAATAAATATTTTGCTTCTGGACACACACATAAGCAAGTAATAAAAAAATTCGCAGGTAAAGTGTATTGTAACCCCGGCTCTGTAGGTCAGCCAAGAGACAAAAATTATATGTCATCATTTGCAACATTTGACGGCAGTGAATTTGAGTTGCACAGAGTGGAATATAATATAGCTGAAGTGTGTCGATTAATGGCCGAGGCTGGTTTCGATGAATACTATTACAAAAGATTAAATACTGGTGCAGAGCACTTTTATAAATAAATTTAAGGAATTGTTATGTGGGAAAAAAAAGGCTTAATATTTAGCTTTGATAAATATGGTACTGGATATGCGCAAGACCCTTTCATCGATATGGTAAGTGACGATGTTTGGAGAGTATATTTCTCAGCAAGAACCCAAGATGTAGTTAGCTTGCCTTTTTGTGTGGATGTAGAAGCAAATAATCCTTCTAATGTATTAAAAGTATATGAGGAGCCATTATTTTTACCCGGGCAAAGTGGTACTTTTGATGATACAGGTATAACTATGACATCAATAGTGAATGTAGGCAAAGAAAAGTATATTTATTATTGTGGTTGGAATAAAAAAGTAACCGTTTCTTATAGTCTAAGTATTGGTTTGGCAATTGTTAGAGAAGATGGCAGAGTTGAAAAAATGTATGAAGGCCCTATTTTAGAACGGTCAATTCATGATCCAATAGCAGTTTCTGCACCATGTGTTATTTATGATGAAGGAATATTTAAGCTTTGGTATATAACGTTTACCTCATGGAAAGAATACGATGGTAGAAAAGAACCAACATTTGTCATCAAATATGCCACATCTAACGACGGTATAAAGTGGGAAACAAATACTGATATTTGTATTGATTCGACTTATGAAGGTGAGTCGTTTGCAAGACCTTGGGTAATAAAAGATAAAGGCATTTATAAAATGTGGTTTTCCTCAAGAGGTCCTGAAGGATATAGAGAAACAGATGGCCAACACTACGAACTTGATTATGCTGAGTCATTAGATGGTAAAACTTGGGAAAGAAAAACCGACAAGTTTAAACTCGTAGGTGAAAGTGACGGTTGGGATGCAGGAATGACTGCTTATGCAACAGTTGTTAAAGGTAAAGATAATTATTTTATGCTTTATAATGGTAATGATTTTGGTAAAACTGGTTTTGGTTATGCTACTTCGAAAGATTGTGAGTAATCATTACTTGTTTATAGCTCAGGGTTAGAGCATGCTAACTTAATCGTCCAACCTGCAAACAAATTGTTCATTTGTCAAACGCGAAAATTTGTATTTTCTCGGATGTTTTCGGAAAATTCGACTTAGATTTTAAGCTCGAATACGGTTTGATCAAAAAGTAAGCGAAGTGTGATCCTGCACTGATGTATAGCTACGGAACTACCAATTGAAAGCACAAATTAGTTTAAAGAAAAACGTAATCGCGAATTACTTAGGTCAGGGGTACAAAGCTCTTATTGGCATTATTATGATGCCTTTGTATCTTTCTTATCTTGGCAGTGAAGCATTTGGCCTTATTGGTTTTTATATAATGCTTCAATCATGGATGCAATTACTTGATATCGGAATGAAACCTACCCTAGCAAGAGAAAGCGCAAAGTATAGGGCTGGAAGTATAAGCTCTCTTGAACTTAGAATAATACTACGTACCTTAGAGGTTGTATTTGTTATAACAGGAGCTTTAGCTGCTGCTACAATGATGATTTCTAGTAATTATATCGCTACATCTTGGTTGAAAGTAAAAGAACTAGATTTAAATGTTGTAAGCTTGTCTGTATCTATCATGGCAATAATGGTCGGTGTGAGGTGGGTCAGTAGCCTGTATAATGGTGTTATAAGTGGCCTAGAAAAACAAGTATGGCTTAATGGCTTTGGAATAATCGCAGGTACTTTTAGGTTTGTTTTTGTGCTTATTCCCTTCGAGGTTTTTGATGCTTCAATTGAAATATTTTTTCTTTATCAATTAGTTGTATGTTTATTTGAAGCTATTATTATAATCGCTTTTACTTATGGTAACTTTGAAAAGAATAACGAATCTGTATTTTACTCTTTTAGTGTGCTAAAGAGAATATATAAATTTTCTTTAGCTATTGCCTTTGGTAGTGTTATTTGGGTGTTAGTGACTCAAATAGATAAATTAATTTTGTCAAAATATATATCGCTTGATGAATATGGGTATTTTTCTCTTGCAATAGTTATTGCAAATGGTCTTTTTGTATTAGGCAATGCGATAGGTGCAGCAATAATGCCACGTATGACTATTTATAATGAACAAGAGAAAACTAAAGAGCTAAATAAGCTTTATTTTCTATCTATAGAAATAGTGCTTATGGTTGTTGTACCAATATCTTCAATGCTTGTTTTGTATGGTGATAATATATTGTTTTTCTGGACTAATGATCCTTTAGTTGCTAAAAATGCAAGTGAGATTATGAAATGGTATGTTTTAGGTAATGTAATGGTTTCTATGGGGGCTTTTGCATATTACCTTCAATATGCTAAAGGGAATTTGAAACTTCATGTTAAAGGTAATTTTATTTACGCTGCCTTGTTGATTCCGGCCCAGATTTACACCGCTTCACATTTTGGTCCAATATATACAGGGATCGTATGGTTTGCTGTGAACCTATTAATAGTGGTGTTATGGCTAGGTGTTATTCACAAAAAGTTTTTACCGGGTAAGCACCTTTCATGGCTGTTGGTAAATATTAAAATGTTTATCGGAGGGTATGCTGTTGCTTATGCGTTAACTTATTACTTAGATATTAACTTTGAATATGAGCTAATCGAATTTTTAAAACTTATTTTCATCGGTGTTGTTTCAGTTATAACTACTTTTATGTGTTCTACAAGTTTAAAAGAAAAAGTTTTCATAAGGCTTATTAATGGTAAGTAATCCCAAAGTTTCAGTATGTGTAATGACTTATAATCAAGAGGATTTTATCGCAGAATGTCTTGATAGTATTCTATCTCAAGAGTGTGATTTTGATTTCGAAGTAATAGTAGGAGAAGACTGTTCAACAGACAATACTAGGTCTGTAGTACAAGAATATGCAAATAAATATCCAGATGTTATAAGACTACTTTTACATGATGAAAATATTGGTGGTGAGAAAAATTATTTATTAGTGCATGCTGCTGCAAATGGAAAATACGTTTGTAATATGGATGGGGATGATTTAGCACTTCCTGGAAAACTTCAAGCCCAAGCAGATTTTATGGATAAAACTCCTGATTGTAACATCGCTTTTCATCGGGTTAAATTATTGTACCCTGATGGAAGCACTAAGGATGATGCTATAAATTATCAAAGAATAGAAAAAGGATTTTACAAAAAAGATATACTCGAATATATGGCAGTAGCAATGCATAGTTCTAAAATGTATAGGAATAGCCTTAAAAAATTCGATATGCCAAGTTTTGTCGTTTCCGATTTTTATATGAATGTTGAGCAAATACAAGATAAAAAAGCTTACTATATTAGTGAGCAGCTATATGGTGTGTATCGTGTAGGAATTGGTCAATCAACCAGCTCTAAAGATTTTATGACGAAGTTGGTGACGGAAACTTTAGAGTATTTTTTACATAAATACCCCGAAGAAAAAACACACATCAACTCTTTGTATTTATTCTTGTTTCTTGCCGATTTGAAAAATAGAAGGGAATTTACATCGCATATGAGAGGGTGGCTAAAGTCTTTCAGTGTGAAATCTATACTGTTAGTTATTAAAAATTGGAAAATTCGAAAAATGTTTAGAACAGCAAAATAGGTAGTTATGTTAAAAATAATCAATGAAGATTTGAATGCTTATACCAAGAATGGAGGCATTTTAAAAAAAATAAAATGGACTTTATTAAACCATACTATCCATATGGGAATGTTGTTTAGGATTGCTTCTGCATTGTTACATATTCCAATAATTGGAGGGTTATTAGCAAAGGCGCTTGAGTATACTATTCGAATACTCTATGCAAGTGATATATCTTGTAAAGCGAAAATAAAAGGTGGTTTGGTCTTTTTGCATGGGCATGACATTGTAATAGGTGCTGATGTGAGAATGGGAAAGAACTGCACCGTATTTAATGGTGTAACATTAGGAAATAAAAATTTAGAGTATTCCTCTTTCGGAAATCAACCAACAGTGGGTGATAATGTAATTCTCTCAACGGGAGTGAAAGTTTTAGGTCCACTTACTATAGGTGATAATGTAGTTGTTGGTGCTAATAGCGTAGTGTTAAAAGATATTCCTTCTAATTGTACTGTAGTGGGTATTCCAGCAAGAATTATAAAATAATGAAAATATCAATAAATAAAGTTCAAGTTTATATGTTGTTATTATATATTTTTTTTAACACGTATGGATTATTTTATGTGTTTTTAAATAAAGAAACCTTTGGTGATTTTGTTCTTCCTTTAAAAAGTGATTACTTTCTTCTGTTAGCATACCTTTCAGTTATTATTCCATTTGTTTTTTTTAATTTATGGTTATTCCCTTACTTTCAAAATAGGATGGGAATGTCTACACCTAGACTCTCTACTGAAAACAAGATGAGCATGTTTGTATTGATTCTACAAGTCATGTTTATAGTGTTTAATTTGATAGAGGGAGTGAACTCAGCGGGAAGTAATCTGACAACGAGCTCCCCTATAAAGTATATTTTTATCATGTTTGCGCCAGATATGTTTTTTTTAATATTGTATGGTTTTGCTCGTAATAATACATTTTTTAAGTACAACCTGATTGTATATCTGATTTCTAATTTACAGAGAGGCTGGCTTGGCGGTCTGTTGACGGTATTAATAATAGAGTTTTTCGTCTTCTACAAAAAATATGGTTTTTCGCGGAAACTCATTTTTACAGTATCCTCTCTCGGTGCGTTAGTAATTTTAATATCACCTTACCTTGTGGCACTTAAGTGGGCAGTAAGGGCCTATTTTGGTGGTATTTCTTCGGATACTAATGCTGAATTCGATTTGATTTTTTCTCTTGGGAATAAAGAGTATTTAACTTCGCTAGGAGAAACATTGAATTATATTATTGCTAGATTTCAAGTGCTATCAAATACATATTTAATGTTTGAATACAGCAATGTAATATACTCAGCAGCAGATAAAGGCGAGTTTGTGTCATTTTATCTAGTTGGGTTACCACAAATGCTTATTATCAAATTGTTTGGGTTTGATTATCAAATGCTCAATAGCTTTATTGCGAGTATATTTGATTCGAATTATTACATTAATAGTTCTACATATAATACTCATACTGGTTGGTTTGGTTGGGTGATTTCAGAACCGTATTTAGTAATTCAATATTTTATATATAGTGTTTCTCTAATATGGTTCGTTGTTTATTTGTCCTCTAAAATTGGTGGAGAGTATATATATATTGTCACATGGGTTATGACTTTAATGCTCTTCATGCAAGGTTGGATTCATGCGTATATCTCATTGTTAATTGCACTAGTTGCGTTTTTGTTTGTTAAATCATGTTTGAATATTAGAATTCCTAGAAGAACATAAATATGGTAATAAGTGTTTTTAGGCCTAATAGTTGTGGTTGCACGGAGTAATATCATGATAAAAAATAAAGCACTAATAATTTCTTTGGACTTCGAGCTCCTTTGGGGGGTTAGAGACACTCGCGGAATAGAATACCACCAACAGCTTATCAACGTTCATAAAGTCGTTCCTTTATTATTAGCTTTGTTTGAAAAATATAATATTGCATGTACTTGGGCAACTGTAGGTGCGTTATCTGTACCTGATGAAAATTCGTTTAAGAAAATAATGCCGAGCAAATTTCCGACATACAAAGATATTAACCTTAGTCCTTACCCTTTTTTAGGTAAAATGTTTGAACTTACAGATGAGTTGTTATTTGCACCTGATTTAATTAATCAAATTATTCAAACCCCAAAACAAGAGCTTGCCTCTCATACTTTTTGTCATTATTACTGTTTGGAACAAGGTCAAACAGTAGAACAATTTGAGGCGGATCTTAAAGCAAATAGAAGTATAGCTGAGCTTTATAATGTTAATTTTAAAAGTTTAGTTTTCCCTAGAAACCAATTCAACCAAGAGTATTTAAATGCTTGTGCGGAATCTGGTATTATTTGCTATCGCGGCAACCCTAGACATTGGGCTTATAAAGCAGAAAGTAGAGAGGGACGGAGTTCTTTTAAAAGAGCATTTCGCCTTATCGATGCTTATCTACCATTAAGTGGTTCACTTAGGCAAAAAGTTAAAGTAGATAAAAAAAGTGGCTTGTTTGATATACCTGCAAGTGTGTTTTTACGTCCTTATAGTGTGCACCTATCTTTTTTTGAAAAATTAAGGTTGTGGCGTATTAAATGGAGTATGACCCGTACCGCTAAAAAAAGCGGGCTATTTCATCTTTGGTGGCACCCACATAATTTTGGCAACAATATTTTAGAGAACTTAACGTTTTTAGAAGAGATACTGAAGCATTTTAAATATCTTAATGAACAATATGATTTTGAATCTTTAACAATGGAGCAGGTAGCTCGGCAGGTAAAAAAGTGAATAAAGTATTAGTGTTGGGGCGGAATTCACGCCCTACCAGGTTGTTACTCTCTGTCTTGTTTGAGAGAAGTTTTGACGTGTTTTTTATTGAAGAAAAGCGAGATGACAAAAAACAGCTTATAATAAAACGTATTAAAAGGATTGGTATATTTAAGGTGCTAAGCCAATTGACTTTTATGGTGTTTTCTCGTATTCAAGCAAAAAGCAAGAAGGTTGAATCTAGATTATCAGAAATTGAAAAAGAGACTGTCAGTGATTTGCACGAAATTAAAGCAGTTAATACGGTTTCAAATATTAACGATGACAAGGTAATAAGTAGTATTAATGACATTTCACCTAGTGTGATTGTATTAAGTGGTACTCGTATTTTAAGTTCAGAATTTTTGTCAAAAATTAATTGTCCGATTATTAATATTCATGCAGGAATTACACCTTCCTATAGAGGAGTACATGGAGGTTATTGGTCTTTAATTAATCAACAACCAGAACTTTTTGGAACAACTATTCATTTTGTAGATGAAGGCGTTGATACAGGAAATGTTTTAGAACATGCTTTTTTAACACCATCAAATGAAGATGTTTTTTCGACGTACCCTTTGTTGCAAATGAGTGCCGCGCTTAAAGTATTACCTACATTACTAGAGCGTATATTAAATAAAGAAGAAAATTGTTTTGTGCCTAAATTAAGCTCTGCTATCTGGACTCACCCTACAATTTGGCAATATTGTTATTACCGCATTAAGTATGGAATTAAGTAATCGTGAAAGTTATCCATATCCTTAGTGGGCTTTATCAAGGTGGGGCCGAGTCACAATTAGAAAAGCTTATTTTATTTTCTAAAAATGAAAATATATCTCACGTAGTCATCTCTTTAAAAAATGATAAAACCCCACTAATGCAACGCTTTCGAGATGGCGGCATTACAGTTCATTGCGTTGGCTTTAACGGGATAGGTGTTTTTGTCGGCTTATTTAGACTTAAAGCGTTACTGAAACAATTAACTACACCAACAACAGTTATTCAGTGCTGGATGTACCATGCAAATTTTTTTGGTTTGTTGGCAGCTTGGTTAATTGGAGTATCAGGCCAAGTAGTATGGAATATTCGCCGCACTGAATTACCCAAAGGTTTGACTGGGCTACTTGCAACACTTTCGGCAAAATTGTCAAATATATTACCTGTAAAAATAATCTGCTGTGCCGAGGCCGCCAAAGAGTCGCATATTGTAGCTGGCTACAATAGTGCCAACATGCTAGTCATTCACAATGGGATTGATATTGAGTTGTTCAAGCCTGATAATGAGGCTAGAGTTAAGTTTCGTAATGAAATAACTGTTGTTGATAATGACTTTGTTATTGGAATGGTTGGTCGTTACGCACCAATTAAGGGACATACTTATTTATTACAGGCATTTGAACGCTTATTAATCGAAGGCAAGAATAGGTCGATTAAATTAGTTTTAGTGGGGCGTGAAATTGAAACTGCACTACCATTGCAAGCTTTACTAGCCTTACCGCTTATTAAAATAAATTTAATTTTGTTAGCTGAAAGATCGGACATCTCAAAGGTGATGCCTGGGTTTGATCTTTTATGCCTGCCATCATTAAGTGAAGGGTTTCCAAATGTAGTAGCTGAAGCAATGGCATCGGGCGTACCTGCTTTGGTTACTGATGTTGGTGATGCTGCAATTATTGTTGATAATAATGATATGGTAATTGCTCCTGCAGATATCAACAAATTAACTGAAAAAATATCTGCATTTATTGATAAAAGTTCATCAGAAAAGAAAGAAATTTCAGAGCGTGCTCGAAAGCTCGTCGTTACTCAATTCTCAGTTGAGCATGCATGGCAAGAATATCACGAGTTGTACAAACGAATTATAGAAGATAATTAATTATGTGTGGATTTTCAGGTTTTTATTCTCCCCAATACTCAGTTAAAAACTCATCTGAATTATTAACAACAATGATAAATGAAATTATTCATCGTGGACCTGATGATATTGGTGTTTGGCATTCAGAGGATGAAACTATTGGTTTTTCTCATCGTCGCTTAGCAATTGTTGATTTGTCACCTGCTGGTCATCAACCTATGATTTCATCAACAGCGCGCTATATACTTGCTTTTAATGGTGAAATTTATAACCATCTAGATCTTAGAAAACAGCTTGAACAGGAAGTAGATTGTTGTTGGCGCGGCCACTCTGATACAGAAACGCTGCTAAAAGGCTTTGACGTCTGGGGAATCAAAGCAACCATTATTAAAACGATTGGTATGTTTGCCATGAGTATCTGGGATGCTAAAGAAAAGTCTTTAACTTTACTTCGAGACCGCTTGGGTGAAAAACCGCTTTATTATGGTTGGCAAAATGATATTTTACTATTTGGATCTGAACTAAGTTCCTTAAAACAACATCCTAGCTTTTCTGCTAATATTGATCGAGTTGCCTTAAGTCTACTAATTCGTCAAGGCTACATACCTGCACCTTATTCTATTTATTCAGGTATTGAGAAATTAATGCCTGGTACCATGCTTGTGTTTAAAAAAGAATCGCATACACCAGAAAAAATGGTTTACTGGTCTGTTAAAGATGTCATTCAATCTGGCTCTGACACGCCTTTTAATGGTTCCAAAGATGATATTGTGGATGAATTGGCTTTGAAACTAGGTGATGCGGTTGAAAGACAAATGATGGCAGATGTGCCGCTTGGTGCCTTTTTATCCGGAGGTATTGATTCATCCACAATAGTGGCGTTGATGCAATCCCGTTCATCTAAATCAGTGAAAACATTTTCTATTGGTTTTCATGAAGAAGGCTATAACGAGGCAGATCATGCGAAAGCGATTGCTAAGCATTTAGGTACTGATCATACTGAATATTACGCAACAGAAGAAGATGCTTTAGCTGTGATCCCTGAACTTGCCAGCTTATATTCTGAACCTTTTGCAGACTCTAGCCAAATTCCTACTTATTTAGTTTCTAAAATGGCTAAAAAACATGTAACTGTTGCTTTATCAGGTGATGGGGGGGATGAACTTTTCTCGGGTTATAGTCGTTATAAAAATACACTAGATATGTGGAGCAAGGTCAGCTCTATACCTCTTTGTGTGCGGCCAGTTTTATCATCAGCTATTAAAAAGATACCTACTATATTGTTGGATAGGTTACCAATTGGCAATAATGTCGGTGATAAAATGCACAAAGGCGCTGATGCTTTAGGGTGTCAAACGTTCGAAGATTTTTATCTAAATTATTTAATGGCACATACAAGAGAGCCTGAATCTATTGTTATTGGTGGGTCAGATCCTAAATATATTAATGAACGCTTAACAGACATTACTCTACCTAATGATGCATTAATGACTCTGATTGACCATTGTTCATACTTACCAGATGACATTTTGTGTAAGGTTGATCGAGCAGCAATGGGTGTTTCATTAGAAACTCGAGTCCCTTTATTGGATCATACTATTGTCGAATTTGCAGCGAAGATCCCAATGAAAATAAAAGGCTTTGACAATCAAGCTAAGTGGCCTTTGAAGCAGGTATTGTTTAAATTAGTTCCTAGAGAGTTAATTGAAAGGCCAAAAAAAGGCTTTGGTATTCCCTTGGCAAAATGGTTACGTGAAGGCTTGAAAGACTGGGCAGAAGATCTGCTTTGTGAAGATAAAATTAGAAAGCAAGGTTTTTTCCATGTTGAAGTCGTAACTAAACTTTGGAGAGAACACCAAAGTGAAGAGCGTAACTGGTCCTATTTACTTTGGAATATATTAATGTTTCAAGCTTGGTATGAAAAAAATCACTCATGAAGAAATTACTTTTTATAGTCAACGTTGATTGGTTTTTTGTATCTCACCGTTTGCCAATTGCGCTTGCAGCTATTAGCCAGGGCTATGAAGTTCATATAGCCTGCTCTACTACTGATAAAAGAGAAATGCTCGAAGGTCTGGGCTTACGAGTACATCCTATACCACTTTCTAGGAGTGGAGTGGGTATTTTTAGTGAGTTGAAGGCTTTAATTTCTTTATTTATAGTTTTGCAACATATAAAACCAGATATTACTCATTGTATAACAATAAAGCCTGTCCTATATGGAAACTTACTAGCACGCTTTTTGCGGGTTAAAGGAAGAGTTTCTTCTATTTCAGGGTTAGGTTTTATATTTATTGCTAGTGGTGTTAAGGCTCGGGTTCTAAGGTTTTTCATTTCTTGCCTCTATCGCACTGCATTATTAGGCTCACAAAAAGTAATTTTTCAGAATACATCGGACAGAGATATTTTACTTAAAATTGGTGCTGTTTCTGATAGGCAGGTCGAGCTTATTCGTGGCTCGGGTGTTAATCTTGAAACATATATTGTAAAAGAAGAACCGATTGATAAGCCTGTCGTTATGCTCGTGGCTAGGTTACTTATTGATAAAGGTGTTATAGAGTTCGCAGAAGCGGCTAAAATAATTCAAGCAAAACGCTCTGATGTCCGCATGGTGTTAGTTGGAGATGTTGATCTTGGGAATCCTAAATCTTTATTGCCAATGCAAATAGAAGAATGGGTGTCTTCTGGGATTTTGGAGCACTGGGGTTACAGCGATGATATTAACGTGACTATTGCTCAATCCAATATCATGGTATTACCTTCTTATCGTGAGGGTTTACCAAAAAGCCTGATTGAAGCAGCAGCATGTGGAAGGGCTGTTGTAACTACCGATGTGCCAGGATGCAGGGATGCGATAATAGAAAATGAAACAGGATTACTTGTTCCAGCTAGATCTGCAAGTTCTCTGGCTGATGCGATCATTAAATTAGTAGATGATAAACCGTTACGAAGAACATTCGCGGCTAACGGCAGACGTTTAGCTGAGAAGGCATTTGACATAAATGATGTAGTTGATACTCATTTGTTCATCTATCGTAATTTGTAGGGAGCATAAAGTGACAATATTATTAACAGGTGCCACGGGTTTTCTAGGCATGAGCTTAATGCAAGAGCTTCAACATAGAAAAGTTATCGTAGTGCCTCTATTACGTTCTTTAAATCCGCTTTTTCCTGAAGCAAAAATAGTAACCAATATTAATTCCAGGGCTGACTTTACTCCGGCTTTAAACAATATTGATATTATTGTGCATTGTGCTGCTCGAGTTCATGTGATGAATAATTCATTAGAAGTTTATCGTGAAGTCAATACTCATGGAACGGCGAATCTTGCTCGTCAAGCTGCGCAAGCCGGAGCCAAACGTTTCATTTTTATCAGCAGCATCAAAGTCAATGGTGAAGGAACGAAGCGAGATAAACCCTTTACTTCATTTGATCTACATGCACCAGAAGATGATTATGGTGTCTCTAAATCAGAAGCTGAACAAGCACTGTTTGCAATTGGCAAAGAGACAGGGATGGAAATTGTGGTTATCCGGCCAACCTTAGTTTATGGACCAGGCGTAAAAGCCAATTTCGCTTCTCTGATGAACTTAGTTTCAAAAGGTATTCCATTACCGTTTGGTTGTGTCACCAACAATAAGCGTAGTTTGGTATCTGTCGATAATTTGGTTGATCTTATCGTTACTTGTATTGAGCATCCCAAAGCAGCTAATCAAGTTTTTTTAGTTTCTGATGATCATGATGTTTCTACCTCTGAGATGGTTAGGCAGATGGCTTTGTCCCTGGGCAAATCGACATGGCAGCTGCCAGTTCCAAAGTGGTGTTATAAACTTGCTGGAAAAGTATTTGGTAAGCAAGATGTTGTGGATAGACTGCTTGGTTCATTACAGGTGGATATTACTCATACGAAAAAAACATTAGATTGGACACCTCCTCAAACGTTAGAGGAAGGCTTTAAAAAAACGGCAGAAGCCTTTCTTCAGGCAAAAAATAACAGTGGTAATATATGATTCGTCTTTTAGATTTCCTAGCAGCCTTTTTTGGTTTGCTGTTTCTGTGGCCAGTGCTATTGATTGTCACCATTATTGGCCTCTTTGACACAGGTTCGCCGATTTTTGTGCAAACTCGAGTAGGCAGAAATAAAAAGCCATTCAAGTTGATTAAGTTTCGTACTATGTCGGTAGAAACCAAGTCCGTAGCAAGCCACTTGGCGAGCAATGCATCAATCACTAAACTCGGTGCTTTTCTTCGTAAAACCAAGCTCGATGAATTACCTCAGTTGATTAACGTGGTGAAAGGTGAAATGAGCTTGGTGGGTCCGCGTCCAAATTTGTTCAACCAAGAAGAACTGATTAAAGAACGTGATGCACTAGGGGTATATGATGTTCTACCCGGTATCACTGGCCTTGCTCAGGTGCAAAATATTGATATGTCTACACCACAGCTATTGGCAAAAACAGATAAGCAGATGATTGATACCTTGACGCTAAAAGATTACTTCAAGTACATATTAATGACAGCAACGGGCAGTGGTAGTGGTGATGCTGTGAAGTAACACTGCTTTCAATTTATCTACAAAGACTTTTTAAACCAACGCCAGTACAATACTGGCGTTGGTTTATATTAGAGAAATAACATGGCTAGGCTTAATTTTATCTGGAACCTCTCAAGGTTTAACAAACGCATTATCAGCGTATGTATAGACACGTTTTTTATCATTGCTTCTTTTTATGCTGCGTATTGGACTCGTATTGGTAATATTCAGTCATTTGATGATGTCTCTACCCGTTATGTAGTTCTAGGTACGTTAGCGGTGACGCTTTTTGTCTATACGCGACTTGGGCTATATCGTGCTGTGCTTCGTTATTTGACTTTTCATGCGCTAGCGGTGGTGAGTGCTGGTACGGCAATCTCGGCGGCAACGGTTGCGATACTTGCGTTTTATTTTGATGCGTCAATACCGCGTTCAGTGCCTATTATCTATGGCACCTTTCTTTGTTTGTTATGTGGTGGTTCGCGGCTCATTGTTCGTGTACTAGTTGCGCAAGTTAATGGCAAAGGGAAGAAAAACGTTCTTATCTATGGTGCCGGTTCTGCTGGTAGGCAACTGGCTTGGGCGTTGCGTTCATCTGAAACCCATAAAGTCGTGGGTTTTATTGATGAAGATTCGACTCTTGAAAATACCGTGATCATGGGGTTATCGGTAAGGAATCTCAAAGAGGCCTCTGCTGCCGTTGATAAACACAATGTACATCAAATTCTATTAGCGGTGCCGAGTGCGTCGCGTGCGCGTCGTAAGCAAATTTTAGATGCTCTAGTGCCTCTTTCTGCTGAAGTGCTCACGGTGCCGGATATGAAAGACATTGTAGAAGGCAAGGCAACAATTGATGAATTGAAAGATGTTGCGATAGAAGATTTGCTCGGTAGGGATGCAGTCACACCACAGCAGTCACTGATGGAAGCCAATATAAAAAACAAAGTCGTGCTGGTGACCGGTGCTGGTGGTTCGATCGGTTCTGAATTGTGTCGTCAAATTCTTTCATGTAAACCGAAAGCCCTTATCCTGTTCGAATTGTCTGAATTTGGCTTGTACCAAATAGATCGTGAGCTACATCTGCTTGCAAAAGAAAAAGGGCTCGATGTTGAAATTATCCCACTGTTAGGGTCTGTTCAACGCATCAACCGCTTGTCCGTGGTGATGAAAAGTTTTGCAGTCCAAACCATTTATCATGCCGCTGCCTATAAGCACGTACCCTTGGTGGAATACAATGTGGTTGAAGGGGTACGTAATAATGTGTTTGGTACTTACTACACTGCAAAAGCGGCGATTGAAGCTAAAGTTGAATCATTTGTGTTGATTTCGACTGATAAAGCCGTCAGACCGACTAATGTGATGGGTACGACAAAACGCATGGCAGAATTAGGCCTTCAAGCCTTAGCTGAACAAGAGAAAATGAAAAGTGATGGCACTCGTTTTTGTATGGTGCGCTTTGGTAATGTTCTTGGTTCATCAGGTTCTGTTGTCCCGTTATTTAAGAAGCAAATCTTGAAAGGTGGGCCATTAACGGTAACTCACCCTGATATTATTCGCTATTTTATGACGATTCCAGAGGCGGCCCAGTTGGTAATTCAAGCTGGAGCAATGGGTAAAGGGGGCGATGTATTTGTCTTGGATATGGGTGAACCAGTCAAGATTATTGATCTTGCGGAAAATCTAATCCGCTTATCTGGCCTTGAAGTTAAAAATGAAGAAAATCCTTATGGTGATATCTCAATTGAATTCTCAGGCCTACGTCCAGGTGAAAAGTTATTCGAAGAGCTTCTTATTGGCGATAATGTCGAACAAACGGCTCATGAACGAATCATGACTGCGACAGAAGTGAACTTACCGTTACCTCAATACATGCATCTTTTGGAAGAGCTCGATATTGCTTGCCATAACTTTGATCATGAGCGGATCCGTGAGCTGCTGCTTGAAGCACCGACAGGTTTTACCCCTAGTGATGGTATTTGTGATTTGGTGTGGAAGAGGAACAATTCAGGAGAAATTCCAGAAGAGAGCTTAGTGACGTACTAATCAAATTAGATTACGGTATCAAAAAAGGGTTTATCATATTGTGATGAACCCTTTTGTGTTTTGGGGCAAAAATATTAGTGGCCTATACATCGGTTAGAATGAAACTTTGCCAGCTGCGACGAATTTTTTAACAGACCGTATGTTGTGATGAATAAATAGCGCGCACTATCGATTCAATGACTCCATAAAAAATGAAAGGATTGAACATGCAGATCATCCACCACGGTGGAAAAGAGACCGTCACGGGCTCTTGTCATGAGCTGAGGCTTGGGAAGAAAGGGATTTTGGTTGATTGCGGCTTATTCCAAGGGCGTGATAGCCGACCAATGGCGATTGATTTTCCATTAACTCATCTGCAGGCGTTGTTGTTAACTCACTCGCATATTGATCACATCGGCCGTATACCTTGGTTATTAGCGGCTGGTTTTCATCAGCCTATTTATTGCACACCCGCTACCGCAGAATTACTCCCATTAATGTTAGAAGATGGTTTAAAGCTTCAATTTGGCTTAGGGCAAGCACAGCGTACAAGAATATTAGAAAGGCTGAATAAACAAATAAAGCCGGTGAATTATGGCGTGTGGCAGCGTATTTCTCGTGATTTAGACAATACTTATTTTCGCTTTACGCCTGCGGGCCATATTTTAGGGTCAGTGTTTATTGAAGTGAAACTGCCAAATAATGAAATTGTCCTGTTTTCAGGGGATTTAGGTCCCAGCAACACACCGTTATTGCCAGACCCAGTCTCTCCGCCTCGCGCTGATTATCTGCTGATTGAATCAACCTACGCGAACAAAATCCACGACAATGTGCAGCTGCGGGCGCAGCGCTTAAAGGACATCATCAACCGTTCTTTACAAGACGGTGGCACCATTTTAATTCCAGCATTCAGTGTGGGCCGAACACAAGAGCTGCTATTTGATATTGAACAATTGATCTTCAGCGGTGAAATCGATGGCAATATTCCGATTATTTTAGATTCACCCATGGCGCAACAGGTGACGAAATCTTACCGAAAGTTTAAAAAATTGTGGGGAAAAGAGGCGAAAAAGCGTTTGGATGCACAAAGGCATCCGCTTGCGTTTGAACAGTGTATTACCGTTCAAGATTATCGAAGCCATCAAGCATTGGTCAACCGTTTAGCCTCAACAGGGGAAGCGGCGATTGTGGTGGCCGCGTCTGGCATGTGTGAAGGTGGCCGAGTGATGGCCTATTTAAAAGCGCTGTTGCCTGATAAAAGAACCGATGTGATCTTTGCGGGCTTCCAAGCTCAAGGCACTCTGGGCCGAGCAATTGCGCAAGGCGATCACTCGGTGATGATAGATGGCGATGACGTGCTTGTGAATGCACAGGTTCACAGTATGTCGGGTTATTCTGCCCATGCCGACCAAGCCGATTTGTTGCGCTTTATTGAGGGCATTGCGACTAAGCCTAAGCAAATTCATTTGATTCATGGAGAGCCCACCACAAAGCAAGCTTTTGCTGCTACGTTGCGCAGTTTAGGTTATGAGGTGATAGATTGAGCGCAATGTTTTGCCGTGTTAATTGCATTGTTAATAGCAGTAACTTACTTTTAATAGGTGTAAAAGATTTGTATCCATTAGCAACTAAACGATAACGCTTTGTGGCTTAGATTGTGGCTTGGACTTTTTGTCGGTTAATTACGACGCAGTATGAGTGCAAAGTGTACATGTGTAGTGGACGATTCTTACAAACAAAACCTAATCTATTTCACCAATGGGGGTGAGTTGTGAATCTATCGTTAAAAGGTAAGTTGATAATGACAAGTTTGCTTGTTGTTATTGTGATGGCGGTGGTGTTGACGTTACTGTCGGCAAATTTATTGAAAGATGAAACGGAGAGTGGCATCAAGGAAAGGGTGTATGGTATCTCGAAATCGGCAACGAGTTCGATTACCCAATGGTTGGATGTTCGTAGCAAAGTTATTAGCGCGGTGATCCCTCACACGATGAAGGAAGATTCACTGCCTTTTTTACAGCAAGCTCAGCAAGGCGCACAGTTTGATTTACTCTATTTCGGCACTGAGCAAGGCACCATGCACCGTTCTATTCCGTCTCGAGGTGCAGACAATGCAAGCTATGATCCTCGGACAAGAGGATGGTATCAAGAAGCGAAAAATAGCTCCGGCACGATATTAACTGCCGCCTATGCTGATGCGATCACGGGCGCTTTGATGGTAACGCTCGCTGAACCGATTAAGAAAGACGGACAGTTTTGGGGCGTTATTGGTGCTGATGTGTTAATTGATCAATTGGTGAAGGATGTCATTGCGATTGATGCAGGGGCAAAATCAAACGCTATGTTGATCAACCGTGATACAGGGTTAATTGTTGCACACCGTAATAAAGATTTGATTCTCAAACCGCTGGCTTCTTATAGCCCTAACCTAACGCAGCAAGTCATCGACCGCTCAATGGCAGAGAACAAAATACAAACCGTGATGGTTGGTGATGTCGAAAAATTATTATTCTTTACTGCCGTTCCTGAGACTGACTGGGTGCTCGGCATTGAGCTCGATAAAGAGGTGGAGTACACCAATATTGGCGCTCTCTTTATGCAATTAACCTCGATATCAGTCGCCATTACAATTTTGGTCGTGATCGTGTTTTCGGCATTGGTTGGCTTCTTACTGCGTGACTTGGGCCGAGTCTCCCAAGCATTAGCGGAAATTGCAGACGGTGATGCTGACCTTACGCAGCGCATTGAACCACGTTATCAAGATGAAGTAGGCGCACTGGCGAATAACTTTAATCAGTTCGTCGGTAATATGCACGGCATGATCAAGCGCTTCCATGAAGTGTCGCAAGGGTTAACACTGCAAGCAGAAAACACCGCAGCGCAAGCCCATGAGCGTACCCGACGCATTATGGTGCAACAAGATGAAATCAACATGGTGGCCACTGCGATTAACGAAATGGCAGCCGCCACGCAAGAGATTGCAGGCAATGCAGATAATACAGCGGCTACCTCTTTGGATACGGTGAAAATTTCTAACCACGGCGTTGAGCAGGTGAAAAATACTCAACAGTCGATCAGTGAGTTGTCGAAAGAGATGACGGTAGCCAAAGAGGTCATTGAGAACTTGAACCAGCACGCACAAAACATCAATACGATCTTGTCAGCGATTCAGGGCATTGCTGAGCAAACCAACTTACTGGCACTGAATGCGGCGATTGAAGCGGCAAGGGCGGGTGAGCAAGGGCGTGGATTCGCGGTGGTAGCGGATGAAGTTCGGGTACTTAGCCAACGGACGCACAGTTCGACGCAAGAGATTCAACAGACGATTGAAACCTTGCAGAAAACCACGACTCAGGCCGTGAACATCATGACTGAGAGTAGCAAGCTTTCCGAAAGTAGCGTGGAAGATGCTAACGTGGCCGCGCAAAGCTTAGTGAAAATTGGTGAAGCGGTCGGTACGATCAGCGATATGGCAACCCAAATTGCAACCGCCGCAGAAGAACAGGCGTCAGTCACAGAGGAAATTACGCGTAATACCCAAGGTATACGTGACGTGTCTGATGAACTGGCAAAAGAAGCGCAAGAAGCTTCCCAACAAGCTGAATTGCTTTCTAGCTTATCTAAAGAGCTTCAACAAGAAATTAACCGCTTTAAACTGTAACCCTTCTCGATCACTTTACGATTAAACCTCCCCCATTAGGGGGAGGAAATTCAGGCAATGTCATGTTTACCTTGCGAGTGCTTGAAAGTCACTCCCTGTTGGTGCTTGCGAAACGCGCAGGCCGAAGTCAGGAAGCACGGCATAAATGTGGTCAAAAATATCGGACTGAATACCTTCATACTCGACCCACACGACCGTATTGGTGAAACAATAGATTTCCAGCGCGACGCCATCGTGCGTGGGGGCCAGTTGGCGCACCATTAATGTCATGCCTTGGTGAATTTGGGGATGGTTACGCAAGTAACGTTCTAGATAGGCACGAAAACTGCCAATGTTGGTTAAGCGGCGGCCATTGATGCGGCAGGCTAAATCGAGTTGGCTCATCTGATTATAGGCGTTGAGTTCTTGTTCTTTCTCGGCCAAGTAGGGCTCTAAAAGTTGTGCTTTGCGTAGGTAGCTTTGCTCTTCTGGCGTCAGAAAGTGAATGCTATTGGCATCAATTAATACGCTGCGTTTAATGCGTCGGCCGCCTGATTCTTGCATCCCTTTCCAGTTTTTAAACGAATCAGAGATCAAGGCATAAGTCGGAATAGTGGTGATGGTTTTATCCCAGTTCTGCACTTTGACTGTGGTCAGGCTAATGTCGATGACGTTACCGTCTGCGCCATATTTGGGCATTTCGAGCCAGTCACCGACGCTTAGCATTTGGTTCGCGGAAAGCTGAATCCCCGCCACTAATCCTAAAATCGGGTCTTTAAATACCAGCATGATGACCGCCGTCATCGCACCTAAACCGCTCAGCAGTAGCACTGGCGATTTGCCAATTAAAATCGACGTCGCAAACAGTGCGGCGATAACAAATGCGATGATTTTGATGCTTTGAATAATGCCTTTGAGCGGAATGTTACGGCTGGTTGCGCTGCGATAAAGTAACGTTTCCACCACATTGAGCAGAGCGTAACTGCTTAACAGGCCAAACAGGATAATCCACAGTAAGGTCAATGTATGCAGCAGTTCGTAAGTCGCACTGGCGTGGCTAAGCCATAACTGAGTTTGGATTGAAATGACAATCCCTTGAATTAACAAGGCAAAGCGGCTGAAAAGCTTTTTGCTAAACAGAATGTTTTGTAAAACTTGTGCGTTGGTTGTGCGCCGCTGTAGCCATAGGCTCACCCCTCGGTGCAACACTAAATGGATAACGATAGAAATAAGCGCGATAAGCCCAAGTGCTTCAGCAATCGGCAGCAGTTGTTCTAAATTAATGTTCAGTGATTGTAGCCACGAAGTGATGGCTGAAGGCATGATTTGCTCCTTGTGTCATTAGGCGATACCGTTCCTGTTTTACCGCATTAACCCGTGTTCGATGCGGCAGTGTATTCTCGACAGCAATGGCAAGTGGTTTGCGTGTCTATAGTAACATTGAGTTAAGGTTTCCCTAGGCTTAGTGCCGATTATTAACCGCTATTTGACCTAATAGCCTTTTTCAAAATCAATTCTGTTTTCAAGTTGGAACCCGTCGCGCCACAAGCCGTAATTACGGGTGAAAATCTCCACCACTTGCTCAGGAAAACTCACTGCCGCGATGTGCGGGGTAAGGCTAATGGCAGGGTGCGTCCAGAACGGGTGATCTTCGCTTAATGGCTCTTTTTCAAATACATCGAGGTAGGCGTGTTGAATGTGCCCCTCTTCAATCAATGCAATCAAATCACTCTCAACAAGGTTTTTACCGCGCCCGACATTAAACAGCAATGCATTGTGGCAATGGCTCAACGTACTTTGATTGAGCAAGCCTTTAGTGTGCGGCGTGTTGGGTAACGTACTGACCACAACCTCCGCGTGAGCGAGGGCAGTAGCAAGCTCGTTAATGTGATAGGTTTTATCAAAACTCCCGTTTTTGGCTGGGATGCCAGTGCGGTTGACGCCAATCACGTGTAGGCCAAAGGCTTTGGCTACTTTCGCTAAATGGCTGCCAATCGAGCCTGTGCCGAGGATCACCATGGTTTTATCATTGATCGATTGATAAGGGTGGGTCTGCCACTGTTTGGCCGCTTGTTGCTGCGCGTAGCAAGCAAAGTGGCGAAAGTGTGCAATCAGGTTGCCCAGAACGTATTCAGCAATTTGCTGGCCGAAGATGCCTTTAACGTTGGTGAGCTCATAATCTTGACGAAGTTGTGGCGACATTAAGGTGTCGACGCCTGCATATTCCGAGTGCAACCATTCCAGTTGCGGAAAATCGTCCAAATACTTTGCCGCCAGTGGTGGCGCGGCCAGCAAAATGGTTGCTTCGCTGCGATCGTCAGTGATGGCTAAGCCGCTCAACTGCGCCTGTTCAATCGCTTGTCGATAAATATCGTTGTGTTCGGTCAGAATATAGAGTTTATGAGTGAAATTGTTCATCGGCTTTGCTTTTTTCCCTGTTGGTTATCAAGTACACTTCCGCTGTCTTTTTCTGCTGCGATTGAGTGATTATGCTACAAAACCCTCTGCAGGTTCGTCTTGAGAAATTTGAACCTTGGCAACAAATTACTTTTATGGCGTGTTTGTGTGAACGTATGTACCCGAACTATGCCATGTTTTGCGACAATACTGAATTTGCTCACACGCGAGTATATCGAGATATTCTCGACAGTGTTTGGGAATTGCTCACGGTAAAAAGTGCCAAAATCAATTTCGAGAACCAATTGGAGAAGTTGGAAGAGATCATTCCAAGCTCAGAAGATTTTGATGTTTACGCTGTGTACCCAGCAATTGATGCGTGTGTGGCTTTGTCTCACCTACTTCACGGCCTGCTTGATCGCGATTATCTGTATGAAAACATGCAAAAAATCAGTCAGGTGTCGGTGCTCACGGTGGCGCAGTTAGAAGAAGCGCAAACGGGCGAAGAGATCACCAACGACAATCAAAAACAAAATGAAGCGGTCTGCGCCGAATGGGATGTGCAGTGGGCTATTTTCCGCCCTCTGCGTGAAGCCGTAGAGCGAGATATTGATTTGATTAAAGACCTACGCCAAGAGCTACGCGACGAAGGCGTGAGCAATATTGGTGTGAGTTTGTAGAAAAATGGGAGCTAAAGCACTAATGCCGTTCACTTAAGGTGAGCGGCATTGTATTTTCTAGGGTATCGGCTTGGCTTTTTCTTCACGACTTCATAAATCAGCCCTTTTTTCTTCGCTGTGTTAATGCACTTGGAGCAACAAATGGCTTACCTGTGCGGTCAACAATATCGAGCATATTGACAATGTCAGCCATGGATTTATCGTTATAATAGATAGCCATGCCAACCAGTAACCATGCCATCGACTCTAAAGTGAGCTTTCGTTTTCTTAGAGTAACGGTATCCGTAAGCTCATAAGCACTATTGATGAGCTCAATGGGCAAGAGGTCTGCGAGCGTTTCAACTTGATTGGGTTTATAACTGTTGATGATATCGAGGGCTTGAGAAACGTGCATAAAAAATCCGATAAACAAGGTCTATCGGATTTTTACATAAAGGTAGGATCATTCAACTGATCTGCCGATTAAAGTCTTAACTGATCGGCATTAGAGCTAAAGCTCCCATCATCCCTGTTTTCAATGACGCCGTGTGTATTTTGCCACATTGCCTTGCATTGACAGGCCATTACTGCGATGTATTGGGCCTTTGTACCCAAGGAGAGCGGGCATCTGTTCTATCATATAATTGATGTTTCTTTCTCAACATTTGCCCACCGTCGCGAGTGATTGGCTCCCAATTTAATATTGCTCTGTTCGTTGATGGCTTCACTGTCATGATGTCAAAAGGAATTGAGACATAGAATCCTTTGTTATAGCTTCCTTCGCCATACTCATCAGCGGTTAAGTCTGTAAATACCGTATAAACACCAGCAATCACACCCGACTTGAATTGTTTAGAAAAATCAATTCGGGCACCAATATCTCCCCCTAAGAATTTGCCTGCACTAACTTTAAATAGCGTATTACTAAGAAACGACCAGTCAGGGGTATAGTAGGTGGTTAGGTGGCCTGTCGTACCTTGGTTTAACACATAAGCTCGGCAACTTGTTGGGTTATTAATACAAGTCTGAGAGTCTGGATTTACACCATTGTAGTAGAAGTAATTATCTGAATAAATCCCAAACCAAGAATCAGCTTCACGCTGACTGAGGTAGTTCATATCCAATCCTAGAGCCCAGTTAGAGTTCATGGGGCGATATAATATTTCGCTACCCACACCAGCAAACATCGATTCTAAATATCCGCCGTAAACTTGTGTGTAGATACTCTCTGTTGGCTGTTCAAACCAAGTTAGCTGTAATTGGCTCAGACGCACGGGATCTTGTACGTAGCTACGGAACATCGTACGAACTCGAGGTGTCGCTTCATTTCGAACATGTGGTGACTGTGGGCTATCAATACCGTAATTGAATTTGTCGTAGTTATCGATAATGTTGATGTAGATCGCGCCGCCAAGTTCAAGTTTAGGCGTGAGCCAATAGTTGGAGTGCGCGCTCAGGCCTAGGCTGAATAAATAGAAAGCTTCCGGTCCACCAAGAGATTGTTGTAGTGACGGTGATAAACCGTAATCCCAATGTTTGATAGATTGAGCCACTATAGAAGAAAATGTTGGGGTCGGTTCTTGATATTTATCGAAAGTAGACTGAGGAGTAAGCCCAAGTTGGTTATAATTGGCTGCCGAGATATAGTCTTCTCTATTAATTATGGTTTCAGTTAATGCGACACCATTGTTTTGTTCTATGATGTGAAATTCCGTAATGTCATCACTACCGTAATGAGTTAAAACGGCTGCGGCTCGTTCAAGTGCTTCATCTCTGTCACGGTATTTAACTTGTTCACCACTTACGATAACTTTGGTATCAGAAACCGCAATGGTATTTTGCTGATAGCCAGCATTGTGTAACAGTTCTGTTGATGCTTTCTGCCAATTATTGGATGTGGGAGACGCTTGAACCTTGGGTTTTGGCGCATCCAACCAACTTGCTTTCATATGATTAAAGTTGGTATAAAAATTAAAACCTAACGTTAGTGTATTGCCTCGTTGATAACTGACCTTCGCATCTCCCCAATCACCTAAGCGGTAATTAATACCAACATTCCAAGGTGTATGCTGAGTCATATCAGAGTTGGCTCTTACTTGTGGCCAATCTTCAGAATAATCGTTGCTGTCGTACTCAATTTTAATTCGCAGTGGATCGTAAGGTGTTTGGTATTCAATGCCACCAAATAGCGCAGCAGAGCCTTTAAACCAACGCTCAAAATCAACTGTGCCACCTTTGTCTTTATAATCACTCGGTCGGTTACAAAATCGGTCGCTTATTTTACAAACCGGGTTACTGACGTTGCCACTTTGCCCTATGTATCCCCAGCCGATACCCAGTGTGAAATCAAGGTTGCCAAAACGTTTAGTTGCAGCGACAAACTCACCGTCAAACATACCAGTACCACCAAAATCGCGCACGCCAATAGATGTTTCTGGTAGCCAGTAGCTTTCTTCAATGAGGCGAACTTTAAAATCCATACCTTTGTCTGTATACAGGTTATCGCCGCTGTAGTCTGGATTTGAATTATAGAGAACATCGGGTAAGCGGGTATAACGAATTGTCGCATCAAGCCATGGCATCACTTGCATCGAAGCAACGTAATGGTGGTAGTCGTTATTAAAACTGACACCGATATTAAATTCACCTTCTTCTGCCATGCGGCCTGAAGGCATTTGCATTAGACCAGTACCACCAAAGTCCATTTGTGATGGTTTCCAATCATTCGTGTTGCCTAGGGCAATCGATGCATAACTAACAGAGATCAGACTTAAAGACGAAATAAGAAATGAAGAATATTGAGGTTTCATAAAAAGCCTTTTCTTGACCGAAGTAGCGAAACAATCTCGCTTTCGAAACCTAATAACTGAGCGTTTGAGCTGTTAAATCCTACGAAAATGACGCTACCCGGTGCTAGGAGAGTTTGTTCATCATTCCAGTAGGCATATCCCGCTTGTTTTGCATGACCATCAGGATAAATCACCCAGACATTGCTGTTATTGGCGCTCGATAATAATGTTGTTTGGTTAAGGTAATCTGCGACAGTTAATCCACCAATAAACGGTTTAGTGACCGGAGAGAAAAGTAACCCTTCAATACGAACTGTTTTGGGCCTTTTGGGCGTAATTATCTCGAAATTGCCTTCTAGCTGAGGGTTGTTCTTCGGTGCGATCCGTATTACATCATAATCAAGATTGATGAATTCACGATAACCAACATTCCAACGACTGATTTGCTCATTCAATAAAGCAATGCTTGCTTTAGATTTTGGATGATCATGTGTGTAGGCAGTTAAACGTTGAAGTAAGGTTTGTTTTATTTTTTCCACTTCGCTCGCTTTATCTTGATTAAAAAGCATATTGTTCAATGGATAAGTGGTTAATGCAGCGAGTGGTCCGTTTGGGTTGTTATAAGCCATTTCTACGGTTTTTTGTTGGTTAATAATGTCAGTGAATATTTTTTCCAGCCGTTCTGGTTGGCTATATTCAAGTACTTTTTTTTCATCGGGTAAGTGTATCGTTAACACGGAAGCAAAGCCGCTTGCTGAAAAAGCAGCCATAAATAGTGCTAGAAGACAATAATTCATAAATGACAGCCTATAATTACTGAGGTTTGTAAGGTTTTAATATTTCCATGTCGATTTTTAAGGCATCAGGAATTAACCATTGTGAGGACTTAACGACATTGCCGTTTCTATCAACCCAGAAAGTGTTGCTCATGCTTTTACCACTTTTATCGAACTGAACGTTTTCTTGCCACACACTTGTATTTTCTTGCCACAGTACTGATTCGATATATTCGGTGGCGACTTGACGAGTTGATATGGTGGCTCGTTGACCGAATTGATACTCAGGTTGCCAATCGTATTGGGCTTGCCATTGATTATCGTTGGTTAAAGACGGGAAGTTTTTTAGAGGCAATACGCTGTAAAGGTTTGCGGTCGGCATATTGATTGTTTTGATGATTCTACCATTTTCAGTAACGATCATTGCACTGTCAGAAGAGAGCCATTTATACTGTTTTTTACCTGAAGTTGGATGTATATCAATGAATGCCAATACCATGAAAATTTGTGCTTTATCGTTGATAGTCACGTAGCTGCTTAAATAAGGGATCTGCTCGATTTGTTGCTTGGTTAATGTCACATTATCGACGCCGAATGCGGCAAATTTAATCGAATCATTAATACTAGAAAACTTAGTTGAACAGCCACTAGCGGTCATTAATCCCAAAGACAGCAGAGCCGAGATCAGAGGTTTCGCCGTTTTTATTTTGCTCGACATCGATATTATCCGTTTTATGTCAGTAAGTTGTTGTTTCTGGTAAGCATAAAAAACATCCTTAACAAAGTTAAGGATGTTTGTAGGATCAAACTTAGTTTGTTGTGCCGTCAGTGCCTGTTGTCCCATCACTGTCTGATGCAGCAACAACTGCTACAACAGCAACAGCAAGGGCACCAGCTACGATACCTGATGTAGCAACAGCGCCAGTAGCAGCGGCTGATGCACCTTCTGCTCCTGCAGCTACCGCAGCTTCTTCAGCAAACGCTGTACTTGATAAACTCAAAGCAACTAATGCCGCTAATGCAATTTTTTTCATAGTATATCCTTGTAAATTTACAAATAAAAACATCGATGTCGGCAATGCATAAGCACACCTATTGACATGGTATGCAAAATAGACACCAAAGTAAAAGTTTATCAATAGTCATTGAGTGTTTTAAAGAGTGATATCCCATTTAATTGTATTCATTTTTTTAATATAAATGCAGTCATTATGAATTAGTTGAGTAGGTATGATGTATTTAGTATGCTACGCGCCAGTGTCCACTTTAGTTTATTTAATAATATTAGCATTTAGGACTTTGCAGTGGTTAATAATGGATGGATGATGAAATCACTGGTTGTGCTCTTAGGGGGCTGCATTGTTTGCAAGCAAGCTTTTGCTTCCCCATGGTTAGAAACATCCGATCCTTTTGTTCGCTCAGATCTTGCGGCTCTGTCAGATTCAGGGAGGGTCAATAGCCCTACCAATCACTTTCCAATGCTCTGGTCGATGTTAGATAGTTCCATATCTCAGTTTAATGTTCTTTCTTCCTCTTTAAATTCTGAATATTCTCATATCAAATACCGTTATCAAGCCGCTCAGTTAGAACGCGGAAATCGCAAATTTGCCGTAATTATAAATAGCGAACCATTGGTAAATAATGCTTTTGGTCGAGAGAGTAATGATCATTGGGGCGCTTATGCTAGCTATGAAATGCTTAAGCCGCATTACGCTTTTCGTCTAACGACAGGGTATTCTGATGATGGTGAAGATCGCGATATCCGTTGGCAAGACAGTTACTTAGCGCTTAATACTGGTGGGTGGGTTTTTAGCATTGGTACTTTGCCTCGCTGGTGGGGACAAGGTTGGCAGCATAATTTGGTATTGAATACACACGAGTCGGTACCTGAGATTAGCCTTAGCTATACGAGCGAAAATAACTGGTTGGGTGTTTGGAGTTTGGAAACATTAGTCAGTGATGTTGATGATATTTACCAATACCAATGGTCTTCTCGATTAATAAGTAAGCCATTTTCTATACTGGAATATGGCCTTACTTACCATCAGTGGCTGAAACCTATTGATGACAGTGATTATCTAGATGAGCAAGTAACCTTCGATGCTAAGTTATCGCTACCTAGCGTTTGTGATTTTTATCATAGCGTCTATGTTGAAGTTGCTTCGGATCTTAGAGCCTCTCAGCTTGGGGCATTATTGTTTGGTTGGTCTGGTTTTATACCCTTCGATAAATACTCTTTTCGTTTGGTTATTGAACGACAACAAGGTCGTGATGATGATTTACATGTCTTGACAGACATGAAGTTATTCAATGATAAGTTCATGAGAAATAGCTATTTAGTGGAAGATGGTTGGTCTGTATCTGGTTACGTGCAGTTAGCGAATGACCATCAAATAGAAGCGACATATCAAGAGCAAACACAGTACCAACAGCAGGGCAAAGAATTGTATCAGGTAAGTTATCGACTCCCAGCGTTGAGTGGAAGACTTACCTTTGGTGTGGACAGAGAGCAAAGTGAAAGTAGTCAGACGAATTATTGGTCGAACTACGAATTTCGATTTTAACGTAGCTCTTTTAGATAAAAATAACTAATTAAAGATGATGGCTAGCATAAAATGATGAAGTGTAATTTTTTCTTTAACTCTTTCCTGCTGGTGTTTGTGGCTATTTTGCCAAGCACTGCGTTAAGTTTTACTCCAACAGCAGCGCAAATATCTCAATTTAAATCGCTTCCAAAGGCCCAGCAAGAGCAGTTAGCAAAGCAGTATGGGTTTGATTTAAATACTATCTCTTCAGCATCTGAATCAAACGGAGTAAATGGAAAAGAAAAAATTGCTGAGCCGAAAAGAGCAACTTCCATTCAAGAGAATTCGAATGTTGAGTCGTTAAACTTAAAAGAATCTGATGAATCTGAACTTCCGCTATTTGGTTACGATTTATTTGTTGGCACTCCAATGGATTTTACGCCAGTGGATAATCTTCCAATCCCTTTAGATTATGTAATGGCACCTGGCGATGAAATACTGGTTCAGCTTTATGGTAAATCCAATCAGCGCTATTCAGTGACTATCGATCGTGATGGTAAAGTGGATTTCCCAGAGTTGGGTGCCGAATACATTGCAGGACAAACATTTGGAGAAATTAAGCAATACATTGTAAGTTTGGTTGAAAGAAAGCTCATTGGTGTTGAGGCGGTCGTTTCTTTAGGAAGTATCAGAACGATTCAAATATACATTGCTGGTGAGGCAATTCAACCAGGTGCTTATAATGTTAATGGGCTTACTACGCTCACTCAAGCGATTGTAGCAAGTGGCGGCGTTAAAGAGAGTGGAAGTTTGCGCAACATCCAGCTCAAGCGCAAAGGTAAGGTCATTCAATATTTTGATGCTTATAATTTATTGCTTAACGGTGATAATTCACAGGATATACGGTTGCAAGCGGGTGATACATTATTTATTCCCACCAGACAAGCAAGTGTTGCCGTTAAAGGTGAAATTATTCGTCCTGCCAAATATGAGCTAAAAGGGAAAACCACTCTTGAATCCATCTTAAAAATGGCAGGTGGTGCTTTACCTAATGCCTATCTTTCATTAGTCAATGTCCGACGAGTGAGTACTAATGGCGTTGAACTTATTACCCTCGATTTTTTAAATCAACCTCACCGTTCATTTATGTTACAACCAGGGGATGAAGTGTCTCTAGCTCCTGTTAACCAAAGCTTTAGTAATGTGGTTGCCGTTCGTGGGGAGGCCATTAGGCAAGGTACCTATTCTTTTGTTCCTGGAATGAAAGTAAATGATGTGATTAAAGATATCGAACAAGATTTAAAGGAAACCGCCGATCTTCATTACGCTCTTTTAGTGAGAGAAGATGTGGCTCCCCGTAAGCTCAGAGTAAAACAATTCAGTTTACTTAACGCGATCTCTCAGCCTTCATCTGCGGATAATTTGCCACTTCAAGCTCGCGATCAAATTTTTATTTTTGATAATGGTATTGATTTGGAATATTGGTATCGCAAAGATAAAAATATAAAGGTAGATGTAGCCGCTACGGAGAAACCTAAGTTTGTTGAGGTAGTTGATCAAACTACAGGTGCGTTGATGGAACTAGACACGACTAGTCAACTTGATCTTTTAGGGGAAGAAAAGGTTTCTAAGAGTGATAGCCTTAAAAAAAGCAGCCGAGAGTTATTACTTGAACCTATCATTGAGCGTTTGAGAGCACAGGCAACCTTTGATTCTCCTGCTCAACTTATCGAAGTAACCGGCGCAGTTAAATATCCAGGTGTTTATCCTTTACCTGACGATGTAAACTTTAAGGCGTTGATCGATGCTGCTGGTGGCTTTGCTGAGCATGCCTACCTTGCTCAGGCGGAAGTAACGCGTTCTCAGCGTGTCAATGATAGTTTTGATGTCGAGCACTATACAATTTCCCCTCGCAAACTAATCGATGGAGACATGTCGTTTGATTTTGTTGCTCAAGATTCGATCATGGTAAAACGTCAACCCGATTGGCAGCGCGATTTATCTATTGAGCTGCAAGGCGAGGTTAAGTTTCCTGGAACGTACACCTTTGCTCGTGGTGAAACCCTCTCTGATGTTATTGCTCGAGCTGGCGGTTTTACCCGATTTGCCTATCCTGCGGGTGCGGTATTTAGTCGTGAAAGTTTAAAGCGCCAAGAGCAAGAGCGATTAAAGTTACTTAATGTTCAGTTGAAACAGGAAATTGCTAGCCTAGCATTACGCCGTCAAAGCTCTTCAGCGAGCTACACCACTAGCCCTAATGATGCCATGGCGATCGCTGAAGAGTTAGAAAAAACAGAGGCGCTTGGACGGTTGGTTATCGACTTAAAGCAAGCTGTTGCGGGTGATAGTACTAATAATATCATGTTGGAGAGTGGCGATAAGTTATACGTGCCTGCTCTTCAACCAATACTCAGTGTCATGGGTGAGGTTCAATTTGCTTCGAATCATACTTATCGTCCGGGAATGAGTATAGAAGATTATATATCCGCAGCTGGAGGAACGAAAAAGCAAGCCGATACTGATAGAATCTATGTGATTCGTGCTGATGGTTCAGTTATGTTGCCAAATAATTCTTTCTGGTTTAGCCGGAAATCAAAACCACTGGAGCCAAGTGATACGATAGTGGTTCCAATTGATACCGATTACTTAGATGGGCTAAGTACTTTAACCTCTGCTACTCAGATACTGTACCAAATCGGTGTTGCTTGGAGCGCAATCAAAGATTAATGGGTTTTCGTCATTTTTATGTTGGCGTATTGAATGCGCCAACGTTTGCTAGTGTGTGATTATGAATAAACCAATGTTACAACAACCTATATTTAGTCATATGGATAAGTTAGGCGTTTCAGATGATGAGATTGACCTACGAGAACTTTTTGGGGCGTTATGGAAAGGTAAGTTGCTCATCGTGTTATGTACGGCTGTTTTTGCAGTTGGTGGTGTGATTGTTGCGCTATCAAAACCGAATACCTATCAAGCGGAAGCGAGTTTAGTTGCTGCCAATGAAGATAGTGGTGGTGGATTAGCGTCAATGGCAGGGCAACTGGGCGGATTGGCATCCTTAGCTGGCATTAACCTAGGAAGTGGTCGCTCAGGAGATAAGGCGATGTCTTTGGCTGTATTGCAGTCTCGTCAGTTTATCAATGCTTTTATCAACCGCCATCAGTTACTTGTGCCTCTAATGGCCGCTGAATCTTGGGATCGTGTATCTGGTGAGATGGTTATCGACCCGGCTCTTTATGACGTAGAAACACAGCAATGGATCCGAAAAATTGAGCCTCCACTCTCTTCTACTCCTAGTGATTGGGAGGCTCATAAAGCATTCAAAGAAATCTTTGCTGTTTCAGAGGCGAAAGATAATGGGTTGGTAAAGGTATCAATTACCCATCTTTCACCACTTATAGCCCAGCAGTGGGTTGAATTGCTGGTTAAAGACTTAAATGATTGGATTAAAAATGAAAAATTGACAGAAACCCGTCAGAATATTAGTTATCTTGAGCAGCAACTAGAAAAAACCAAATTAGTTGATATGCAGTCTGTTTTTTATCAGTTGATTGAAGAGCAGATGAAAAGTTTAATGCTGGCAGAAGTTAAAGATGAATTTGCTTTTAAAACGATTGACCCAGCCGTTGTTCCTGAAGAAAAAGCAGGGCCGAAACGGGCATTGATTTGTGTTTTAGCGACGTTACTCGGTGGAATGCTCGGTATTGCTATTGTGCTGGTTAGATTTGCTTTTAAAAAACCATAGACTCGTTACTACCTTCATAGGTATTACATGAGCCTCTATCCATAACCGCAAGTTGTGTATTGTGCAAAAAATTCGATATCTTTGTTTCGATATCGGATTTTTTGCATTTAATTTAACCTTTATTAAGCGTGAGTTTATAAGTTTATTTTCCCTTTTCCTATTGTTAACTACACTTAGGCAGATTGGCGACTATTCCTCATCCCTGTTTTCAATGACGCCGTGTGTTTTCTTCCAACGTTCCCAGCGCTGGTAAGCGAGCTGCTGCATGTCGGTGGTTTTATCTGCTTCATCAATGATCTCTTCACCCAGTAGGTATTCAAAAATATCCTCTAAGGTCAGAATGCCTTGTACTGTGCCATATTCATCAACGATTAACGCCAATTGCAGCCGTTTTTGCATCATTTGATCAAACGCCTTTAATAAGCTCATTTTGTTGAGCAGCGCATGAAGCGGCCTCATGACTTCTTCCAAACGTTTACTGCCTTGGCCCTTTTGTTGCAGTTTAAATAGCTCTAAGCGATGTACAAAACCGATGATGTCCTCTTTACTTTCGCCATAAATAAGCGGACGCGAGAAGGGCGTATCTCTATGTTGCACGAGAAACTCGTCGATAGTGAGTTGCGCGCTGGCGCGAAACAAAACCGGGCGCGGTGTCATCACTTGAGTCACAGGGACGTGCTGAATAGCCAACAAGTTATTGAGTATTTTTGATTCGCCATCGGCAAACTCACCGCTTTCATTGGCCAGCATGGCCATTGCGGAGAGTTCATCACGCATTTTGGGCGCTTCATGGTGACGCGCTAAGCGTTTGGTGATCTGCTCTGAAAACCAGACGAAAGGTGTCAGCGCCCACACCATCCAGCGTAAAACCACCGCAGAAGCTGGCGCAAGTTGACGCCAATAGGTTGCGCCAATAGTTTTCGGTACGATTTCCGACAACACCAAAATGCCTAGAGTTAGCACCGCAGAAAATACGCCGAGCCATTCGCTACCAAATACGACCGCCGCTTGTGCGCCTGCGCTGGCGGCACCGATGGTGTGAGCAATAGTGTTGAGTGTGAGAATTGATGCCAAGGGACGGTCGATGTCTGCTTTGAGTTTGTTCAGTCTGTCGGCTGAAGGGTGAGCGTTTTGACGCAACTGAGCAAGGTAACTTGGTGTAATGCTCAGTAGCACAGCTTCAAGAACCGAACAGATAAAAGAGACACCGATGGCAACGGCAATATAAACCGTAAGCAAAAACATGATTGTTCCTTAGTTTTATTTATACCAAATCAATACTGCGTTGAGCTTGATCCATGCCAATGTCGGTCATTGGAGGCTCTACCTGCGTAGGATTGTACTGATATATTAGGTCGCTTAAGTGACCTGAAATATCAGGTATCCAAGCATAAGTACGCTATAAATAAGGGCTTACAGCATCAAAAACAAGCGGATATTCTTTGTCAATCAGTAACAAATTGTGAGTTATTGCTCATATTGTGGTTAAAAGTGCGGCATAGAGACAAAAGATCAGCGACAAACCTTTGCCAGACGGGGGCTTTATGTTTTAGAGTGAGGTCAATTCGATAACACATGAGAAGGGAAACCTAATGAACAAGACCCAATTAATCGACTTTATCGCTGAAAAAGCAGACTTATCTAAAGCACAAGCAAAAGCTGCTCTTGAAGCGACTTTAGGCGCAGTTGAAGGAGCTCTCAAAGAGGGTGACCAAGTTCAACTAATTGGTTTTGGTACATTCAAAGTAAACCACCGTGCAGCGCGTACTGGCCGTAACCCTAAAACAGGTGCTGAGATTCAAATCGCAGCAGCTAACGTTCCAGCATTTGTAGCCGGTAAAGCACTGAAAGATTCAGTGAAATAATTTATACTACGCCGAGATACCCTCTCGGCGTAGATTTCTCCCATGAAAAAAATTCTTTTATCCATTCTATTTCCCCTAGTCTTAGTGGGATGCTCTTCCTCTAGCCATACGCCTAGTCTCGAACAATATTCCAATTATACCAGTGGGCAAACCATGGGTGATGCCACCAGTTTTTATTGGTATATCGAGCGTTCAGCCTCTCCAAACAGCGCCGCCGATTATGTCGCATCGGGTGATTATGGTTGGTATAAAACTAATTATCGCTGGGATGAAGGGACATTAAGAGAGCTCAAGCGCGAAGGTGAGCAGCTACAAAAGAAATCGCTCGTGCCTTATTCGGTTCACTTACGTTTTAATGACGCTGGCGAGGCCATTTATCAACAATACCGTGTCGATGGAAAAATACTGCCACTCGATGAAGAACAGCTTTCCCATTACCTGCAACAAGCACAATACCTGATCTCAGAAACCAAAAATAAAGACAACCAAGGGTTAGAACTGATTCAAGGGGTGTGGGATGGCGAAGTGTTTGAAACCTGCACGGGTCATGAATACACGCAGATGGAATTTAACCAAACGCTGCCCAGTTTTGTGGTCAGTCGTTTAGCATCATTGGATAACTACATTGCCTTTTTAGGTAAAATCCGCAATAACCGTGTCTATATCGAAGAGCTATTAATGCTTGCTGATGAGAATCATGGCTGTGTCGACAAACCGCAATTGTTGAAGTGATGATTAAGTTCATCTCGAAGTGGGTTTAACACCAAGCCAATACAGAAGTATGAATATGAAGTATAAAAATAAGGCGCTCAATGAGCGCCTTATTGGATCATAACCTAGCCTTGTCGTTGTTATTTTGTTGTCTGTTGTTCACGAGCTATCGCGCGGTAGCCAATATCGCTGCGATAGAACATGCCATCCCAGTTGACCTGTTTGGCTAATTGGTAAGCGCGCTGCTGCGCTTGTGAAACCGTGTTACCCAGTGCGGTTGCGCATAACACGCGACCACCGTTGGTGACGACTTCTCCAGCTTGGTCGCTTGTGCCTGCGTGGAAGATTTTCTCACCTGCGACTTCTTGCGTTGGTAAGCCAGAAATAACATCCCCTTTCGCGTAGTCGGCGGGGTAACCGCCAGCGGCCAAAACAATACCGATAGAAGCGCGTGGGTCCCATTTTGACTCCACTTGATCGAGTTTGCCTTCCAGTGCGGCAAAGCAGAGTTCGACCAAATCCGATTGCATCCGCATCATGATCGGCTGAGTTTCAGGGTCACCAAAGCGGCAGTTGTACTCAATTACTTTCGGTGTGCCTTGTGCGTCAATCATCAGCCCAGCGTACAGAAAACCTGTGTAAGGGTTGCCTTCTGCCGCCATACCGCGCACCGTTGGATAAATCACCTCTTGCATCACGCGCTCATGGATCTCGGGCGTGACCACCGGAGCTGGCGAGTAAGCGCCCATGCCGCCAGTATTGGGGCCAGTGTCTTTATCACCGACGCGTTTATGATCTTGGCTGGTGGCCATAGGGAGAACATTTACGCCATCGACCATGACAATGAAGCTCGCTTCTTCTCCATCTAAGAACTCTTCAATCACCACGCGGCTGCCTGCATCGCCAAAGGTATTGCCTGCGAGCATATCTTGAATCGCATCTTCGGCCTCTTGTAGCGTCATCGCCACAATGACCCCTTTGCCAGCGGCAAGGCCATCGGCTTTGACCACAATCGGCGCGCCTTGCTGGCGGACGTATGCCAAAGCAGGTTCAATTTCTGTGAAATTAGCGTAAGCCCCAGTAGGAATATGATGACGAGCTAAGAAATCTTTGGTGAACGCTTTAGATCCTTCGAGCTGCGCTGCCGCTTGAGTCGGGCCAAAGATGGGTAAATCCGCCTTACGGAAAGCATCCACTACGCCAAGCACTAAGGGTGTTTCTGGGCCAACAATGGTCAGTTCAATACGTTTTTCTTGAGCAAAAGCGACCAAACCAGCAATGTCTTCCACTGCAATGTTGACGTTCTCAAGTTTAGGCTCAAGCGCTGTGCCCGCATTACCCGGAGCAACAAAGACAGTTTTAACATTTGGGTTTTGAGCGACTTTCCAACCCAGAGCGTGCTCACGACCGCCAGCACCTATAATCAGAATGTTCATCTATGAGTATCCTTTAACGTATAGAGTTTGTTTGTTGCCATTTACCCCCTCCTAACCTCCCCCTTAAAGGGGGAGGAACTTGGATGGCAATATCTCCCCTTGAAGGGAAGGAACTTGGAGAACAATACCTCTTCCTAAAAGTTAGGTGAGGTCACCTCGTTCTATTCCCTCCTCTAAAAGGGAAGTAGGGTCACTTCGTTCTGTTCCCCTCCCCTTTTAGGGGAGGGCTAGGGTGGGGTAAGGTTTTTAGTGACGGAAGTGACGCATACCAGTAAAGATCATCGCCATGCCGTGTTCATCGGCGGCGGCAATCACTTCGTCATCGCGCATCGAACCGCCCGGTTGAATCACACACTTGATGCCCGCTTGCGCCGCGGCATCAATGCCGTCACGGAATGGGAAGAAGGCATCAGAAGCCATCACACATCCTTCGACTTGCAAGCCTTCATCGGCCGCTTTAATGCCCGCAATTTTGGCTGAATAAACGCGGCTCATTTGGCCTGCGCCCACGCCAACAGTCATGTCACCTTTTGAGTAAACAATCGCGTTTGATTTGACGTACTTAGCCACTTTCCAGCAGAAAAGAGCATCTTTGATCTCTTCTTCACTCGGCTGGCGCTTGGTTACGATTTTGAGATCATCAAGGCTAACCATGCCTTGATCGCGATCTTGCACCAGCAAGCCACCATTGACGCGTTTCACGTCAAAACCGGTGGTTTTCGCTGACCACTCACCGCACTCAAGCAGGCGCACGTTTTTCTTCGCCGCAACCACTTCAATCGCTTCCGCTGAAACAGTTGGTGCGATGATCACTTCAACAAACTGGCGCTCAACAATCGCCGCTGCGGTTTGTGCGTCTAGCTCGCGGTTAAAAGCGATGATGCCACCAAAGGCAGACGTTGGGTCGGTTTGGTAAGCGCGGTTGTAAGCTTGAAGAATATCGCTGCCCAAGGCAACGCCACATGGGTTGGCGTGTTTGACAATCACACACGCTGGCTCAGCGAACTCTTTCACACACTCAAGAGCGGCGTCGGTATCGGCGATGTTGTTGTAAGAGAGCGCTTTACCTTGGAGTTGGCGTGCAGTAGAGACTGACGCTTCCTCTGGGTTGGCTTCAACATAGAAAGCGGCCGCTTGGTGACTGTTCTCACCGTAACGCATGTCTTGTTTTTTCAGGAATTGTTGGTTGAAGGTGCGCGGGAATTTGCTCTCTTCATCACCTTCTTTGTTCTCTCCGTAGGATGGAACCATAGTGCCGAAGTAGTTGGCGATCATGCCATCGTAAGCAGCGGTGTGTTCAAAAGCGGCAATAGCAAGGTCAAAACGTGTTTCGAGTGTTAGCGAATTGTCGTTCGCATCCATCTCGGCAATGACACGGTCGTAGTCATGTGCATTCACCACTATGGTCACATCTTTGTGGTTTTTCGCCGCAGAACGCACCATAGTTGGCCCACCAATGTCGATATTTTCTACCGCATCAGCTAGGGTACAACCTGCTTTAGCAACGGTTTCGGCAAACGGGTAAAGGTTGACGACCACCATATCAATCGGCTTAATACCGTGTTGTTGCATGATGTCGTCATCTTGACCGCGGCGGCCCAGCACGCCACCGTGTACTTTCGGGTGCAATGTTTTTACGCGACCGTCCATCATCTCAGGAAAACCGGTGTAGTCAGAAACTTCTGTAACAGCAATACCTTGGTCTGCTAATAAGCGAGCGGTGCCACCAGTAGAAAGAATATCGACACCGCGCTTCGCGAGAGCTTGAGCGAACTCAACAATGCCGGTTTTGTCTGATACGCTGATCAATGCGCGGTGAATAGGACGAGCGTTATTCATGCTTCGGTCTTCCTCAAATCATGGAGTTAATAGGAAATTTGATGGCGCACATTCTAACCAAACAATCATCAAAAAGCTCGCGCAATCGTTTGGCATCGCAAAATTTTTTATAAAAACGGCGATATTGGGTATTAAACGTAATAAAAACGTTAAAGGAGAATGAGATGTTTCAAATTGGAGAGCTCGCCAAACGCTGTAAAGTTTCAACCGATACGCTGCGTTTTTATGAAAAAAATGCGCTAATAAAACCGGCGGGGCGCAGTGAGTCTGGTTATCGTTTATATAATCAAAAAAATCAGCAGCAGGTGAGTTTTATTCTCAAAGCCAAAGAGCTAGGGCTCAGTTTGGATGAGATCAAAGAGTTACTGGAAATAAAGCTGGAAGCGACCGAACACAGCTGTGCAGAAGTGAAATCGATCACCAGCGCTAAGCTGGTGGTGATTGATCAAAAAATCGCCGAGTTAACGGCGATTCGTCAAGCGCTAAAAAAAATCAACGATGCGTGCTGCGGTCATATAGACGACAACGCCAGCCACTGCTCAATTTTAGCAGCATTGGAGTGATCTCATCAGCCGATAAGGCGTGAGTTGCTCACACTTTAAAATGGCTAATGCTCTGTTTCAGTTGTTGGCCACTGTCTGAGAGATATTGACTGGCTGTCGACACTTGGTCGGCTTGAGCTGCAGCTTGAGAGCTGTGCTCGGCAATATGAGTCAGATTGCGATTAATCTCTTCTGTAGCGGTGGTTTGCTGGGCACTTGCCTCAGCAATATGTTCATTGAGTGAGAGAATCTGTTTTATTTGCTCGTCGATCTCATTGAGCACTTGCTGCGCTAAAACGGCTTGTTGCTGTGTGGCGGTTGATTGTTGCTGCGTTTGAGCCATAAATTCTCCCAGCTCTTTTGCGCGAGCCTGTAATCTATTGATTATCTGCTCTATCTCGTTGGTGCTGGTTTGGGTACGCGTTGCCAGCGCCCGTACTTCATCCGCGACGACCGCAAAGCCTCGTCCTTGTTCACCAGCACGTGCTGCTTCAATCGCCGCATTCAGGGCCAATAAGTTGGTTTGTTCAGCTATCCCTTGGATGACCGCCAGTATCGCTCCGACATCTTGCGTCTCTTTCGCGAGGTTTTTAGTGGTGGTGTCAGTGGTGGTCAGTAGTGCAGACAAGGAGTCCATAAAATCAGAAGCTTTGCCAATCACCGAGCTGCCTTCTTTGCCTTTGCTGCTGGCCGTATGCGCGGCTTTCGCGGCACTACTCGCTGCATTAGCCACTTCTTGATTGCTCGCATGCAGTTCGTTCATCGCTGATGCGACTGTATCGACGGATTGCTGCTGCTCTAAGGCTTTGATTGAGGCATGTTGTGAGAGTTGAGTAAGCTCATTTGCCGAGTGGTTAACATTGTCGGTGATCGGTGTGATATTGGTAATGGTATGACGAATCTTCTCTGTGAACTCATTGAAGGCTTGCGCTATGTGTGACAGCTCATCACTACCTTGCACCGAGAGCTGTTTGGTTAAATCACCGTCGCCTTTGGCGATTTCTTCAAGTGCCTGTTTGGTTTCTTCACACGGTTTAGTGATGCTATTTCCTATCACTACTGAAAGAATCAGCATCACAATAATAACGAGGCTAAGAATGATCAATATCGATTGTAGGCGTTGCCAAATCAGCGCATTGACATCATCGATGTAGACTCCAGAACCGAGGATCCAACCCCAAGGTTTAAATAATTTTACATAAGAGATTTTACCCACATCGACGCTAGAACCTGGTTTGGGCCACATATAGTCGACAAAGCCTTCACCCTGCTGTTTAGCGACTTTAGTAAATTCTACAAACAGTTTTTTTCCGGTCGGGTCGGCGGCATTGGAGAGATCTTTACCGTCCAATTGGGGCTTCATTGGGTGCATGATCATACTTGGCTGAAGGTCGTTGATCCAAAAATAATCATCAGCCTCGTAGCGCAGTTTCGCGATGGTTTGTTTGGCTTGAGTCTGTGCTTGTTGCTCGGACAAAGTGCCATCGATTTGTAATTGGTGGAAGTAACTTAATACGCCGTATCCTGTTTCGACGATGTGGCGAGTTTTTGTCTGTTTTGATTGCATTAAATCGTGTTGATAACTATTGAGCATGGAGACAAATGGGATCAACAGTAGCAGTGTGGTGACCGTGGTCAGCAGGTATAAACGCGTTCTAATTTTGGTCTGGCGCAAGTTCAGTAAGCTCATTGACGTCACTCCTTGTCAATCTTCCGAGTGGTTTTATCATTATAGGCCCATTTGACTTGGTGTTTAGATTGTTGCGTCGCCGAGCTCATCTTAGTCACTCCATTTTTTGGGGGATAAAGCCTTACTCATTGTATGCACTGTTCACGACAAGTGATTTGGGGATCGGTCGGTAAATTTCCATCACATGCACAATGTAACCAGTTTGTTGCGGTCGCGTAAATGCGACAACAGAAGAAGAGAGAGCCCGCTCAAACAATCAGATCTCTTTATTGCATTAATGCAAAGTAAAGCAGCCCGTTGATATTTTAGTTATCCGTTGGGTGAAAATGAAAAAACCGAGCGCAGAAGCTCGGTTTTAAAAGCGATGGTATCTAGTTGCTAGATTTGTGCAGTAGCTAGATTAGTTCATGCCGTATTTTTTTAGCTTCTTACGAAGAGTGCCGCGGTTGATGCCCATCATGGTTGCTGCGCGAGTTTGGTTACCGCGAGTGTACTGCATGATGGTGTCGAGTAGTGGCTGTTCAACTTCAGCAAGAACTAACTCGTATAGTTCTGTCACTTCTTGGCCGTTTAACTGCGCAAGGTAGTTTTTAAGAGATGCTTTAACTGAATCACGTAGTGGCTTTTGCGTGATTTGATCTTGTGAAGTTACGGTTGTTACTGTGAAAGCTTCTGAAGTCAGGTTTTGTTCGAACATATGCGGTCTAGCTCTTCTCTTAATTATGATGCAACGTTATCAAAATAACCTTCGAGCGCGTCAATTTGCAGCGGTGCTGCGTCAATAGCGTTGAAGGTACGGCGAAACTCACTCGCTTGTTCATGTTCTTTCAGATACCAACCCACATGCTTACGAGCGATGCGAGGGCCTAAATACTCACCATAGAAACTGTGGAGAGCCTGTACATGACCAAGCATAATATCTTTCACTTCCGCAGCCGGAAGTTCAGACATCGTGGTGCCGTTTTCCAAATAGTGTTGGATTTCTTGGAAAATCCACGGGCGACCTTGGGCAGGGCGTCCAATCATTAAAGCGTCAGCGCCGGTGTAATCCAGCACGTATTTCGCCTTCTCTGGGCTATCGATATCACCGTTAGCAATAACCGGAATAGAGATGGCGTTTTTCACCGCTTTAATGCTGTCGTATTCGGCCTCGCCTTTGTACATACACGCTTTGGTTCTGCCATGCAGGGCTAAAGCTTGTATGCCGCAGTCTTCGGCTAATTTAGCGATGTAGACACAGTTTTTGTTGTCTGTGTCCCAGCCAGTACGGGTCTTTAATGTCACTGGGACATCAACGGCGTTCACCACCGCTTTCAAGATCTGTTCAATCGTCTCCGGAAATTGGAGTAAGGCTGAACCCGCCAGCTTTTTATTCACTTTTTTTGCTGGGCAACCCATGTTGATGTCGATGATCTGAGCACCGTTCTCAACACTAAATTGGGCTGCATCGGCCATAAGCTGTGGGTCGGCTCCCGCAATTTGTACCGAGCGAATGCCCGATTCGCCCTCATGTACCATACGTTGCATCGACTTTGACGTATTCCATAGAGCAGGATTAGAGGACATCATTTCACTGACGGCCATGCCTGCTCCATAGCGAAGACACAACTCTCGAAATGGTCTGTCAGTTACTCCTGCCATAGGGGCAACGATAAGATTGTTCTTAAGTTGATAGTTTCCGATTTTCAAAACGTCATCACAGTTCTGTACCAGCAAGGGCGCGCATTTTACGCATTTTTTTACTGCGTGAAAAGACTAATATTTGAGCATTTACAATTTGTTTTAGTAAATCGTATAAAATACAGTCTATTAGCACGCAAAGTCTTATCTAGCCTTGCTTGCGACCCGAGATGCGGCACCACTCATTGAGCTCAATTATCGGGTCAATGTGAAGCTCGTCACGATAATGGTTGGCAACTTCTTCGGCTTGAGTGTCTAAAACACCGGACATTGCAAGTTGGCCATTGGGCTTAAGTAACCCTTTTATCACACCATTCAGGTCACGCAGTGGGCCGGCCAAAATGTTGGCCACAACCACGTCAGCGATTAAGCCTTCAGGTTGATCTTGTGGTAAATACACTTCAAGTTGGTCAGCTACACCATTGCGTCCTGCGTTGTCGTTAGAAGCAAGCAGTGCTTGTGGGTCGATATCAATACCGACGACTTTGGCTGCGCCCAATTTGATCGCTGCAATGGCTAGGATGCCTGAACCACAACCAAAATCGATGACGGTTTTGCCTGTCAGATCGAGCCCTTCGAGCCACTCTAAACATAATGCGGTCGTCGGGTGAGTCCCTGTGCCGAATGCAAGGCCCGGGTCGAGCATTACGTTGACAGCGTCAGGTTCTGGGATTTCACGCCAGCTTGGGCAAATCCACAAACGTTGACCAAATTTCATCGGGTGGAAGTTGTCCATCCATTCACGTTCCCAGTCTTTATCTTCGAGCTGTTCAACTTTGTAGGCAAAGTCATCACTCAGCAGTTTGCTTGAGCGAATTTGGTCAATGATCCATGCGCTATCGGCTTCGGCATCATATAGCGCCAGCACGTCGGTATCGCCCCAAAGGCGAGTTTCGCCCGGAAGCGGTTCAAAAACAGGGGTGTCGTGAGCATCAAGAAAAGTGACGGATACTGCGCCCGTCTCTTCCATCAGCATGTCGCCAATTGGCTCGGCATTGGCGTTAGTTGCGTTCAGTTTAATTTGAATCCAAGGCATGTCAGTTGCTCTGTTATGTCGTCAGTTGGCGCAGAGTTTAGCAGAAACTGACTCGGCTGCCGAAAACAAAAATGCTCACCGAAGTGAGCATTTGGTCTCTCGCGACGCGAAAATTAGTGCTGTAAACCCAATTTCTTCTCAAGGTAGTGGATGTTCGCTCCACCGTGTTGGAAGTTCTCATCTTGCATGATCGATTGCTGCAAGGTGATATTGGTTTTAATGCCGTCGACGATCATTTCGTTTAACGCATTTTTCATGCGCGCAATCGCCACGTCACGGTTTTCACCGTAAGTGATGAGCTTGCCGATCATTGAATCGTAATGTGGCGGCACTGTGTAGCCAGCATAAATGTGCGATTCCCAACGAACGCCCATACCGCCCGGCGCGTGGAAACGTTCAATTTTGCCCGGTGAAGGGAGAAAACGAACCGGATCTTCCGCGTTGATACGGCATTCAATTGCATGGCCACGGATCTTGATGTCATCTTGGGTAAACGACAGTGGTTGACCTGCGGCGACGCGAAGCTGTTCTTTGATGAGGTCAACGCCAGTGACCATTTCAGTGACTGGGTGCTCAACTTGAATACGCGTGTTCATCTCAATGAAGTAGAACTCGCCGTTTTCGTATAGGAACTCAAACGTACCGGCACCACGATAGCCAATTTCGAGACAAGCGCGAGTACAACGTTCACCGATGTATTTACGCATCTCTTCGGTAATGCCTGGTGCAGGAGCTTCTTCAACCACTTTTTGATGACGACGCTGCATTGAGCAGTCACGTTCACCAAGGTGAATTGCGCCACCTTGACCATCCGCAATAATTTGTACTTCAACGTGACGTGGGTTTTCTAGGAATTTTTCCATGTAAACCATGTCATTGTTGAATGCTGCTTTGGCTTCGGCACGCGTCATTGCGATCGCTTGGGTCAGTTCATTTTCGCTACGGACCACGCGCATACCACGACCGCCGCCGCCACCAGAAGCTTTGATGATCACAGGGTAGCCAATGCGTTTCGCATGAGCTTTGTTTTTGACTTCATCGCCATCAAGTGGGCCGTCAGAACCCGGCACACAAGGAACGCCCGCTTTTTTCATTGCGCTGATGGCTGACACTTTGTCACCCATCATGCGAATAGTATCGGCTTTCGGGCCAACAAAAATGAAGCCTGAACGCTCGACTTGTTCAGCAAAGTCGGCGTTTTCAGAAAGAAAACCGTAACCGGGGTGAATTGCTACTGCGCCAGTTACTTCTGCTGCAGAAATAATGCGTGGAATGTTTAAGTAGCTGTCAATACCACGTGCTGGGCCAATACAGATGGTTTCGTCGGCCAGCAGTACGTGTTTTAAATCACGATCGGCAGTGGAGTGCACGGCAACAGTTTTGATGCCAAGCTCTTTACATGCGCGCAGAATACGAAGTGCAATTTCACCTCGATTCGCGATGACTAATTTATCTAACATAAAGCAAACCTCGATTATTCGATAACAACAAGCGGTTGGTCGAATTCAACGGTCTGGCCGTCTTCAAGTAGGATTGCCGTAACGATACCTGCTTTATCGGCTTCGATTTGGTTCATCATTTTCATCGCTTCAACGATGCATAGTGTGTCACCGACTGAAACACTTTGACCGACTTCGATGAACGCTTTTGAATCTGGACTTGGTGAGCGGTAGAAAGTACCGACCATTGGCGAAAGTACTTGGTGACCTTTTGGCGCTACAGGCGCGGCGGCTTCAGCCGTTGGCGCAGGGGCAGCGACTGGCGCGGCTTGTTGTGCTGGCGCTGGTGCAGCGTAATGCATCTGAGCCATCTGTACTGGCGCAGTGTTACGACTGATGCGTACCGATTCTTCACCTTCAGAGATTTCTAGTTCAGAAATGCCAGATTCTTCTACCAGTTCGATAAGCTTCTTGATTTTACGAATATCCATCTTTTCTTTCTCTTTATCTTGTGAATACGTCAGCCCTTAAGGTTGGGCCGTAGAGTGTTTGTTTATCGTTGATCGTATGTGGGTTATTTTGCCTGTAGCGCTTTTATGGCAGCTGCAAGAGCAAATTCATAACCTTGTGCACCTAACCCGCAAATCACCCCTTGCGCCTTATCCGACAGATAGGAGTGGTGGCGAAAAGGTTCACGTGCGTGAACGTTGGATAGATGCACTTCAATAAATGGGATGGCGACACCCAATAACGCATCGCGCAGTGCCACACTGGTGTGCGTCAATGCGGCGGGATTAATGATGATGAAGTCGACCTTGCCGTAAGCGGCATGGATGGCTTCGATCAGCTCATATTCGCGGTTCGATTGAAGATGTTCTAACTCAATATCTGCTTTTTGCGCTTGTTCGCGTAATGTCTCGACAATGTGCGCTAAGGTGTCAGAACCATAATGTGCAGGTTCACGTAGCCCTAACAGGTTAAGATTTGGCCCATTTAAGACCAGAATGCGAGATTTAGCAGTCATTGTGTCGACATCTCCCTATATCGTGAAACGAATATTAATATTCCCATATTATTCTTAGGTCAGAGTGAATTTTTCGTCAAAAATTCCCTGAATTTAAGAAATTGCCCAAGATTATAGCTAATTCAGCGCAAATGGCAGCAATTTACTGGTCTTATCAGATAGTTTACTCATTTAATTCTGCAACCGAGTTAACAGAATGAGAAGAACTGAGAGGGAAAGAAAAAGCCGCCACAAGTGTGACGGCTTAATCATCTCAATGCCTCGCGGCAGGTAGAATCGTTAGCGTTAAGACAATTCTGCTTTTTCGGCGATCAATTTATCCACTACGCTAGGATCGGCCAGTGTCGAGGTATCGCCCAAATTGCTGGTGTCGCCGGTGGCGATTTTACGCAAAATACGGCGCATGATTTTGCCAGAACGGGTTTTGGGCAGTGAATCGGTCCAGTGCAGTACATCGGGCGTTGCAATTGGGCCAATCTCTTTTCGTACCCAATCTTTGACCTCTTTGTGCAACTCGGCACTGGGGTAGACGCCATCATTTAAGGTGATGTAAGCATAAATGGCTTGGCCTTTAATATCGTGTGGCACGCCGACAATTGCCGCTTCTGCAATTTTATCAAAAGCAACCAAAGCGGATTCAATTTCCGCGGTGCCCATGCGGTGGCCAGAAACGTTTAACACGTCATCCACACGGCCCGTTATCCAGTAGTAGCCATCCTCATCGCGGCGTGCACCATCACTGGTGAAATACATACCTTTGAAGGTTGAAAAATAGGTTTGTTCAAAACGGTCATGATCGCCATAAACGGTGCGCATTTGGCCCGGCCATGAATCTAAAATAACCAAGTTACCTTCGGCAGCCCCTTCAATGATGTTGCCCATGTTATCGACCAAGGCTGGTTGCACGCCAAAGAATGGCCGTGTGGCCGAACCCGGTTTAAGTGCCGTCGCGCCCGGCAGTGGCGTAATTAAAATGCCACCCGTTTCGGTTTGCCACCATGTATCGACAATCGGTGATTTTTCGTTACCGATGGTTTTGTAGTACCACTCCCACGCTTCTGGGTTAATCGGTTCTCCCACCGAACCCATAATGCGCAAACTGGTGCGTGACGTCTCTTTGACGGCTTCATTGCCTTTCGCCATCAAGGCGCGAATAGCGGTCGGCGCAGTGTAAAGAATGTTGACTTGGTGTTTATCCACCACTTGACTCATGCGGTTGGTGTCTGGGTAGTTGGGAACCCCTTCAAACAGAACGGTTTTTGCGCCATTGGCCAAAGGACCGTAAACCAAGTAGGTGTGGCCAGTGATCCAGCCCACATCGGCGGTACACCAAAACACTTCGCCCGGCTGATAGTCAAACACATATTTGAAGGTCATCGCCGCGTAAACAAGGTAGCCACCAGTTGTGTGCAGCACACCTTTGGGTTTACCCGTTGAACCAGAGGTGTAGAGGATGAAGAGGGGATCTTCCGCTTTCATGGCTTCGGCTGGGCAGTGGTCGGAAGCTTTTGCGGTTGCTTCATGCCACCACACATCGCGATGTTCGTGCCAGTCAATTTGGCCACCAGTGCGTTTAAAGACGATCACTTTGCTGATGTTTTTCACTTCAGGGTGGGTCAAGGCTTCATCGACGTTTTTCTTCAAGGGCACAGCGCGACCGCCACGTACACCTTCGTCGGCGGTGATGACTATTTTGGAATCGGAATCAATGATGCGACCGGAAAGGGCTTCCGGTGAAAAGCCACCAAACACCACAGTATGCACTGCGCCTATTCGAGTACAAGCGAGCATCGCAACGGCTGCTTCTGGCACCATTGGCATGTAAAGACAGACCACATCTCCCTTGCGTACTCCTTGCTCTTTCAACACGTTAGAAAAGCGACACACTTGTTGATGGAGTTCTTTAAAGGTGAGAGTTTTATCGTCAGCCGGATCGTCACCTTCCCAGATAATCGCCACTTCATCACCACGAGTGGCAAGGTGGCGATCGATGCAGTTAGCGGAGACGTTTAATGTGCCATCTTCAAACCAGCGAATATCTACATGGCCAGTATCAAACGAGGTTTGTTTCACTTGAGTGAAAGGCTTAATCCAATCCACAATCTTGCCGTGTTCATTCCAGAAGCCTTCTGGGTCGGTCACTGATTGTTGGTACATCGCTAGGTAAGTGTCATTATCCGCATGTGTTTTGGCTTTGATGTTCTCTTTTACCGGATAAACGTGGGCTTCACTCATTGCTTTTCTCCTTGTGAATTCGAACAATTTCCCTGTTGATTGGCGATCAAATTGCGCTGAAAGGAAAATCTGTATGTGGGTAACTGTCAGCCAGAGTGCGATTTTCTACAATTAGACTTTAGGATGAGTGTGGGGTAAGTGCTAGCGCGAGTAAGGTGCAACAAAGGGAGGCAGATCACCTTTGGTCAAGCGCACAAACACTAATGCCGCGGCGATGGCATCTTGCAGCGCGTCGTGTTTATCTTGCATCGGCAAGTCAAGATGGCGACAAATCGCCTCTAAGCTGAGGTCGATGTACGCGTTCGGCAGCATTCTCTCTAACTGATCATGATAGATCTGACTTACTTCGATGAGAGCATTGGGCAGTGGAAAGCCTAAATGTCGTCGGCAAGCGAGGTCGAGGATTTTTTTGTCATAACGAATGTGATAGCCCACTAAAGGTCGGTTGCCGATAAAGTCTAATAGGTGAGTGATGGCCTCTTGCTCGTCGATGCCATCGACCAGATCTTGATGGCGAATTTTGTGGATTTTGACTGAACCCGAGTCGAGCGATTGTGGCGCGCTCAAACGCACTTCAAATGGCTGGCTGGTTAAAATGCGGTTGTCGATAATTTTGGTGGCGGCAATCGTCACTAACTCGGCGCGATTCGGGTCAAGGCTGGTGGTTTCGCAATCGAGCGATACATATTCCCCTTGCATCGGCGTTGCAAACAGCGGCTGATAAGGCGAGTCTTTTAGCTTGTGAAACCAATAATGGCGTGTAAACCAATTCAATTTTCAGACCCCACTATTCGCGAATTTGATAGTGATAGCCAAGCCACTGCTTGAATTTTTTCACCACGTGTAAACTGTGCCTGAGCAGGTCACGCTCGGTTCGGTCGAGCTGTTTTAAATCGAGTTTATTGGTGCTGTGTTGATTGCTCAGTTGCTGAGCTAAGCGCAATTTAAAGAACTGCTTGAGCGCTTCACTGAGATTATCGGCGGTTTCTTTTTCCAAAACCCGTTGCTCTACTAGCGCCTCGATGCGTTCAAAAGTGTTATTTTGTTGAACTTGATGTTCAAGGCTTAGGGCGCGAATGCCATGCACAATCGGGAAAATGCCACCTTGTTTAATATCTAAGCCAGATTTGGAGTGTTTTACGGTGCCAAACAGCGTGAGTGGCACAGAAAAACTCAGCGCGGGGCGAGTAAACTCCATCAAAATCAATTCTTGGTCGGCCATTAAATGGCTCAAGTGCTGTTTAATAGGGGCCAATAAGTGTTTGTTGCCCGCGACAGCATGTGCGTCGGCCATGATCGCAATGTCCATCACTTGCTCGGGTTTGGCCGCTTTCACCCATTGGCTAAGCGTTGTTTTCCACTCAGTTTGGCTTTTAACCCATTTGGGATTATTGACCATCACATTGCCCGGACAAAGTGGATAGCCGAGCTGCTGTAAGGTGTGGGTGAGCGTGTTCATGACCACACCCATTTGATGCCACTGCAAGCCATCTTTGATGATCAGCGCGTTATCTTGGTCGGTTTTGAGGATCTGCTCTCCACGGCCTTCGGAGCCGAGTACGATCAAGCAGCAGTGATCATGCAGCGCGGGCGGCACAACCAAATGAAAGGCTTTTTCGATGATCTGTTCATTGACTGCTGAAATCAGCTCCATAATAAAACGAGTGCGAATGCCATTGTTGATTAGGCTTTCAACCAGTTGCCGCTGTTTGTTGGAGGCGAGAGCTAACTCTTCCACGCAGTTGGCGCGAGCAATACTTAACGTCAGCACGTGAGAATGAGTGGAGAAAGCACTGAGAATTTGTGTCATGTCCAGCATGCCAACCGCTTGATGGTCATCACACACCATCACTCGTTTTATGCGGTTGCGCGTCATGGCGATCATCGCATTAAACAGAAAATCGCCATCGTTGATGTGCAGCACAGGAAAGGTAGCAATTTCCCCAACAGGGGTATCGAGCGGGTGGTTATCGAGCATAACGGAATGCAGCATATTGGTGCGCGTGACGATAGCATAAGGGTGCGCGCTGGGGTTTTCGATTAAGCGTTGATCATGCTCGGCAAGACGAACTAAGGCCGCATCAACTCCGTTATCGCGTAATTGCTGGGTCACTTGGTTGAGCGGTTGATCTGGGTTTAAAATCATCGGTGGATGGTAAATCGAGTCATCCACCTTAGTTAAAATAAATTCGGCTAAATTCTTTTGCTGGTGTGCTACATCAAGCAGAGCTTGGCGTTTGGCGAGGTTATTGTCGAAGTAGGCGGCGAACTGACCGTTGTCATTATACAGTTCGAGAAAGACGGCTTTCGGCAGCAGATAGCTTAAGGTGTCTTCCAGCGCCACGTACTGATGCTTGGCTTTTTCTTCAAACAGTGCGCGTACATCAAACATGTCATCGTTGGCGTAGTGAGCAAAAATCTCTTTGCCATCTGGCGAGCGTTCTTCGACCGCGCCTTTGATCAGTACGTGCAGATACACGCTGGGTCTGTCACTGGCCTGCAGCAGATCGTTGCTACGAAAATACGCTACATCCAAGGATGAGCGAAGTCGCTGTTGCTGCGGCAATGTTAAGCGGTCAAAGGGCGGTGACTGCATGTTGAATTTGTCAGGCATAACGATCGTCACTCAGAAGAAATTCCTATCTAAGTGTGACAAAAATCGCCACTACCTCCAGACGACTTTGGTCTAATGAGTGATATGACCCGCAAGGTTGTGAATAAGGAAACAGATTTATCAGTAAACTTCCCTTTTTAGAATCTTAAACTGCCTGCATAATACGGCCGTTTTCGCTCCCTCGTTTTGTTCAGGATGAATCATGCTTAACCCCTCTCCATATGGTTGGATATCGCAGTACTTTATTGGTTTCTTCTTTGCGTATGGCGTTTACTTGCCATTTTGGGCGCTGTGGTTTGAAACCCAAGGTGTGTCTGCAACCGATATTGGCGTATTAATCGGTATGGGCTTTGCCACGCGTTGCGTCGCTAATTTGGTGATTACGCCGCGTATCCATAAGGCCGAGCTTCTTCTACCAGCACTGCGTTGGTTAAGTTTGGCGGCGTTTTTATTTATTGGTTTTCACTTCTTTACGGGCGGCAGTTTCTGGCTGATGGCGTTAGCTACTGTGTTGTTTAACCTTTGCTGTGGCCCCGTGGTGCCGCTATCCGATGCGATGGCTAACTATTATGCACGCTTAAAAATGCTCGATTATGGTCGCACTCGCTTATGGGGGTCGGTGGCTTTTATCGCTGGTTCTACTGTGGTTGGCGTACTTGTGGCACGTTATGGTTCTGACATGATCCTCTACACCGCCTTGGCTGGGGTGTTTGTTTCACTATTGATTAGCTTGCGCAATCCCAACCCAATGCCCGTGACGGTTGGTGATGCACATGCCGTCCGACCTAAACTGACGCAGTTATCGCGTGAGTGGCCAGTGATAAAATTCTTGATTTTAGCGGCGCTAATACAGGGCAGTCACGCGGCGTATTACAGTTTCAGTTCGATTCACTGGAAAGCGGCGGGGCATTCGGAAGAGCTGATTGGCTATTTATGGAGTTTAGGGGTTGCCGCTGAAGTCGCGGTATTTGCGCTCAGCAAACGCCTTTTTTCAGGCTGGTCACTACGCACATTATTTGTTGTCGCGTCGATTGGGGTTGTGGTGCGTTGGACGTTAATGGCGTCGACCACCGCGCTGCTTGCGCTGGGGACGATTCAACTGCTGCATGGGGTGACGTTTGCGATGGCGCATATAGCGGCGATTCAATACATTCAGCACGCACCGCAAAGCAAAATGGTGGCTATGCAAGCACTGTATAACGCCATTCCACTTGGGGCATTTATTGCGTTGATGACTACCTTGAGTGGCTGGGGTTATGAACGCTGGGGCGCGAATGTATTTTGGGCGATGGCGGCAATGGGCATTTTGGCGCTGTTGATTAAAGTCGAACCCACATCATCCAATGAGTCAGGTACTGAGGTAATGAAAGCGGCGCCTGAAGCACAGAATTAACCTTAACTGATTGAGATTAAAAATTATCCTTAGTTAAATGAAGCCTCTTCTTTGAAGAGGCTTTTTTGAACCGATAAGGATATCAAATGCAAGGATGGATCGTCGTTCCCGTTTCGCTCGCTTACTTAGGCGTGCTGTTTCTCGTCGCTTGGTATGGTGATAGGCAAAGCCAATGGCTGGCGAAATGGCGACCGTGGATCTACAGCTTATCGATCGCGGTCTATTGCACCTCTTGGACTTTTTACGGCACTGTGGGTCAAGCGGCTAGCAACCCTTGGTCATTTCTGCCTATCTACATTGCGCCTATTTTAGTGTTTACCCTTGGCTGGCGTATGTTGGCGCGGCTGATTTTGATTGCGAAGCGCGAACATATTACCTCCATCGCCGATTTTATTGCTGCTCGCTACGGAAAATCGCAAGGATTAGCGGTAACCGTAACTTTGATTGCCGTGGTGGGCATTTTACCTTACATCGCCTTGCAACTGCGCGGCATCACTATGGGGCTTGAGATTGTCGCCCCCAACCTCGCTACGCAATTTGGTTATCAGAATTATCACGTCTCGTGGTTTGTGGTCGCGGCTTTAGCGCTATTTACTATGCTGTTTGGTACACGGCATATTGATAACACCGAGCACCACCGCGGCATGATGATGGCGATTGCGTTTGAATCGATTGTTAAATTGGTCGCTTTTTTAACCGTGGGCGGTTTCATCATTTATCTGGCTTCAAGCCGTGAAACGGTTGATCTAAGTGCGATTGCCCAGCAGACGTATCAAGCGCCCAACTGGCCAACGCTGTTGATCCACACCGTATTAACCATGATGGCGATCATCTGCTTACCGCGTCAGTTTCATACCATGGTGGTAGAAAATGAACGCGCGCAAGATCTACACACGGCGCGCTGGTTATTTCCTCTTTACCTGACTTTGATGGGGTTATTTGTTCTACCTATTGCATGGGTTGGGCAAAGTTTGCTAAGCGGCAGCCCTGCCGATACTTATGTACTCAGCGTGCCTATGTCGGTGGGCGCCGAGCAGATAGCGTTACTGGCGTTTTTAGGTGGCACATCAGCGGCCAGCGGCATGGTGATTGTCTCGACCATCGCATTGGCTATAATGGTTTCTAATGATTTGGTGATGCCGCTTCTGTTGCGCCGCATGCGCTTAACTCAGCGCAACTACCGTCATTTATCAGGGTTGTTGCTCAACATCCGCCGCGGGTTGATTCTATTGCTGCTGCTTGGCGCTTGGGGTTTTTATCAGGCGTTGGATGCGATTGGTTCTTTATCGGCGATCGGTTTTCTCTCATTTGCGGCGATTACCCAATTTGCCCCTTCATTGATTGGTGGCATGTACTGGCGTGAAGGCAACCGTAAAGGCGTTTATGTTGGATTGGTGGTCGGTTTTACTGTGTGGCTAGTAACCTTAATGAGCCAAACCGACATGCTGGCGGGCGATGCACAAAGTAACGTTCTGTTATGGATGATCACCCCGCCGGATTGGTTGGTGCAGATGGGGCTGAAAAACTCAGATTGGGGCATGATGCTCAGTGTTGCTCTCAACACATTCTGCTACGTTGTTGTCTCTATGGTGACTCGTCCGAGTTTGAGTGAGCGTTTACAATCGGCCTCTTTTGTCGGTACGCCGCTGCCTGAAAGTGAGAATCTCAGCTTGTATCAAAGCCGCGTGACAGTGGCTGAGCTTGAAATGTTGGCCGCTCGTTTTGTGGGGCGCACTCGCGTTCGCACTGCCTTTCGCCAATATTGGAGCCAGCAGAGAGAGACGTTACTACCTAACCAACAAGCGCCATCTACCTTAATCCGTCATACAGAAAGAGTGCTGGCGGGGGTGTTTGGTGCTTCTTCGGCCAAATTGGTGCTCACTTCCGCACTGCAAGGACGCAACATGCAGCTTGAGGAAGTGGCGACCATTGTTGATGAAGCATCTGAGCTGTACGACTTTAGTCGCGGCTTATTACAAGGGGCCATTGAGCATATTGGTCAAGGAATTACCGTGGTCGATAAAAAGCTACGGCTGGTGGCGTGGAATCAACGCTATCTCGAACTGTTTGAGTTTCCCGCTGGGCTGATTCAAGTGGGGCGGCCGATTGCGGATGTGATACGGCACAACGCGCAACACGGATTATGCGGCCCTGGTGACCCTGAGGATCACGTGCGGCGGCGGGTGTATCACCTTGAGCAAGGAACCAGACACACTTCGGCGCGTATTCGTCCTGATGGACGAGTTATTGAAGTGCAAGGCAACCCGATGCCGGGCGGCGGGTTTGTGATGAGCTTTAGCGACATCACCGTTTTTCGCGAGGCGGAGCAGGCATTAAAAGAGGCTAATGAGACCTTGGAAGAGCGCGTGCACCAACGCACCCTAGAGCTTGAAACCCTCAACAAACGCTTGGTGGCGGCAACTCAAAAATCAGACCAAGAATCGCAATCAAAATCGCGCTTTTTGGCCGCCGTCAGCCACGATTTAATGCAGCCGTTGAACGCTGCGCGCCTGTTTGCCTCTTCGCTCTCGGAGGTGGCCAAAGAGACGGAAGTGAAAACGTTGGCGGGTTATATAGAGAGTGCTCTGGGCGCGGCTGAAGATCTGATTGGTGATTTGCTGGATATTTCACGTTTAGAGTCCGGCAAGCTCGATGTGCATTCTCATAGCTTTGCTATTAATGATGTATTTTCGAATCTTAACGCTGAATTTAGCGCTTTAGCTAAGCAGCAAGGGATTGATTTTAAAGTGATCCCATCCTCGCTCTATGTGATGTCTGACCCTAAATTATTGCGTCGTGTGGTACAAAACTTTCTCACTAACGCGTTTCGCTATAACCCTAAAGGTAAAGTGGTGCTGGGTGTACGCCGAGTGCGAGATCAGGTCAGGATTGATGTTTGGGATAACGGCATTGGTATCGAGCAAGATAAGCAGCAAGAAATCTTCGAAGAGTTTAACCGTGGTAGCCAAGTCCGTTCTGACCAAGGTTTGGGGCTCGGTTTAGCGATTTCAAAAGGCATTGCATATGTGCTGGGTCATGAAATTTCGATGCGCTCTTGGCATGGAAAAGGCAGCGTGTTTTCGCTCTCTTTGACGCGAGCTGAACCTGTCAAACAGGCTCCGACCCTGGCGATAGAGCAAGGTATGCCATCTGATCTCAATCATCTGCGCGTACTGTGTGTGGACAACGAAGCTGATATTTTAGTCGGCATGAACGATCTACTCGCAAGGTGGGGGTGTGATGTCAAAGTAGCAGCGGACTTGCTGCAAAGCCTGAAAGCATTAGAAAACAATTGGTTGCCTGATGTTATTTTGTCGGATTACCGCTTAGATAATGGTCGCACTGGTTTAGAAGTGCTGCAGCAGTGTCGCTTGCGGCTTGGAGATAGCTTTGAAGGGGTCATCATCAGTGCTGATCGCACTGAAGAGATGATGGATGCGATTAAATCCAATGGCTTTAGTTTTATTCCCAAACCAATAAAACCACTAAAACTGCGCGCGCTGTTGAATCGAGTCAATTAAGCATGCAGCATAAAGCCGATGCGTGGGCATCGGCTTTATGGTTGTTATCACACTTCACTGCGGAGCGAACATCGAGCATGACGCTCGCAGGTGAAGATTAGTGGTCGTGAGCTTGCCCCGCGCCTTTCGGGAAGCGGATTGACTCCACCATTTCTTGCACTTCGGTTGGAACTTCTGCGGTAAATTTATTCACCACAATCGATACCACGAAGTTCAAACACATACCTAACGTACCAATGCCTTCAGGGCTGATACCAAACAACCAGTTATCTGGCGTGCTGGCTGCCGGGTTAATGAATTTGAAGTAGATGATGTAGGTTGCAGTAAAGATAATCCCTGCGACCATGCCCGCGATCGCGCCTTCTTTATTCATCTTCTTGTAGAAGATGCCCAAAATAATGGCCGGGAAGAAGGAGGCGGCTGCCAAGCCGAAGGCAAACGCTACCACCTGAGCCACAAAACCCGGTGGGTTAATGCCTAGGTAACCAGCACCCACAATCGCAATGATGGCGGCTAAGCGTGCGGCTAACAGCTCTTGTTTATCGGTCATGTTTGGTTTGAAGCCTTTCTTCAATAAGTCGTGAGAAATTGACGTCGAGATAACCAATAAAAGACCTGCAGCTGTCGAAAGCGCAGCAGCTAAACCCCCAGCTGCGAGCAAGCCAACCACCCAGTTTGGCAGTTTTGCCAGTTCAGGAGACGCCAATACGATGATGTCACGGTTAATGTTCATCTCGTTGCGCTCATCGCCAGAGTAGAACATACGACCGTCGTTGTTCTTATCTTTCCAGCTTACAAGGCCAGTATTCTCCCAGTTCTTAAACCAAGTAGGCGCGTCTGTTGCGGGTACGCCTTGCATGTCTGGGCCATTAATGGTCTCAATCATGTTCACGCGAGCAAAAGCAGCAACACCTGGCGCTGTGGTATATAGCAAAGAGATGAACAGCAATGCCCAACCCGCTGAGATACGCGCATCACGCACTTTAGGCACAGTGAAGAAGCGAATAATGACGTGAGGAAGACCAGCAGTACCCACCATCAAGGCTGCGCAGATAAAGAACACGTCAACCGTGCTCTTGTTGCCTTCGGTATAAGCGGTGAAGCCGAGCTCTTGAGTTAAGCCATCGAGTTTATCGAGTAGGTAAACATCGGTACCAGTAATGGTTGAGCCCATACCAATTTGTGGCAGAGGGTTACCTGTCATCATGATCGAGGTGAAAATGGCGGGAACAAGGAAGGCGAAAATGAGCACGCAGAATTGTGCAACTTGCGTATAAGTGATGCCTTTCATGCCACCGAGTACCGCATAGAAGAACACGATCCCCATACCGATGACGATACCAACGTTAATATCCACTTCGAGGAAACGAGAGAATACCACGCCGACGCCGCGCATTTGCCCCGCAACATAAGTAAACGAGATAAAGATGGCGCAAAATACCGCCACCATGCGCGCGGTTTTTGAGTAGTATCGCTCACCGATAAAATCTGGCACGGTGAACTGGCCAAATTTACGCAAATAAGGTGCAAGGCAAAGTGCCAATAACACATAGCCGCCTGTCCAGCCCATCAAGTACACGGTACCATCATAGCCAATGAACGAGATGATACCCGCCATTGAGATAAATGAAGCGGCTGACATCCAGTCCGCTGCGGTTGCCATGCCGTTGGCAACAGGGTGAACACCACCGCCAGCAACATAGAATTCACTGGTCGATCCTGCACGAGCCCAAATAGCAATGCCGATATAGAGTGCAAACGTAATACCGACCAGAATAAACGTCCAAGTTTGAATATCCATTTCGTAAACCTCTTAGTCTTCCTGTACGTTGTATTTCTTGTCGAGCGCATTCATGCGCACAACGTAAATAAAGATCAAGGCGACAAAGGTATAGATGGACCCTTGTTGTGCGAACCAGAACCCTAGTTTGAACCCGCCTAAATGAATCGTATTAAGTGCGTCGACGAAAAGAACGCCTGCACCATATGATACCAAGAACCACACTGCCAGCAGTGAGCCCATAATTCCCAAGTTTTCTTTCCAGTAGGCTTGAGCATGTTCGGTTGATTGGAACGCCATGACCTTCTCCTTCGGTTTGCATATCGTGGTGTTAATTTAATGTTACGAAATTAAGATAGCAGTGAAAGGGTGGTGGGTCTGTGCAACTTTAGTCGGGAGGTTTTTTTTTCCAATTCATTGTAACTAAATGAAATGCCTCAATTTAGAAGGTCTTTCTTATGTTGAATAAATGTTAAATTAGCCAAAAGTATAAGATCATAAGCTCTTGATTGGAAAATCGCTCATGGCGAGTTAACGATTTTTTATGTGGTTGGTTATTCATGCCGCGATAAAAACGATCAATGTTTACATAAAGTTGTCTTAAAAACGGATTAAACTAAGGCACAATGGAACGCGAATTTATGTTGGTTATTCAATCAATAATAATTAAATCAATAAGGAAGGAATATGGATGCAATCGCTATCAATGGTTTTTTTCTCGTAGGTGCTTTGCTGATTGCATTAAGTGTGTTGTTAAGTCCAGTCTCTTCTAAGTTAGGAATTCCTATTCTGCTCGTTTTTTTATTGGTGGGTATGTTGGCTGGGGAGGATGGCCCCGGTGGCATCTTATTTGATAATTATCCGATTGCTTATTTAGTCAGTAACTTAGCGCTTGCCATTATCTTATTGGATGGCGGCATGCGTACCCGTGTTGCCAGTTTTCGGATTGCCTTTTGGCCGTCAGTTTCGTTAGCGACGTTTGGGGTGGCGATCACCACCATTCTCACCGGCTTGATGGCGGCGTGGCTGTTTAATTTGGAATTGCTGCAAGGTATTTTGGTGGGTGCGATAGTTGGCTCAACCGATGCGGCGGCGGTTTTTTCCCTGCTTAAAGGGAGAAGCTTGAATGAGCGCGTCGGTTCAACGTTAGAGATTGAATCGGGCACTAACGATCCAATGGCGGTGTTTTTAACCGTGACATTAATTGCGGTACTGGGTAGCCAAGGCGATGATCTCAACGCAGGATTCTTGCTGCTGAGTTTTATCCAGCAATTTGGCCTCGGGGCTTTATTTGGATTGGCCGGAGGTTGGCTGCTCTGGAAGCTAATTAATAGCAATCAACTTCCAGAAGGGCTCTACTCCATTTTGGCCATCAGTGGCGGTTTGATTATCTTTGCGCTGTCCAATTCACTCGGCGGCAGTGGTATTCTATCCATCTACTTGACGGGTTTATTGCTGGGCAATAAACCGACCCGTTGCCGCTATTCCATTTTGAACGTACTGGATGGGATGACGTGGCTTAGCCAAATTGGTATGTTCTTGGTGCTTGGGTTATTGGTCACACCTTCTGAATTGCTGACCATTGCGGTGCCGGGCTTTGCGCTCGCCTTTGGTATGATTTTGTTTGCGCGCCCCATTTCTGTATGGATTGGTTTATTGCCATTCAAAGCATTTACTGCGCGTGAAAAGTGGTTTATCTCTTGGGTTGGACTGCGCGGCGCTGTACCCATTATTTTAGCGGTTTTCCCAATGATGGCCGGTTTGCCGAATGCGCAGCTCTATTTCAACTTAGCCTTCTTCGTGGTGATGGTGTCGCTAGTGGTACAAGGGGGAACCTTAATGAAAGCGGCCGCTTTGGCTCGCGTTGAACTACCACCCAAACCTGAGCCAATTTCACGTACCGGTGTTGAGATATACCCGTGCAGCGAATGGGAAATGTTGGTCTATAAACTCAAACAAGATAAATGGTGTATTGGTGAGCCATTACGCAACCTTTCTATGCCTGAAGGAACACGTATTACCGCTGTGTTTCGTGACGAGCAACTGCTTCACCCATCGGGCAGCACCAAGTTGCAAGAGGGCGATGTCTTGTGCGTGTTAGCACAGGAGAAAGATCTCGAATCACTGAGCAACCTATTTAGTGAAGCGCCAGAAAAAGCCTCGTTAGAGCGCTTCTTTGGTGACTTCTTTTTGGATGTGGATGCAAAACTCGTTGATGTCGCAGCTTATTATGGTTTGACGATTGAACACCTCAATCAAGAGATGACGCTCAACGATTTGCTGATCCAAGAGCTCGGAGCCACACAAGTACTGGGTGACCATTTTGAATGGCAAGGTCTGTATCTGGTCGTGGCGGACGTGGCCGATTGGCAAGCAACCAAAGTCGGTTTGCGATTACCTTTAGAAGAGACGTTAGATGAAGCGAGCGAGTAGCCGACTACTCGCCCAACTCATTGAGTAAAATTACTGCTTGGGTACGGTTTTTAACCCCAAGTTTACGGAAAATAGCCGTCATGTGCGCTTTGATGGTCGCCTCAGAAACATTAAGCTCATAGGCGATTTGTTTGTTGAGTAGCCCATCAGAGAGCATGCCTAATACTTTGTATTGTTGTGGGGTTAAGGCGGCAATTTTCTTGGTTAAATCATTACATGCGGCGTGATTGGCAATTAGCCCTTCAGGGAAAAATGGGTCACCGGCTAGGACTTGATTGAGCGCCGAGATCAGCGCGCGCATGTCACTCGATTTAGGAATAAAACCAAAGGCACCGTGGCTTTTTACTTGCGCCACCACCGAAGGTTCTTCACTGGCTGAAATCACCACAATCGGTAAATCAGGGTATTCGGCTCGCAAGTGAATCAGCCCTGACATCCCATTTGCGCCTGGCATTTTGAGATCCAACAGCAGCAAATCCACATCGCTCTGTTTGGTTAATAAGGCTAACAGGGCATCTAGCGAATCCGCTTCCAATAAATTGGCACCGCTTATCGCCATATGCACCGATTGAAATAGCGCATTGCGAAACAGAGGGTGGTCGTCAGCAATGATGATGGTGTAGGTCGAATCCATGACGTTTTACACTTTTAGCAATGTCGTTAAATCGATTATTGACCGCGATTTCTCACTGAACAATCTTTATACGCTAAAAGTCTGAACTGTATCCACTTTTTGTCTGATACTGAGTAGTGACTGAGCCTGATCTGAGAGTGGTGTATGTCAGGCGGTTCGAGAAGAAGTGATGGTGTTTACGCGCCATTATTGCCGACTGTTGCAATGGCTTGCTCAAACAGGCGGCAATAACGGGTACCTTAAAGCTGGTGGGCGATGAGGTGTGCTAAAAAGCGATCGGCTGGCATAAAACCGCTGATACGTGCGTTTGAAACGCGTTCACCTTGCGCATTCCAAAAATCAATCGTCGGTAACCCTAGCACGTTCATCGCCTTGAGCAGCTCAATATCTTGTGGCTGATTTTTGGTGACGTCCGCTTGCAATAGCACAAAGTTTTGCAGTTTCTGCGCGACCTCTTGCTGATGGAAAGTGTATTTTTCAAACTCTTTACACGCCACGCACCAGTCGGCGTAGAAATCGAGCATGACGGGTTTACCTGCTAATTTGGCTTGGCTCAACTGCAAGTTGAGCTCGGCAATATTATTCACCCGAATGAACTCGATATGGCTACGGCTTGCTAGGTTGGTTTGTTCTGGCTTAAACCACACATCCAGTGCGGGTTGCGCTGAAGCAAACAGACCCAATACCGCAATAATGCCAACCATGCTCTGTTTCCAGCCACCAAACGGCAAGCTGTTTTTACAATGATAGAGCCAACCAAACGCGACGATCCCAAGCGCGGACCAGAGCGCCGTTGACCACACTGGTGGCAATAAGCGTTCAAGTAAGAAGATCGGCGCAGCCAGTAAAATAAAGCCAAATAGTGTTTTGACTCTCTCCATCCAGCCACCGGCTTTGGGGAGTAGTTTGTTACCAAACACGGCGACCAAAATCAGCGGAATCCCCATGCCCATTGCTAAGGCATACAGTGCAATCGCCCCCGTGAATAGGTCGCCACTTTGCGCGACATACAGCAGCGCGCCAGAAAGAGGCGCGGTGGTGCACGGTGAGCAAACCAAACCGGAAATCGCGCCCATGGCAAACACGCCAAGACTGTTCCCGCCTTGCTGCTTATTACTCAGGCTGTTTAGCCACGTCTGCACTTTGCTTGGCAGTTGTAAGGTATAAACGCCAAACATCGACAGGGCGAGTAGCACAAATAGGGTACTGAGGCCAATCAGTACATAAGGGTGCTGCATCGCGGCTTGAAATTGTAACCCAGCCGAAGCGACGACTAGGCCAAGTACGGTATAAGTGAGCGCCATACCTTGCACGTAAATAAACGATAAAATCAACGCGCGCCGTGGTGAAAGTTGGCCACGGCCAAGCACGATACTGGTGAGGATCGGGTACATAGGGAGTACACAAGGGGTAAAGGCTAGGCCAACGCCAAGTGCTAAAAAGAGCAGCGGTGTCCACCAAGAATCGGCGAGGCGGTTTGCTAGCCCGTCTTGTTCAGCCACGGGCGCTTTTGGCGAATCTGTTTTGCTTTTCGCCATATTGGCCGCCGTGTTGTTGTCAGAGCCAGTATCGCTTGCCACAGCTTGAAGGTCGATAATTCGCGTTTCTGGTGGATAGCAAAAGCCCGCTTTTGCACACCCTTGGTACTGGATAATTAATTTGGCGTTCGCTGCTGCACTGAGGAGCGGTATGTCGACAAACAGTGGCTCAGTATAAATCTTCACATCACCAAAAAATTCATCGTGATATGGCTGACCATCGAGCATCTCGATTTCACCAAGCTGTGCATTTTCGGCGCTGATACTGATCCGATCTTGGTAGAGGTAATAGCCCTGCTTGACCTGCCAATCTAAGAAAACCTGCTTACCTTGCTGCTCGGCATGAAAAGGAAACGCTTGGTCAACTGGGACAAATTGATTGTCGGCTGAGGCCAAACCGAGGTTGTTACCACTATTGAATGGATTGTCATTGCCAAAGACCGCCAACGCAGGTTGGGAAAGTGTCAGCAGAGCTAGCAGTACAAAGGAAAAGAGTAGGCGCATACAAAAATCGAGTCTTCATTAGGTGAGTGTCATCTTAACCCAATCAGACCGCTTTTCGGCGCAATAAGTTTCACAGTGATGGAAAAAACGTCGTTGATGAGGCAGTGAAGCGAGAAAAGCCAAGTGAGGTTGTGGACCTCACTTGGCTGGGCGATGGGAGTTAAGCGACACCTAGGCGAGTTTTCACCACCGCTTCACACGCTTCAATATTATTGATGTCTTTGGGAATAATAAGCACAGTGTCATTACCACCGACCGTTCCTAAAATCTCAGTGTGGGGATCAATATCAACCAATCGCGCGACCAATTGAGCACTTCCAGGATGAGTTTTCACCACCACAGTGGATTGATTGTGAGTGATAAACTCAATTTGTGAGGCGATAGATGACTCAACACGCACTGGCGCGGTTTCGACCGTAATGCAGTACACTTTTTTCCCGCACGCATTTTGCACTTTCACCACACCAAGTTGGGAAAGCAAGCGTGACACAGTGGATTGGCTAATGCCTTCGTAGCCGAGCTCTATTAGCCTGAGTCGTAGCTCATTTTGGTTAGCAAAACTTTGTTGTTGTAGGATTTTTTTACAAGCGGAAGCTAACGTTTTGTCATCGGTTTGCATTGCGCCGTGGGGGATTTTTCTGTTCACGGGCGGTTCCTTTTATACACGCTACTGCGTCTGGGGTATCGGTGATCCTTACCATGCCAGCACACTCCCAAAGCCATAGAGTGTGAGTTCACGTTATGTTTAACGCCAATGGCGCAACGGTTGAGCATTGCTCTTTTCCCCTCTATAAGTGGTGGGGGATTATGATTGATGCCTGTAGCTTAACATTAATCAATGTGTCGCTTTTTGCGGGGGATCACCAAATAATAAACTAGATTACCGATTGATTTTTGGCGTTTTATGTTGATTTGATGGAATAATATGCACGGAAATATGCAAGATTCGTAAGTTGGTCCAGCGCCGAGTTAGGACGCTGGAGGCTGGCAGGGCTGTAAACGCGATGGATGCGCGCTTAGTGCTGTTTTAGCAACGTTCAGTCATGATTTCGCGCGAGAATACTTTCTCACAATAGTGGCATTTGAGATGCACATTCTCTTGTTTGAGTTGCACTTTAAAGCGGCTCTCGACAGGCTCGCCATGAGAGATGCAGTTGCTGTTTGGGCAACGAAATACGCTGTCAATTCTCTCTGGCAAAGTGAGGGTCAGTTTGTTGACCACTTTATACTCTTCAATTTGATTGACGGTGGCTTTCGGGGCATACAGTGCTAATTGGTTCGCTTGCTCTTTGGTGAGATAAAGGTTTTCTATTTTAATCAGATCTTTATTACCTAACGCAGAAGAGGGTAGGTTTAGGCCAATCGTCACACGTTGATTGGTTTCATTTAACTTAAACAAAGAGAGAATTTTGATCCCAAGGTTGGCAGGGATATGGTCAATCACGCTACCGTTACGAATCGCTTCAACTTGTAATTGGGTCTCTTTTACCATGATGTTATCTCCTACTTATAAGGTTGGGTTAAGAACAAGGGCTAATAAAGCTTCACGCGCATAAACGCCGTTTTCGGCTTGTTGGAAATAGTAGGCGTAAGGTGTTTTATCGACATCGGTGGTGATTTCATCGACCCGAGGCAGTGGGTGCAGCACTTTTAAATTGTGGCGCGCTTCTTTTAATGTTTCTGCGGTTAAGATGTAAGCCGATTTCATATGTGCGTATTCGGATGCATCAAAGCGCTCTTTTTGTACGCGCGTCATGTACAGCACATCCAGTTCAGGCACGACCTCTTCAATGCTGGCGTGCAAACTAAACGTAATGCCAGCCTCTGAGAGCTCTTCGCAAATGTAATCCGGCATCGCCAGCACTTCTGGGGCGATAAAAAAGAAACGTACATTGTTGAATTTCGATAAGGCTTGGGTGAGCGAATGGACGGTGCGGCCATATTTTAAGTCGCCGACGAACGCGACGTTAAGGTTATCGAGCCTGCCTTGCGTTTCATAAATGGAAAACAGATCGAGCAAGGTTTGAGTGGGATGCTGGTTAGCACCATCGCCACCGTTGACTACGGGAACGCCGTTGGAAAACTCAGAGGCTAAACGTGCAGCGCCTTCTTGTGGGTGGCGCATGACAAATGCATCGACATAAGAGGAAATAACTTGCACCGAGTCAGCTAAGGTTTCCCCTTTCTTGGCAAGTGACGTATTGCCGCCATTATCAAAACCAATCACTGTGCCGCCTAGGCGCTGCACTGCCGTTTCAAACGACAAACGGGTACGTGTAGAAGGTTCAAAGAAGCAGCTTGCCACCACTTTATTTTTGAGAAGTTCAGGGTTTGGTTCCGCTTTAAGCCTTGTTGCAGTTTCAACAATCAGCTCCAGTTCCGCGCGGCTCAGTTCTGGAATGGAAATGATGTGCTTGTTAAATAACGAATGCGCCATAACGTGTCTTCCCTCTGTATGGTTCGCTTTGGCTACTAGCCTTTGCGAAATTTTGCTTAAAAAAAAGCCCCCTAAAATAGGAGGCTTCAATAACGTTCAGAACAGAAAAACAAAACAGCTAACTCGACCGGCGCCGGGTGTAATGGATGGCGTTGATGGGGAGTGCTGCGGTTCATTTTCTGCTCCGTTTAGACAAATTGCGAAGGATTATACGGACAAAAAACACGCTGGCAATACTCTTTGGAAAATATCCAGAAAATGGATTTTTATGCGAAATTAGCTTGATTTCGATGTTATTTACTACGCGTTTACAGCTAAAGCATAAGCGCGATTTGTGAGTGTTATTGACTGAAAAAAAATGCGAGCTTTATTCAAGCTCGCATCGATTCAACATCAAAGAGATGAATGTAGGCGATTCATTATCTACTATTCGTTACCTAAGTTAGTTACCTAAGGTGGCCACCATCACGGCTTTGATGGTGTGCATGCGGTTTTCAGCTTCATCGAACACGATGGAATGCTCAGATTCAATCACTTCATCGGTCACTTCAACGCCTTTGGCAAGCACTGGGTAGTTTTTCGCAAGCTCTTTGCCAACGGTGGTATCTTCGCCGTGGAAAGCAGGCAAGCAGTGCATGAATTTCACATGTGGGTTACCAGTGGCTTTTAGCATTGCCATGTTCACTTGGTAAGGCAGCATCAATTCAATGCGCTCTGCCCATGCTTCTTTCGCTTCGCCCATCGATACCCAAACATCGGTGTAAAGGAAATCACAGCCTTGAACGCCTTCTTGAACATCATCTGTAAGCGTAATTTTCGCGCCTGTTTGCTTTGCAATAGTGCGACATTCCGCGACTAATTCTTCGGTTGGCCAGAACGCTTTTGGTGCAACAAGGCGAATGTCCATGCCCATTTTCGCAGCGCCCACCATCAAGGAGTTACCCATGTTGTTGCGTGCATCACCGAGGTAGGCAAATTTCATTTCATGGAGGCGTTTGCCACGGCCATGTTCGATCATGGTAAGGAAATCAGCCAAAATTTGTGTTGGGTGGAATTCGTCAGTTAAGCCGTTCCATACTGGTACGCCAGCGTAGGCACCAAGCTCTTCAACGATCTCTTGACCAAAGCCGCGATATTCGATGCCGTCATACATGCGGCCTAAGACGCGCGCGGTATCTTTCATCGACTCTTTGTGGCCAATTTGTGAACCTGATGGGCCTAAGTAGGAGACTTGAGCACCTTGGTCAAACGCCGCTACTTCGAATGCACAGCGAGTGCGAGTTGAGGTTTTTTCAAAGATAAGTGCAATGTTTTTGCCTTTGAGACGAGGCTGCTCATAACCGTTGTATTTGGCTTTTTTCAGCTCAAGTGATAGATCCAATAGGTGCTGGATTTCGCGTGGAGTGAAATCAAGAAGTTTTAGAAAGTTACGATTGCGTAAGTTAAAAGCCATGATCTTTTCCTCATTTGCAACGCTTGCTTCTGATGAGAGGGTGGAAGAAAGCGTTACTATTTGTTTAAAGTTAAAAACAGATTCGGTTTATAAAATAGATTTTAAAAACAATGTGTTAGTCACGCGTGATATTGGTACCTGCTGTGCCTTCTAAGATGCGTAGGCCATCTTCTAACGCGCCGATCCCAACGACTTTCCCGCCTTGTTGAATGAATTCGCACGAGGCTTCAATTTTTGGCCCCATAGAACCAGCATCAAATTGATAGTTGGCAAGCTCGCTTGGCGTTGTGCTGCGCAGCGCATGTTGGGTTGGTTTACCCCAATCAAGGTAAACGGCGTCAGCATCGGTCAAAATGAGCAGCGCGTCGGCGTTCAATTGTTTGGCAAGAAAGGCAGCAGACATGTCTTTATCGATCACTGCTTCTACACCGACTAATTTGCCGTTTTCACGTTTGACTGGAATACCGCCACCACCAGTGCAAATCACTAAATGACCGGCACTGATAAGCTGGGAAATCGCATCATGTTCGACGATGCCTATTGGTTGAGGGCTCGGAACCACACGGCGGAAATATTGGCCGTCGGGCTTGACTGTCCAGTGGTATTTCTCAGCCAATTCACGCGCTTCTGCTTCTTGATAAACTGGGCCAATCGGTTTGGTTGGGTTGGCAAATGCAGGGTCTTTCGGGTCGACCATCATTTGGGTCAACATGCACGAAATGTTGCGTTCAGGCAGCATGTTTTTGAACTCTTGCATCAACATGTAGCCAATCATCCCTTGAGTTTCACTGCCCAATACGTCGAGTGGGTACGGCGCTACTTTTTTGTATTCGAGACCTTGTAGTGCTAGTAGGCCAACTTGAGGGCCATTGCCATGCACCAGCACCACGTTATAGTGTTTGGCTATTTCGGAAATGGTTTTGACTGCAATTTCAATGTTGCGACGTTGAACATCTGCTTCTAATGGCTGACCACGACGAAGTAGCGCGTTTCCACCTAATGCAACAACAACAGTTTGTTTGCTCATAATTCTATCTCTTCTAAGGTGGGTTGAGGCGTGCAGAGGAAATTTGCCTCAACCCATTTGATTAACCTAAGGGCTAGATACCGTCACGCTCAATTGGGCAGCTCATGCAGCGTGCGCCGCCACGGCCACGGCCCAATTCGTCACCAGGAATAGACAGAACAGTGATGCCTGCTTTGTCGTATTTTTCATTGGTATAGGTGTTGCCTTCATAGCCAATCACTACGCCAGGTTTGACGGTTAGGACATTGTTTGCATCGTTCCACTGTTCACGTTCTGCGTTGAAGTTGTCACCGCCCGTTGTGATTAGGTTGAGCTTGTCAACGCCAAGTGCTTTTTCGATGGCGGTAACGAAGTAACCTTCTTCTTTGACGTTCACGGCACCAGACTCATCGCCTGTGAGGCTCCAGCATTTCACATCCTTGCGTACTACTTCTGGGTAAACAGAGAAGGTGTCTTCACGCATGTGTGTCATGACGGTATCTAAGTGCATGCAAGAGCGGTGTTTTGGTAGTTCCATCGCAATGATTTGCTTCGCTTGGCCATGTTTAAATAGGCCCGCAGCTAAGTGTTCAACACCTTGCGCTGTGGTGCGCTCAGACATACCAATCAGTACCGCACCTTTGCCAATCACAAGAACGTCGCCACCTTCAATGGTTGAATTATCGTAATTAATGCTCTCGTCATCACCGAAGTATTTAATGAAGTCTTGGCCCGCAAAGCTTGGATGCCAGCGGTAAATCGCACGCACATGGTTGGTTTCACGTTGACGTGCAGGTTTTGCCATCGGGTTGATTGACACGCCACCGTATACCCAGCAAGACGTATCGCGAGTAAATAGATGGTTTGGCAGTGGTTCAATAATGAAATCGGTTGGTGCATGCAAGCCTTGCATCATTGAAGAGGATTTCATTGGCATTTCAGCGTAAGACAAACCACCTGTCAGGATTTTTGCCAATTCAAGGTTTGGCAGATCGCTGAGGTAGCAGCGCACGTCATTCGCAAATGTTTTGCCAAGGCGGTAATCCGATACTTGTTGAGTAAGCAGCCACTCTTTTGCGACGGGAACCGCTAGCGTGTCGGCTAATAGATCGGTCAGCAGTAAAACTTCAACACCTTGGTCACGTAGCGTTTGTGTGAACGCATCATGCTCTTTCCCCGCACGCTCTACGGCCAAGACATCATCAAACAAAAGGTCGTGACAGTTGGATGGTGTTAAGTGAGTGAGTGAGCGTCTTGGGCGGTGAACAAGAACTCGACGTAATTGACCAATTTCAGAACCAACATATAACTTACTCATAATAGTATCTCTCTTAATTTATATGCATTTATGCCGTTATATTTTTGACATTAAATTCAACTTGTTCTGGATAAATACATAATTATTTTTGTAGGGAATTCAGTATGAATTTATTTATTCACTTCTTTGTTCTGCAATTAATATTACCCTTGGTCTGTATATGTTCTTAGAGGTCCATCACAGAATGATTTATATTGAAATTCGGCGAAAATAATAGTTTTTTAACAATGTTTATGCAGTGTTTATATTGTGAGTGTCATATTTATTACTGCTTTTTTTATGGATGTTCATTCAATTTAAATCTCACGCAGCACTACTCCATATAGGCTCGGTATTTTGGTTGGGAATTTTATGCACCAAAAACACATCGATAATTCATCGAATGGGTTAAGAATATGCACTTGAAAAGGGTATATAGTTGAATGTGAGTCGAAGAAATGGGCTGTGTTAACATAACTTTCTTAATAAAACTTGATCTCACGCAGGCTTTCTAATGTAGATGTTTTGTCTGAATGGGCGTAATAGAGGACGGAAAATGAGAGATGACATAGCAGGCGATCTGAATTTGGTGATAAAGGAATATAGGCCGCGTTTTATTTAGTCACCAAAAGTGGTTATTTATCCCAGCCGATTGCTATAAAAAAATAGCCATCAAAACTAATGGTTATCTAACGACGTTGAAAGCCATCACTTCCTGATTTGGCTAACGTATCATGTTTAGAACTGGGTAGCTGCGCAGCCAATGAGCCTAAGTCGGCCTGCCAATAAAAAAGCCGCAATCATGCGGCTTTTAAAGGGTGTGGCGCGGTTTTTACCTACGACATATCGTTCATCAGTTTGGCGCTATAGCATCGCACCTAGGCTGAGAGATAGCATAATGAATACGCACAATATGCCTAACAGTGGTGCGACCCATTTCACCCAGCGAACATAAGGTACACGAGCAATTGCTAAGCCGCCCATCACTACCGCAGAGGTTGGCGTGATGAGGTTGACTATCCCTGAAGCCGATTGGTAAGCCGTGACGACAAGGTCGCGGCCAACGCCTGCAAAGTCAGCCAATGGAGCCATGATGGGCATGGTTAATACCGCAAGGCCAGAAGACGAAGGTACAAGGAAAGAGAGAAGAATTTCCAGTAAATACATTACGTTAATAAAAATGACGGATGAAAGGCCAGTAACCATTTGCTCGGCTGAGAACAAAATAGTGTCGGTGATCATCCCGCGGTCCATGATCACCACAATGCCGCGTGCGATACCAATGATCAGCGCTACGCCTAATAGGTCTCGTGCACCATCAATAAAGCTGGTGGTGAATTCCTCTTCACTCATACGAGCAATTAAACCGATAATGATGGTTGCACCCAAGAACATCGCTGAGATCTCAGCCATCCACCATCCAGCAACAGATACCCCATAAATCATCACGCCAAAAGCGGCCGCGAAAATGGTCAAAATAACTTTGCGGGTGGCGGTGAATTCGAGTTTCTCTCCACTTTGGTTGCCAAGGAAGTGAGCTTTGTTCTCTTCGTACTTGTCGTACACAATCGATTTGCTTTGATCTGCTTGCACCATTTTCGCGTAGCGCATCACGTACAGTACACAGATAACCCAACCGACAGCTAACATTGCTAAGCGCAACATGATGCCATCAGTAAACGGAATGCCCGCTGCGTTGGCCGCAATTACGGTGGCAAACGGGTTGATAGTGGAGCCCAGCGTACCAATACCCGCGCCAAGCAGTACGGTAGCGGCGGCAACCAGTGGGTCAAAACGAGCGGCCATCATCACAGGTACGAGTAAGGTGTAGAAAGGTAAGGATTCTTCCGCCATACCGTAAATCGTACCGCCTGCGGCAAACAGCGCCATCAGGATGGGTATCATCAACTCTTCACGCCCTTCAAGCCGCGCTGTTACGCGTTCAATGCCCGCATCAATCGCACCTGTTTTGGTCACTAGGCCCAAAAAGCCACCAATGACCAAAATGAACAGAGACACGTCAATCGCGGCAGCTTCGTAGCTGTTGTGGTCATAAAAGCCGTCAATCGGTGCCATCAACACATCGATCACCCCTTGTGGGTTACCTTCTGCGTGTTGATAAGTTCCCGCAATAGGCACTTCTTTGCCCAGTTCTTCATTCATGGTGCGCTGATACTGACCGGCAGGCACAATCCAGGTTAAAAGGGCCACAAGAGCAATTAGAATGAAAAGGATGGTGTAAGCGGAAGGAAACTTAAAGTTAGCAAAGAAGCCACCTTTAGGTTCCGTGGATACAGTTTGGGTTGTCATAGCGATCTCCTTACACTCAGAGAACAACGAGATTCTGAGTGTGTTCAGCGGCTAATGTTCTTCAGTCTTCCAGCCCATTAAAATATTATCTATTAGGGGTGAAAGAATAAAAAGTTATTGGAACTTCAATTAAATACGTTAAATGAAAAGTTTTAATTATTATTAAGTGAACATAAATGCTCACTTGCTCAGATATCTGTATAAATTCTAAGGTGAGTTTTAAAGCGTAACTTTGTCTTGCTTCACAAAAAAATAGTACCGAGTTACACACCATTTTTTTAGGGAATTTAATTTAGGGTAATTGAGTGTAAATAATGGAATTATATTCTTACGCTTTTTATTCGAAGACATGGAGATAGGCGGATAATCGTTGTAGGGTAAATATATTGAAATTTTATTCATTAAGCTGAATGAATGAAGAGAAGTAATTATTTATTGCTTTATTGATATGTATCAATATTTTATACGTAACAAATAAAAAGGGAGCCAAAGCTCCCTTATAACAATAGTAGAGATTACATCAAAATATTGGAGAACAACAAACCAAAACCAATACTAAACACCATGCTTAACAAGCCAGGGAGCATAAAGCTGTGGTTGAAAATATACTTACCAATACGAGTGGTACCAGTCCGGTCAAAGTCGATAGATGCGATGATAGGGCCGTAGTTTGGAATGAAGAAGTAACCGTTAACGGCAACGAAAACCGCAATAATAATGGCTGGTGGCAAACCCAAGGTTATTGCAACAGGGACTAACACGGCTGTTGTTGCGCCTTGGCTATTGACCATCACCGACAGAGCAAATAACGCGAACGCGAATGTCCATGGTGCGACTTCCACTAAGCCAGAGACCGCTTCTTTGACCATGGCACCATGGCCAGCAATGAAGGTGTCACCTAACCAAGCGATACCGAAGATCGCCACGATAGCACGCATACCTGCATGGAATACGGAACCTTGGCTGATGGCGTTGCCGTCAGGTTTGCACAGTAAAATGATCAGCGCCGCGATAGACAGCATCACGATTTCAATCGTGTGCGCCATCCCCATGGCTGAGCCGTTAAATTGTGGGCGCAAGCTAGGCAATGCACCCATCACCACCACTACAATGGCACCGAACAAAAATAGCCCGACCGATTTTTTCGCTTGTGGCGTGATTTGAATATCAGCAATCGATACTTCTTGTTCCATCTCTGCGCGAAATTCTGGGTCTTGCAAGCGACGTTGATATTCTGGGTCGTCTTTCAGCTCAACACCGATTTTATTGACGAATAAGCACGCGCAAGCCAAACCAAGAATGGTACTTGGGATGGTGATCATCAACACATCCGTTAGCGTGATGCCTTGTGGTTCTAAGAAGGCGACTAACGCCACGACGGCGGCCGCAATTGGGCTAGCTACAATCGCAAATTGTGACGCGATCACCGCCATGCCTAAAGGACGTTCTGGACGAATACCACTGCGACGGCTCACTTCAGCAATAACGGGCAGTACTGAATAGGCCACGTGACCTGTACCAGCCATCATTGTAAAAAAGTAAGTTACCAAAGGGGCGATGAAAGTGATGTGGCGAGGGTTTTTATGCAAAATGTTAGTGGCAATTTTGATCAAATAATCTAAACCGCCAGCCGCTTGCATTGAGGCTGCTGCTGCAACCACGGCCATGATCATCAACATCACATCAATCGGTGGGCTGGTTGGTTGCATGCCAAATCCAAAGCTCAGTACAGCAAGGCCAATACCGCCCATCACACCAAGCCCAATACCACCAATCCTTGCACCAATTAGGATACATCCTAATACGATAAGGAACTCAATTAAGAACATCTTATACTCCTAAAGATAATGAAAAATAGGGTCATTCTACAGGCTCAGCGATATTGAACGGTATGCTTTGCGCCATGATGTAACGCAATTTTTTCTCACTTAATAACTTGTAGAAAGTAAAAAGGCTCTGAATCAGAGCCTTTTTTGATTATTCGTAGCGTTTCGCTTTGTACTGAGGGCGCATAAAGTTTTCGACGGACAAGATGTCATCGAGCTCTTCGGCGGTGAGTAAGCCTCGCTCAAGCACCACTTCACGTACGCTCTTACCCGTTTCCGCACAAATTTTACCCACGATGTCACCTTCATGGTGGCCAATATATGGGTTAAGGTAAGTCACGATACCGATAGAGTTGAATACGTAAGCTTCACACACTTCTTTATTGACAGTGATGCCGTCAACACACTTGTCACGAAGGTTTATGCAGGCGTTTGAAAGAATTTCAATTGACTCAAACATGCTTTGTGCAATCACAGGTTCCATCACGTTTAGCTGTAATTGGCCACCTTCTGCGGCAAAGGAAATAGTGTTGTCGTTACCAAGTACTTTAAAGCACACTTGGTTGACCACTTCAGGCACCACAGGGTTTACTTTTGCAGGCATGATGGAAGACCCAGCTTGCAATTCAGGTAGGTTCAACTCGTTTAGACCCGCGCGAGGGCCAGATGAAAGAAGACGCAAGTCATTACAGATTTTAGAGAGTTTCACAGCAAGGCGTTTTAGCGCGCCGTGCGCCATAACATAAGCACCGCAGTCAGAGGTTGCTTCAATTAAATCTTCCGCTGGTACCACAGCTAAGCCTGTCACCGCAGCAAGGTGTTTCACTGCCGCCGCTTGATATCCCGGTGCCGCATTCAGGCCAGTACCGATCGCTGTTGCGCCAAGGTTAATCTCAAGCAGCAGTTTAGAGGTGTACTCTAGGTTGCGGATCTCTTCATTAATGGTGACCGCCCAAGCGCGGAACTCTTGACCTACGGTCATCGGTACGGCGTCTTGCAATTGAGTACGACCCATTTTCAAAATGCCAGAGAACTCTTGGCTTTTTAGCTCAAACGCACCTTTTAGATAGGCAATAGAATCAATCAGTTTCAGGATGCTGTTGTATACCGCAATGCGGAAACCAGTAGGGTAAGCACAGTTGGTTGATTGGCTTTTATTAACGTGGTCATTGGGGTTGATGAATTCGTACTGACCCTTTTCTTTACCCATCAATTCCAGAGCAAGGTTTGCGATCACTTCGTTGGTGTTCATATTGACAGAAGTACCGGCGCCGCCTTGGTATACGTCTGACGGAAATTGATCCATGCACTTACCTGTTTCTAGGATCAAGTCACACGCTTGGAGGATGTAATTAGCCACTTGGCTTGGAATGACGCCGAGCTCTTTGTTGGCTAGCGTGGCGGCTTTTTTGGTCATCACCATACCGCGTACAAATTCAGGCACATCAGAAATGGTTGATTTTGAAATATTAAAGTTTTCGATAGCGCGCAGTGTATGAATGCCGTAATACGCGTCAGCAGGAACGTGACGTTGACCTAATAGATCTTCTTCGATACGAGTGGCCGAGTTAGCTGTAGCAGCTGTCGTTTCTGATAGGGTAGCCATAACAGGATCCTTAGAGAATTATTCTGATAATTAGTGAAATTATTAGCCATTTCTGCAGTTTAAGAATCCATTCGTCAGAATTTTAGGCTGGAAAATCCGTCCTGACTTCTGTGGCACATCATACTCAACCTAGATTTAAAAAATAGTAAGTGGATCACCTTTTAGGTCAATATTTTATGAAAATTTGATACGCACTCACATGCGTTATTTTTAGGTTTTAAAAACAGTTATCGCGTTGATAAATAGTTGTGATGCCGGCGGTTGGATTTGTCTGTGTGGTATGAGATTTGTTCAGGTTTTGTTAGCAAAATGAGCGAATGAATGGATTTCAGATAGAGCCAATATTCGGTCTATTTTAAGATAGATACTGGCTCTATTTAGTCATTTAGGCTGCGAGGTGGTGCTCTTTGATTGAGCGTTGAGTGTTGTAGTCGCCTGTGGTTGACGGTAAGGTGAGAGCAATAAACAAAGGAGGGCGTGTGTTTCCAATCTTACTTCTGGCTTTTATTTTTGTGCCAATCATTGAAATTGGTCTCTTTATCCAAGTAGGCAGCTTGCTAGGTATGTGGCCAACTATCGCCTTGGTGCTGATTACGGCATTTGTTGGTGCATCATTGGTTAGTAGTCAAGGGATACAAACTTTACTTAGCGTTCAACACCGTTTGCACCAAGGTGAGCTACCTGCGCAGCAAATTATTGAGGGCGTGATGCTGGCGGTGGCGGGTGTGCTACTTTTAGTACCGGGTTTTTTGACCGATGCACTTGGTATGGTGGTGTTATTGCCTGCGCCTCGGGCTTTGCTTGCCAACTATTTGATGAATAAAGTGGTGGTGAATGGTGTATCAGGCCGTTTTCAGGCGCAGTTTGATGATAGCCGTCATAACAAAGCCCCATTTGATCGTGACTTTGAACCATCTGAAACGGGAAAAACCTTCGAAGGTGAATTTGAACGTAAAGATGATGAACATAATAGGCTGAAATAAAAGACTTTTTATGGTGTTTCTTACTCTATTGTTTTGAGTTGTAAAAATTAAATGCCGAAATAGATTGCTTAGTGCAACGTTAGCGAATATAGTTACCTCGCTCTGTTGTTCAGGGGTTATTAATGAAACAAAAAATAAAAGTAAAAGTAAATTCTCAGAATCCCATCGTAAAAGTTGATGTCCTCAGTGTTTCCCTTACCTTATTAGTAACATTAAATAATTCAATCTATCAGTGCATTGCGCATAAGCGCGATAACTTTATGAATTTAAATAAAAGGGACACATTATGTCTAACAAAACAACTGGTTCTGTAAAATGGTTTAACGAAACTAAAGGTTTCGGCTTCCTTACTCAAGATAACGGCGGCGCTGACGTGTTCGTACACTTCAATGCAATCGCTTCTGACGGTTTCAAAACTCTAATTGAAGGCCAAAAAGTGTCTTTCAATGTAGAAAACGGTCAAAAAGGCCTACAAGCAGCTCAAGTAACTGTTCTGTAATCTAGCCTAATATCTAGAATTAATAAAAAGGTCGCCTAGGCGGCCTTTTTGCTATTTGGTGATTTATCTTCCTACCGTTTTAGAACACTAGCGCTGTTATTGCGCACCTTCAAAGCCCATTTGACGCCACGCTTCAAACGCAATAATAGCGACCGCATTAGAGAGATTTAAACTGCGAGCTTCTGCCATCATCGGAATACGAATACGTTGTGTCATCGGTAGGCTTTCGATGACTTGCGCTGGTAATCCACGAGTTTCTGGGCCAAACATCAACACATCTCCTTTTTGAAACTGCGCATCGACGTGGTGCCCCGTGGTTTTAGTGGTACAAGCAAAAATCCGGTACGTTTCGCGCTCTGCATTGAGGTAGTCTATAAAGGCATCCAAGTTGGCATGACGCGTTACGCGCGCTAAATCGTGGTAATCAAGCCCTGCACGGCGCACTTTCTTCTCTTCTAGATCAAAACCCAGCGGTTCAATAAGATGCAAATTAGCGCCGCAATTGGCACACAAGCGAATAATATTTCCGGTATTAGGGGCGATTTCAGGTTCGTAAAGTGCGATATCAAACATGGTATAGCTGCTCTTAAGGAGTGTGGGCCGGAAGTATAAGGTGACGAGCCTATTGAGTACAAGTCACCCGTTATTTGGCAATATAGGCATAAGTGGAATTTAACTATCCAATGGGAGCGTGAATTGTACTTTTAACCCACCTAATTGGCTGCGACTTGCGTGAATCGTACCGCTGTGTTGACGAATGGCACTTTCGGTGATGGCTAAACCTAACCCTGTACCACCACTGTGCCTATCACGCGCAGTGGAAACACGATAAAAGGGGCGGAAAATATCGTCTAACTCGTTTTCGGGAACGCCTTCACCATTGTCTTCCACGCAAACCGATAGTCTGCCTTTTTCGACCGAAAAGGTAATATTGATTTCATCTTTGCCATAGTAAATGGCGTTACGCACAATGTTTTCCAATGCGCTCATCAGCAGTTTTGGTGTGCCGGAAATCGTGTGCGGTGGAATCGCATTATAGGTGAGTCTTTTTTCCATCTGCTCGGCCTCAAATTGGGCATCACTCAATAATTCCTCCCATAAACTGGATAGCGGTTGAGTTTCTCGGCTGAGATGGCTATTGGTTTGCATACGCGAAAGCGTCAGAAGTTCACCGATCATCTGCTCTAAACGCTGTGCTTCGGTGTCGATCCGCTCCAATTCTGAGCTGCTACCTTGTTTTCGAGTGGCAAGTGCATTGGCCATTCTCAGTCGAGTTAAAGGGGAGCGCAGCTCGTGTGAAATATCCGACAGCAATCGCTGCTGGCCAGAAATCATCTGATTGACGGCTTCTACCATTTGGTTAAAGCTTTTTCCTGCTTGGCGAAATTCACTGGTGCCTTTTTCTAAGCTTGGGTCGACCACAAATTCGCCGCGAGCGACCCGTTTGGCGGCTTGCTCGAGGCGGCTGGCGGGTTGACTCAATGCCCATGCGAGCCATAAGAGTAGTGGTGTACTGACGAGCATCACGGCAAGCAGTAGGCCGAACGGACGGTCGAATAGTTGCAATAAGAACGGAGGGGGCTCATTCCAGCGAATACCGACAAACATGAGTAGATCTTGCTTAGCAAGGGTAATTGGTAATGGACCTGAAATCATATAACGGCCATAGAGCTTCTGTTGTGGCTTATCAATGGATTCAATGCTGGTCACGAAATTTTGGAGTGCTTTAAACTTAAAGTCGGCTTGAGTTTTGGTGGTGAGAATTGTGCCATCTGGCGTTGTGATAAAGAATTGTGGAGTGCCGTTCTTCTCGCGCATGTGCCCTTCACCACGCTTGTTGCTGCTACTTTCTAAACGAAAGAGGATGCGTGTGAGTTCATGCTCATCTTTAAACATACTCTCTATTTTTTGTTTTAAGTGTGTAAGACGTTGGTATTCATCGCTAGGTATATCACGGGTTTTACGAGGATCAAGGTGCGGCAGTGCTAATACTGCGATCAGCACCAGCAGCATCGTAAACCAAAAAATGGCAAAAATTCTGCCATAAAGGCTGTTGATTTTAGGTAGGCGCATTAATCCTCCAGAATCATGAGGTAGCCACGACCACGCAGCGTTTTAATCCGTGATTTACCATCGACACGCTCAGGTAATTTCTTGCGTAAATTCGAGACGTGCATATCAATCGCGCGGTCAAAGGCCGCCAACCGTTTTCCTAGAACATCAAGGCTGAGCGCTTCTTTAGTTAAGGTTTCGCCTGGGTTTTGCACAAAATGAGTCAGCAAGGCAAATTCCGTGGTGGTAAGGTCCAGCAATTGCCCTTGGCAATAGGCTTCCTGCTTGCTGGGGTATACTTGAATATCTTGGCACTCAATGACTTCATTATGTTTGGTGCCATTGCTGGTTTGGGTTCGGCGCAAAATCGCGCGAATGCGTGCCAGCAGCTCTCGGTCACTGAAAGGCTTCGGTAAATAGTCATCCGCGCCGAGTTCTAGACCGATGACGCGATCGATCTCCTCTCCTTTGGCGGTGAGCATTAATACCGGGGTATGCCAGTTTTCACGTAACTTTTTCAGCGTTTCCATCCCATTAAGTTTAGGCATCATTACATCGAGTAAGACAAGATCAATGCGATCATGAATGGCCGCGAGCCCGCTCTCTCCATCATTCGCTTCAGAGACATCGAAGCCTTCATAGCTCAAGACTTCTTTTAGTAAGCTGGTGAGCTCAGTATCATCATCAATCAGAAGAATATGCGCCATGTGTCGCCTCGTCGTTGGGGAAGTTATGGGTACAGTTTACTGCGAAATAGGCAAGATATTCAGTGAGCGGTAAGCTCTTTACGATTCTTTACGCTCACTATACGTTGCTTTACCGTACAGGCCCTATTCTACACTCAAGCGCTGTGAATACAGCTTGTTAGAATCCACTTAGTGAAGGAATAGATGATGAAAATGGCAAAAAAATTAGTACTTGCGGCGGTGATACTTCCTCTGACTCTTAGCACAGCAAGCGTCTTTGCATTTGGTGGTAAAGAGCAGCATAAAGGCCCAAATGATGAGTGTGGCGGTTTTGATCGCGGCATGATGCAGCAGCTTGATTTGACGTCTGATCAACAAGCAAAGTTGAAAGGAATGCGTGAGGCGAATCGCGAAGCGATGAAGGGTGAGCACAAAGGTCAACGCCAAGCGAAAATGAAAGCGCACCATGACAAAGTACAGGCTCTCGTGCTCGCTGAGAACTTTGATGCGGCAGCGGCAAATGAACTAGCCAAAGAGATGGTCGATCAACAGGTCGCTCACCGTGTCAAGATGCTAGAAAAACGTCATGACATGATGAGTGTGCTAACTCCGGAACAAAAAGCAAAACTGCAAACGCTACAACAAGATCGCATGCAGAAGTGCATGGAAAATGGTCCTAAGCACATGAAAAAAAATAGCTAGTCATTGATAACCGCTAATCATTGATACTAGGCCTCGGGTGAGGCCTGTTCATTTTTGTGTCATATTCATTCTTAATTTGAGAAGGTATACTACCTGCTCATTCTCAAGCTGATTTTAGTGATATGAAACAAGAATACGCACGCCTTGTTACGCTTGCTGCCTGGACAGCAACCCTTGTAGCCTCATTGTTGCTGATAGTAAAAGTGATCGCTTGGTGGGTTACTGGCTCGGTCAGCCTACTCGCATCCTTGATTGATTCCTTACTTGATATTGCCGCTTCCGTGGTCAATTTAATTGTGGTGCGTTACGCACTGCAGCCCGCAGATAAAGAGCACGCCTTTGGTCATGGTAAGGCGGAATCGCTTGCGGCTCTTGCCCAAGCGATGTTCATTTCAGGCTCGGCCTGTTTTCTTATCCTCAATGGGGTTGACCGTTTTTTCCGCCCACACGAATTAACTTCTCCTGAATATGGCGTTTATGTCAGCCTGTTTGCAATGCTAGTGACTTTTGGCTTAGTGTTGTTCCAAAAGCATGTCGTGAAAAAAACGGGCAGCCAAGCCATTGCCGCGGATTCATTGCATTACCAAACCGATCTGTTCATGAATGCGGCGATTATGATCGCGCTTATATTGAGCTGGTTTGGCTTTAAACAGGCCGATGCCATCTTTGCGATCGGCATTGGCGTTTATATTCTTTACAGTGCTTTTCGTATGGTACAAGAGGCCATTCAGACCTTATTGGATCGTAAGTTACCTGATGAGGAATTGAAGCAAATTCGCACAGAATGTCTTTCTGTGGCTGGTGTGTTGGGTGTGCATCAATTAAGAACTCGCATGTCTGGACCTGTAAGATTCATTCAGTTACATCTGGAACTAGATGACAATATCCGCTTGATTGAGGCACATCGCATTTCCGATGAGGTGGAAGATAAGCTACTCGAGGCTTTCCCAGGAGCTGATGTATTAATCCACCAAGATCCTTATTCTGTGGTGTTTGGACCAGAAAAAAAGCAAAAATCACAAGGGTGGTAGCGACAAAAACGCGCTTATTAACTATCTTTTTAAGAACAATAAATAAGCCTGATTCTGATATGAATCAACAAAGCATTAACTCAAAACTGTAATACTCTTACATAAGTAGCAAACTTACATAATTTCGTGCAAATAACAGTAGTATTCCTCTTTAGGAAAGGTAACATTATGCACAGATTAGAAAGATTTTGCTGTCGGTTTTATCGCTAACGGACAGCGTAAAAAATTAGTATTAAGTTCCCAAAAAATCGAGGGTGAGCATGATTAAGAAGATCGGTGTTTTGACTAGTGGCGGTGACGCACCTGGCATGAACGCAGCAATCCGTGGTGTTGTTCGTACGGCACTCGGTGCTGATTTGGAAGTATTTGGTATTTACGATGGCTACCTTGGTCTTTATGAAGATCGCATTAAAAAATTGGATCGTTCAAGCGTTTCTGACGTTATCAATAAAGGTGGTACTTTCCTAGGTTCTGCGCGTTTCCCTGAATTTCGTGAAGTCGCAGTACGTGAAAAAGCGATCGAAAACCTAAGAAAGCATGGTATTGATGCTTTAGTTGTCATCGGCGGTGACGGTTCTTACATGGGTGCGAAAAAGCTGACCGAAATGGGTTTTCCATGCGTTGGTTTACCAGGCACGATTGATAACGACATTGCTGGTACCGATTACACCATTGGCTACTTAACGGCATTGAATACGGTTATCGATGCGATTGACCGTTTACGTGATACTTCCTCTTCTCATCAACGTATTTCTATTGTTGAAATTATGGGTCGTCATTGCGGTGATTTGACTCTGATGTCGGCGATTGCAGGCGGTTGTGAATACATCATCACCCCTGAAACTGGCCTGAATATGGAGCAACTGATTGCAAATGTTCAAGACGGTATTAAGAAAGGTAAGAAACACGCCATTATTGCACTGACTGAGTTGATGATGGATGCTAACCAACTGGCGAAAGAAATTGAAAAAGCAACGGGACGTGAAACTCGCGCTACCGTGCTGGGTCATATTCAACGCGGTGGTCGCCCGACGGCGTTTGACCGTGTTCTTGCGTCACGCATGGGTAATTTTGCAGTACATTTACTGCTTGATGGCCACGGTGGTCGTTGTGTTGGTATTCAGAAAGAGCAGTTGGTTCACCACGATATTATCGACGCAATTGAAAATATGAAGCGTCCAGTTCGCACTGATTTGTATAAAGTGGCTGAAGAGCTGTTTTAACCACTTCTTCCATCTCGGTATAAAGTGATTAAGTAAAAAAGACCGCATTGCGGTCTTTTTTGTCTCTCTATGCTTTGTCGTTAAAATAAAACAGAGCAAAGCACTGGCGGATTACAAAATGATCGCGCGCACTTCTGGGTCTTTGCGCTCTAAGTAGTGAATTGATTTAATACGGCGAATGGTACGACAGCGGCCACGAATTAATAGCGTTTCTGTGGTGGCGATGTTGCCTTTGCGGGTAATACCTTCCAGCAGATCCCCTTTGGTGATACCAGTAGCTGAGAAAATGACGTTATCACTGCGGGCCATCTCTTCCATTTTCAGCACTACGCCAGCTTCGACACCCATTTCCGCGCAGCGAGCTAACTCTTTTGCACCGTAAATGCGGTTTTCTTCCGTATCGCCTTTGACTTCATGACGTGGTAGTAGACGGCCATGCATGTCACCATCTAGAGCTCGGATGACCGCGGCTGAAACCACTCCTTCAGGTGCACCGCCGATGCAGTACATCACGTCGACTTCACTATCAGGCATGCAAGTTAGGATCGAGGCGGCGACATCGCCATCTGGCACAGCAAACACGCGAACACCCATCTCTTGCATCTGCGCTATGGTGGCATCATGGCGAGGTTTCGCTAAGGTGATCACAACTAGAGTGTCTAATGGTTTATTCAGCGCGGCGGCGATATTTTCTAAATTCTCTTTTAAAGGCTTATTGAGGTCAATGCACCCTTTAGCGCCGGGGCCAACCACCAATTTTTCCATGTACATATCAGGTGCTTTAAGGAAGCTGCCTTTTTCGCCAGCCGCCAAAACAGCCAATGCGTTTGACTGGCCCATTGCCGTCATGCGTGTACCTTCAATAGGATCCACTGCGATATCAACCGCATCGCCACCAAGGCCAACAAGCTCGCCAATGTAGAGCATTGGAGCATCGTCAATTTCGCCTTCACCGATTACAATTTCACCTTGGATGTCAGTTTTATTGAGTAGGTTGCGCATGACTTCTACCGCTGCGCCATCGGCCGCATTTTTATCGCCTCGGCCAAGCCATTTGTAACCTGCCAGTGCGGCACCTTCAGTGACTCGAGAGAATGCCATTGCTAAATCGCGTTTCATGCTAGCTCCAAAGAAAAGGGAATAGGAAATTTCGGCGGGAATTTTAGCATATCAAATAGTAAACGTTTGCTTTTTTAGTTCACAAGGATTGCACTTGATCAAAGCTAAGCCTCAAATTGAGCAAATCCATGGCTAGATAAAGTGTTTTTCAGCCTAGGTTTGGCGCTTAAGTGAGTTGACTGTTAAGTTGAGCCGATTTTTTAGCCAAATAGCGAGAAAATTTGCATATAGTGAGTGTTTCTGAGCGCTGTGCTGAGTAGAATGAACCAATAAGTGAAATTTTGTTCACCTCAACCGAATAACTAAGGGTATGCACCATGTCTTTTGAAGTATTAGAACTACTAGAAGCAAAAATTCAAACCGCAGTTGACACCATCGCACTTCTACAAATGGAAGTGGAAGAGCTTAAAGAAGAGAAACAGCAGCTCGTGAATGAAGCGAATGAGCTAAAAGTAGCGCGTGAAGAGCTTGAGCAAAAAGCGCAACAAATGGAGCAAGAGCAGAATGCATGGCAAGATCGTATTCGTAGCTTACTTGGTAAAATGGACGACGTGGAATAATCTGCTCGCTTAAGTGATACCACAACGCCGACATCAAGTCGGCGTTACTTTTAATCAATCATCGCGTTTTATCACGAACAACATTTACTAATAATAGCGTTATGAGTGCAGAGAAAGTTTATGCTTTAGGTCTTACGCCCAACGTATGGCACAATGCGTAGGTCATTTCAGCGCGATTGAGCGTATAGAAATGGAAGTCTTTGACACCTTCACGGCTTAAAATGCGAACCATGTCAATTGCTTGGCTTGCACCCACGAGCTGGCGTGTGGTTGGGTCATCATCTAATCCATTAAATTGTTTCGCCATCCATCCGGGGACTTTAACGTTGTTTTGCGCGGCAAAGCGAGAAGCTTGTTTAAAGTTTGATACCGGTAGAATGCCCGGTACAATTTCAGCATCAATACCAGCAGCTACGCAGCGGTCGCGAAATCGTAAGTAGCTTTCAACATCAAAAAAGAATTGAGTAATTGCGCGGTTTGCACCTGCATCAATTTTGCGTTTTAGATTGACCAGATCGGATTGCGCGCTTTTCGCTTCAGGGTGGACTTCTGGAAATGCCGCGACAGAAATATCAAAATCATGGCGAGATTTGAGTAGAGTCACTAAGTCGGAAGCATACATTTCTGGTTTGCCGCCACCAGCGGGAATATCGCCACGCAGTGCAACTATGTTCTGGATGCCGTTGTGCCAGTAGTCATCGGCAATCTGAATCAGCTCATCGCGAGAGGCATCAATGCAAGTGAGGTGCGGTGCTGCAATAAGGCCAGTTTGATCTTTAATCTCTTTAATGATCGAATGGGTGCGGTCGCGCTCGCCAGAGTTTGCTCCGTAAGTCACAGAAACAAATTTAGGTTGCAGGGTTTTTAAACGGTGAACGGAATTCCACAATGTCTCTTCCATTTGCGCTGAGCTGGGTGGAAAAAACTCAAATGAGACATTGATATTATCTGATAGCTCAGCCACGTTCTGGTTGAGTGCATCAATATGACCGGCGTGCGTGTATCCCATTTTATTTCTCCCTGTGGCGTTCTTCCGCCAATCTATCATTCCTTAAGTTGACGTTTAGACGTCTATATGTCCACAGAATGTATTGAATAGCATTTAATGTCAACACTGTAATTATAAATATTATTCATGTTGATTGTGAGTGACCTTCAAGTCATGCTCAACCTCGGTATGCATGACCTAATATCATCCTTTCGCAGTTAAATTAAGGAGCCTAGTGGCCCCTTAATCTGGAATAAGCTGGAGTGTTACAGCAAGCTTGACAGCAAGTTGAGGTCCGATTGGATAGCTCCTGCTGTCACTTCTCTACCAGCGCCCGGGCCACGAATCACTAACGGGTTATCGCGATACCATTTACTCTCGATAGCAAAGATGTTGTCACAAGGTAAAAGGTTAGCCAAAGCGTGTTCACGCTCTAAAGCTTCAACCCCCACCGTTGCTTTGCCATTTTTCTCAAGCCTTGCGACATAGCGTAGCACTTTATCTTCACGTTGTGCTTTGGTTAGTCTCTCTGCTAATTTTTCACTCAGCAGTTGGCCTTTGTCTAAAAAGTCATCCAGTGAGAGGTGCTTGAGCTCATCAGGAACCAGTGATTCAACTTTGACATTTTCCGGTTCGATATGTAATCCCGCTTCACGGGCTAGGATCACCAGTTTGCGCATTACGTCTGAACCATCCAGATCGCTGCGCGGATCAGGCTCGGTAAGTCCTTGTTGCCATGCTAAATCGACCAGTTCGCTAAACGGTATTGAGCCGTCGAATTGCTGAAATAACCAAGATAAAGTGCCAGAGAAAATACCAGAGAGGGCGACGATTTCATCACCGCTTTCACGCAAATCACGTACCGTGTGGTTAATGGGTAAGCCTGCGCCAACCGTCGCGTTGTAGAGCCAATGGCGGCTAATTTTCGCGAACGCTTCTTTGATTTGGTGGTAATCGACGCTAGAGGAAGAGCCCGCGACTTTATTCGCTGAGATGAGGTGCATCCCATTTTCAGCAATGTTGAGGTAGTGATCAGCCAGTTCTTTGCTTGCGGTTACATCGAGCACAACCGCTTCGTCATATCCTTGAATATTGCTTAATCGTTGTAGCCAAGCCATTCCCTCACTGGCAATCGCTTCATCGTCAAAATGCTTTAAAACCGATGCTGCATCAATCCCTTGCTCATCAAACCAATAGGTTTGGCTATCGACCACCGCGACCAACTCGAAGTTCATGCCATGGCGTTTTTCTAACTCTGATTTTTGTTCAGCAAAGAGTTTTAACCAACTCGAACCAATGTTGCCTTTGCCACACAGTGCCAGTGCGACCCGTTTTTGCGCCTGAAATAGTTGGTTATGCATACCCACCACTAAGGGGGTGATCGGCGTTTTACGCAGTACCGCGACTAAACTCAGCCCAGATTCGGCTTCACAGATAAACTCGATCGGTGATGAACGTAGCTGTTGATAAAAGCCGTAGCAGTGATTGGGGTTTTTCGTCACTCCCGCACCCACAGCACCCACTAATGAAAAGCCTTCTTTGAGTTTAATTTCTGCTTCAAAAGCGGCATCTTGCAGATGGGCTAGGGCTCCGCCTGAAATCTCAGCAGTATAGGCAAGACGCAGTTGGTGTTGATCGGCTTGAGTATCGAAAGCTAGCGGTTCGAGTTGAGCACGACGCAAGCTGCGTAGTACATCACTTTGTAGGCGCTGGAAGTCATGCCCGTGAGCAAAATTAAGCTCAATCAACAGCACATCATCAAGTGAAGTAATGATTTTGGCACCGCGTCCCGATGCCAATACACGCTCAATGCGAGTCGAGCCTGCTTCGGGTTGATAACTGCAGCGCAAGTGCAAATCCATGGTGCTTTGCGCCACGGGCTGCAAAGTTCGGCTGTGCAATACTGGGGCGGCAAGGCGCGCTAACTCGTTGGTTTCGTCCAAACGCAGTAGCGGCAGTAAACAGGCATCACTAACAATGCGCGGGTCGGCGCTATAAACACCGGCCACATCACTCCAAATCGTTACTCGGTTTACTTCCGCAAGTGCGCCGATCATAGTGGCGGAGTAATCAGAGCCATTGCGCCCAAGTAGCACAGTATCACCTTGTTCACTGCGAGCCATAAAGCCTGTGATGATCACTCGGTGATGCGCGTGTTGTGCCAAAATTTCTTTCAGCAAAGGGTAGGAGCGAGCGCGATCCACTTCCGGTTGTGTGCCTGCTTGCGCGCGAAGAAATTCGCGGGCGTCTTGTGCCACAGCCGCAAGATTATGTTGATTGAGTAACGCCGCCAATAAGCGTGATGACCACACTTCACCATGGCCAAGTACCGCCGCTTGTTGAGCTGGCGATAGGGGCGCGCAAAGCTGACCCAAGGTGCGAATTTCGTTGGTGAGTAAAGTGATGAGCGGTTGCGCTGCATCTTCATCGAGCAGCGCGTTGATTAAATCGATTTGGTACTGACGGACCGATTGCAAGTTCTCATGAGCTACTCGGCCATCTTTATTGAGAGCGTCGAGAAATTCGATTAAACGATTGGTGGTTTTTCCTGCGGCAGAAACCACCACCAAATCATCAGCTTGAGAATACTCTTTTAAGATATTAACGACCCGTTTGTAGCATTCAGGATCGGCAAGGCTGCTACCGCCAAACTTGTGCAATTGACGTAGGGCAGTCATTAATAGGCCTCCTTCGCTTTAGCAAAGGCTTGAGCGAGATCGTCAATCAAATCTTGGGCATCTTCTAAGCCGACCGATAGGCGTAATAGCTGCTGTGAAACACCGGCTTCGGCCAACGCTTCTTCGCCCATCGCTCGGTGAGTCATCGAAGCGGGGTGGCAGATTAAGCTCTCCACGCCTCCTAATGATTCTGCCAGTGAGAATAATGTTAACTGAGAGACAAAATATTTGAGCTGTTCAAAGCTGCCCGCAAACTCAAAACTGAGCATAGAGCCAAAGCCAGATTGCTGCTTTTTCGCTATCTCATGGCCAGGATGCTCTGGCAAACTCGGGTGATAAATGACCTTTACTAAGGCTTCGCTTTGCAGATAGTCCAAAATGGCACGTGAGCTTTCCTCATGGACGCGCATTCTTGCGCCTAAGGTACGAATGCCACGCAGCGTCATATAGCTATCAAAAGGGGTTCCCGTTGAGCCAAGGCAGTTGCCCCACCATGCTAGCTCTTCAGCGTGCTGCTCTGTTTTGGTGATAACAACTCCGCCAATTACATCGGAGTGGCCATTGATGAATTTGGTGGTGGAGTGGATGACAAAATCTGCGCCCAACTCTAATGGTTTTTGGAAAACTGGCGTTAAGAAGGTGTTGTCAACCGCCACTAATGCACCGACGGCGTGTGCTTGTTGGCAAATATCAGCAATATCTACCACGCGAACTAATGGGTTGGATGGGGTTTCAATGAGTACCAATTTAGGTTTTTTCGCCAAAGCGGCCTGCAAAGCGTTTGGATCGGATTGATCAATAAAGAGTGTCTTAAAATCGCCTTTTTTGGCGCGTGTATTAAACAGTCGATATGTGCCACCGTAACAGTCATGCGGGGCCACAATCAGATCGTCAGGACTTAAAAAGGCGGAAACCCATAGATTCAGCGCCGAAGTGCCACAGTTAGTCACCACAGCGCCTTGACCCGATTCGAGTTCAAACAACGCTTTTTCGAGCAGACCGCGATTCGGGTTGCCAGAGCGTGTGTAATCGTATTTAGGCACTTCACCAAACGCAGGAAAGCTATAATTTGTCGAAAGATAAATTGGAGGCACAACAGCATGATATTGAGAGTCTGATTCAATACCGGTTCTAACGGCGATGGTGGCTGGCTTGCGAGTGGTCATGACGGTTTCCTTACTTAATTAAACTCAATAAACTGACTTTTATTGAGGGGTTCCTGCTTTACCTGAGGACAACGAAATGGCAACGTCCATTGTCTCGAGTATTAGCTATATCCGATAGTGCGTGAGATTGCTATCCCCTTTCTAACTTGAAGTTGCTGCGATGTTGGCTAGGTTCACCTACTTCAATAACATAGTCTGGCTGCCTTGACTTGCCGCTCTGCTGAAATTTCAAGTATTTCGGGTATCTCTTTGTCGATAATGGCACACTTTACTGAACTCAAAAGAAGACGTCAATATATCTAGACGTCTATATGTCTTTGCTTGTGGCGGTAAATCCCGCTAAAATCCAACTTTCAAATTTTTAACGACCAATTACGATAACGAAGGTGCGCAATGGCAGACTGGAATGGGGAATACATTAGCCCATATGCTGAACATGGGAAGAAGAGTGAGCAAGTCAAAAAAATCACCGTTTCAATCCCATTGAAAGTGTTGAAAGTATTAACTGATGAGCGCACTCGCCGTCAAATCAATAACTTACGCCACGCAACGAACAGTGAACTGCTGTGTGAAGCCTTCTTGCATGCTTATACTGGTCAACCTTTACCGACCGACGAAGATTTGAGAAAAGATCGTCCAGACGATATTCCGACGGAAGCAAAAGCATTAATGACCGCAATGGGCATTGAATTTGAAGCGTATGATGATGAAGAAGTGTAGCGCGTAATTGCGGTATAACGAGATAAAATAGAGAGGATACTGGGTAAGTTGCCATTGTGACTTTGGCTCTGTGTCTCAGAATATAAAAAAACCGCTGAAAGTCAGCGGTTTTTTTTCGAGCGAGGCATTTAGCCGCTCAAGCTTGTGATTATTCTTGCATGTAATTGACTGGCATCTCGATTCGAGCGACGCCAGAGTCAACCGCTGCTTGAGCAACCGCTTTAGCAACACGAGGCAGTAGGCGTGGGTCCATCGGTTTTGGAATGATGTATTCAGGGCCGAAACTTAACGCTTTTACGCCTGCAGCTTTCAACACTTCAGCCGGCACTTCTTCTTTAGCCAGTTCACGTATCGCCTCAACTGCGGCTAGCTTCATTTGGTCATTAATTTCACTAGCACGGACATCCAAAGCGCCACGGAAAATAAATGGGAAGCACAACACATTGTTGACTTGGTTTGGATAATCGCTACGGCCTGTGCCGAGAATTAAATCGTCACGTACCGCGCGTGCGAGTTCCGGTTTAATTTCCGGATCAGGGTTTGAGCAAGCAAATACGATCGGTTTATCGGCCATTAATTTTAGCGCTTCGGCAGGCAGCAGGTTGGGACCTGACACACCTAGGAATAAGTCAGCGCCTTCAATCACATCTTCCAGTGTGCGTTTGTCGGTGTTATTAGCAAACAACTGCTTATATTCATTGATGTCATCGCGACGAGTATGAATCACACCTTTGCGATCAAGCATGTAGATTTTTTCACGCATTGCGCCGCACTTAATCAGTAGTTCCATGCAAGCGGTAGCTGCTGCGCCAGCGCCAAGGCAGACGATAGTGCATTCGTTGAGTTTCTTGCCTTGTAGTTCAATCGCATTGAGCATGCCAGCGGCGGTAACAATCGCAGTGCCGTGTTGATCGTCATGGAAAACAGGCACATTACAGCGCTCGATCAAACGGCGTTCAATCTCAAAGCAATCTGGTGCTTTGATATCTTCTAAGTTGATGCCGCCAAAGGTGTCGGCGATGTTGGCAACCGTATCGACAAATTCATCGATTGTGCGGTGTTTTACTTCAATATCAATTGAATCAAGCCCAGCAAAGCGTTTAAACAGTAGCGCTTTTCCTTCCATGACGGGCTTGGAAGCCATCGGACCTAAGTTACCTAAACCAAGAATAGCCGTGCCGTTTGAGATCACAGCGACGGTGTTGCCTTTCGCAGTGTATTTATAAACGTTGTCGATGTTCTGTGCGATTTCACGAACCGGTTCAGCAACGCCCGGGCTGTAAGCTAGAGCAAGGTCTTCAGCCGAGTCGGCAGGCTTAGTTAATGAAATGGCAATTTTACCCGCGGTTGGGTAAGCATGGTAATCGAGTGCGCGTTGGCGAAATTGTTCTTCTGCCGTTAATTCTTGGTGAGTGTCATCAGACATAGGTATAAGTGCTCGTGTTGGATTGGAAAAGGTCCATAATTCTAATGGATGTCGCTCAAACTTCCTAGGCGGGAACCTGACGTGCTTCATCAAAAAATGGAGAAAATGTCGCAGATAAGACCAGTGCGTACTGACAACTATACAAAAAATGCCAACAAAAAAGGATGCCGAAGCATCCTTTTTTAATTTTCTAGCAAAAAAGAAATTATTTGCTAGAAAGAGCACCGAAACGCTTGTTGAAGCGATCTACACGGCCGCCGGTATCAACGATACGTTGCTTACCAGTGTAGAATGGGTGACATTTGTCACACACGTCTAGGTGGATAGAATCTTTGCCTAGCGTTGAGCTGAACTCGAAAGAGTTGCCGCAAGAACAAGTCGCGCTAACTGCTTTGTACTCTGGATGGATACCAGCTTTCATGGGATAACCTCAAATTGGGCCGCGTCGCTATCCGAATCGAAGCCGGACACCACACGTAGTTAATAAAAAAATGTTGATACCGCTGACTGCTTAACATCAAGCAAGAAGCCATATCATCAAGGCGCGATATATTAATGAATCCTCTTCAGTGGATCAAGCCATTTCGCCGCTATTTTCGCCACATTTTTGTCCAATGACGAAGCTCGAATTTCGGTGACGCATCCAGTAGACTGTCTTTTCACATTTTTTGTAGAACGAACGGTCGATTATGCGCCCCACCATTGCACGCGTTGCCTTACCTGTCCCATTGGATAAGCAGTTTGATTATCAGATCCCAAGTCATCTGTTTCCGATTGTTGGTGGACGAGTGTCGGTGCCATTTGGTCGGCAAACTCTGGTGGGTATCGTCACCGCTATAGTCAGTGAGTCTGAGTTTTCAGTCGATCAATTAAAGCCGCTAAAAGCGGTGCTCGATAGCCAGCCAGTCTGGCCAGAGAAACTCTATCAATTGCTGTTATGGTGTAGCCAATTTTATCAATACCCATTAGGCGACACGTTATTCAATGCATTGCCTGGCGCATTACGCAAAGGGAAAGCGGCCGATTTTTCGACCTTAGTGGAGTGGCAACTGACGCCCAGTGGGCGCGATCAACTCATGCAAGGATTCGGGCGAGCGGTAAAGCAAGCCAAAGTGATGACGATGCTTGAGTCTGGCGCTGTGCCCCATCAACTGTTTATTGATGAAGAGGTAGGTAGCAGCGTACTCAAAACCTTACAAGAGAAAGGCTGGATAGAATCACTGGAAAAACGGCCGACACAGACGGCTTGGCCGCAGAATGTTGAAGCGGATGTGGAAACGCCCAAGCTCAACCAAGAACAAGCGATCGCGATTGCTTCAATTAATAGCCATCACCATTTCGCATGCTATTTACTTGAAGGGGTCACCGGTTCAGGGAAAACCGAAGTTTATCTAAACTTAATCAAGCCCGTTTTAGAAAAAGGACGTCAGGCATTGGTACTGGTGCCTGAGATTGGTCTAACACCACAAACCATTAACCGCTTTCGTAAGCGATTTAATGTGCCAGTTGCCGTGGTCCACTCGGGGCTCAATGAAACCGAGCGCCTCAACGCGTGGTTAGCGGCGCGTGATAATATCGCGGGCATTATTATTGGTACTCGCTCAGCGCTGCTAACGCCTTTTGCAGACCTAGGTATCATCATTGTTGATGAAGAGCACGACGCTTCGTATAAACAGCAAGATAGCCTACGCTACCATGCAAGAGATGTTGCGGTAATGCGTGCAAACCTTGAGCAGATCCCGATTGTGCTTGGTTCTGCCACTCCAGCATTAGAAACGTTGCATAATGCATTGAGCGGCAAATATCATCACTTAAGCTTAACTCAGCGTGCGGGCGTAGCGGTTCCCACTAAAAACAAAGTGTTGGATGTGAAAGGCCTGTTTTTAGAGAGTGGGTTATCAGCGCCGCTGATTGCTGAGATGAGAAAACACCTCAGTGCAGGTAACCAAGTGATGCTGTTTCTCAATCGGCGCGGCTTCTCGCCCGCGCTGATGTGCCATGAATGCGGTTGGATTGCCGAGTGCAAACGTTGCGATGCGTACTATACCTTTCACCAATACAGCAGTGACATGCGTTGTCACCATTGCGGCTCGCAACGTCCGGTGGTTCATCAGTGTCAAGGTTGTGGTTCCACTCAGTTGGTCACGGTTGGGGTAGGTACCGAGCAACTTGAAGCGCAACTGGCGCAGCTTTTCCCCGAATATAAAACGGTGCGTATTGATCGCGATAGTACGCGTCGTAAAGGCAGTTTAGAAAGTGCGTTATCATCGATTCGACAAGGTGAGTATCAGATTTTAATTGGCACGCAGATGCTCGCTAAAGGGCACCATTTTCCCGATGTAACTTTAGTAGCGTTATTGGATGTGGATGGTTCGCTATACAGCAGTGATTTTCGCGCCGCCGAACGCTTGGCGCAGCTATTTACTCAAGTGGCAGGTCGAGCAGGACGCGCTAGTAAACCCGGCGAAGTGATTTTACAAACGCATCACCCGGAACACAGTTTGCTGCAAGCACTGTTGCAAAAGGATTATCGTCATTTTGCAGAAACCGCGTTAGAAGAGCGGAAAATAGCGATGTTGCCACCTTACACCTATCTCACACTGTTTAAAGCGGAATCCAATCAAGCTTCGATGGTGGAAGAGTTTTTACGCCAAATTAGGCATACGTTAGAAGCGCATCCGTTATTTGATGATTCGTGCTTAGTCTTAGGGCCAACTCCAGCCCCATTGGCGAAAAGAGCGGGCAAATATCGCTGGCAGTTATTACTGCAAACTCAACATCGCTCCAAAATGCAAAAACTATTGATGAGTGCTAAGCCTGCGATTGGACTGTTACCATTAGCCAAGAAAATTCGCTGGTCGTTAGATATTGAACCGCAAGATCTCAGTTAAACCTCAGTAGCGTTTTCGATGAAATGAGATGTAACATATTGAAGCAATCGAATGCTAAAAAGGTTACTGTTATTTTTGTCAGCCTATTTAATCCTCTCTAATGTGAGTGGCTTCACGCTTATTATGTAAAATTTGTTAATCTGACCGTAACTTTCTGGGTGGAAATGAATAGACTATCACTCATATATCCGCTGTGAATAACAGCTCAGCGTTCAAAATGGATAACCAGATTTTACAACCGGATTTTATAAACATAACAACGGGTGATTTCAGCCCAGTAACAACTTTTAAAGAGGTTAATTTCTATGGCGACAATGAAGGATGTTGCCCAGCTTGCAGGTGTATCAACCGCCACAGTATCTAGGGCGTTGATGAACCCTGAAAAAGTATCATCTTCAACGCGAAAGCGTGTCGAAGATGCTGTTTTGGAAGCTGGTTACTCACCAAATTCTCTCGCTCGTAACTTACGCCGTAATGAATCTAAAACCATTGTCGCTATCGTGCCTGATATTTGTGACCCTTACTTCACAGAGATCATTCGTGGTATCGAAGATGCGGCGATGGAACATGGTTATTTAGTACTGTTGGGTGATAGTGGTCAGCAGAAAAAGCGAGAAAGTTCGTTAGTTAACCTCGTATTTACTAAGCAGGCCGATGGCATGTTGTTGCTGGGAACTGATTTGCCGTTTGATGTTAGTAAGCCGGAGCAAAAAAACCTGCCACCTATGGTCATGGCATGTGAATTTGCGCCAGAACTTGAGTTGCCGACGGTACATATTGATAACCTTACTTCAGCGTTTGAAGCGGTGAACTATTTGACGCAGCTCGGGCACAAACGCATCGCGCAAATATCGGGGCCAGCAGAGGCCACGCTGTGTAAGTTCCGCCATCAAGGTTATCAACAAGCCTTACGCCGTGCAGGAATTACCATGAACCCTAATTATTGCACTTATGGTGATTTTACTTTTGAAGCTGGGGCTAAAGCACTGCGCCAATTATTGGCGTTATCTGAGCCACCCACAGCCATTTTTAGTCATAATGACAGTATGGCTATCGGTGTCATTAAGGAAGCCAAAAAATTGGGCTTGCGCGTTCCACAAGATATTTCAGTGGTGGGATTTGATGATATTCAATTTGCGCTCTACTGCGATCCACCGTTAACGACCATCTCACAGCCGCGCTATGAGATAGGGCGTCAAGCGATGCTCATGATGCTCGATCTTCTTCGCGGTCAAGAGGTTGGCGCAGGTTCTCGACTATTAGAAACCAAGTTAGTGATTCGAGAAAGCGCAGCACCTCCTCGCTTGAGCTAACCACATGCAGCGCACTTTTGATGCGCTGCAACTCTTTCAACACTATTAAGTCGTTGGAAACTGCATTAACATTGGCACAAACCATCAACTTTTGAATTCTCTGTGGCTAATAAAGATTATGTAAGGCGCGGTCGTAGTCCGAAAAAGCCGACCCCGAAAAAAACAACTCCACGTCGTAAACCTTGGCGTAGTGGCTTATTGGCACTGTTGCTCGTTTCCGGTTTTGGTTATGGGCTGTTCTTACTCAGCCGTGATCCTGAGCCGCCTCAAGCGGTTGTGGTTCCTACAAAACCAGTTGCAAAACCTAAGCCAGAGAAAGTGATCCCACCGCCCCCAGAGGAAAAATGGGATTACGTGGATAGCTTGCCGAAACGTGAAGTAGAAGTAGTAGCCAAAGAACAAAAAGTGTCTGAAATCCCTTATATCATGCAGTGTGGGGCGTACAAAACTTCGGCACAGGCTGAAAGCCGTAAACTTGATATCGCGTTTCAGGGTTTAAAAAGTGAAATCCGAAAAACGGAAGGCAGCAGTTGGTATCGCGTGGTATTAGGGCCATACAAATATAAGCGTGATGCGCAGCGTGACGAGCATAAATTACAACGCGCTAAAATTGAGCCGTGCGCCATTTGGACTGAACCACAATAAGAGCGATCACTCACCGCATCCAATCGATTCGCGGTGAGTGTTTTTTGTGACTTGAAATCTTCCCCAACCATCCTCATATATTTGCTAACTCCATCGTGAAAACAAATAAGAGGTCCTGTCGTGACTACCATCGTCTCTGTACGTCGTAATAATAAAGTTGTCATCGCCGGTGACGGACAAGTATCGCTCGGTAATACAGTAATGAAAGGCAACGCGCGCAAGGTTCGCCGTCTGTACAATAATCAAGTCTTGGCAGGGTTTGCAGGTGGCACAGCCGATGCGTTTACCTTGTTTGAGCGCTTTGAAAGTAAGCTGCAAATGCATCAAGGTCATCTTACTAAGGCCGCGGTTGAGCTGGCAAAAGATTGGCGTAGTGACCGAGCACTGCGTAAGCTAGAAGCGATTTTAGCGGTGGCTGATGAAACTGCATCGCTCATTATTACGGGTAATGGTGACGTCGTTCAACCAGAAAACGACCTGATTGCTATCGGTTCGGGTGGTAATTTTGCCCAAGCTGCGGCGACCGCATTATTAGAAAATACCGATTTAGATGCACGTGAAATCGCTGAAAAAGCACTAAAAATTGCGGGCGACATTTGCGTGTTTACCAACCATTTCCACACTATCGAAGAACTAGAAATACCGGCGGAATTGCTACTGCAACAAACAGTGACCACCGAAAAATAAAGACAGTGTTAGGGTAAAGAATTAAGGAAAATCTGATGTCTGAAATGACTCCACGTGAAATTGTTCACGAATTAAATCGCCATATTATTGGTCAAGATAAAGCCAAACGTTCGGTAGCGATTGCGCTGCGTAACCGCTGGCGTCGCATGCAGCTCGAAGAGAGTTTGCGCGCCGAAGTAACGCCGAAAAACATTTTGATGATTGGTCCAACTGGGGTGGGAAAAACAGAAATTGCTCGTCGTCTCGCCAAGCTTGCCAACGCACCATTCATTAAAGTGGAAGCGACCAAATTTACCGAAGTGGGTTATGTTGGTAAAGAAGTGGAAACTATTATTCGCGATTTAACCGATGTCGCGGTAAAAATGACTCACCAGCAAGCGATGGAAAAAGTGCAATTTCGCGCGCAAGAGCAAGCAGAAGAGCGTATTTTAGATGCTTTATTGCCGCCAGCTCGTGATGCTTGGGGAGAGAATGAAAAGGGCGAAGAGAGCTCGAACACTCGCCAAATCTTCCGTAAAAAGTTGCGTGAAGGAAAGCTCGACGACAAAGAGATTGAAATCAATGTCGCTGTCCCTCAAATGGGGGTTGAAATTATGGCACCTCCGGGCATGGAAGAGATGACCAATCAGCTGCAAGGTTTGTTTCAGAACCTTGCAGGGGATACCAAGAAAAAACGCAAACTCAAAATCAAAGAGGCCTTCAAAGCTTTGACTGAGGAAGAAGCGGCAAAGTTGGTCAATCAGGAAGAGCTGAAAGATCAAGCTATTTTTAATGTTGAAAATAACGGTATTGTCTTCATCGATGAGATTGACAAAATCTGTAAACGCGGCGAAAGCTCAGGTCCAGATGTGTCGCGTGAAGGGGTGCAACGTGATTTGCTACCTTTGATTGAGGGCAGTACCGTCTCGACTAAGCACGGCATGGTTAAAACTGATCATATCCTCTTTATTACGTCGGGTGCATTCCAAGTGGCGAAGCCCTCTGATTTAATCCCCGAGTTGCAAGGCCGCTTGCCGATTCGCGTCGAACTTGAAGCATTATCGAGCCATGACTTTAAACGTATTTTGACTGAGCCGAAAGCCTCTCTGACCGAGCAGTATATTGCGCTGATGAAGACGGAAGAGGTGCACATTGAATTCACTGAAGATGGCATCACTCAAATTGCGGAAGCCGCGTGGAAAGTGAATGAAACCACGGAAAATATCGGCGCACGTCGCCTGCATACCGTGATGGAGCGTTTGATGGATGAAATCTCATTTGATGCAACAGAAAAACCGGGCTCCTCAATGATTATCGATGCCGCCTACGTCAAGCAGCGCCTAGGTGAGTTAGTCGAGAATGAAGATTTGAGCCGCTTTATTCTTTAGCGGGTCGAATGGTCAGTACACTGTTTGTAGCCCGTCCAAAGTGACGGGCTTTTTATTGCCGTGTTATACTCGCCAGCAGAACAGTATATACTGACCCCTTTTTTGAACGGCAGTGACCTTGCATGAAGAATTCGCTCCATATCTGGCTTGATGCGGCCAGGCCTAAAACGCTCCCTCTCGCGCTAGTTTCTATTTTAACGGGCAGCGCGTTAGCTTTCTCATCGGGCCATTTTTCGTTGCCAGTAGCGCTGCTTGCTCTGCTTACCGCAACTTTATTACAAATCTTATCCAACCTTGCAAATGATTATGGTGATGCGGTCAAGGGTACGGATAATGAGGCACGCTTAGGGCCAATCAGAGCGATTCAATCCGGTGCGGTGACGCTCGATGATATGAAGCAAGCGATGCTGATTAACATCACATTGACGGTTATCTCGGGTTTGGTGTTGATTTTTTATGCACTGGATAGTGTGCAAAGTATTCTGGCTTTTGTCGGGCTGGGCGTGCTCGCTATTGTGGCCGCGATTGCTTACACGGTCGGTAACAAACCCTACGGCTATGTCGGCTTAGGTGATTTATCCGTGTTCATTTTCTTTGGTTTACTTGGGGTGTCTGGAACCTATTTCTTGCATACCGGCCATGTGGAACCGAGCCTGTTCTTACCCGCGTTAGGCTGTGGCTTATTGGCGGTTGCTGTGCTCAATGTCAACAATATGCGTGATATTGAAAATGATGCAGTTTGCGGTAAAAAAACCGTTGCCGTACGTCTTGGGCAAACGCGTGCCAAGCAATATCATTTTATGCTATTGGCGGGTGCGGTGATCGCTTTTGCTTGGTATTTAGTGATGCAAAGCAGCCCAACGTGGATCAGTTTGCCCTTTTTGTTGAGCATTGTGGTAGTGGTAAAACACAGTAAAGCGGTGTGGGTGAGTGATCAACCTGCGCAGATAGCACCTATGATGCCCGCTATCGTTAAATGTTCACTGATCACCAACTTGTTGTTTGTTGGAATTGTTATAGCTCAAACTCTGACGAGTTAATTGTCGCTTGTCATTGCAATGACTTAATGACCCTATATACTCGGTGAAGATAATTTTCGGCAAGAGAAGAACCATTATGGAATACAACACCTCTGCGTTATGTGATATTTATCTCGACCAAGTCGATGTGGTGGAGCCAATGTTTAGTAACTTTGGTGGAAGCGCATCCTTTGCTGGCCAGCTTACGACGATTAAATGTTTTGAAGATAATGGCTTAATCCGTGAAGTATTAGAGCAAGATGGGCTAGGACGGGTGCTGTTAATTGATGGTGGTGGTTCACTGCGCCGTGCGCTGATTGATGCAGAATTGGCCGCTCTTGCTGAAGAAAATGAGTGGGAAGGTATCGTTGTTTACGGTTGTGTCCGCGAAGTGGATGAACTCGAAGAGATGAGCATCGGCATTCAAGCGCTCGCCTCTATTCCTGTTGGAGCATCCAATCAAGGCATCGGTGAAGTGGATGTGCCTGTCAACTTTGGTGGCGTCACTTTCCTACCTGAAGATTATTTGTACGCTGATAATACGGGTATTATTTTATCTCCTGAGCCTTTAAATGTGGATATGGACTTAGATGATGACCTTGACGAGATTGAAGAGTAGTTTCTCGCGCTGAAAGGCGATGCTTCTAAGTGATAAAGCCAGCATGAATGCTGGCTTTTTTATATTTAGTTCACCATGACGTGCTCAACCAGATAAATGGTAGCATTAGCGAAACAGGTAAGTTCGTTTTAGACGCAGGGCGTAGTAATAACCCAGCAGCCCACCTAAGGTATTGCCTGCGGCAATCCCGATAAACAGCCCTTCGACATCATAGAGATACGAACCTAACCACGCGGCAGGAAGAGTGAACACAAACAGCCGCATCACGCTCCACTGAAAGGCGCGCATAGGTTGATGCAATGCATTCAATCCAGAGACAAGCATCATCACAATGCCTTGAAAGCCATAGCTCAGTGGCACCACCAGCAAATAGTGCCACAATAGATCGCGCACCGAGGGCTCTTGAGAAAATAGGGCTGACAAAGGGATGCTCAGCGGTACCATCATTGCAAAAATCATCAATTGAAATACGATAGAAAAACGCATGCTGAGGAACAGGCCAGCAAAGCTACGCTCAATATTTTTTGCGCCGATGTTTTGTGCCATAAAGGGAGTCAGTGCTGAGGTTAGTGACATCAAGACCAAAATGAGTATCGACTCAATACGCTGCGCTGCGCCGTAAGCGGCTACTGCAGTCGTGCCATGACTGGCCAGCATCATCATTAATAGCGCGCCAGAGAGTGGATTCATTGCATTGGAGAGTGCCGCTGGTGTGCCCACTTTTAAGATCTGCTGCCAATCATGCCATAAAGTAGGAAAATACGGCCATGCCAATAATTTTTCTCTTTTGATTAAGACATATAGCGATCCACACAGTGCGCCTAACCAACTGAATGCACTGGCAATAGCAGCACCTTGGATTCCTAATTCAGGGAAAGGGCCATAACCAAAAATCAGCAGCGGATCGAGCAGACCGTTAATACAACCTGCGAGCATCATAATTTTAGCCGGTGTTTTGGTATCACCCGTTGCTCGAATTGCGCTGTTACCAGCCATGGGAATAACGAGCAAAGGAATGGTCAAATACCAAACCTGCATGTATTGCTCAATCAAAGGGATTAAATCGTCAGTGGCACCAAGCAGTAGGAAAAGTGGCTTAATGGTCAGTAACCCCAGAATTGAAGCGAATGTCACCAGCACCACAGCCAGCAACACGCCATGACTAGAAAAACGCGCCGCATTCTTAGCGTCACCTTGACCGAGTAAGCGGCCAATACTCGTCGAAAGTCCAATACCAATTCCCATGGTGATGCAGTTGACCGCAAAGGTGACGGGAAAGGTAAAACTGATGGCGGCAAGAGATTCGGTGCCCAACAGTGAGATAAAAAAGGTGTCGACCAAGTTAAACATCAAAATCGCGATCAAACCAAAAATCATTGGGATCGTCATTTGAGTGAGCACATTTGGAATTGGGGCGGTTAATAGGCCGTGTTTATCGTGCATTACTGGCAACGTAGGTTAAGCAAAACGTTAGGATACTTGATTCTGGCGATCGCGACTATAGCTGCTAGGATGGGAAGTGTGACGCGAGTGAAGAAACAAAAAAGGCCAGCAAATGCTGACCTTCTTAACGATAATTAGTGTGAATAATTACGCTTTTTTCGCTTCAGCTGCTGCTTTTGCGATAGCTGCAAAGCTTTTCGCATCAAGTGCTGCGCCGCCAACTAGAGCACCATCAATGTCTGGTTGTGCGAAGTAAGCTGCTGCATTTTCAGGTTTGACAGAACCGCCGTATTGGATAACGACATTCTTCGCGACTGCTTCTGATTTTGCAGCAATGTGCGCGCGAATGGCGGCGTGAATACGTTGAGCATCATCTGCTGTTGCTGCTTTACCTGTGCCGATCGCCCAGATTGGTTCGTAAGCGATGATCGCACCTTCTAGCGCTTCAACACCTTGAGTGTTGATCACAGCGTCAAGTTGACGTGCACATACGGCTACTGTTTCGCCAGCTTCGTTTTGTGCTTCAGATTCACCGATACAAAGTACTGGTGTTAGGCCATTTTCTTTTAGGAATGCAAATTTTTGCGCCACAAATTCATCGGATTCGTTGTGGTATTCACGACGCTCTGAGTGACCAATGATGATGTGTGTTGCACCGAATTCTTTCAGCATTGCTGGAGACATATCGCCAGTGAATGCGCCACTGTTGTGTACGTCGCTGTTTTGGGCACCCAGAATGATCGCGCTACCCGCATCGGTCAGAGTGCGCTCTGCTAGGTCAATAAAAAGTGCTGGTGGAGCAACGGCTACGTCAACACCCGTTACGCCTTCAAGCTCTGCATTCAGACCATTTAGCAGCTCAACAACCATCTCTTTGCTGCCGTTTAGTTTCCAGTTACCCATAACTACAGGATGACGCATAGGAATATCTCCATTATCTATCAAAGTTAAAATGAATGAATGTCAAAAATAAACGTGATTGCGAAAGAATATAACAGATAAAATCGGTCAGATCATGATTCGAGTCATGACTTTATGGGATCTTAAGCAATGCGTGACACCCCTTATCAGTGATCAGATAGACAGAATAGCCGATAATGGCTCGGATTTTACGAGATTAATTGCTATTAGTGGCTGTTAAAAGAAAAGCTAGTGATACCAATAAGGCTCACCAGTGTTGAAATTTGATCATGAATGAAGAAAAGGAATTCGTATGCCCAACCTTGTTATGGAATACTCGAACTCTGTGGATGAACGTGTGAATGTTCAAGGGTTATTGGAAGATCTTCACCAAGTCGCACTTCGCTGCGGATTATTTGACGCTGACTCAGTAAAATCACGGGCGCTACGCTGCCACCATTGGTGCATTGGTGAAGAGGGCGACAGTGTTGATTTTATTCACCTCAGCTTTGATTTGCTGTCAGGGCGGACACCTGAACAAAAAAGAGAGTTGTCACGTCAATTAATGGCGGTATTGCAACAGCAAGCTAGTCAAGTCAGGAGTCTGACCGTGAATGTGCGTGATATGGATAAAGATTGCTTCCAAAAGGTTGTAAATTAACCATTTTAGGTAACAAGATGTCAATTAAAGAACTGCTATTTTCATTTCAAGGACGCATCGGGCGCAAAGTATTTTGGATGTGGAATCTCTGTTATTACGCGTCCATTATGGGCTTCGCACTCGCTGCAAACCAAATGTTTCCTGCCTATACGCACCTGATCTTGCCGCTGTTTTTGCTAGTGGTGTTACTGCCTGATTTGGCCATCACGGTAAAACGTTGGCATGACAGAGATAAGTCTGCTTGGTGGTTATTGCTTAATGTCCCTTTGGTGATAGGCCGTATGAGTATGCCTTTTGCGAGTGCCGAGATCGCCACTCAAGCCAGTATGACAGAGTCATTGGTATCGCTGGTCGCACTGGTTTGTGGCTCATGGATTTTAGTCGAATGTGGTTTTATGAAGGGAACGCAAAGCCGCAATCGCTACGGACCTGAACCAGAGTAAACTTGATAGAAAAAAATTGATGAAACAACAGGAGGCCAATGCCTCCTGTTGTTTTAAAAAGCTTCAAATAGCGAGGTTAACGCCAGTCGCTGTGGCGCGGCACAAATGGAATGATGGTCGCGCTCGGTTGAGTGCGCGCCGATTCGCCATCTAAGGCATTTCTAAATTTCATCATCTGTTCGCCGAGCTCACGCATCAGCATAACATTAGCATGGACAGGGTTTTTGCATTGGCTCACCACCAAGTCAATGTGACTTTGCTGAGCCCATAACCTGTCTTGCATGTTGTTGGAAGAGGAGAGGATCATCTCTTCACAGATATCTTTTTTCAGTTGCGTAAAGGCATCTGGATTATGTTTGGCAAGTTCAACCAACTCATCAAAAGAAGGTAAGGCCTGTTTTTGAGGGGGCTCCATATCTTTCTCCTTTACACTATTTCTCTGTTGATTATTTTATCAACACAATGAAAGCATAACCGATCAATAAGGTAGGAGTTGGAACGAAATCGCCATTTCTTACTAATGAGACGATCTTAGCGTGGTGTGATTTGATAACGGCAGCGACGCTCACCCATAATGATGTGTTCGCTCCGTTCAACTACATACTGCTCACCGATCAACGTTTGGAAAATATTAAGTTCAGATTGGCACAGGTTAGGGCAGCGTGCCGCAGCTTTACAGATAGGGCAATGGTTCTCAATTAAAGTGTAACCGTTCGTTGATGGTATGAGCTCTGCCATATAGCCTTCTTGCTCACGAAGCGTCACTAGCTTAGCTAGTTTTTCTTCTAAACTGTGGCAATCAATTAATGCGTGTTGATACTGTGCTAATGTGTGAGCTTCACGCTCTGCCGCTACTTTGGCTAGCCCTTCTTTACCAAAAAGGTGCTCAACAGCATCAATCACTTGGATGATCAACTCGCCATGCCGATCAGCAAATTGGTCGTGGCCTTGTTGTGTCAAAGACCAGTGTCGAGTAGGGCGTCCGACTTTTACTTTGACATCATGAAACGCCACAATGCCATCATCTTCCAAACTTTGTAGGTGCTGGCGAGCCCCCATGGTGGTAATTCCTAGGTCGTCGGCCAGTCGTTTAGCGGTTACCGCTCCATCGCGTTTGATGGTTTGAAGTATTCGGTCAATGGTTTTCATCGCATTCCTCTGTTTGCCTTATCTATTATGAAGAAGCAGCTTAATAAAGCAAATTATTGACTATACAGGATGAGCCGCTAGTAACTTTTGTCAGCACAGAACCAAGATTCGCTATCAATTCGTTAAATAGATCACAAAATTTTCGCTTTCCCCCCTTGGGATCCCTTGCTTGCTCCCCCACATATCACTCACGAGCTGAGTAATCAGCCTTTTCATAAACCTAACGGAAAATCTAATCAGGAGAGACGACCGATGAACATTCGTCCATTACACGACCGAGTTATCGTTGAACGCCAAGAAGTTGAATCTAAATCTGCTGGTGGCATTGTTCTAACAGGTTCCGCTGCAGAGAAATCGACTCGTGGCGTCATCTTAGCAGTAGGCAAAGGCCGAATCCTTGAAAATGGTTCGGTACAACCGCTGGATGTCAAAGTAGGTGATACGGTTATTTTTGCAGAAAGCTACGGTACTAAAACGGAAAAGATCGACGGCAAAGAAGTGCTCATTATGTCTGAAAACGACATCATGGCGATTGTCGAGTAAGCATTGAGTAATTTTTGCTCTGATTCAAAAACGATTGATTAAAACAGAATTTAGAAAAGGAAATTAAAGATGGCTGCTAAAGACGTTAAATTTGGTAACGATGCACGTATTAAAATGCTAGAAGGCGTTAATATTCTAGCCGATGCAGTAAAAGTCACCCTTGGCCCTAAAGGCCGTAACGTTGTGATAGATAAATCGTTTGGTTCACCTATTATCACCAAAGATGGTGTCACTGTTGCGCGTGAAATTGAACTGGAAGACAAATTCCAGAACATGGGTGCACAAATGGTGAAAGAAGTTGCTTCTCAAGCTAACGATGCAGCGGGTGACGGAACGACAACCGCAACGGTATTAGCGCAAGCGATCATCACTGAAGGCTTGAAAGCTGTAGCAGCGGGTATGAACCCAATGGATCTTAAGCGTGGCATCGACAAAGCTGTCGTGGCGGCGGTTGAAGCGTTGAAAGAGCTTTCAGTACCTTGTTCAGACACTAAAGCGATTGCGCAAGTGGGTACTATTTCTGCAAACTCGGATTCAAGCGTGGGTAACATCATTGCTGAAGCGATGGAAAAAGTGGGCCGAGATGGCGTTATCACTGTTGAAGAAGGCCAAGCACTGCAAGATGAACTCGATGTAGTGGAAGGTATGCAGTTTGATCGTGGTTACCTATCTCCTTACTTCATTAATAACCAAGAAGCGGGCAGTGTTGATCTAGATAGCCCATTCATCCTATTGGTTGATAAGAAAATTTCTAACATTCGCGAACTGCTTCCTGCACTTGAAGCGGTAGCAAAAGCTTCTCGTCCACTACTGATTGTGGCGGAAGATGTTGAAGGTGAAGCATTGGCGACGCTAGTTGTGAACAATATGCGTGGTATTGTAAAAGTTGCTGCCGTGAAAGCACCTGGTTTTGGTGATCGCCGTAAAGCGATGCTACAAGACATTGCTACCCTAACGGGCGGTACTGTGATTTCTGAAGAGATCGGTCTTGAGCTTGAAAAAGTGACCTTGGAAGATCTAGGCCAAGCGAAGCGCATCTCTATCACTAAAGAAAACACCACCATCATTGATGGTGCAGGTGAAGAGCAAGCCATTAAAGGTCGCGTTGCACAAATTCGTCAACAAATTGAAGACGCAACTTCAGATTACGACAAAGAAAAACTACAAGAACGCGTGGCCAAACTGGCAGGTGGCGTTGCAGTGATCAAAGTCGGTGCAACCACTGAAGTTGAAATGAAAGAGAAGAAAGATCGTGTAGAAGATGCACTGCATGCAACTCGCGCAGCCGTTGAAGAAGGCGTGGTTGCGGGTGGTGGTGTTGCACTGATCCGTGCGGCTGCTAAAGTTGCGGGCCTTGAAGGTGACAACGAAGAGCAAAACGTAGGTATTCGTGTTGCACTACGTGCGATGGAAGCACCCATTCGTCAAATCGTGAAAAACGCGGGCGAAGAGGATTCTGTTGTAGCTAACAATGTTCGCGCTGGTGAAGGTAACTATGGTTACAACGCTGCGACGGGTGAATATGGCGATATGATCGACATGGGTATTTTGGATCCAACCAAAGTGACTCGTAGTGCGCTACAGTTCGCAGCTTCAGTCGCGGGCCTCATGATCACCACAGAAGCTATGGTGACTGAGCTACCGAAGAAAGAAGCGGCAATGCCTGATATGGGCGGCATGGGCGGTATGGGAGGGATGATGTAATCATCCTCTCTCAATAAGAAACCGGAGCTTGCCTCCGGTTTTTTTTCGCATAATTAGCTCAATCCTGACGTTTGAGTGATCCGACTCTTCTAGACTTCGTCTCTTCACTGATCACAATTTGGTGATGATGTGAGTGAAATAGCGTGAACAAACCCAATATTAACGGTTTCATTGGTCAATGGAGATCTTTATGAAAAAAGTACTTTCAGCACTAGCCGTAGTGGCTGCGTTATCTTCTTCTGTTGCGATGGCTGGCACTCCAGTTATGTTTTCTTCCATCAATAACTTCAATGCGCCGGATGAAAATGCGGTATCAGGTGTTCGTGTTGCGGCTCTTTACGGTAAAGTGAATGAAGTTAAAGGCTTAGATCTCGCCGTTGTTGGATTATCTGAAACTGACTCTACGACGGGTGTAAATTTAGGTCTTTTAGGGGCATCGAAAGTCAATCAAGAGATGACCGGTGCTTCACTCGGTTTGTTAAACTGGAATACAGGGCAAACCGTGGGTGCTAACGTGGGTGTAGTGAATCTGACCAACAATGTACAAGGTGCTAACGTCAGTCTAGTGAACTACTCTGAAGGTAATACCATGGTTGATGTTGGTGCAGCAAACTTCTCTGATACATCGAAAGTGCAAGTGGGTTTGTTCAACAAAACCACAAAAATTGAAGGTGTTCAGGTTGGTCTAATTAACTGTGCGGATAACGGTTTCTTTAAGTGTTTTCCTATCATCAACTTTGCTAAATAGCCGATGAATTGAAATCGAAAGAGCAGCATTAAGCTGCTCTTTTTTTGTATCGAGAAAACCCCCAGCTAGGCTGGGGGTTCCGTAAAGCTTACAGCTATAAGTCAGTTATATAACCCCTTTCAATTTGATAAAAACGTCTTGTGGTCTGGCAACTGCAAGAGTTAATTAAGAATTGAAAGGGGGTCCCAATGGGGGACGAAAAGAGCTTAGCGCACACGCGATGGAATTGTAAATATCATGTAGTTTTTGCACCTAAGTACCGAAGGCAGGTGTTCTATGGTGAGAAACGAAGGGCAGTAGGCGAGATACTTAGAAAACTATGTGAATGGAAAAGTGTGAATATTATTGAAGCGGAGTGCTGCGTAGATCATATTCATATGCTTTTAGAAATCCCACCGAAGATGAGTGTTTCATCATTTATGGGGTATTTGAAAGGAAAAAGTAGCCTGATGCTATATGAGCGATTTGGAGATTTGAAGTTCAAGTACAGGAATCGAGAATTTTGGTGTCGAGGGTATTATGTAGATACGGTAGGAAAAAATACCGAGAAGATACAAAGTTACATAAAGCACCAACTAGAGCAGGATAAAATGGGAGAGCAATTATCGCTCCCGTACTCAGGTAGCCCGTTTACGGGCCGCAGGAAATAGTCATATGCAAATGTCAGATCACTACGCGCCTGCTAGGGCGCTGCCAGTATGAAAGCCTTACAGGCGCATATGAAAAACCACCGGCTATGCCGGTGGATACTTTTTTCACCTTATGTACGACGACGAAAGCGTTGATGAACACCACGGCGCAAACTTTGAAAGCTATTTTCCACCTTATCCACGCCATACAACACACACAATGCTAATACCGTGATAATGATGGATTGCTGTAAGTAACCAAGACCGATCATCAATCCCAGTGATGCCAGTACCCAAATAACAGCGGCCGAGGTGACGCCATGGATTTTCCCATCTTGAGTCATCATCACGCCTGCGCCTAAAAAACCAACCCCAGTAATAATTTGTCCAAGCACGCGAGCTTGATCTAAGGTGTTAGGGGACAGTGATACGGCCATCGCTAGAAAGAGATAAGTCCCTGAGATAATTAATATTGACGTGCGAATACCCACAGGTTTACCGCGGGTTTGGCGTTCAACGCCAATCAGTAACCCATTGATAGCACAGCACAATAATGCAGACCAACTGAATGGACTAAGATCAAGAAATTGTCCGAGAGATTGCATGATGGTTTTCCCAAAAGTATGAAGGTAAGAGTTCGTTGATTGACACCGAACCGCTCTTTGAAGTTCTGTAATTACTCAAGATGCAGATCGAGTGGCGTTTTACTGGCTCTGCCACCGATTTCTCGAGTTAGCTTAGCAACAAGATAGCCCGAGACTCGCTCAATGACACCTGCCATTATTTCTTTTGCTTTTTGATCACTAACAAAAAAGTGCGCTGCGCCTTGCACTTTATCCAGCACATGCAAGTAGTAAGGCAAAATTCCTGCATCAAATAACGTTTCGCTGAGCGCGACTTGCGCGTCAACGCTATCATTGACACCTTTTAACAATACACCTTGGTTGAGTAAGGTAACATTGATGGCGCGCAGACGACTCATCTGCTGTTTGAATTCTAGATTGATTTCATTGGCATGGTTAATGTGCGTCACCAAAATGACTTGTAAGCGAGTTTCACGCAGCAGATCACACAATGCATCGGTGATTCGAGCGGGGATCACCACGGGTAAGCGCGAGTGAATACGCAATCGTTTAATATGAGGCAGGCTGCTGATTGCATCGATGAGCCAACGCAGTTCTTCATCTTTCGCCATTAGCGGATCACCGCCCGATAAAATGACCTCATTGAGCTCGGGATGCGCGGCAATATAGTCGACGCTTTGCTGCCACACCTGCTTTGAGCCTTTATTCTCTTGGTAGGGGAAATGACGACGAAAGCAATAACGGCAGTTAATCGCACAACCACCTTTGACTATCATTAGCACTCGGTTGCGGTATTTATGCAGCAATCCCGGAATGGCATTGTTTTGCTCATCAAGCGGATCATTTGAGTACCCATCATGCCATTCAAACTCTTCATTGAGTGGTAAAACTTGACGCAACAGGGGATCGTAAGGGTTTCCTTTTTCCATGCGATCAACAAAACTTTGTGGCACTCGTAGTGCGAAGAGTTTGCGTGCGGCAAACCCGTTTTGCCAAAGGGCAGGATCAATCTCTAACTGCTGGAGAAGCTCGGCAGGGTTTGAGATCGCATTCGTTAATTGTTGAAGCCAGTTTTGCTCAACAGAATCAAGTTTTCGGGTTATTATATGCGGCATTGAATTTAACTCGAAGAATGGTAAGAGGAAAAAATGGCTACTGTTAGCACGAATGAATTTAAAGGCGGTCTCAAAATTATGCTTGATAATGAGCCTTGTGTCATTCTCGAAAATGAATATGTGAAACCAGGTAAAGGCCAAGCCTTCAACCGTGTCAAAATCCGTAAACTTCTTTCTGGCAAAGTGTTGGAAAAAACATTTAAGTCAGGTGATTCAGTAGAAACGGCTGACGTAATGGATATCGATCTTGATTATCTCTATAACGACGGCGAATTCTACCACTTTATGAATAATGAAACATTCGAGCAAATTGCGGCGGATAATAAAGCGGTGGGTGAAAGCGCAAAATGGCTAGTGGAAAACAACACTTGCATGTTGACGCTTTGGAACGGCAACCCAATTGCGGTAACGCCACCAAACTTTGTTGAACTTGAAGTGGCTGAAACTGATCCTGGCTTGAAAGGTGATACGCAAGGTACGGGTGGTAAACCCGCTACGTTGGTCACAGGTGCTGTGGTACGTGTGCCACTGTTCATCTCTATCGGTGAAGTGATCAAAGTGGATACCCGCTCTGGTGAATACGTAGGTCGAGTCAAATAATCACCTCAAAGTAAGTAAGAAGGTCGCTCGGTAAGCGGCCTTTTTTATTGCTCCAAAGCTGAGTGAGTGCCGTAGTAAAAAAGAGCTGCCGAGGCAGCTCTTTGATGTCATCACTTTTCCATCTTTAAATCATAAAGATAAAAACGACAGCGAGCGCGGAAATCAGCCCAGCAAACGCATAACAAGCGATTTTACCCACTAAACCGGTGTGGAATTTTAGGTCATGCATACCGTGGTGGACACGGTGCATGGCATGCCACATCGGTAAGGCTAATGTGCCAATGATAAACAGTGCGCCGATGATGCTAGTCGCAAAACTCGAAACGCGTTCATAACTCATTGCTTCAGCATCGATAATGCCTAATGGTGCTAAAATACCCAACACGAGAATGGTGATCGGGGTAATCATCGCAAACCATGTTCCACCAGCACCAAACAGCCCCCACCAGATAGGTTCATCAGAACGTTTTGGCGTGCGATTTACCTTATAATTGTTGTTCATGACTATAAGCTCCTACACCACGATGAGAACAATCAGTGAGATAAACGCAACCGCTGCCCACTGAGTTAATACGATGATTTTCTTGTCGATTAGCTTACCCTTCAAGCGGATTGGCATCACTTGCGGCATCATGCTAAAGAAGGTTTGTGCATGCAGCAAACTCCCCGCCAACGCGACAATATTGATTGCGACCACAATTGGGTTTGCCATAAAGCTTAGCCAGCCTTCCCATGCTTCAGGGCCTTTAACCAAGCAGCCCAAGCCAAAGGTAAGGAATAAGGTAAATAATATCAGTGGCAGTACCGTGGCTTCACGCAACATGTAGAAGCGGTAGAATGGGTGATCTTTCCACCAAGTACGTGTCATTTCACGAACGTAAGGTTTACGGTTACTCATCCTTATCCCTCCACTTTCTTTGGTGAACCGTCAGGTTTTAGCATGGCAATCACGAAGTCCATTGAAGATTCAACTTTGCCTTGGTTGACGGCTGCCGCTGGGTCAACGTGTTTTGGACACACTTCAGAGCAGTAACCAACAAAGGTACAACCCCAAGCACCGTTATCACCATTGATAAGCTTCATACGCTCGGCTTTACCATGGTCACGGCTATCTAAGTTGTAGCGGTGAGCAAGGGTTAATGCTGCGGGGCCAATAAACTCAGGGTTCAAACCAAACTGAGGGCAGGCCGCGTAGCAAAGACCGCAGTTAATACAACCAGCAAATTGTTTGTATTTGGCCATTTGCTCTGGCGTTTGTAAGTTGGTGCCATCTTCAGGTTTGCGATCGTTGCCAATGATGTAGGGTTTAATGGCTTCAAGACGCTCGATAAACGAAGTCATATCCACGATCAAATCTTTTTCAATTGGGAAGTTGGCTAAAGGTTCAATTTTCACGCCATTAGGGTAATCGCGCAGGAAGCTTTTACAAGCCAATTTAGGTACGCCATTAACCATCACACCACACGAACCGCAGATCGCCATACGGCAAGACCAGCGATAAGAGAGATCCTTATCGAGGTTATCTTTGATGTAGCCAATCGCGTCGAGCACTGACATGGTGTCATCAAAGGGAACTTCAAACGCTTGCAGGCGTGGCTTAGCATCTTTTTCTGGGTCGTAGCGCAAAATGTCTACTTTTTGAATGCGATTTGCTGACATTATTTTTGCTCCTCTGCGCTTTTCTCTTCTGCCGCTTTTTCCGCAGCGGCAGCCTGTTCTGCCGCTTCACCATAGAGACGAGCTTTCGGCTGAGATTTCGTGATCTTAACTGCGCTGTAGTCGATACTTGGAGCAGCATCAGGTTGATAGAAAGCTAAAGAGTGCTTGAGGTAGTTCACATCATCACGCTCAGTACAACCTTCGTCTAAACGCTGATGCGCACCGCGAGATTCTTTACGCAAGATAGCTGAGTGAACCATAGCTTCAGCCACTTCAAGGCCATAACCGACTTCGATAGCGTACAGAAGGTCGGTGTTGAACACTTTGCCTTTATCTTTAATGCTAATGTTCTTGTAGCGTGCTTTTAGCTCGGTGATTTTATCAATCGTCGCTTGCATTAAATCTTCTTGGCGGTAGATACCACAACCCGCTTCCATGGTGTGACCCATCTCAGTGCGAATGGTGGCCCAGTTTTCATCACCTTCTTGGTTCATTAACGCTGCAATACGCTCTTCTACGGCTTTGACTTGTTTGGCGATAGACTCATCGTTCCAACCTTTGAATTCCGCTGCGCGTTTCACTGCACTTTCACCCGCAACGCGGCCAAAAACCACAAATTCAGCTAATGAGTTAGAACCCAAACGGTTTGCACCATGCAAGCCAACCGAGGCACATTCGCCGACAGCAAACAGACCTTTGATGCGCGTTTCACATTGTCCATCCGTTTCGATACCACCCATGGTGTAGTGTACGGTTGGACGAATTGGGATCGGCTCTTTTGCTGGATCAACGTTGACGTAAGCTTTCGCTAGTTCACAGATGAACGGCAAACGCTCTTGTAAGTACTCTTCACCGAGGTGGCGAAGATCAAGCAGCACCACATCACCAAGCGGATGTTTGATGGTGTTGCCTTTCTGTTGTTCATGCCAGAAAGCTTGAGAAACTTTGTCGCGAGGACCGAGTTCCATGTATTTGTTTTTAGGCTGACCCACCGGAGTTTCTGGGCCCATACCGTAATCTTGCAGATAACGATAGCCATTTTTATTGACGATGATACCACCTTCACCGCGGCAGCCTTCCGTCATCAAAATACCCGTGCCAGGTAGGCCAGTTGGGTGGTATTGCACGAACTCCATATCGCGTAGAGGGACGCCATGACGATAAGCCATCGCCATACCATCGCCGGTGACAATGCCGCCGTTGGTGTTGCAGTGGTACACACGGCCGGCGCCACCAGTGGCTAATACCACAGATTTTGCTTTGATGGTTACTAGCTCACCTTCGGACATATGAATCGCGATAAGCCCTTGAACTTCGCCATCTTCAACAAGTAGATCCACCACGAAATACTCATCAAATCGATTGATTTGTGGGTACTTCATTGAAGTTTGGAAGAGGGTGTGAAGCATGTGGAAGCCTGTTTTGTCAGCCGCAAACCAAGTACGCTCGACTTTCATGCCACCAAAACGGCGTACGTTGACTTCGCCATTTTCTTTACGGCTCCATGGGCAACCCCACTGTTCCATTTGCACCATCTCGCGGGTCGAGTTGGCCACAAAATATTCAACAACATCCTGTTCACATAGCCAATCTCCACCACCAACGGTATCGTTGAAGTGGTTGTCAAGGCTATCTTCTTCCTTGATAACTGCTGCTGAGCCTCCTTCCGCTGCAACCGTATGAGATCGCATAGGATAAACTTTAGAAATCAGAGCAACTTCTAAATCAGGGTTTGCTTCAGCGGCTGCAATTGCAGTGCGAAGACCAGCGCCGCCTGCGCCGATGACTGCGATATCTGTGGTGATAATTTGCACAGTTATCCTCCGGTGTGTGATGCGGAAAATCCGCTTGTTATAGTTAAAGGTTCGTAAGCCTTAAGTGGTACGGGTAGTGTAGAAGAGCTGTGTAAGGAAAAAATTGATTCTGTTAGGTTTTTGCTTCGGAAGTGCAAGCGCGAGCATACTTATTTTTCTTTGTGTGATAATAATCACGTTAGAATTTGGAATTGCGCTTTAAGTCAGTAAAATTCATATCATCCAAACTTATGTGTGCCAGAACATGAATAGAAAAAACTGGATGCCAACCGCATCAATATCACAACTCAAACAGCGTGCTCAGTTACTCAAGCAGATCCGCCATTTCTTTGAACTACGAGATGTATTGGAAGTCGATACACCAGCCATGAGCCATGCCACGGTAACCGACATTCATTTGCAAACCTTCCAAACCCAATTTGTTGGCCCAGGGTATGCTGATGGCCGTCAACTTTATTTAATGACAAGCCCAGAGTTTCATATGAAACGACTTTTGGCGGCGGGGAGTGGTTCGATTTATCAGATCAATAAAGCGTTTCGCAACGAGGAAAATGGCCGCTATCACAACCCAGAATTTACGATGTTAGAGTGGTATCGGGTTGGTTTTACTCACCATGATTTAATGGATGAGATGGATCAATTGCTGCAACTTATTTTGCAGTGTGGAGCGGCGCAGAAGATGAGCTACCAACAAGCATTTTTACAGGTACTTGGGGTTTGTCCGTTAGAAGGCTCAATGAACGAGTTAAAAGCGGCTGCGAGCCGATTAGGTCTAAGTGACATTGCTGAGCCAGAAGAGGATAGAGATACCTTACTGCAACTGCTATTTAGTGTCGGTGTTGAGGCGGAAATTGGTCAACAGGTTCCCGTTTTTGTTTACGATTTTCCTGCATCACAAGCGGCACTAGCTAAGATTAACCCGCAAGATCATCGTGTTGCGGATCGCTTTGAGGTCTATTTCAAAGGGATTGAACTTGCGAATGGTTTTCATGAGCTAGACAACCCACAAGAGCAACTGGCTCGTTTTGAAGCGGATAACCAAAAGCGTAAAACGATGGGGCTGGCTGAACAGCCGATTGACTACCACTTGATAGCAGCGTTAGAGGCTGGCTTACCTGAATGTTCAGGAGTAGCGCTTGGTATTGATCGCTTGATTATGCTGGCGTTAGGCCAAGATCATATTGATAACGTGACGGCTTTTCCTTTTCCGATAGCTTAAGCTTTTAAGCTGATGTGGATTGCGCGCTTGTAGTGCGATGAGCGCGCTGAAAAACGGCAACAGTTTCTTATTATGCAATGTAAGCCCTCGCGTCTGGCTGACAACCTCGTTATACTCCTTGTCTGATTTTAAGCCCACATTGCAAGAGCACAGAATATGCAAGAGTACATCGAATTTTTCCAACACAATATGATTCTATCTTTGGCATGGGTAGGTATTCTCGTCGCCTTAATCATGAGCATCGTGAAATCAACCACGGCAGCCTATAAAGAGATCACCGCTTCACAAACGACGCTTTTAATGAATCGTGAAAACGGTGTTGTTGTCGATATCCGCACGAAAGATGAATTTAAAAAAGGCCATATTACCGATGCGGTTCACATTTTACCGTCAGATATTAAATCCGGTAACTTGGCTAGCCTTGAAAAACACAAGTCTGACCCAATCATTGTGGTATGTAAAACGGGTCAAACCGCGCAAGAGAGTGCCAACCTGCTTGCTAAAGCTGGGTTTGAGAATGTGAATTTACTGAAAAATGGTCTTGTAGCTTGGAATGAAGCGAACTTGCCATTGGTTCGTGGCAATAAATAATTCACTGATCGCGGTTATCTTGAACTGAGTGTGCTGGCTGAAAAGCCAGCATTTGATGCTAAGAGTTGTGATGTTTTCCACGTAATCGTGAGCTCATCTAGTCATTCGAAATCAGCTCGGTTAGTCTAAAAGCAACACTGAATTTGTAAGTATTTAAGGATTTAATCATGGCTGAAGCCGCACAACAAACAGCACAACAAAATTTCGCAATTCAACGTATCTTTCTAAAAGATGTCTCTTTTGAAGCGCCAAACTCACCTGTTATGTTCCAAAAAGAGTGGAATCCAGATGTGAAGTTGGATCTTGACACTCAAAGTCGTGATCTGGGTGAAGGTGTGTATGAAGTCGTATTACGCCTAACGGTGACAGTGAAAAACGCGGAAGAAATCGCGTTCTTATGCGAAGTGCAACAAGGTGGTATTTTTACTGCTGAAAAAATGGAAGCGGGTCAACTTGCTCATTGTTTAGGTGCATTCTGCCCGAACATTCTGTTCCCATATGCACGTGAAACGATTTCTAGCTTAGTTGTTAAAGGGACATTCCCACAACTTAACCTTGCACCAGTGAACTTTGATGCATTGTTTATGAACTACCTACAACAACAAGCGACTCAAGGCGAGCAAGCAGAAGCTTAATCGTTAATGACGTGAGATCATTAACGTTGGCGTTCCACGTCAGACTTTGATGATAAAAAATGCACAAAGCATCCCAGATAATGATGGTGCGTTGTGCATTTTTTGTTTATTTCGAATGCCAATACCTCCGTTCCTTGCTACTCCGTATTGAAAGCTGTATCGGAAGGAATTTAGGTATAACATGACAACACGAATAGCAATGGACGAAACAATGACAGATCCTAACAGTATTTACGGTAAAGCGATCACCATGACAGTAGTTGGTGCGGGTTCTTACGGCACATCTCTGGCGATTTCTTTAGCACGTAACGGTGCTAATGTTGTCCTTTGGGGACACGATGCTAAGCATATGGCTCGTCTTGACGCTGATCGTGCTAACCAAGAATTTTTACCCGGTATTGATTTTCCCGATTCGCTGATTGTGGAAACCGATTTGAAAAAAGCGGTACAAGCGAGCCGCGATTTGTTGGTTGTAGTTCCGAGCCACGTATTTGGCCTTGTTATGAAGAGTTTAAAGCCTCACTTACGTGATGATTCCCGTATTTGTTGGGCAACCAAAGGGCTTGAACCTGAAACGGGCCGGTTACTGATGGATGTGGCCTATGACACCATTGGCGAGCGCTATTCATTGGCAGTGTTATCTGGGCCGACTTTTGCTAAAGAGCTGGCGATGGGAATGCCTACCGCAATTTCTGTTGCCTCGCCTGACGCGCAGTTTGTCGAAGATCTGCAAGGCAAAATTCACTGCAGCAAAACTTTCCGCGTTTACGCCAATAGTGATTTTATTGGCATGCAGCTAGGTGGTGCGGTGAAAAACGTGATTGCGATTGGCGCTGGCATGTCCGATGGGATTGGCTTTGGTGCGAATGCGCGTACTGCATTGATTACGCGCGGTCTGGCCGAAATGTGCCGTTTGGGTGCAGCGTTAGGTGCTCAGCCTGAAACCTTTATGGGGATGGCTGGATTGGGTGACTTAGTGCTCACTTGCACCGATAACCAATCACGTAACCGTCGCTTTGGTTTGGCGTTGGGACAAGGGAAAGACGTGGATACGGCGCAGCAAGAAATTGGCCAAGTGGTTGAAGGTTATCGCAACACCAAAGAGGTGTGGTTATTAGCGGCGCGCATGGAGGTTGAAATGCCAATAGTTGATCAAATCTATCAAGTGCTGTATCAAGGAAAAGATGCGCGTGTTGCAGCACAAGATTTGCTGGCTCGTGATAAAAAAGCAGAACGCTAATTCATTGCTCATGATTAGGCACAAAGCCTATTAGCAATCTACATTGACGCTCTAGAGATTGGATGAGGAAGGGTGATCAACCAACGATGAAACATTGCGAAAAACTCAAAGTGTGGCAAGCCATAGTCAAAGAGGCGCGCGAGCAGTCAGAGCAAGAACCGATGCTGGCTAGTTTTTATCATGCCACTATTATTAAGCATGATAGTTTAAGCTCGGCCTTGAGCTACATTCTTGCCAATAAGCTGAATACGGCCTCAATGCCAGCGATGGCGGTGCGTGAAGTGGTCGAAGAGGCATTTGCCGCAGACCCCAGCATTATGGAAGCGGCGGCGTGTGACATCTGCGCGACTGTCAATCGCGACCCCGCGGTATCTATGTTTTCAATGCCTCTACTTTATCTCAAGGGCTACCATGCCTTACAAGGCTATCGCGTCGCGAATTGGTTATGGAAGCAAGGTCGAGTGGCGTTGGCTACCTATTTTCAAAACCAAATCTCGGTAGCTTGCCAAGTGGACATCCATCCTGCTGCACGTATTGGCCGCGGTATCATGCTTGACCATGCTACGGGCATTGTGATCGGTGAAACCGCAGTGGTGGAGAATGATGTCTCTATTTTACAAGATGTAACGCTAGGTGGAACGGGTAAAGAGTGCGGCGATCGCCACCCGAAAATTCGTGAAGGCGTGATGATTGGCGCGGGTGCCAAAATTCTCGGTAATATTGAAGTGGGCGAAGGGGCGAAAATTGGTTCTTGTTCGGTGGTATTGCAAGCGGTGCCTCCGCACACTACCGTCGCTGGAGTGCCAGCCAAAATTGTCGGTCGTCCGCAAACCGATAAGCCTTCGTTAGATATGGACCAACAATTTAATGGTCGCTCTCAAAGTTTCATTGCCGGTGATGGTATTTGATTTGGTCGCGGAAAACAAAAAGGGTGATGCTCACAGAGCATCACCCTTTTTTATGGTTGGCATTAAGCCATTGCATCGAGTTCAGCAAGCACTTCTTCAGCCCAATCAACCCACGCTTGGCGAACCAGTAGGTTGCGGCGTAGTGTTAGACGTTCAAGGCGCTGTAGCTTATCGAGAGTAGCTGGTGTTGCATAGTACGCAGACTCAATCTCTTTGTAGTGAGCAACCAGTTTTTTCGATTCTTCAACTAATTCACCCAGTTGAATTCGGTAAGGTGTTGCTGGTTGTACCGCGCAAGCGATCAATTTAGCGCTAAATTCATCACGTACGGTTGGGTGAGCTGTAGGTTGGTCAAACCATTCACCTAAAGCGCTGCGACCTGCATCGGTGATGGAGTAAACTTTACGATCTGGCTTGCCATCTTGCGGTTCTAATACACAAGTGACTAGGCCTTGTTGACCCATTTTATTCAGTTCGCGGTAAACTTGTTGGTGGCTGGCTTTCCAAAAATAGCCAATGCTCGAAGAGAACTCTTTTGTGATGTCGTACCCTGTGGCATCGCGAGTGCTCAAAACAGTGAGGATAACGTGTGGTAATGACATGTCTTTAATCCAAATGGTTAATAAACTCAAAAACAACTTGCTCAAACTCGTGTTGTGCTTCTGATGGCATCAATCATGAATGAGTTTAAGCAACACCCACCGTTCTATTGACGGAGTGGGTTGTGTCACCTTAAAAAGCCGTTTATCACCTAGGATTATATGCGTGACGCATATCGACCTGCGATTTGTTATGTTTGTATGCTACCGCAGAGGAGCAGTAGTATATCTAAATAATAAGCATAAAGTAGAATACTTTGTTAGTTTAGCTTAAAAAACTGATAATATGCTCAATAATTTTTGTGATTTAAAATAAAAAGCCGCACAGAGGCGGCCTTTTAGCTAGTTTGTGAAATAAAATGCTGTTACTTAGCCTGTGTTACGCATTCCTGCTGCAATACCCGCGATAGTCACCATTAAGGCTTCTTCTAACTCTGCTGGTGCGGTTTCGGTTTGGCGGGTGCGGTACAACAGCTCTGCTTGCAGCATATTTAATGGCTCAACATAGATATTGCGCAAACGGATTGACTCTTGACCCCAAGGATCGCTTTGCATCAAGTTCTCATTGTTTTCTACATTTAACACCGCTTTGATGTCTTTCTGTAATTGAGAACGCAAACGCTCACCGAGCGGGCGTAACGATTCATCGACTAGGCGTTCATCGTAATAGCGTGAGATTTCAATGTTGCACTTGGAGTAAACCATCTCTAGCATGCCCAAACGCGTTGAGAAAAATGGCCATTCACGGCACATCTCTTCCAGCAGTGCTTGGTGTCCTTTATCGATAGAAAACTGAATTGCTTCTCCCGCACCTAGCCAGGCTGGTAGCACGAGGCGGTTTTGGCTCCAAGAGAAGATCCACGGGATTGCACGTAAGCTTTCGACTCCACCATTAGGGTTGCGTTTAGCCGGACGTGAACCGAGCGGTAATTTACCCAGCTCTAGCTCTGGCGTTGCTTGGCGGAAGTACGGGACAAAGTCCGGCTCGCCGCGAACAATATGGCGATACGCTTCGCAAGAGACTTCAGACAATACCTCCATTAAGTCGCGCCAATCTTGTTTTGGCTCTGGTGGTGGCAGCAGGTTCGCTTCTAAAATGGCGCTGGCGTACATCGTAAAACTATTGACCGCTACTTCTGGTAGACCAAGTTTAAAGCGGATCATTTCGCCTTGCTCCGTCACACGCAAGCCACCTTTTAAGCTTTTGGGTGGTTGTGAAAGCAGTGCCGCATGTGCTGGAGCGCCCCCGCGACCAATGGTGCCGCCACGTCCATGGAATAGTGTCAGTTCAATTCCGGCCTCTTCACTGACATTAACCAAAGCTTCCATTGCGCTGTATTGCGCCCAACCGGCGGACATTACACCTGCATCTTTAGCGGAATCAGAGTAACCAATCATCACCATCTGGTGGTTTTGAATAAAGCCACGATAGAGATCAATGCCCATTAGTTGGCGGATCACCGTTTCTGCGTTGTTTAAATCATCCAAAGTTTCGAACAGTGGACAAACGTCCATGCGATAAGGACAGCCACACTCTTGCAACAATAGATGTACGGCAAGTACATCTGATGCGGTACGAGCCATCGAAATCACATAAGCACCAAAGGCTTCGCGAGGCTGAGAAGCAACGATTTTACAGGTGTCGATCACCTCTTGTACCGCTTCTGAAGGCTGCCAGTCACGAGGTAACAAAGGACGTTTTGAGCTCAACTCATTGGTGAGAAATGCAATTTTGTCTTGCTCGCTCCACTGGTCATAATCACCAATGCCTAAATAACGGGTGAGCTCGGAGATCACATCAGAGTGACGAGTGCTCTCTTGGCGAATATCCAAACGTACAAGATGCACACCAAACGCTTTAATCCGGCGCAGAGTATCAAGCAGCGAGCCATCGGCAATGACGCCCATGCCGCATTGATGTAAAGATTGGTAGCAGGCATAAAGCGGTTCCCACAACTGTGCGATATTTTGCAGTGGTGCTTTGCGTGCCAGTTGTTGGCCATTGATCTTGGCATCCAACACTTCCAGTGTTTCGCTGAGTAGTTCACGCAGGCGTTTGAGAATAGCGCGATAAGGTTCGTGTTCATCTATGCCAGCCAAATCGCGTAGCGCGTCACTGCATTTGGTCATCGACAATTCGCTGACCAGCTCATTGATATCACCTAGGTAGAGATCGGCCGCTTTCCAGCGAGAAAGCAGCATTACTTCACGGGTGATTTTATGAGTCACAAAGGGGTTACCATCACGGTCGCCGCCCATCCACGAAGAAAAATGCACAGGGCGTGCATCAATTGGTAGCCCTTCACCTAAGTAGTTGGTGAGGTGCTCATCAAATTCACGAAGAAAATCAGGCACGGCTTGCCATAGAGAATTTTCCACCACCGCAAAGCCCCATTTTGCTTCATCCAGTGGCGTAGGGCGCTGCTTACGAATCACATCTGAATGCCAGCTTTGCGCGATCAACTGTTCTAAACGGCGTTCGGTTTTTTGGCGCTCTTTAAATGAAAGATCACTGAGTTCAAGCTTGGAGAGACACTCGTTAATTTTCACCAGCTTGTTGATCATCGTGCGGCGTGTAATTTCGGTTGGGTGAGCCGTTAGCACTAACTCGATATTGAGATCGCGTACCGCTTGAGCAGCATCCAATTTACTGATTTTATTTTGATTCAGTTTAGTAAACAGTAAATTAATCGCATCAGGCTCACACACATGTTCTTCACAGTGACGTGAAATGGTGTGGTACTGCTCGGCCATGTTGGTTAAGTTAAGAAATTGGTTGAATGCCCGCGCTACTGGGGTGAGCTGTTCGTTGGGAAGGTTTTTGATCTCTTCAACCAAGCTGTCTCGGTCGGCTTGATTGCCATTACGGGCTGATTTTGAAAGTTTTCGGATGGTTTCCACTTTCTCTAAGATAACGTCACCATGGGCGTCCTGAATGGTGTTGCCCAGCAAACGGCCAAGCATGCTCACGTTACTTTTGAGCGCAGCGTATTTTTCGTTCATTGTCATCCTGCCTTGTAAAAAAATTACATCCATTGTTCCTTGCTAAGTACACAATCTAGCGAAAAGATCCCTGTAGAGTCAAATAAAGCCGACTATTTTTACGATTATTGCTGAATGTTATTGAACGTGATCATTTGGTGAATAATTGGCGTAAATTACTGAAATTTTATTACAAAAATGCCCGACCGTAGAAACGCTGTCAGGCATTTATCGCTTGAGTAAGCTTGGTAGGCTAGAAGCAGTATTTATACATTGCTTTGGACAAAATCGAGATGGTTGGATCAATAAATTCAAACGCTAGGAATTCATCCGGTTGATGCGCTTGATCGATCGAACCTGGGCCGAGTACCAGTGTTGGGCATAATTGTTGTAAGAACGGTGCTTCAGTACAGTAATTCACGGTTTGTGAAGCGGTATTGCAAATCTCTTCAATGTTGCCAATAAAGGGGTGATCATGCTGACATTCATAACCCGGAATCGCATCATGCAGCGCGGTAATCTCAATGCGGCCGGGCCATTTTGCACTGACTTCATTCAGTGCACTGCGCAGCAAGTTATCGAGCCCATCTAGACTCATGCCGGGCAGCGGGCGCACATCGTAATGCAATTCGCAGCAGCCACAAATGCGGTTTGGACTATCGCCACCGTGGATATGACCGAGGTTCAAAGTCGGGTGAGGAATGGCAAAGCCTGGGTGATGGTACTCTTTGATCAATTTGTCGCGCAGTTGCATTAACGCGAACAGCACTTCATGCATGATTTCGATGGCATTTACGCCCAGAGCAGGATCAGAAGAGTGGCCCGATTTTCCTGTCACTCGAATAGCGTTGGCTACGTGGCCTTTATGGCCGCGGATGGGCACAAGGCTAGTCGGCTCACCAATAATGCAGTAATCCGGTTGAAATGGTGCATGTTCAGTGAAATGACGTGCGCCGAGCATGGTGGTTTCTTCATCACAGGTCGCCAACACATACAGCGGTTTACTCTGTTTACTCCAATCGACTTTTTTCACCGCTTCGTAGATAAAAGCAAAAAAGCCTTTCATGTCTGCCGTGCCTAAGCCATAGAAACGATCATTGGCTTGCGTTAACGCGTGTGGTTCAAAATTCCAACGTCCTTCGTCAAATGGAACGGTATCACTGTGCCCCGCGAGCAGTAGGCCACCTTCGCCGCAACCTTTCTTCGCCACTAAATTGTATTTTCCCGGCGCGACTTCAATGGTGTCGACTACAAACCCTAAGCTGGAAAACCAGCTTGCCAATTTATCAATCACATTCTGGTTACCTTCGTCCCAACGAGCATCTGTGGAGCTGATGGAAGAGGTTGAAATCAGACCTTGGTAAACCTCAAGAAAACTGGGTAATTGCATATTATCTTTGCTCCTAGTATTGACAGAGTAATTGCGAGAAGGTAAAACACATATTAAATCACTTTGTGTGAATAAAAAACCGAGTTAAGTGTCTTTTTTGAAATTTATAGTCATTTTTAGATTGTCTTTTTTACCTTGAAATTGGATGTCACGAGATGTTGAAAACCACAATTATCGGAGCTAGCGGTTATACCGGCGCTGAGTTGGCGTATATGGTGCAAAAACACCCACAACTCACGCTATCAGGTTTATACGTTTCCGCCAATAGCCTAGATGCTGGAAAACCAATGGCTGAGCTGCATGGCAAACTCTCCGGTATTGTCGACATGCAGGTACAACCATTAATGGATCCGGTGAGCGTTGCAAGCCAATGTGATGTGGTGTTTTTAGCTACGGCTCATGAGGTGAGCCATGATCTCGCGCCTATTTTTCTTGCGCAAAATTGTCAAGTTTTCGACCTTTCTGGTGCTTTTCGCGTCAAAGGTGATGATTTTTACCAAAATTACTATGGTTTTAAACATCAACACCCTAAATGGTTAGAAAACGCGGTTTATGGACTGGCGGAATGGAATTGTGAGGCAATTAAGCAGAGCCAATTGATCGCCGTTGCGGGTTGCTATCCAACCGCATCGCAACTGGCGATAAAGCCTTTGGTTGAAGCGGGTTTGTTAGATACAACTCAATGGCCAGTGATTAATGCCACCAGCGGTGTCACCGGCGCGGGCAGAAAAGCGACATTAACCAACAGTTTTTGTGAAGTGAGCTTACAGCCATACGGCGTGTTTACTCATCGCCACCAACCTGAAATCGTCGCCCATTTAGGATGTGATGTGATTTTTACGCCTCACTTAGGGAATTTCAAACGCGGTATTTTGGCCACCGTGACAATGAAGCTTGCATCAGGTGTTTCAGGGCAACAAGTCAGTCATGCTTTTGAGAAGGCGTACGCTAACAAACCAGCGGTTCGGCTCAAATCAACCTTGCCGAGCATCAAAGATGTTGAATTTACGCCATTTTGTGACCTCGGTTGGCGAGTGCAAGGTGAGCATATTATCGTCGTGTCCGCGATCGATAATTTATTAAAGGGGGCATCGAGCCAAGCGATGCAGTGTTTAAATATTCATTACGGTTTTTCTGAGCTAACGGCTTTGGTGTAACGCACCAAGCGTAAGGGTTAAATATGACGGATACAAAGCAAAATCCATTAGTGATTAAGTTAGGCGGCGCGGCGCTGTCTTGTTCTGAAACGCTAAGCAAACTGTTTGGCGCAATCGCACTGTATCAAGCCCAAGCTCAGCGACGAATTGTCATCGTGCACGGGGGCGGTTATCTCGTCGATGACCTGATGGCGAAATTACAACTAAAAACCGTGAAGAAAGAAGGTTTGCGTGTCACGCCTTATGACCAAATTCCGCTGATTGCAGGCGCGCTGGCTGGGACAGCCAACAAAATGCTGCAAGGGCAAGCGATTAAAGATGGCTTAAATGCGGTTGGTTTATCGCTCGCTGATGGCGGGCTATGCAAAGTCGAAGAGTTGGATCCAGAACTCGGCGCAGTGGGCAAGGCTTCTCCTGGTGATTCACAAATCGTGCAAGCGATTTTAGCCGCTGGTGGTTTGCCTATTATCAGCTCGATTGGCCTGACCGCTGATGGCCAAATGATGAATGTCAACGCCGATCAAGCAGCCGTTGCAGTGGCTGGCGCATTGGACGCAGAGCTCGTTCTGCTTTCCGATGTGAGCGGTGTGCTGGATGGCAAAGGCCATTTGTTGTCGAGCCTCAATGAGCAGCAGGCCAGTGCGCTCATTAAAGGCAAAGTGATCACGGATGGCATGATTGTCAAAGTGAAAGCGGCGCTGGAAGCGGCAAATGATTTAGGTCGCCCGATTGAAGTGGCGACATGGCGTTATCCAGATAAGCTCAGCAAATTGTTTGCGGGCGAAAGTATCGGGACCCAATTTTTACCTCAATAAACGCATTTAATCAGTTGTTGATAACAGCTGTAAGTAATTAATCACCCAGAGCACTGACCGCCAAGCGCAGCGCCGGGAAATGGAGAAAGTAAGATGAGCAAGGTTCAAGTCAATAAAGTCGTTGTCGCATACTCTGGCGGTCTAGATACCTCGGTAATCATTCCGTGGTTAAAAGAAAACTACGATTGTGAAGTGGTTGCCTTTGTTGCCGATGTCGGCCAAGGTGAAGAAGAATTGGTCGGCATTGAAGAGAAAGCGAAAGCGTCTGGCGCGTCAGAGTGTTATGTGGTCGATCTTAAAGAAGAGATGGTCGCTGAATACATCTACCCAACACTAAAAACAGGTGCTTATTACGAAGGTAAATACCTGCTTGGGACGTCAATGGCTCGCCCAATCATTGCCAAAGCGCAAGTTGAAGTAGCGCGTAAAGTGGGTGCCGATGCGCTGTGTCACGGCTGTACGGGGAAAGGTAATGACCAAGTGCGTTTTGAAGGTGCGTTTGCAGCCCTAGCACCTGATTTACATGTGATTGCCCCTTGGCGTGAGTGGGACATCGTGAGTCGTGAAGAGTGTCTTGATTTCCTTGCTGAGCGTAACATTCCTTGCGCCGCTTCATTGACGAAAATTTACTCGCGTGATGCGAACGCGTGGCACATTTCGACCGAAGGTGGCGTGCTTGAGAGTACTTGGAACGCCCCTAATGAGGATTGCTGGGTATGGACTGTGGATCCAGAGCAAGCGCCAAATGAACCAGAGTTTGTCACACTGCAGGTCGCGAAAGGCGAAGTCGTTGGCGTCGATGGTGAACTGATGACGCCTTACAACGCACTCGTTTACCTTAATGAGAAAGGCTCTAAACACGGCGTTGGTCGTATCGACATCGTCGAAAACCGTTTGGTTGGTATGAAGTCTCGTGGTTGTTATGAAACCCCAGGAGGCACCATCATGATGGAAGCGTTGCGTGCTGTTGAGCAGTTAGTGCTCGATAAAGCCTCATTCGAATTTCGTGAAGAACTGGGTGTCAAAGCGTCGCATCTTGTATACGATGGCCGTTGGTTCACTCCGCTGCGTAAATCCATCATGGCCGCAGCCGATGAGCTGGCACAGGATGTTAATGGTGAAGTGGTTGTGAAGCTTTACAAAGGGCAAGCGACAGTGACGCAAAAACGTTCTGAAAACAGCTTGTACTCGGAAGAGTTTGCGACCTTTGGTGAAGATGTTGTGTATGACCAAAGCCACGCAGGCGGCTTCATTCGTCTCTATTCGTTGGCAAGCCGGATCAGAGCGTTGAACGAAGCGAAGAAGAATAAAGCCTAGGTTAACACCCAAGGTAGAGACACAAAAATAACAATAAAAGATCGCTCTAGTAGCGATCTTTATTATAAAAATGATTGAGCAATTTGATGTGGTCACGCTCAGTCGCGACCTAAGAGCAGGAGATACGCAATGGCATTATGGGGCGGTAGATTTACCCAAGCAGCAGACACGAGGTTCAAAGAGTTCAACGATTCACTTCGCTTTGATTACCGATTGGCTGAACAAGACATTGTGGGCTCTATAGCATGGTCAAAGGCGTTGGTGTCAGTGAATGTTTTGGGCGAAGAGGAGCAGCAAAAACTAGAACTTGCGCTCAACGAACTCAAACTGGAAGTGATGGAAGATCCTGAGCAGATCTTACGCTCTGATGCAGAAGATATTCATTCTTGGGTTGAGCAGCAGTTGATCAGCAAAGTGGGTGATTTAGGCAAAAAGCTGCACACTGGGCGCTCTCGTAATGACCAAGTCGCGACCGATTTAAAATTGTGGTGCCGCCAGCAAGGTCAGCAATTACTGTTGGGGTTAGATCGCCTGCAAACGAAACTAGTGTCGGTTGCTCAGCAGCACCAAGCGACGGTTTTGCCCGGTTATACCCACCTGCAACGTGCGCAACCAGTGACCTTTGCGCATTGGTGTTTGGCCTATGTTGAAATGTTTGAGCGTGATTATTCTCGTTTAAATGATGCGATTAAGCGCCTTGATACTTGTCCGCTTGGCTCCGGCGCGCTGGCAGGTACGGCCTATCCGATTGATCGTGAACAGCTTGCTCATCATTTAGGGTTTCGCCGTGCCACGCGTAACTCGCTCGATTCAGTATCCGACCGAGATCACGTGATGGAATTGATGTCGGTGGCGTCGATCTCGATGCTGCATTTATCGCGCTTGGCGGAAGATATGATCTTCTACAACTCGGGTGAGTCTGGTTTTATCGAACTGGCTGACACCGTGACTTCGGGTTCATCCTTGATGCCGCAAAAGAAAAACCCTGATGCATTAGAGCTGATCCGTGGCAAAACTGGCCGTGTTTATGGCTCGCTTGCGGGCATGATGATGACGGTCAAAGCCTTACCATTGGCTTATAACAAAGATATGCAAGAAGACAAAGAAGGGCTGTTTGACGCGCTGGATACTTGGAACGACTGCATGGAAATGGCTGCGCTTTGCTTTGATGGCATCAAAATTAAAACTGAACGGACTTTAGAAGCGGCCAAACAAGGCTATGCCAATGCTACCGAATTAGCTGATTATTTAGTCGCCAAAGGGATCCCTTTCCGTGAAGCGCACCATATTGTGGGCGTAGCGGTGGTTGGTGCGATCGCGAAAGGGTGTGCGCTTGAAGAACTGACCCTTGCCGAGCTTAAAGAGTTTTCGTCGGTCATTGAAGATGATGTTTATGCGATCCTCACCATTGAATCTTGCTTAGAAAAACGCAGCGCTTTAGGTGGCGTTTCGCCAAAACAAGTGGCCTATGCGGTTGATCAAGCCAAAGCGCGTTTAGACAAACGTGACACCACTGCGGTGAAAGTTCGTCCTGCCCGTTTGACGGATATTGAAACGCTAGAAAGTATGGTCACTTATTGGGCGAATATGGGAGAAAATCTGCCTCGTTCACGCAATGAGTTGGTGCGCGATATTGGTTCGTTTGCCGTGGCGGAACACCATGGTGAAGTGACGGGATGCGCCTCGTTATATGTCTATGACTCTGGGTTGGCTGAAATTCGTTCGCTTGGTGTAGAAGCAGGTTGGCAAGGTCAAGGACAAGGAAAAGCGATCGTCTCGTATTTGGTGAATAAAGCGCGGCAAATGGCGATTAAGAAAGTGTTTGTTCTGACTCGAACGCCAGAGTTTTTCATGAAGCATGATTTTATTCCAACCTCAAAAAGCTTACTGCCAGAGAAAGTGCTCAAAGATTGTGAACAATGCCCACGGCAGCACGCTTGTGATGAAGTGGCGCTTGAGATCAATTTGGTTGAGCAGATCATCAAGCGAGTCAGCGTCGCTTAATACGTTGATTACAAACGCGATCATTGCCGTTAATGAGGCCTTGGAAAAAGATCTCAAAAAGATCGAATGATCACGGAACAATTTAAGAAAAGCGTGGTCTATAACTGTACCACTGCTTTTTCTTAGAAGAATCTAAGAAGGCCCCAAACCTACTATTGGTTCTGGGGCTTTTTCTTTTGTGCTCTTTAGCTTTTTATTTGTCGCGCCCTTGCCGCTTACGCCAAGGGAGTACCACAAACTTCATCCACAGATGTAAAAACAGCAAACCGTTAAAGGCAAAGCCCGCTATTAGCAAGCTGATCGATTCAATGGTTTTAGGGTTCTCCCTGCATAACCACCACCACACAAGCCAGCACCCAACAGACAAAACAGTGAGCTGATCCATACAACGTTGGCAGCGGCCGATTTTTTTCCAAAACCACGAAGATTGGCAGTTATTGCAAGGCATAAACGCGTTCATTGAAAGAGAAAATAACGGCAGTATAACGTGCGCGAAGGTGTGAGTCTAAGGCGCGGCTGAAACTAAAGCGTATAAAAAACGGCCGCACAAGGGCGACCGCATGAATGGATGTTGAAAATTAACAGCCCGGACCGCAGTCCATGCAATGCTTTATCATCTCAGGACCTAAATGCAGTTTAGCGTTTAGATCACGCAGCGCGGTGCGCACGCCTTCTTCAATTACGGGGTGATAAAAAGGCATATCCAACATCTGTGAAATCGTCATCTGATTTTGATGTGCCCACGCCAGCAAATGAGCCAAGTGCTCCGCATTCGGCCCCATCATTTCAGCGCCTAAAAATCGTCCTGTTCCTTGTTCGCCATACACATGCAATAACCCTTTATTGCGCAGCATGACGCGTGAACGGCCTTGATTTTCAAACGACACAGTGCCGATAGCAAAACAGCCACAATTTCCCAAACGAGTGGTTAGCTGTTTGTAGGATTCACCGACCATCGCAATTTGTGGGTCTGAAAAAACCGCTGAGATAGAGGAACGACGAAGCCCGGCACGAATATCTGGGTAGCGGCCAGCGTTATCCCCTGCAATACGACCTTGATCGGCTGCTTCATGAAGCAGTGGCAGTTGATTACTGGCATCACCAGCAATGAAAATACTGTCTACAGAGGTTTGCAGCGTATAGTGATCGGCCGCTGGTACGCCACGCGCATCAAGGGCTACATCGGTATTTTCAATTGCCAATTTATCTACGTTCGGGCGACGACCGGTTGCCGCCAACACATAGTCAACGACAAATGTCTCGAGCTGCCCTTCACGGTTGATGAATTGGATTTCAACTTTGTCGTTTTGGCCTGTTGGAGAAGCAATGCGTTTCATGCTTTCCACTTTAACGTCAGCGTCTAAATAGAATTCTTCCTTAAACGTTTTATCAGCGTAAGTCATTACATCAGGGTCGGTTAATGGGCCAACTTGTCCACCAATGCCGAACAGCTTCACTTTTACCCCTAAGCGATGTAAGGCTTGACCTAGTTCTAAGCCAATAACTCCCGGGCCAAATACGGCAACAGATTCGGGTAAGTCGTCCCACTCAAATAGGTCATCATTAATGATTAAGCGATCGCCAAGTTCATGCCATACCGCGGGGTAGGCTGGGCGAGAACCGGTAGCAATCACGATCCGCTTGGCGCTGATTCGTCTATGGTTGTCGACCTGTAGGGTGTGGTTGTCGATAAATTGGGCGTAGCCTGAGATTTTGTCTTCAGCGGGGATCTCCTCAACGCCTTCAAGCACAAATCCGACAAAGCGGTCACGTTCACGTTTTACCCGCGCCATCACTTCACGTCCATTAATGACAATTTCACCTTGAGGATGAACCCCAAAAGCAGGAGCTTTGTGGATGTGATGGACGCTTTCAGCGGCCGCAATCAGTAACTTAGATGGCATGCAGCCGACGCGAGCGCATGTGGTTCCGTATGGGCCACCTTCGATCATGACGACACTATTCGTATGTGCTTTTGCTGCACGATAAGCGCCGAGTCCTGCGGTCCCACCACCAATAATGGCTACATCAACGTTTAACTGTTTCATCATCGCTTTCTCTAAATTTGGAATGTGGATAGTCGATGGCAACATTTAATAATGCTGTCATTGAGTCTAAATGAGGAGGATGCCCTAGGAAGATTTTCCTAGGGCATGCGTGATTAGCCCAGGTAAGCTTCTAGCTCTTCGCTGCCGCCGATGTGTTTACCACCAACGAAAACTTGCGGAACGGTGGTACGGCCTGTGATAGCTCGTAAGCTCACTGTGGTTGCATCTTTACCCAATACCACTTCTTCATATTGAAGACCGTGGTCAATCAAGAGTTGTTTTGCTTTAGTGCAGAATGGGCAACCTGGTTTAGTAAATACGGTAACCGATTCTTGTGTTTTATAGTTAGGTGCAATGTATTTCAGCATGGTGTCAGCATCTGATACTTTGAACGGGTCACCCGGTTCATCAGCTTCGATAAACATTTTTTCGATGATGCCATCTTTGACTAACATGCTGTAACGCCATGAACGTTTGCCAAAACCGATTTGGCTTTTATCAACTAACATACCCATGCCGTCAGTAAATTCGCCATTGCCATCAGGAATGAAAGTAATATTCTCTGCTTCTTGGTCTGCTTTCCAAGCATTCATCACAAAGGTATCGTTCACCGAAACACATAGGATGTCATCAACGCCATGCTCTTTAAACACCGGGTACAGTTCGTTGTAACGCGGCAAGTGGCTTGATGAACAGGTTGGGGTGAAGGCACCTGGCAAGCTAAATACGATAACGGTTTTACCTTTGAATAATTGATCTGTTGTGAGATTAACCCAAGCATCACCTTGACGAGTAGGGAAAGTGACTTGTGGTACCGCTTGGCCTTCTTTAGATACTAACATTCTATTTTCCTTGTGATTTTCTAAGTTAGGTTATGATTTTAAGAGCCGATGCCCTCATTTGTTGAAGCCATTATGGAAGAAAACCTTTGATAGCTCCAATCGTTTGATGCTATGGTTTTGATAGGTGGATTCTATTGAGATTGAAGATGAACATTCGTGATTTTGAGTACTTAGTATCATTAGCTGAACATAAACATTTTCGTAAAGCAGCAGAAGCTTGTTTTGTGAGCCAGCCAACACTCAGTGGCCAGATCCGCAAACTGGAGGATGAGCTGGGAACAGTATTATTAGAGCGCAGCAGTCGCCGAGTATTGTTCACCGATTCGGGCCTGCAATTGGTCGATCAGGCCAAGCGTATTTTAAGTGAAATCAAAACCTTCAGAGATATGGCTAGCGGCCAGGGTGGCTCGATGAGTGGTCCTATCCATATTGGATTCATTCCCACTTTAGGCCCCTACCTTTTGCCGCGTATTGTGCCTTTTTTAAAAGAGCAATTTCCTGAACTGGAGCTCTATTTACACGAAGCGCAAACCCAACAGCTTGTGCGCCAGTTAGAAGATGGAAAACTCGATTGTTTAGTGTTGGCCTCCGTTGCGGAAACGGCTCACTTTAAAGAGATTGATCTGTATGACGAAGCATTGAGTATTGCCGTGCCTAGTGGGCATGAATGGGCTGCAAAAAGTGAAGTAAGTATGTTGGATTTGAAAGGGCGAACGGTATTGGCTTTAGGTGACGGTCATTGCTTACGCGATCAAGCCTTAGGCTTCTGTTTTGCGGCAGGCGCAAAAGATGACGAACGTTTTAAAGCGACCAGCTTAGAGACGCTGCGTAATATGGTCGCAGCGGGTGGGGGAATTACCCTGTTACCTGAACTCTCTTTACCAGATGTCAAAGAGAAGGATGGCGTTTGTTACCTTAAAGCGGTCAACCCGCAGCCTTCACGCCGCTTAGTATTAGCTTATCGGCCGGGATCGCCATTGAGGCAGCGTTTTGAGCAGTTGGCTCATGCAATCAAAACAAAGCTAAATGAGAAATAAAAAAAGAGGCTAAATTTAGCCTCTTTTTACTGAGCTTTAGAATAGCTCTTCACCTGTAGGTGAAGAGTAGATGTTGTCAGAGACACTCTCTGCGACATACTCGGTTGGCTCTGTGCCTTGAATGAAGTATTCAAACATCGAGCTTGAATCAAACTTATTGGTTAACAAGCCGGTATCGATATCGATTCTTACCCGCACAATATTGGCGGGAATGGGTTTGTCTTGCGCTGGCACATCGACCAGTACTTGACGCATAAAATCAATCCAAGCAGGTTGTGCCGTTTTTGCTCCCGCTTCTGCACCGGATACACCATCGTCATCTACATTGCTGTTTTCGGTTGTCCTACCTAAGTTGCGGTTATGATCATCAAATCCGACCCAAGCAATAGCGACCATGCCCGGAGCATAGCCGTTGTACCACGCATCTTTGGAGTCATTGGTCGTTCCTGTTTTACCACCAATATCACGACGCCCCAGCTTTTGTGCACGCCAGCCTGTACCATTCCAACCCGTTCCTTCACGCCAATTTCCGCCACCCCAAATATTGCTGTACATCATCTCTCGGACAAGAAATGCGTTTTGTTCGGAAATTACTTGTGGAGCATAGTGCGATGCAACATCTTGTTCATCGAACTCATTTGTGTCTGGGGTGCATTGCTGTCGGCAAACGACTTTTGGTGTGGCTTGATACTCAAGTTTGCCAAAGGGATCTTCAACTTTGCTGATGTAATAGGGTTCAACATAATAGCCGCCATTGGCAAACACGGAATAGCCTTGCGCCATCTTAACCGGCGTTAAGCTTCCCGCACCTAAGGCAATGGTTTCTGAGCGTGGTACTTGGTCAATATCAAAACCAAAGCGAGTGAGATACTCACGTGTTTCATCCAGCCCAACAGCGCGTAGCACTCTCACTGCCATCACGTTTTTGGATTGAGCCAAGCCAACGCGAAGACGAGTTGGGCCAATATAAGTCGGTGGTGAGTTTTTAGGACGCCATGCTGTACCTTGGCTTTGGTCCCACTGGTTAATCGGCGCATCATTAATGAGCGTCGCTAAGGTCATGCCTTTATCGATGGCGGCAGAGTAGATAAAGGGTTTAATACTTGAGCCGACTTGGCGCACCGATTGAGTCGCACGGTTAAATTTATTGTGCACAAAGTTAAAGCCGCCAACCAGCGCCAGTACCGCACCATTTTCTGGGTTCATGGCAACAAAGGCAGTGTTGGCATTGGGTACTTGGCTTAAGTACCACTGTGGTGCTTCATCGGTGGTATGGTCATCACTGTATTCAGCACGATTACGTACCCAAATTTGTTCACCAGCGGCGATGATTTCCGTCGCTGTACTCGGAACCAGTCCTTGTCGAGAATCAGTTAAGAAACGGCGAGCCCAGTTCATGCCTTGCCATTCAATGGTCTGCAATCCTTGGTTCTTAACCCAAACCGTAGCCGATTGGCTGCTTACGTGGGTAACGACGGCTGGTAATAAATCTCCATAAGTCGGTTCATTATTTAAGTGCTCGGCCAGTTGCTGTTCATTCAATGGCGTTTGGCCTTCTTTCCAAACTACTTTTTCAGCACCGCGATAGCCATGACGCTCATCATAGGCGAGTAGGTTATTGATTGCAGCTTTACTCGCGGCTTGCTGCTGTTTGGAATCTACTGTTGTGGTGACAATCATGCCAGAGGTATAAGCCGACTCTTCACCATAGCGCTCCACCATCCATGAACGGGCGATTTCTGCCACATAAGGTGCATTAAGTTCAATTTCAGCACCGTGGTATTTCGACATTAAGGGCTCAGAGCGGGCTTGCGCATATTGCGCTGGGGTTATGTATTTCTCATCAAGCATTCTCTGTAGCACCACGTTACGGCGGTTAGTCGCGCGATCTAGAGAATAGATAGGGTTCATGGTTGAAGGTGCTTTGGGAAGTCCTGCAATCAGGGCAATTTCACTCAGTGTTAAATCTTTGACTTCTTTTCCAAAATAAACTTGGGCTGCCGCTCCAATTCCATACGATCGGTAACCGAGATAAATTTTATTGAGATAAAGCTCTAGGATTTCTTTTTTCGTCAGCAATTGCTCGATATGAATAGCGATAAAAATCTCTTTGATTTTTCGCATGATCTTCTTCTCATTAGAGAGATAGAAGTTACGAGCAAGCTGCTGAGTAATGGTACTTGCACCTTGTTTAGCGCTACCTGAGGCGATCACAGCGACCGCAGCACGAGTGATGCCAATTGGGTCAAAACCATAGTGCTCGTAGAAGCGGCTATCTTCGGTGGCGATAATCGCTTCGATAAGTTCAGGCGGGATCTCTTCAATACGCAACGGAACTCGGCGCTTTTCTCCAAATTGGGCGATGAGCTTGCCATCTTGACTATAGACCTGCATCGGTGTCTGCAATTGTACATCACGTAAAGTCGCTACATCGGGGAGGTCTGGCTTCACGTAAAAATAGAAGCCAAATATCGTAGTGACTCCAAGAATAATGCAAATCAATGAAAGTAATAACAATCGCTTTATGAACTTCACCGGATAATCCCTGTTTAGTTAAGGCTGCCCTTATGCAAACCCTTGTACTCTAGGCTAAAAATTTAGCTCTAAAAATAAATTGTGGCTTATTTAACCTCAAAATAAGCAAATCGAGCTAAGCCTAAGCAGCGTTACTGGAGCTAAGCCGTATGGGTAAATCAATGGTTACGGGTATAGATATTGGCCACCATAGTATTAAAGCGGTGGTGTTAAAGCTAGCGGGTGATTCATATGCACTCGTCGGTTATAAAGAATTATTTATTACTGAGGACATATTCTCCGATAACCACACGCTGGATTATCAGAAAATTGTAAAGAAACTCAAAGAACTAAGAAAGGGTTTACCACTATTTAGTCACAAAGTCGCCATATCGGTACCGGACAATGCGGTAATAAGTAAGGTATTACAGATAGATAGTGACCTGCAGGCGCGTGAAAAAGAGTTTGCTATTTATCAGGCATTTTCTCATCAGTCACCGTTCCCGATAGAAGAACTGAGTCTCGATTTCGTCAAAGTGATGGAAAAAAGCGTGAGTCGCAGTAGCACCGTAAGTTATCAAGTTTACGCCACTCGTAAAGACGTCGTGGAAAGCCGTGCGTTAGCGGCGCAAAAAGCGGGCTTTTTACCGATCGCGGTTGATGTGCAAATACACAGTTTGTTAAACATCTGGCAGTTGGCGAGCAGGGCACAACATCGCAGCGATTGGATGCTCATGGATGTGGGCCATACCCAAACGGCGCTCTGTATTGATTTTACTGATAAAGCCCCTTTTCATAAAGAGATCCCTCTCGGTTGTCAGTGGTTGTCCCAAGATAGCGCGATGTCGGGCACCAATGCCGAATTAGCCGATAAAAACGAGCGCTTTGTGCATGAGTTGATCGAGCGACTTCAACGTCAGTTGCAGCTTTTCACCTCCGTCAATGGCGCGGGCAGTTTAGCAGGCATTTGGCTCTCAGGTGGTGGCGCAGATACTCCGATGTTGGCGCAAGAGATTTCGCGGCGTCTCAAGCTTGAGTGCGAGATTCTCGATCCCTTCCTTCTGTTTAACAATAAGTTAGCGAAACGCCAGCGAGGTAAGCAGTCTGGGCAGAGTTTTAGCACCGCGGCTGGCCTTGCACTGCGTGGTATCGAGTGGTTGGAGTCTTCTCATGTTGCATAGCATTAACTTACTGCCTTGGCGAGAGGAACAAAGAGCGGCGCATAAGCGTCGTTTTATGGGCTTGGTCGTCTTAGGTGTGATGAGCGCTGTTGGTATTCAATGGGGTATCGGTTTGTATTTTTCTGGGCAAGCGCAGCAGCAAGAGTCTCGTCTGGCCTATTTGAATCAATACATTCAGCAGCTTGATAAACAGATCAATGCATTAAAAATGACGGAACAAGAACACAAGGCACTATTAACTCGCTTATCGGTTGTTGAGTCATTGCAAAGCCAACGCAATAAAACCACCGAGTTGATGAACCTGATGCCACAGCTTATGCCTGAAGGAGTCTACGTCGATAAGATCAAAATGAATGGTGAAGAAATTGAAATTACGGGCATCAGTGACAGCACTGCGCGTCTTGCGACCATGCTCGATAATTTTGAAAAATCAGCCTTACTTTCCGATGTCAACATGCACTCTATCGTGCACGGTAATAAGCGATTTGGTAAGGAGTTTCAGACGTTTAAAGTGTCATTTATGTTTTATTCCCCGACACCACAGGGCTCTGTGCTAACCAAGATTCGGCCTACAGGAGCTGTCCATGACTAGTTTTCAAGATCTTGATATGGATGAAATGGCTGAATGGCCGTTGCTGCCTCAACTGCTGGTTATTTTGGTGTTGATGCTGATTATTCAAGGCGTTGGCGCGTGGTTCTATCTTATGCCTCAAAATGAGCAATTGCAGAACTTAAAACAGCAAGAAGAGGTGCTGAAATCGACCTTACGGATTAAGGCCAGCAAAGCCGCCACCTTACCCCAGTTGCAAGCTCAACTGGATGAATTAACTGAACGTTATGATTTTTTATTACGCCAATTACCCGTGCAAAAAGAGCTCGCAAGCATGCTGGCGTCGGTCAATGAACTAGGGCTAGATAACGCGTTAACCTTTACACGTATTGATTGGGGAGAAAAACAGAATAAAGAGTTTCTGTATCGTTTGCCGCTCAATATCGAATTAACTGGGAATTACCACGACATTGGTGATTTCTCCGAGGCGATCGCGAAATTGCCCCGCATTATTAATTTCGATGATGTTGATTGGCAACGGGTTAGCCAGGAAAGCAGTACATTACATTTTAGGGTGCGCGCTTATACCTATCAATTCAAGCAAGAGGTGGACGATGAAAAACAATAATCTGCTGCTGATGGTGCTGTTTAGTACCAGCGTATTGGTTGGTTGTAAGGCGAATCAAGATTCATTGAAGGTTTATGTGGAGCAGGTCGAGGGGCAAGCACGCAAAGAAGTCTCCAAATTAAAACCCATTATTCAATTTGAAGTTGCTCATTATGCGCAACATGAATCCCGCGAACCTTTTGTGCTGCCTAAAGAAGCGATTGTACAAAATCAGCCTGTAGTGAAGGCAGACTGCTGGCAACCTCCGGCTCGCAGTAAAAATGGCCAGCTAGAGCGCTATCCGCTTAATCAACTGCGATTAAAAGGCGTGATGAGTAGCGGGGGCGCGGTATCGGCATTAGTGCAAACGCCCCAAGGCAAGGTCGTCAACGTGAAAGCGGGACAATATTTAGGTTTGAATCACGGCAAAGTTACTCGAGTTAATTCCAATTACCTGCTGATCAATGAAACCTTGCCAGACGGCTTAGGTTGTTGGAATCAACGTAACGTCAAATTGGCTCTGAAATAGAATTTGAATTTAGAGAAATCACTATGATTAAAGGACTACAGACACAAATGACTATGGTATTTCGGAGCCTCTTATTTGGCTTATTATTGAGTGTGGCAGGGCTAAGTGTGGCGGCAGAAACGGCGCAGACCAACGAGCTTAAAGGCATTGATTTTCGAGTCAATAAAAACAAAGACGCTGTATTGATTGTTGAACTCGCATCACCTTCGACGGTAGTTAATGTGCAGAAAGTGGCTGACGGTTTACAAATTGAACTGCTTAAGACGGATGTCTCCAATGAGAAACTGTATGTCTTAGACGTCAAAGATTTTGCAACCGTTGTTGAGAGTATCGAGGTATTGCGCAAAGAGCCAAGTACACAGTTACTGGCGACCATTCATGGCGAGTTTAAGTATGATTACAGCTTAAAAGGGAAATACCTTGAGGTGGTAATTGGCAAACTGAAAGAACAAGAAAAACCTAAGCCGAAGAGCATTCTTGAGAAAGAGGGCAAGCTTATCTCGATTAACTTTCAAGATATTCCTGTGCGAAATGTTTTGCAGCTTATCGCAGATTATAACGCGTTTAACCTAGTCGTCTCAGATTCGGTCACTGGTAACCTGACGCTACGGCTTGATGGCGTGCCTTGGCAGCAAGTGCTCGATATCATTTTGCAAGTCAAGGGATTAGATAAGCGTGTTGACGGCAATGTGATTTTAGTTGCACCTAAAGAAGAGTTGGATTTACGTGAAAAGCAGCAGCTTGAAAAGGCACGTTTGGCTGAAGAGTTGGGCGATCTACGTTCTGAAATTATCAAAATTAATTTTGCTAAGGCGTCTGATATTGCGCAGATGATTGGCGGTGAAGGGGCGGTCAGCATGTTGTCTGAGCGAGGTTCCATCAGTATCGACGAGCGAACCAACTCACTGCTGATCCGTGAATTGGCTGAGAATATTGTGGTGATACGCCAAATTGTTGAATCGCTCGATATCCCGGTCAAACAGGTACAGATTGAAGCGCGCATTGTTACGGTCAACGAAGGTAATTTGGATGAACTTGGCGTACGCTGGGGCTTTACTTCGACCAATGGCAACAACACCGCAGGCGGAAGTATTGAAAGTAATTTATTCCAAGTGGGCAAATTGGGGGAAAGCACATTGCCCGTTGATGACTTCCTTAACGTAAACTTAGCGGCGACCTCTGCTAACGCCTCAAGTATTGCCTTCCAAGTGGCTAAGTTGGGGTCGGATATGTTGTTGGATTTAGAGCTTTCAGCGCTGCAACGTGAGTCGAAAGCGGAGATCATTTCCAGCCCTCGTTTGATTACGACCAACAAGAAACCCGCTTATATCGAGCAGGGTACGGAGATCCCTTATCTGGAGTCTTCTTCCAGCGGGGCAACGACAGTCGCCTTCAAAAAAGCGGTGCTGAGTTTAAAAGTAACGCCGCAGATAACGCCGGATAATCGTTTAGTGTTAGATCTCAGTGTCACTCAAGACCGGCCTGGGGATATTGTAAAAACAGGGACGGGAGAAGCGGTTGCAATTAATACTCAGCGTATTGGCACTCAAGTATTGGTCAATAATGGAGAAACCGTGGTCCTTGGTGGAATATTCCAACATAGCGTCAACAATACGGTAGATAAGGTGCCATTACTTGGTGATTTGCCATTACTTGGTGCATTGTTCCGCCGTTCCTATGAGCAAGTGGGCAAAAGTGAGCTGCTGATTTTCGTGACACCGAAAGTCGTCATTCAATAACTTACGGCTGATATTGCGATTGGTTAAAAAATAAAGTTGCATTAGTGGCACCATATCTAGATAATTTCGGGTCTTATCACGAATCATCTGTGAGGAATAGGTGCCACGAGCGTCTTAACGGTCAGTATTATACTGGCTAATCTTGTGGCGATGTCATTGAATTAACGTTGTAAATTACTGCTAAACATGGCTGAGAAACGCAATATTTTCCTTGTTGGCCCAATGGGCGCCGGCAAAAGTACAATTGGTAGACATCTTGCTCAACAACTGCATATGGAGTTTTTAGACTCAGATACAGTCATTGAAGAGCGTACAGGCGCAGATATCGCATGGGTATTTGACGTCGAAGGTGAAGAGGGCTTCCGTAAACGTGAGGAAGCTGTAATTAATGACCTAACCGAGAAACAAGGTATTGTACTCGCAACAGGCGGTGGTTCTGTTAAGAGTAAAGAAAACCGTAATCGTTTATCTGCTCGTGGTATTGTGGTCTACCTTGAAACGACGATTGAAAAACAACTTGCACGCACGAACCGTGACAAAAAACGGCCATTGCTTCAAACAGACAATCCACGTGAAGTCTTAGAATGCTTGGCTGATGAACGTAACGATCTTTACGCTGAGATCGCTGACTTTACGGTTCGTACTGACGATCAAGGTGCAAAAGTGGTAGCCAACGAGATCGTAAAAATGCTAGAAGAACATTCCTAAGTTCTTTATTTTGGAGTGCAAACCATGGAACGGATTACGGTCAGTTTAGATGAGCGTAGCTACCCAATCTCAATTGGCGCCGGATTATTTAATGATCCGGCCCTCCTTTCTTTCTTATCGGCCAAACAAAAAGTCGTTGTCATCAGTAATGTGACGGTCGCGCCTTTGTACGCGGATAAAATCTTCGCCCTTCTTGCACCGCATGCTTGTAACGTCTCCTTGCTTGAACTGCCAGATGGCGAGCAGTACAAAACTTTAGATACATTTAACACGGTGATGAGTTACCTGCTGGAAGGTAATTACAGCCGTGATGTGGTGATCATCGCTTTAGGTGGTGGCGTGATTGGTGATTTAGTTGGATTCGCCGCAGCCTGTTATCAGCGCGGAGTCGATTTTATCCAAATACCGACCACGCTGCTTTCGCAAGTGGACTCCTCCGTTGGCGGTAAAACCGCGGTCAATCATGCTTTAGGTAAAAACATGATTGGTGCATTTTATCAGCCGAAAGCCGTCATCATTGATACTGAATGTTTGGCGACTTTACCTGCGCGAGAATTTGCCGCTGGTATGGCGGAAGTGATCAAATATGGCATCATTTACGATCATGATTTCTTTGTCTGGTTGGAAGAGAATCTCGATAAACTCTACGCCTTAGATGAGCAAGCGCTAAGTTATGCCATCGCTCGCTGCTGTCAAATTAAAGCCGATGTGGTCGCTCAAGATGAAAAAGAGTCGGGAATTCGCGCGTTGTTGAACCTAGGTCATACATTTGGTCATGCGATTGAAGCGCAGCTCGGGTATGGTAATTGGCTACACGGTGAAGCGGTTTCTGCCGGAACTGTGATGGCCGCTAAAACGGCGCAGTTACAAGGTTTAATTAACGATCAGCAAGTTGAGCGGATTGTTTCTATACTCAAAAGAGCAAATTTACCGATTCATACGCCCGAAAGCATGTCGTTTTCTGACTTTATGCAACACATGATGCGTGATAAAAAAGTGCTTTCAGGCGAACTACGTTTGGTGCTACCAACCAGTATTGGTACATCACAAGTAGTGAAAGGTGTACCCGAAGCGGTCATTGAACAAGCGATTGACTTCTGCCGCACCCTGTAAATCTTCATTGATACTAATTTGACAGTTGTCTGTCAGTAGGACGGCCTAATGAGTTTGGCGAATGAATTACGTATATTGGAATTAGATTCGCAAGTCGAGCTACTTGAGCGTTTGCAATTATTGACCAATTTTGGCTCAAATGTCATTACCGTTGGTGGTGGATTAGGTTTTGGTAAATCTTGGTTAGCGCAGCGTTATTTAGAAGCGTGGGCCGAAGATAAAAACCAATCGCTGTTGCTGTGTCATCCCAATCAAGATGACCAGCAGCGTCGAGCGACCATTCTTACCCAAATCGTTTCAGGCCCGTTATTTAATCCTCACGATACACTTTCTGACAGCTTAGCTCGCCTGCTTGATGGTGGCGGTTGTGATGTGGTGATTGTTGTCGATGACGCTCATCTACTCTCTGAAACCTTAGTGTCTGAGCTATGGATGCTGGTGTTAGAAGCACAAGCCAATCCATTGTGGACCATCAATGTCGTATTATTTGTACAAGCCAATAGTCTTGATGCTTTGCTGACTCGTTTAAGCTACGGACAAGAGCATAAACCCGTAGAGCTTGAGATTGAAGCCCTAAGCAATGAAGAAGCGGATCGCTTTTTTGAAAATCTGGTCATGCGTTATGTACCCGATGAGATGGAGCGCCGCGTACGCAACGCTTACAAAAAGGTGAAACGCGTGCCTGGGGAAATCATGGCATTAGGAGAGCAGAAAATGGAAAAAAGGATCATCATCCGTTCGATTATCGGTTCTCCTGTGCAGATCGCTGCCTTGGTTTTACTGCTTCTGCTCATCATCGGTGGTGGTTACTGGTGGCTATTCACCCAGCCCTCACCCGATGAGCAAGCGTCGCAAATTACAGGCACACTCGAGCAGACGGTGATTCCGACGCTAGGGGATGCTGCTGCACCAACAGTCAATACGCTTAACGATGATTCAGCAACTGACGCCACCAATAATGGGAAGGAGCTTGCGAAAAGTGACCCGAGTTATTTAGATGCTGAAGATGATTCCAGTTCGTTACCACCCGATGTGATGGAGAATTCAGAGAGCGTGGGCATAATTGACAGCGATCAGCAACGAGTGGTGATTGAGTCTGATGTTGTGGATGCTCTTTTGGAAGGCAATTCGACCAAAGCCGATACGTCAGTGATTAATAATGCACTTGCTGATGCACAAAACCGCACGGCGCAAACTGTGCCAGTAAGTGAGACTGCCACTGCTGCTGCGCCAACGAAAATCACCTTCTCCTTTGCGAGAGAAGAACTCAAAGCCTTCTCGCCACGCAGTTATACTTTGCAATTAGCGGCAGTCAGTTCGCTTGCTGAAGCACAAAACTTTATTAACACCTACGCGCTGCAAGAAAAGGTGCGTATTTATCCGACAGCACGCAATGATGTGGAGTGGTACATCATCACCTATGGTAATTATCCAACCATCCAGTTTGCGCGTGATGCCGTTGAAACCTTACCGAAAGCGTTGCAATTGCAAGGCCCTTGGGCCAAATCGCTCAGCCAAGTACAGCGAGAGATTGATCGTGCGAAATAACGCTGAGCTTGACGCAAAAATATGTTACATTCCGCAGCCTTATTTCGTGGTTGAAAGATAGAGCAGTAAATGAAGAAGCAGCGTGCCTTTCTTAAATGGGCTGGTGGTAAGTATGGCCTAGTCGAAGAGATTCAACGTCACCTGCCGCCAGCGCGTAAATTGGTTGAACCCTTTGTTGGTGCTGGCTCTGTGTTCCTCAATACTGATTTTGAACAGTATTTGTTGGCCGATATCAATCCTGATCTCATCAACTTGTACAACCTGATCAAAGATCAACCTGAACTGTACATCACCGAATCTAAGCGTTGGTTCACGGCCGATAACAACCGTAAAGAAGCGTATCTCGATATTCGCAAAGAGTTCAATAAAACCGATGACGTACTGTATCGTTCGTTGGCGTTTTTATACATGAACCGTTTTGGTTTTAATGGGTTATGTCGCTATAACAAAAAAGGCGGTTTCAATGTGCCTTTTGGTTCTTACAAAAAGCCTTATTTCCCGCAAGCAGAATTGGAGTTTTTTGCCGAGAAAGCCAAGAAAGCGACCTTTATTTGCGAAGGATACGAAGAGACGTTTCGTCGTGCTCGCAAGGGCTGTGTTGTCTATTGCGATCCGCCATACGCGCCACTCTCTACCACCGCCAATTTTACTTCTTATTCTGGTAATGGCTTTTCATTGGATGATCAAGCCTCATTGGCCGATGTTGCCGAAAAAGCCGCCAATGATCGTGGCATACCGGTACTGATTTCCAATCATGACACTAAGTTAACGCGCCGTTTATATCATGGTGCAGAACTTAACGTGGTCAAGGTTAAGCGCACCATTAGCCGTAATGGAGCAGGGCGCAACAAAGTAGATGAGTTGTTGGCACTGTTCAATACAGCGGAATGCGAAGGTTAACATTTCGCAGTTAAATCGGGTGTCGCGCTAGGATATCTTGGCCAGCTTAGGTAGAATTGCGGGCGAATTTTGCTCATCACGCATTTGCGCCCACTAGCCTAAGAGGTCAGGTATGAAAGATTTCCTAATTGCCCCATCTATACTCTCAGCAGATTTTGCTCGTCTTGGCGAAGATGTTGAGAAAGTGCTTGCCGCTGGGGCAGACGTTGTCCATTTTGATGTAATGGATAACCACTACGTTCCCAACTTGACCTTTGGTGCTCCGATTTGTAAGGCGCTGCGTGACTATGGTGTTACGGCACCGATTGATGTTCACCTGATGGTGAAACCAGTTGATCGTATCATTCCTGATTTTGCCAAAGCAGGGGCTTCGATGATCACTTTTCATGTGGAAGCTTCTGATCACGTTGATCGCACATTGCAATTGATCAAAGAGCACGGATGCCAAGCGGGTGTAGTGCTCAACCCAGCTACGCCACTTGCGCATCTCGAATTTATTATGGATAAAGTGGACCTCATTTTACTGATGTCGGTTAACCCTGGTTTTGGTGGCCAATCTTTTATTCCGCATACGTTGGATAAACTGCGCGCGGTGCGTCAATTGATTGAGCAATCGGGTCGTCATATCCGCCTTGAAATTGATGGTGGAGTCAAAGTCGATAACATTCGTGAAATTGCACAAGCGGGCGCAGATATGTTTGTCGCAGGCTCGGCTATTTTTGGTCAACCTAATTACCAAACGGTGATTGATGAGATGCGCGCAGAATTAGCCAAAGTGGCGCGCTAAGTCATAATACTGACTACACCTCAATAATCACTACGCAACATACTTATAACGCAACAAGGGGCTTTGTGCCCCTTGTCTATTATTCGGAAGTTAAGATGTCTTTAAGCTCAATTAAATTAATCGCCTTTGATCTCGATGGTACCTTGCTCGACAGCGTGCCAGATTTAGCTGTAGCCGCCGACCAAGCGGTACAATCGTTAGGCTATTCATCAGTATCAGAAATGCAAGTGCGTGATTACGTCGGCAATGGTGCAGATGTGCTGATCGCTCGCTCACTTAGCCAAAGTTTAACCATCAACCCTGATCTTAGCGATGAGATCAAAGCCACCGCTCGTGAGCGTTTTGATGAATTTTATGCCCAAACGGGCCATAAACTGAGCCATTTATATCCCCAAGTGAAAGAAACCTTAGCGCAGCTACACAGTGCTGGATTCACATTAGCTTTGGTGACCAATAAACCGTCTAAGTTTGTACCTGACGTATTGGTACAACATGGTATTGAGCACTTTTTTAGTGATGTGATTGGTGGTGATACCTTCCCGATCAAAAAACCTGATCCAATGGCGCTTAACTGGCTATTGGATAAACATCAACTAACGGCCAAGGAAATGTTGATGGTTGGGGATTCGAAAAACGATATTTTAGCGGCTAAAAATGCGGGTTGTTATTCGTTTGGTTTGACTTATGGCTACAATCACGGTGAGCCCATTTCAGCTTCCAACCCTGATTACGTGGCGGACTGTATCGACCAATTGCTTGATGTGTTGCGAGTTTCAGCATAAAAGTTCACACAATGCGCTAGTAAAATACTCGTCAATGAGTACACTGCATAAACCGCGTTATCGCTAAATCAAGTATCACTTAGCGAATAAGCGCGGTTTTTTTTCACAGACATTTTCAGTCTTATCTCATTTTAAGTAGCAAGGAAATCATCCCTATGAGCAAACCCATTGTATTGAGTGGTGTTCAACCGTCAGGTGAACTAAGTATCGGTAACTATTTGGGTGCTCTACGTCAATGGCAACAGATGCAAGATGACTATGATTGTCAATACTGCGTGGTTGACCTGCATGCGATCACGGTTCGTCAAGATCCGAAAGCACTGCATGAAGCCACGTTAGATGCATTGTCAATCTGTCTTGCAGTTGGTGTTGACCCTAAAAAGAGCACGCTATTTGTTCAGTCACACGTACCAGAGCATGCTCAATTGGGTTGGCTTCTCAACTGCTACACGCAGATGGGTGAATTGAGCCGCATGACTCAGTTCAAAGACAAATCAGCACGTTATGCGAACGATGTGAATGCGGGCTTATTCGGTTATCCTGTGTTGATGGCGGCCGATATTCTACTTTATGGCGCGCACCAAGTACCCGTGGGCAGTGACCAAAAGCAGCACTTAGAACTTGCGCGAGATATCGCGACTCGTTTTAACAACATCTATAGTCCTGAAAAGCCGATCTTCACCATTCCAGAGCCTTACATTCCTCAAGTGAACGCGCGAGTAATGAGCCTGCAAGATGCGACGAAAAAGATGTCTAAGTCAGATGATAACCGTAAGAATGTCATCACTTTGCTGGAAGATCCAAAGTCGATTATCAAGAAGGTTAATAAGGCTCAGACAGATACTGAAACGCCACCGCGTATCGCTTTTGATACCGAAAACAAAGCGGGCATCTCCAACTTGATGAGTTTGTACTCTGCGGCGACAGGCAAAAGCTTTGCTGAGATTGAAGCGCAATATCAAGGTGTTGAGATGTACGGCCCTTTCAAGAAAGATGTTGGCGAAGCGCTGGTTGCCATGCTGGAGCCTGTTCAAGCTGAATACGCGCGCATTCGAGAAGATCGCGCGTATCTTGATTCAGTAATGAAAGCGGGTGCAGAAAAAGCCTCGGCCCGCGCTGCGATCACTTTGAAAAAAGCATTTAAAGCGGTAGGGTTTGTCGAGCGTCCTTAGTTTTTCCTGCGACAATCTAACTCTTTTCGCATTAAATAAAGCTAGGTTTTCCTAGCTTTATTTTTTACTTCTGCTTAATAAAATTTGATCTTTCTCTTTGTATTGTAGGCTTAGGTCTACACTTTAAATCATAACCATGATGATGAGTTTTGAACATGAGACGACTGCTGTTATTAGGATTGATGTTCATCTGTAGTGCCGCCGCCGCAGAGCCAGTTCGTATTTGTGTTGGTGATGTGAATGTTTGGCCCCCGTTCACCTATTGGCAGGGGAGCTCGTATCAAGAAAAAGCCGATTCCTTGACTGGCTCAGCTACAACGCTGGTGTTGGACGCATTAAAATCTCACAACATCGATTACCAGTTTTATTTTATGCCTTGGGCGCGAGTCCAACATGAACTGACGCAAGAGCGCGGTCGCTGCGATTTGACATGGGATGCAAGTTATCGCGCAGAAAGGGCTGAGTACAGCTATTTTTCGGTCCCGCTTTATACGATCCAACTCGGTTATTTTACGCTGCCAGACAACCATGAAGATTTAAAAGACCCATCCGTTGATGGCGTATTATGCGGAGTTAATGGCTTTAATTATGAGAATTTTGCGCTGTCTAGAGAACCCTCTCTCTATTTAAATTCCGTACAGCAAGCGCTGAATATGCTGCAAAAAGAGCGGTGTGATTGGTTTGTGAGTGAAATTGAACCCATTTATGGTGGAATTCAGTTGGGTCTATATAAAATTGATCGGCCAATCGTTCATCATTTTCTTGCTAGAAACAAGCCGTACCACGTGCAAGTTCGCCGTAGCTTAGAAAATTCGATGCCGCTGTTAAATCAGCTTAATGACTATTTTCTCGATGCGCAGCAAACTGGTCGCGCGCAGGCGGTCTTTGATCGCTACCTCTCTTTTAGCCAGCCACAATAATCAAACTAAGGTGTTTGTCGTGTACGGAGCACCTTGTTTGCTTTTCTTTTTAGAAAAATAAGACTGTTCACCTCACTGCAATATCACTGTCGAAAACCCCCTTTACCTTCTTTGTTGAAAGTTTGCGCTTAGTTCAAGTATTTGCTCTAGCTATGCGATGTTGATCTCGATATGAATGGTGAATGTTTTTATCTTTCATTTAAAAACACAACACTGTACGCGCAAATGGAATCAATCCCCTTTATAAACGTGATTTACAACACCTTGCTTACCACTTCGGTTACAGAGCAGGGAAAGAGGTGAACAATGGAATCGACACGAATTAAACCCTTTGGCCGAACATTACTCGCTGCGGCGATAAGCTCCACATTGGCTGTATCAGCTCAAGCTGAGATTATTATTTCTCAGTATGTAGAAGGCAGCAGCTTCAATAAGGCCATCGAAATTGCTAACACTAGCAATGCATCCGTCAGTTTAGACAATTTCATTTTAGCGAAATCAAGCAATGGCAGTGGGAACTGGGATACACAGTTGCCCCTGACTGGGCGAGTAATTGCCGCGAACGATGTGTTAGTGATTTCTCATGCCAGCGCCAATAGTGCTATCCAAGCGGTGAGTGATGAAAATGATGGCTCGGTGATTAATTTTAACGGTGATGATCCGGTGGCGCTGCTAAACAGTGATGGTAGCGTACATGATGTGTTGGGAGTGATGGGCGGCATTAACTGGGGCAAGGACACCACTTTAGTGCGTAATAGCGATAGCCTCACGCCCTCAGCGGCTTATCAAGCTGCGCAGTGGAGCGCGTTAGGCAAGGATAATATTGAAGGGTTAGGCGCACTCGATGCCGTTGAGCCACCGGCTGAATTTACCTGTACTCAAGAGGGATCTGAGCCCGCCTTTACTTCTATTCAAGCGATCCAAGGCGAAGGGCAAACCTCTCCTTTTATTAGTGGCTACCCTTACATCACCGACCAAGAATATTTTGTCAAAGGTGTCGTGAGTGCCGTTACCACAGGGTTAACTAAGGGTTTTTATCTGCAAGCGTTGGAAGATGATTACAACTTAAATACCTCTGAAGGTTTGTTTGTTTTTACCGATCAATCAAGCTCAAGTTTAAAACCGGGAGATGTGGTTTGTGTGAAAGGTAAAGTACAGGAATATTACAACCTCACACAGCTTAAAGTCGAAAACAACCAATGGCTAAAGCAAGGTGAGCAAGAGGCTCCACAAGCGACCGCGATAGAGATTTTGCCCACCGATGAGAACTTTGAGCACACATTAGAGCGTTATGAAGGCATGTTGGTAAAAACCACACCAGAGCTGGATATGCGTGTGACGCGCACCTTTGGTTATGACTATGCTTCTCGTCGCAATAACATGGTGTTAGCGCAAGGTCGTATTAACATGCAGCCGAACCAGCTATTCGCTGCGGGCTCTGAGCAAGCCAAACAGCAGAGCATCGAAAACGCGCAGCGCCGCTTGTTTATTGAATCAGATGCGAAAGCCGCCGATGGCCAAATTCCGTACTACCCAGAGTTTGGTCGCAGTGATATTGATCAAAATGGTTCGACGGAAGATTACATCCGCATTGATGACAGCATCATAGGTTTAGAAGGTGTGCTCTCATTCGGTTACAACGAATATCGTCTGATTGTGACCAATTCGCTCAGCCAAGAGAATTTCGTACGCAATGATCCTCGCAGCGAGAAACCGGATATTGATGAAGGCGATCTGCGCATTGCCACATTCAACGTGCTTAACTATTTCAACTCGCCGTTTGGCGGTGATGCAAATCAGCATGGTGATAATCGTGGTGCTAATAACCTTGCAGAATTTGAATTGCAGCAAGCGAAGATCGTTAATGCGATTGTACGTTTGGATGCCGATATTGTCGGTTTGATGGAAATTGAGAATAACGGTTTCGGTGCAGGGTCGGCGATTGCGCAATTGGTCAATCAGATCAACAGCCAGATCTCGGATAAGAAAAAGCATTACCGTTTTGTCGCGATTGACTCAAATAATGATGGTGTGACCGATGAACTTGATTCTATTGGCACGGATGTGATCACCACAGGAGTGATTTATCGTGAAAAAGTGGTGAAGTTGACAGAAAATCGTGTAATTCCAATGCCAAGCCAACAAGCACCTGAAGTGTTGGATGACAAAGGCAAAGTGATTGAAGATGGTAAAAATTACCAGCGTGACACGCTTGCACCGACCTTCAAAGTTAAAGGTGGCAATGAGAAAATTACCGTCGCGGTTAACCATCTAAAATCCAAGGGTTCGGCATGTTGGGAAGATGCTGCACCAGTTGAACAAGGTGGGCAAGGCGGCAAAGATCTTGATTTTCAAGGTGCATGTGAACAATTCCGTGTCGCAGCTGCAGTTGCTTTAGGTGAAGCGTTACAAAAAACAAAAGGGCATAAAGTCATTTTGGGTGATATGAACTCTTACGGTATGGAAGACCCGATGCTCGTATTGACGGACTACAGCCCAGAGAAGTATGGCAAAACCATTCGTGCGGCACGTAATACTTACATTGCAGGTACTCCTCAATTTGGTGATGATGGCGCGTTGATTACTCACAATTATGGGTACCTTAACGCTGTGGCCATAAAACACCCAGAGAGCTGGAGTTACTCATTTAATGATGAAGTTGGCGCACTGGATCATTTGCTGGTCAGCAAAAGTTTGAAAGGCAAAGTGGTGGATGCGACCGATTGGCATATCAACGGCGGTGAATCGACACTGTTTGATTACAACAGTGAATTCAAAGGTGATTTACCTAAATATCAAGATCATTTCCGCGCATCTGATCATGATCCTGCCGTGTTAGAACTGAACATCTATGGCGGTTCATTCGGCCTAGGAGCACTCTTCTCATTACTCGGCTTTGGTATGTGGCGACGTCGTCGTTAAGGCTTAAAGTGCGCCCCGTTAACTGACGGGGCGTTTTTGTTTTGCTCACGCTCGGATTTTTTCAATTAAATAATCAATAAATAGCCTTACTCGTGGCGCAAGGTGGTGACGGCTCGGGTAAAGAATGTTCATGGTGTTATCTGATAGATAATAATCTGGAAAAAGCCTGACGAGGTTAGGATCATTGATTTCGTCAGCGAGAAAATTGGCAATCAAGCCGATCCCCATGCCTTGTTGTACCATTGACATCGCACCAAGCGGCGCATTGCAGATATGTTTAGGGCGGGTTTTGATGTCGCATCTCACTCCCTTTGGATTGATTAGCGTGACTTTATCTTGAGGAAGATTCAATAAAGTTAACGCAACCCATGGGTGCTGCTCTAAATCTCGTAGTTTCTTTAATAAAGGTGCACTAGCTAAGTATTTTTTACTGGCGTATATCCCCATTTTAAAAGGCATCAATTCGCGGCCAACCATTGAGCAAGATGTCAGTTCACCCATTCTGATCAGCACATCTAATTGTGTGGCTACTGGATCTTGTAAACCATCTTCGAGTTGAATATCAAACAGCACATTGGGGTAACTCTCAGAAAATGTTGAAATCAGCGGACTTAAAATATAGCTGCCGACATCAATGGTTGTACCGATCCTAATCACGCCTGCCACATCGGTAGAAAAATGCTGGACGGCCCGTAGCGCGTCTTCTGCCAGCGGTAAGAGGCCATTGGTATGTTGATAAAATGCGTGCCCTTCAGTCGTTAGGCTAACTTTACGGGTAGAGCGATGCAGTAAACGTACGTTAAGATGTGATTCTAGCAAGCTAACTTGCTCGCTCACTTTCGATTTTGCTATGCCTAACGATTCACCAGCCGAGGTAAACGAACCGTATTCAACCACTTTATTAAAAATGGCAATACGTTTTAACTCACTCAACATAATTGTTCCCTTATTGGTAACCTTTCGTTCTTGTTTTGTTATCTAGTCAACCTTTGTCATTCATCAAATAATGACAGCTCTAATTAGAGAGATATAAACCATTTTGGTTTCCTTTAAATACGGGCAAATAATAAATTTCTTCTGAATGATGGCACTATTGAGATATCTATTCCTAAATAAACTGGGATTAATAATTAAATTAGCAATGTCAATCTTATAAATATCAATATTGTGTAAATATTTTTAATATTATCCAACCGAATTTTCGAAAATGATGGATGCAATGTTGTTTTATTTCTAACGTTTTATTAAAAATTAATTTAAAGGAACGGGTGATGAATTATCAGGTCACGAAGCTCCATCCTTTTGGAGTAAAAATAGAAGCAAATGGATTAAAAATTCCCATTAGCGAAGTACCAACAGCACTACTGCGTAAACTATTTATTGAGCATCAGTTGGTATTGATACGTGGATTTAAAGCCTTTGAACAGGCCGAGCAATTTGCGGAATATTGCGAGCAATGGGGAGAGATCAGTATTTGGCCATTTGGCAAAGTGTTAGATTTAATTCAAAAAGATCAGCCAAAGGACCATATTTTTGATAGTAGCTATATGCCGCTGCATTGGGATGGCATGTTCCGCCCTCAAGTACCTGAATATCAGATATTTCAATGTGTTCAAGCGCCATTGCCAGCACAAGGCGGCCGGACGACCTTCACTCATACTACTAAGGTGCTACAGAACGCAACCGAACAGCAGCGCTCATTGTGGCGAAAAGTCACGGGGCACTACCAGCGAGAGATGGAGTTCTATTGCAGTCACACCATTTCCCCGATTATTGCTCAACATCCCTATCTCTCACACGAGGTCATTCGTTACGCCGAACCACATTTCGCTGAACGTGGCGATCTGCTAAACCCACCAAATGTGACCTTTAGTGGTATTGATAGTGAGCAAATAGCTGAGTTCCACCGTAGCTTACGTGACGCACTGTATGACCCTCGTCATTTTTATGCTCACGAGTGGCAAAATGATGATGTGGTCATTACGGATAACTTTAACTTACTGCATGGTCGAGAAAGCTTTTTATCGCATACCCCACGTCATATCCGTCGAGTTCAGGTGCTAAGCGATCCACCGTTTGATAACCCAAGTTTGGAGTCTTACCGATGAGTGATTACCATACTGATATTATGATCGTTGGGGCAGGCCCTGTTGGGCTTATGTGCCACTATTTAGCGCAGCGCTGCGGTCTGAACTCACAAATTATTGATAAATCTAATGGACCACTGGTGGTCGGACGGGCCGATGCGCTTAATGCTAGAACTCTGCAGTTACTTGATATAGTTGACTTATTTGAGCCACTTTACGTACAAGGCAAACCCTGTAATACCAGTTCGGTATGGGCTGATGGTCAATTTTTGTCACGCCAGTCTCATTGGTGGACAGCGCTGCAAGGCTGCTTCTATCCTCACTTTTTGATGTTGGGACAAGCACATATTGAAAAAGCGTTAGATAGCGCAGTCAAAGCGCAGAACGCGGCCGTGCGCCGTGGTTTATCAGTGGTCGATATCACTGTTGATGAGCAAGGCTGCGTGACGGAACTGAGCAGTGGCGAGCGAGTTCGTTCACGTTACGTGATTGGTGCAGACGGTGGGCGCTCTTTTGTACGTCAGCATTTTTCGATTCCATTTGAAATCGAGAGACCAGAAATTATCTGGGCGGTGATTGATGGTGTTATTGAGTCAGATTTTCCGAAAGTGCCAGAAATCATCGTATTTCAGGCTGAGACGTCAGATGTTGCCTGGATTCCACGTGAAGGTGATTTGGATCGTTTTTATATCCGTATGGACACCGAAGAGTTTACTCAGCAAGAGGTTATCGAGCGCATTAACCGAGCAATGTCGCCGCATTCACTGACGTTTAAGCAGGTTGAGTGGTTTTCTTATTTCTCGGTTAAGGAGTCTGTTGCAGAACGGTATGACCACCAGCAACGGGTCTTTCTAGCAGGAGATGCCTGCCATATACATTCGGTCAATGGCGGCCAAGGGCTCAATACCGGAGTTGCTGACGCGTTCAATTTGATCTGGAAGCTCAATATGGTGTTGCGTGGTCAGGCATCACCTACGCTGCTGGACAGTTATCAGGCTGAGCGCCAACCAGTGGCTCGCAGCGTGATTGAAAGCTCTGGTGCATTGGTGCGTGCAACTAAATACTCAGAACGAGGAACCCATGCGGAGGACTATGTACAAATCGTTGAACAGCGAGCTGGTAACATCACAGGTATGGGCATTGGGTATGGCAATGGTGGCTTAAACGGTTCTCGAGTGTATGACTTTGAGATGCATAGCGATCAGCAGAGTTGCCGCTTTTATCAATGGCTAGATTACCGCTCCTTTACGCTTCTGTTGACTGGCGATGCGGAGTTACCATCCGAAATTCCTCCGTTTGTGCGTTGCCTTCATCTGTACGATCAAGCGAAGCCTGGGCAGTATTGGAGTGAGAGTTCATTCTACCAGGGGCAGGCTTTACTGATCCGCCCTGATGGTTATATTGCGGCTTTCGCGTCGCTTGCGCACGCGGCTGAACTGTTAGCTGGCCTATAAACTTTTTAACCGAGAGTGAAGGCCGAGGGTTCTGCATCATTCCGTCAATGGTCTTCGCTTTTAATAAGGAAACACTATGCTTGATCATCAACAGCAGCAATGTGTGGATAATATTGCTTTTATTTTATTAGACCAATTATTAGCACAAACAGACGCCACTTTTACTGGGTATCAGAAGTTAAAAACGCAGATAGCTCAGTGTGTCATTGAAAACAAAGTCATTACATTATTACTACCCGCCTTTCCATGTAAAACGAATAACCTAGATAAGGTATTAGGTTATAAGCCTGACTTGGGTGAATATCGAGTTTTACAAAAATTTGTTAATGCCATTCGTGATATTCAATCTGTATATTCTCCAGGAGTGATGTTTTACATTTTTTCTGATTATCATACATTTTCTGATTATATTAATGTCGATTTAGAACATCACTACACTTATTCTGATGAATTACGGAATATGGTGGGAAATATGAACGCCAGTGATTGTCTAAAAATTATCAACTTTGAGCACTTCTCTGCGTTTGATGACTTAAATGAATATCAATATTTCAATGGATTAAAGCAGCGCTTTGGTGATGCGGAATATGAGCGTGATTTTGCACGTCTTAAACAGCATGATAATGCAATGCATCATACCTATCTGGGCTTGAAAAAATTCATGCATCAAGATCAGAAATATGCGCTTGCTCCGCTGAGTTATAAGAAACGACGTGAGCGTCTAGCCCTTATGGCTAAGGGAATGATGGTGCAAGGACGTGCACTCGATAATTTCCTCAATACTCATTTGAGCCACGCTATTCGTCTCAGCATTCATGAACACCCAATGCAAGGCAAAAAATATTCGCTGTTTCTTTTTGATGAGCGATCGTTTAAGACACCTTGGCATACTTGTGTCTTATTTGATGCTTGCCGCGGAGAATTTATTATTGATACGCAGGCCAATCACAAACAACGTGAAGGCGTGATTATTCCCGTAATGCATCAAGGAACGCTGTGGTGTTTACTGCGTTTCAATATCGAAGACGCTAACGAGGCACAGTTGATGCGTGAGGTAAAAGCCACTCTACAAACAGAGCAGTTTGGCCTGACGTTAGAGTCACACCATGGATGCTCACTGACCGCGCTACCGCAGGCTCAAGTGAGCCAATTAGTAAAGGCGTTCTCTGCTGTCTGTTTAAAAGGCTTTGGCCCGTTGCCTCAAGCTTCATTTTGGTCTTCGTGGTTTGCCGGAAATCATGCTCTGCTTCCGGAAGAATATGTTCGGAGTAGTACATTAGCGGAGCCCAGTTGGTACGGGCTCAAAACACCGTCAACGAGCATATCGCGTCGCTATTCTTATACTGACATGACTCCTGATGAATGGGCGATTTACTGTTCATCTGCTCCGCTGAAGGTTAACTTACTGGATGCCTCACTGGCTGCGTTGTGTCTTAATGGTCAAGCAAGTGGTTGGCTGAAAAATACCATTGTGCAGTACGATGATACGGCTACTTACCCTGTGATTATGTCGGGGGATTGGGGAATGAATTTACGCTGGAGCCCATCATTGGCGAAGCATATATCGTCGTCGACTGAAATTGACAATATCAATCAAGTAGCCAATGTTTTAACTCCTATTCTTGAACGTTCACAAGTACAGCATGTGTTTGATTTACAACTTGGCGATATATTACTGGTGAATAACCACACCGTACTTCGTTATGGCGTGTTATCCGAAACAGAATTAGCGGTGCGTCAGCCTTATTCGGTAAATTCCCCTTGGCAGCCTCATAACAACCAACCAAGTAGTGAGCATTTACAAGAAAGCCCAGCTTAAATAAACGACATTTTTAGGAAATAAGCATGAAGAGCCAAGTAAGCGGATTACTTGGCTTTATTTTTATCGATCATTAACTATGGGATAGATTTATTTTATCGTTGTTTCCGCTCTCTTATTCGACCATACAATGAGAAGGGTTACTTTCAAATGAGAGCAAGTAAAATAATGATCACAACCGAACTGGTTACATAATGAACGAATGTGCAAATAGTGTATTTAGCACAGAATCGATAACTTCTTGCCTTTCCAAACCAGTATTGCACAATAGCGCCTCTCGCTGACTTTTACCCAGAGCGTTTTAATTCACATGCTACTTATCATCGATAACTACGATTCGTTTACCTACAACTTGTACCAATACTTCTGTGAGCTGGGAGTTCAAGTGACGGTGGTGCGTAATGATGAAATCGATATCGCTGGCATTGAAGCGCTCAGCCCAACGCATCTGGTGATTTCCCCTGGGCCTTGCACGCCGAATGAGGCGGGAATTTCACTGGCCGCGATTGAACATTTTGCGGGTAAACTACCTATCTTAGGAGTCTGCCTTGGGCATCAAGCAATTGCGCAAGTGTTTGGCGGGCAAGTGGTGCGAGCCAAAAAGGTGATGCATGGTAAAACCTCACCGATCCAACACACCAACCGTGGCCTCTTTCTGGGGCTCAATAACCCGTTAACCGTTACTCGCTACCACTCGCTGGTGGTCAAAGCCGATTCTCTTGCGGACTGTTTTGAGCTCACCGCTTGGACTCAACAGGCCGATGGTTCGATGGACGAAATCATGGGTTACCAACATAAAACACTGCCAATTGATGCCGTGCAGTTTCATCCTGAATCAATTAAAACAGAACAGGGCCATCAACTGCTCGCAAATTTTTTGCGCCGTTGAACCATTCTCAACCGGACTGCGATCACCTTTCTTAACATTTTCTTCATCATTTCTGCTGTTTTTTATCTTTGCAATATTATGCACCATACATCCTGTTGGAATGAGGGGTGGCTTGTCGCCTCAAGGCCTTGTTGTGCTTATTTATATTATTTATAAAAAAGTGCTTCATAAAAGAGGTGACTTAATGCATAAATAATCATAAGTAGTGACGATTATCGGTACTTCTGCCGATCTAAAAGAATAAATCACTATTGAAATGGTTAATAATTTGTAAATACAATGCTGCATTAGCTAAAAAGCAAAACAATATCTTCCACTCAAGCGTTTAATAGGAAGATCGCAATCTGCTTGGCATGCGGTATCAAGAGGGAATGTGTAATGACAGTGGAAAATAGTGTAGATCGCAGTCTGTTTGATGAGGTGATGGTCCCTTGTTATAACCCGATGGAAATGATTCCAGTTAAAGGGCAGGGCTCTCGAGTGTGGGATCAACAGGGTCATGAATACATCGACTTTGCTGGCGGTATTGCAGTGAGTTGTTTGGGCCATTGCCATCCGGCGATGGTTGATGCGATTACCAAGCAAGCCAATAAGTTGTGGCATCTCAGTAACGTGATGACTAATGAGCCTGCTTTACGCTTGGCGAAAAAATTAACGCAAGTCAGTTTTGCTGAAAAGGTGTTTTTTGCTAACTCCGGCGCGGAAGCTAATGAAGCGGCGCTCAAACTGGCGCGTCGCTGGGCAGCAGATGTCCATGGTGAACAAAAATCAGAAATCATCGCCTTTAACCAAGGCTTCCACGGCCGCACTTTCTTTACAGTGACGGTCGGGGGGCAAGCGACTTATTCCGATGGATTTGGTCCTAAACCTGCGGATGTTACCCACCTACCGTATAACGATATTGAAGCGTTGCAAGCGCACATCTCTGATCGCACTTGTGCGGTAATGATGGAACCCTTGCAAGGCGAGGGTGGCATTGTGTCCCCTTCGGCTGAGTTTGTCCAAGCCGTGCGTGAATTGTGCAATAAGCACAACGCCCTGTTGATCTTTGATGAAGTGCAAACCGGTAATGGCCGCACTGGTGAGTTCTATGCTTATCAAGGATTGGGCGTCACGCCGGATATTTTAAGTACCGCGAAATCACTCGGTGGCGGCTTCCCTATTGGCGCTATGCTCACCACAAACGAATTAGCCGCGCATTTTAAAGTGGGCACTCACGGTTCGACTTATGGTGGCAACCCACTGGCTTGCGCGGTAGCAGAAGCGGTAGTTAATGTGGTTAGCCAGCCAGAAACCTTGGCTGGCGTGAAAGAGCGTGAAGCGCTCTTTCGTGAAGGATTGGCTAACATTAATGAGAAGTACCACATTTTTAGTGAAATCCGTGGTAAAGGTCTACTGCTTGGCGCGGCATTAAATGAGCAGTGGCAAGGTCGCGCTCGCGATATCCTACAAGCCGCGGGCAAGCAAGGTTTACTGGTGTTGGTTGCGGGTATGAACGTGGTTCGTATGACGCCTTCATTAGTGATCACCAAACAAGAAATAGAAGAAGGCTTAGCAAGATTAGATAAAGCTATTGCATCACTCATGTAGTGAAAAAGCCTAGCAGCCCAAGGTAGGATGCCTTGGGCCACTTCAAGCATCTGGAGGGAAGTATTGATGCTAGTTGTTCGCCCTATCGCAATGTCGGACTACGATGCGCTACACACATGCGCTATTGAATCCGGTCACGGGTTTACATCACTACCCGTGAATGAAAAGCTCTTAACCAACCGTATTACTCATTCTGAATACAGCTTCGCTAAACCCGACGTCTCAGAGCCGGGAGATGAAGGTTACCTGATGGTCGGTTTTGATTCTGAAACCGGTGAGGTAGCAGGGACGACTGGCGTTGAAGCATCGATTGGCCATGACGTGCCGTTCTATTCTTATCACATCAGCACGATCGTGCATTCGTCGCCTAAGCTGAAGGTCAACAATACCGTCAAGTTGCTTACTTTTGGCAATAACTACACTGGATGCAGTGAAATTTGTACGCTTTTTTTACGCCCAGATTTTCGTCAAGGGTTGAATGGGCGTTTGATGTCGAAATGCCGTTTTCTGATGATGGCGGAACACCCACATCGTTTTTCTAAAACCATCTTTGCTGAAATGCGTGGTGTGTCTGATGCCGAAGGCAACTCGCCCTTTTGGCAATGGCTGCAAGAGCATTTTTTCTCGATTGATTTCACTATGGCTGATTATTTAACCGGCATTGGTAAAAAAGGGTTTATTGCTGATCTGATGCCCAAACTGCCGATTTACGTCAACTTATTGAGCAAAGAGGCGCAGGCGGTGATTGGTCAAGTGCATGACAATACCCGTCCAGCGTTAACGCTACTCGAGCGTGAAGGATTCACCTGCCGTAACTATGTAGACATTTTTGATGCAGGTCCAACGGTTGAGTGCGATTTGCGCAATATCGAATCCGTACGTCACTCGGTGCGAGCTAAAGTGGAAGTGGCCGAGCATTCAAGCTCGCAAGATTATCTTATCTGCAATAGCTCGTTTGAAAACTTTCGTGCTACTGCTGCAAAAGGTGCTTATAACCGCGAAACGGAAACGGTGATCATCTCACCTAAAGTGGCGCAAGCTCTATTGGTTGATAGTGGTGATTTTGTTCGAATTTTGGCGCAGTAAAATAGGTACATTGGAAGGTAAGGATTAACAGATGACTCAGTGGATTGCAGGTGAATGGTTAGCTGGACAAGGCGAGGCAATGCTTTCGCTTAGTCCCTATAACAATGAGACGATTTGGCAGGGCGATAGCGCCACACCCGCGCAAGTAGAAGCTGCGGTAACGGCGGCAAGAGTCGCATTTATAGAATGGAAAAAACGTCCTTTTGTTGAGCGTGAGCAATATGTATTAGCCTTCGCTGAAAAAGTGAAACAGCGCAGTGAAGAGCTTGCGCAGATCATCGCCAAAGAGACAGGAAAGCCACTCTGGGAAACGCGTACTGAAGCGGCGGCGGTGGCGGGTAAAATTGCTATATCCATTCGAGCTTATCATGATCGCACTGGTGAAAACACACGCGAAGCGGCGGGTAATCAACTGGTATTACGTCATCGTCCATTGGGTGTTCTTGCGGTTTTTGGTCCGTATAATTTTCCTGCCCACCTGCCGAATGGTCATATTGTGCCTGCACTTTTAGCGGGTAATACGGTTGTGTTTAAACCTTCAGAGCAGACTCCGTGGACTGGTGAGTTTGTGATGAAGTTGTGGCAAGAAGCAGGCCTACCTGCGGGTGTACTTAACCTAGTGCAGGGCGCGAAGGAAACGGGTATTGCGCTTGCTCAGGCCAAAGGCATTGATGGCCTTCTCTTTACTGGTAGCGCCAATACCGGTCATTTACTCCATCGCCAGTTTGCTGGGCAGCCGGGCAAAATGCTGGCTTTAGAAATGGGCGGCAACAACCCAATGGTTATCTCTAAGCAGTATGGCGAGCTTGATGCGGCGGTGTATACCATTATTCAATCCGCATTTTTAAGTGCAGGCCAGCGGTGTACCTGTGCGCGGCGTCTTTATGTTCCAGAGGGAAATGAAGGCGATCGATTGCTTGAAAAGCTGGTCAGTGCCACTCAAAAATTGCGTATTGATCACCCCTTTTCTGAGCCAGCACCTTTTATGGGGCCACAAATATCACAAGCGGCGGCGCAGTTCATTCTTGCTGCTCAGGACAATTTACGCGCCTTGGGTGGCGTCAGCTTGCTGGCCGCGACACCTTTGCAGGCGGCGTTTGTCACTCCGGGCATTATTGATGTCACCGCAGTTAGCCAATTGCCTGATGAAGAGTATTTCGGACCATTGTTACAAGTCGTGCGTTACCAAAGCTTAGAGCAAGCGGTACAACTGGCAAATGAGACTCGCTTTGGTTTATCGGCAGGCTTAGTGTCGACCAATGATGCCGAATGGGACTACTTTGTCGATCATATCCGCGCTGGCATTGTAAATCGTAATCGACAATTAACCGGAGCCAGTGGTGATGCACCGTTTGGGGGGCCGGGAGCGTCGGGAAATTTAAGACCAAGCGCCTATTACGCGGCCGATTACTGCGCATACCCAATGGCATCAATGGAAGGCCGTTCGACAGAACTGCCTGCCACGCTCAGCCCCGGGGTTGAGCTATAGCAGTAAACTTTATCTAAAACCCCATGCCTACTAGCATGGTTTAAACCGAGCACAGACAAGGAGGCGTTATGACGCCAACCGTTTTATTTCAATCATTATGGAATGACTACATTCAGCGCCTTTGCCCTTCTGCCGACAAAGTCCATCACTTGCTTCAAGAAGAGGAAGCCTTGATTAATGACCATATTGCGTTGCGAACCTTCAATGTTGCGCCATTAGGTATTGAAACGCTGGCTAAGCCTTTTCTTGCCTTAGGCTACGTTGCCTGTGGTGATTATGTGTTTGAAAGTAAGAAGCTGGTAGCGAAGCACTATGAACACCCTGATCTGACCCAGCCTAAAGTATTCATAAGCGAGCTGAAAGTGGAAGAGTGCTCACCTGCACTCCAAGCCATTGTGGAGAAGCTGGTACATCAAGTCGATAGCAATAAATTAAACAGCAGTGACTTTTTATATGGCGGTCGCTTGTGGCAACTAAGCTACAGCGATTATTTGCAGCTTGCCAACGAAAGTGAATACGCCGCTTGGTTGGCGGCGCATGGCTATGGCGCAAACCATTTCACTGTTAGTGTTAATCAACTGCAGGCGTTTAATGAAGTGAAAGCGGTCAATGATCATCTACGCCAAGCGGGTTTTACCATCAATGAAAATGGTGGAGAAGTGAAAGGTACACCTGATGTGCTGCTTGAGCAGTCGTCGACCATGGCCGATAAAGTACCGGTGCAATTTACGGAAGGGGTGGAGGTGATTCCCGGTGGATTCTATGAATTTGCCAAACGCTATCCAATGGCCAACGGTGAACTCTATAGCGGTTTTGTGGCGGCCTCTGCAGATAAGATATTTGAAAGCACTGACATGCAATAGCCTCTCATCTTTTTACTTTCGTATCGAAATATCACCAAAGAAAAAGCCACCTGAGTTCCCCAAGGTGGCTTTATGCATTCAATCTCAATCATTTTGATTGAGATTAACGAGTTCCGTACACCACGATAGTTTTACCGTGGGCAGAAATTAAATTCTGCTCTTCGAGCATCTTCAAAATACGTCCCACAGTTTCACGAGAACAGCCTACAATTTGGCCGATCTCTTGACGGGTGATTTTGATTTGCATGCCATCTGGGTGCGTCATTGCATCAGGTTGTTTCGCTAGGTTGAGTAGCGTTTGTGCAATACGACCCGTCACGTCTAGGAAGGCTAAATCACCCACTTTTTGACTGGTGACTTGTAGACGTCGAGAAATTTGTGCAGACAGACGCATTAAGATGTCTGGGTTCACTTGGATAAGCTGACGGAATTTCTTAAATGAAATTTCCGCAACTTCACAAGGAGATTTTGCACGAACCCAAGCAGTACGCTCTTGGTCTTCTTCGAATAGACCAAGTTCACCGATAAAGTCACCTTGGTTTAGGTAAGAGAGGATCATCTCTTTACCTTCTTCGTCTTTAATCAATACCGCTACCGAGCCTTTGACGATGTAGTACAGCGTCTCTGCTTTTTCGCCCGCATGAATCAACGTGCTTTTCGATGGGTATTTATGAATATGACAGTGTGAAAGAAACCACTCTAGTGTTGGATCGGTTTGAGGTTTACCTAGAACCATAATATCTCACTTCCTCTGCAGGGTACGCTTGCCGCTTTCCATATTGTAGCTAAGCCTAAAATAAGCTTACTAGGATAAGAGCACTTTCCAAATGCTGCAAGCTAACTTGTGTTTCGGTTAAGGATAGTATCCTTTTTCAGAAACGATTTCTTGATTTTAATCGTGTCAGTGGCATGATTTTTTACGCAAAACTGTGCACATGATCACGGTATGAAAAGTAACCGTCAACTTGTCCGATCACTTAGCCAATTTTACCTGTTTCAATCAATTGCTGCAGGATCGGTCTGACGATCAATTCCATCGCAAAACTCATCTTGCCACCCGGTACCACAATGGTGTTGTGGCGCGACATAAAAGAGCCATCAATCATGGCGAGCAGATAGGGGAAATCAACATTCTTTATGCCGCGCAGGCGGATCACGACGAAGCTTTCATCCAAACTAGGGATGCCCTTGGCGTTAAGTGGGTTTGAAGTATCAACCGTCGGTACCCGTTGGAAGTTGATGTGAGTTCGTGAGAATTGGGGGGTGATGTAATTGAGGTAATCATCCATCGAACGGACGATGGAATCCATCACCGCTTCACGTGAATGGCCTCGATCACGAGTATCACGCACGTACTTTTGTATCCACTCAAGGTTAACGATTGGCACCATGCCTATCAAAAAATCGACATGCTGCGCGACGTTTACATCACCATCGACTACACCGCCATGAAGACCTTCGTAAAACATCACATCCGAGTTTTCCGGTAAATCTTGCCAAGGAGTAAAGGTGCCGGGCATTTGATTGTAGGGCACAGCTTCGTCAAAAGAGTGTAGATAGCGGCGAACTTGGCCTGTGCCTAATTTCCCATATTGGCGGAAAAATTCTTCCAATGCAGGAAAATCATTGGCTTGTGGACCAAAGTAACTGATGTGCTTCCCTTGTTCGCGCGCTTTACGAATTTCCACATCCATTTCTGGCCGTGTAAAGCGATGGAAGCTATCCCCTTCAACCCATGCTGGTTTAATGTTCATCATATTGAACATTTTGCGAAAGGCTTCTGAGGTCGTAGTTGTACCGGCACCGGACGAGCCGGTGACAGCGATAATTGGATGTTTTGCTGACATGACAAACCCTGTCTGTATGTAACGTACTTGTTATCGATGGCTGCAATATAGCACGAAAAGAGTAGATTGTTTTGAGCTGAAATTATTTACGCAATTGAATATCCACACTTTCATGCAACTCAGAATAGACGATGATCGCTTCCCCTGTTGCGAGCTGTTTCTTTATTTGCTCGATTTTTTGCTGCAATGGTACTTCCTGCTCTCCGTAATCAGTACCTTCGCGTAATACAAACGTTTCAATCAAATTATCCAGTGTTTCAGGCGCAATGTGCTGCCAAGGAATAAGCATGACGACCTCTTAAACTGTCATGGAGAAAAGGGTATCGATTTAAAGCGATATGTGATTAATCATGCGTTGCATTGATGGTCAATAGGGTTGCCGTGACGCAGGTTTTCGTAATAGGTTGGAAGTGCTTCTTCGAGCCAAAATTTAGGCTTAAGCGCGCTACCGCTGAGAAAACCGACATGGCCACCTTGGGTAAATAAGCGGTAATGGATATTCTCTGGTAAAGAAAATTTGGGGATCACGGCATCCGTCATAAAGGGATCATCTTGCGCTTGAATGATTTGTAGCGGCACGCGAATTTGTGTCAGCTTTGAAAGGCCTGAGCACTGCTGGTAGTAATCCTGCGCATCTTGAAAACCATGCAAGGGTGCGGTGATGAGATCGTCAAATTCGTAAAGTTTTTTGATGTGTTTAATTTGATGGTTAGAAATACCTAACTCATTATGTAAAAGATGCTGTTTCTTTAGTGCATTTTTTTTCAATGATGTCAGTAAGTAAGCGCGATAAACCTTTGAAAATCCCTGTTCAATGCGTGTGGAACACGCTGCCAGATCGAGTGGAGCGGAGACAACGGTTGCCGCGCTAACGATCGGGTCGTGATTATATTGCGCTAAGTAATTAACCAACATATTGCCGCCAAGAGAAATGCCCACCGCCACGATAGGTCGATTTGGGCATTGCTTGCGTATGTATTCGAGCACAAAGCGTGCATCTTCAACTTCACCAGAATGGTAAGCACGTGCCAGATGGTTCGGTTTGCCGCTACAGCCGCGAAAATGCATCATGACCGATAACCATCCCTGCTGTGCGAAGGCGTACATTAAGCCATTGGCATACGGGCTATGAAAACTGCCTTCTAAGCCATGAAACAAGATAAATAGGGGTTTATTTTGTACTCGCTCTGAGCGCCAATCATCACTCCAAGCAAGGTCTAAAAAATCACCATCAGGTGTAAACAGCGTTTGCCACAGCGGCTCAAAACGTGCGCGTTTGCGCAACAAACGAGGAAGCAGAGTCTGAAGGTGTGGATTTGTTAGTCCAGTAGCAGCGATAAATGAAGTCATAACCATAGCGTATTATTTTTATGAATTGCGACCAGTATACACCGAGCGAGCAATTGATGTAGTTACGGTTTTTGAGAATGAGGCGCCGGGGTTTTAAAAGCGAGATGCAAATGCTCACAGCCAAGCTGGCGACAGTAACGCAGCGTTAATTGTTCACCATGGTTATTCTGCAATGCCAATGCGTTGATACATTCCACGAGGTCAGCTTGCTGCTGCTTTTCAAGCTGCAGCTCAAATTGCAGCGCCTCGCGGTACAGCGTATCTGGCACCATGCTTTTCAAACGTCGTCTTAACTCTCGGTAACTGTGCAGCAGCGCTTCTGAACGGCCGATACATTGAGTGACATTTTGCCAGTCAGCATCGGCAACCGTCACTTGTTGCTCATCAAGCCATTTGAGTAGCAGCAATAAGTTGACGTTGCCGTGGAAGTTATTTTGTAAACTTAAGCACGCCTCTTTCACTTCTCGCACGCTGTAGTATTGCAAACTGAATTGCCATAAGCGTTCTAAGGTCAGTGATAATCGTACGTGCTCTTGGCTCATCTTAGCGACTGAATTCCTGCTCTAGTTGTTCGAGTGTCTCTTGTTCCGACATCCATTCCATTTCGATCGCTTCAAGTGCCGATTTACTGCGAGCTTGAAGCGCAATCACTTCGGTAAGTTTAGCTTTGTTTTCGGCTTCATACAGCGAAGTATCAGACAATTGCTCTTCAGTTTGCGCCAGTGCCGCGTTCAATGTGTCCATTTTCGCTTCGAGTTGTGTCAGTTTTTTGCGAATTGGTGCGGTTTGGATGCGAAATTCCGCTTCTCGGCGCTTTTGATCTTTTTTGGCTGCGGCACTGTTGCTGCTGTCTTTGGCAGGTTGCTGAGATTGAACTTCTCTACGTTCCGCTTTCTGTTGTTCTGTCAGCCACTTGTAGTAGTCGGTCAAATCCCCATCGAAAGGCGCGACTTGACGATCGTGCACCAAGTACAAGTCATCGGTGGTTGCGCGCAGTAGATAGCGATCATGGCTGACGATGACCATCGCACCTTCAAAGGTTTGCAGGGCAAACGTTAGGGCTTGACGCATATCCAAGTCTAAGTGGTTGGTGGGTTCATCAAGCAGCAGCAAGTTCGGTTTTTGCCACACAATTAGCGCAAGCACTAAGCGAGCCTTTTCACCCCCGGAAAACGGAGCGATTTTCTCTAGCGCTTTGTCGCCTTGGAAACCAAAACTACCCAGATAATTACGCAGCTCAAGTTCGTTTTTATCTGGGGCGATTTGCATCATGTGCTGCAGAGGGGTCTCTTCTGGATGCAGTGTTTCTAACTGATGCTGGGCAAAGTAACCAATTTTTACACCTTGCGAATAAGTGAGATCGCCGCCTTGCGGTTTTAACTCACCGGAGAGCAATTTAATTAATGTTGATTTACCCGCACCGTTACGCCCGAGTAATCCAATACGGCTTCCCGGTACAAGGTTGAGGCGAATTTTTTCTAAAATTAAACGTTCACCATACCCGGCGTAGACTTCGTCCATCATCATGATTGGGTTAGGCAGTGCTGAAGGCTCTCGAAATTCGAAATTAAATGGGTTATCAAATTGAGCTGGCAGCACTTTTTCCATTCGTTCCAACGCTTTGATACGACTTTGTGCTTGGCGAGCTTTGGAGGCCTTGTAGCGGAAACGGTCGATGTAGCTTTGCATGTGCACCATCTGCTTTTGCTGCTTCTGGTACATGGCTTGCTGCAAGATCAGTTTTTGCGCTCGTTGATTTTCAAACGATGAGTAGTTTCCGGTGTATTCATTCATGGTTTGATTTTCGATATGGATGATGCGTCCGACGATCGGATCAAGAAAATCGCGGTCATGGGAAATCAAGATCAAGGTGCCGGGATAGTTTTGTAACCAACGTTCAAGCCACATGACGGCGTCCAAATCCAAGTGGTTGGTTGGTTCATCAAGCAGCAGTAAATCCGAGCGGCACAACAGCGCTTGCGCTAAGTTTAAGCGCATCCGCCAACCACCCGAAAATTGCGTTAAACTCCATCCCATCTGTTCTTGGCTAAACCCCAAACCATCAAGCAGTTCAGAAGCACGGGCGCGAATACTGTATCCGCCGATGGTTTCAATCTTTCCATGCAGCTCTGCAACCAAGGTTCCTTGGTCTGCCTCTTCAGCAACGCTGAGGCGTCGTTCTAATTCACGATATTCACGATCGCCATCGATGACATATTCAATCGCATCGCGATCAAGAGCCGGAGTTTCTTGGGCAACCCAAGCCAGTTCCCAGTGAGCTGGTTTACTGAAGGAGCCAGCGTCAATAGATAGCTCATCTTTGAGTAGGGCAAAGAGCGTTGATTTGCCACAGCCATTTTTGCCTACTAGGCCAACTTTATCGCCCGGCTGGATAGTTGCAGAGGCCTTTTCAAGGAGCGGTTTACCGCCGCGCAGTAATTGAATATCAGAGAAGGTAATCATAAAAATCTATTTTTCATATCGAGACGTTATCGCGTGGAATAGTAGGGGCAATAAGGATAAATGTCGATCATTATGCAAATTGCGTTATTATGCTTAATAACATATTGATAACTATTGGGAGCGCAGACAAAAATGTCCACCACCGTCATGCCTGACCAAATTACACCTAAAATATTGGTGATTTATGCGCATCCTGAGCCATTAAACTCCATCGCCAATCAAACTATGCTGCACAATATTGCGTCACTTTCTCACGTCACTGTGCATGACTTGTATGCAACCTATCCCGATTTTTTTATCGATGTGCACGCAGAGCAGCAAAAACTACTTGAGCATGATGTGATTGTGTTTCAACACCCTCTTTATATGTATTCCTGCCCAGCGCTACTCAAAGAGTGGTTTGATCGCGTGCTTGCCAAAGGGTTTGCCTTCGGCGGACAGACGGCGTTGCATGGTAAATACTGGCGTAGCGTCATCACCACGGGCGGAAAAAAAGAAGCGTTTGATGAGCGGGGCTACAACAAATACCCACTGGATCAAATTCTCCAACCATTTGAATTAACCGCGGCTCTGTGTTGTATGAACTGGATGGAACCGTTAGTCCTCTACTGGTCACGTAATGTGAGTGATATGGAGCGCTATCAACACGCTGAGCATTATCGACACTGGTTGCAACACCCACTGGCCACACAAGGAGAGCTTGATGGCGTTAAGCGGTGATTTTTTACAAAGCAGCGTGGTGTTTTTAACCGCGGCTGTGGTGGCCGTACCGATTGCTCAGCGTGCAGGGTTGGGTTCGGTGCTCGGCTATTTGTTAGCGGGTGTAGCCATAGGCCCTTGGGGGCTGGGTTTAATCAGTGATGTGCAAGCCATATTACACTTTGCTGAATTTGGCGTGGTGCTGCTGTTGTTTCTGATTGGGCTGGAATTAAACCCCAAAAAATTGTGGCAGATGCGTGGGCCGATCCTTGGTTTGGGTGGCGCGCAGGTGGTGGTAAGTACCTTAGTCATTGCCAGTATTGCTTATCTATTAGGCGTTAACTGGCAGAGTAGTTTAGTGATTGGTATGGGCCTTGCGCTCTCTTCGACAGCAATCGCATTACGCGTAATTGAAGAGCAAGGGCTAACACGCAGTGAAGCTGGCCAGTCTGGTTTTGCGGTACTGCTTTTTCAAGATATCGCTGTCATCCCAATGTTGGCCTTTTTGCCTTTACTGGCAGGCAACGCCGGTGGAAGCTGGTTAGATGTGACTTGGATGTTGGGTGGCATTACCGCTTTGCTGGTCGGGGGGCATTTTCTATTGAGCCCGCTGTTTCGTTATATTGTGACCAGTGGTGTGCGTGAACTTTTTACCGTTGCCGCCTTATTGTTGGTGATTGGGATTGCACTGTTAATGCAGCAGCTTGGCTTGTCAATGGCGCTCGGTACTTTCCTTGCTGGTGTGTTGCTGGCAGAAAGTGAATTTCGCCATGAACTTGAGATCGCGATTGAACCGTTTAAAGGGTTATTGCTCGGGCTATTTTTTATTGCCGTTGGAATGGCGGTTAATTTGGGCTTATTGGCGCAAGCGCCGCTGCAAGTGTTGGCGGCTGTATTAGGTCTAGTGGTGCTGAAAGGAGGAATCCTTTATCTCCTCGCACGTTTATCGGGTACGCGTTCTAAAGCACGCAGCAAAATGGCGGCGATCCTCAGCCAAGGCGGCGAGTTCGCGTTCGTGATTTTCACTGCGGCAAGCGCACAGGGTGTGCTATCACCGGATCAAGTGGCCTTTTTGCTCGTTGTGGTCAGCTTGTCGATGGTCACCACACCTTTATTACTGACGATTCAGGACAAATGGTTTGCGCGAAAATTGAACCTCAGCAGTGACGATGAGATGCATTCCGATGTCGTCAATAAACAGCCGCAAATTATCATTGCGGGTTTTGGCCGTTTTGGGCAAATTGTAGGGCGTTTGATGTACGCCAATAAGATTAAAATTACCGTATTAGAAAGCGATGCCAGTCAAATTAAATTATTGAGAGAGTACGGTTATAACGTTTTTTATGGTGATGCGACTCAACTTGAACTGTTGCGCGCCGCGGGTGCAGAAGAAGCTGAGGCGATTGTCATCTGTACTGATGCGCCCGATGAAGTGATGAAAATTGTCGAGCTTTGTCAGCACCATTTCCCGCAGTTAAAGATCTTAGCTCGCGCTCGTAGCCGGGTAGAGGCGTATCAGTTACTCAGCCATGGGGTCGATAAATACTCGCGGGAAACTTTCTTAGGCGCTTTGGACCTCGGCCGACAAGTACTGGTCGAATTGGGCATGCACCCTTACCAAGCCAAGCGCGCCGAAGCACATTTTAGAAAACTCGATAATGCGATGCTCAAAGAGCTGCTACCGCAACATAACCAAGACAAACAACTCGCACTGCGCGCCAAAGAGGCACGTAAAGAGCTGGAAGAAATATTTGGGCGTGAAATGGATAATGATCGCCAATCTCGTCATTATTGGGAAAAATAACGCCAATCAATATTCAGTTGTAGGATGTAACGTGAAACAGAAAAAACGCTTTATTGCCGGTGCAAAGTGCCCAAGTTGTCAGTCACAAGATACTCTGCGCTGGTGGGTTGAAAACAACATAGAGCTCGTTGAGTGTGTCGAGTGCGACTACCATGAACAGCGAAAGCCCAAATCTGTAGAAAAAAGTGAACATGCTCGGCAAGAGATGATCGGGATTTTTAAACCAGAATAATTGAGTTTCTGGAATAGATCTTCATAATACGCCTCATACCGATCGATTTCTTAGGTTTGAAGATGACAACCTAGGAACAAACCTCCTTGGAGTTGTTATGAAAATTGAAAAGAACGTGGTTGTAAGCCTAGCCTACCAATTAGTATTGGAAGATGGTGCAGTCGTAGACCAATCAACAGTTGATGCACCACTAGATTACCTTCACGGTCACAACAATCTAATCACTGGCCTTGAAAATGAGTTAGAAGGAAAAGTTGTGGGCGATAAGTTCACAGCAACTATCGCTCCTGAAGAAGCGTACGGTGAATACAACGATGAGCTTGTACAACGTGTACCTGCTGAAGTTTTCCAAGGCGTTGATGAAATTGAAGTGGGTATGCGTTTTCTAGCGGATACTGACCAAGGCCAAATTCCAGTTGAAATCACGGAAGTGGATGGTGACGAAGTGGTAGTTGATGGTAACCACATGTTGGCTGGCCAAACATTAACGTTTGATGTAGAAGTCGTTGCGATTCGCGCTGCAACTGAAGAAGAGATCCAACATGGTCACATTCACCAAGCTGGTGGCTGTGGACATGGCCACGACCACGATCATGATCATGAAGGTGGTTGCTGTGGTGGTGAAGGCCATGACCATGGTGAGAAAAAAGAAGGTTGTTGCGGTGGCGGCAGCTGCGGTTCACATTAATCATTTTTTGGTTGGTAGTGCCAAAGTAGGCAGTAATAACCGACTGATACAATGAAATGGAAAGCGTTAATCGTCATGCGATTAGCGCTTTTTTGTTGCTTGTTAATTATTACAGTACTCACTTGCCGCCTACCTGCAACTTCAAGTTATTTGGGTATAGTTAATGTGTAGAACAGAAGTGTATTGCCTCTCAATTTATTAAGTTAAGGAATTCTCATGTCACAACCTTTTGCTATAGCAATTCATGGCGGCGCTGGAACCATCATTCGTCAACAAATGAGCGAATCATTAAAGCGCGATATTTTGAACACGCTAGAAAGTGCTGTCCGAGCGGGGCATCAAGTACTGGCACAAGGTGGTGATGCACTGGATGCGGTGGTTGAGGCTGTGAAAATACTTGAGGACTCTCCGTTGTTTAACGCAGGAAAAGGTTCGGTGTTAACGCATCAAGAGATGGTGGAGATGGACGCCTCTGTCATGCATGGCAAAATGATGGACGCAGGCGCGGTCGCTGGAGTTCGGCACATTAAAAATCCGGTGCAGCTCGCGCGTGATGTAATGAAGCACAGTGATCATGTGTTGTTGATTGGTGAGGGCGCAGAAGCGTTTGCTTTTACTCAAGGGCATCAATATACAGAACAAGATTACTTTTTTACTGAGCGTCGTTATGAACAGTTGCTAGCGATGAAAAGCAACAATCAATTTGCTTTGTCGGAATCAAAATTCCCAGATGACAAGAAATTTGGCACTGTTGGCGCAGTTGCATTGGATAAACAAGGCAACCTTGCGTCTGCTACTAGTACCGGTGGCATCACGAATAAAAAATTTGGTCGCGTCGGCGATTCTCCCATCATAGGTGCAGGAACGGTGGCTGAAAATGGTAATGTGGCGGTATCGACAACGGGCATGGGGGAATATTTCATTCGTAAAATGGTTGCCAGTGACGTTGCCGCTCGCATGCGTTATTTAAAAGAAGATGTTCATACCGCATGTGAAACCATTATTCAGGGTGAACTTAAAACGCTCGGTGGTGAGGGTGGATTGATCGCCATTGATGCGCAAGGCGACATTCATTTTGCAATGAACAGTTCCGGTATGTACCGTGCATGTGTTGATCGTCAAGGAGAGCTAATCGTAAAAATATATTCGGATGAGTAACTTACGTGCCTAATAACTGAATCATTTATTAAGTTATATTTTTATGACATTTTCGTGTTTAAAAAAGGACTGCAAGGAAAAGGATTCGGTGCTAGAATCCTTTTTTAACTAGCAATCAGACTTGGAAAGATGGGAAATAACGTAGTCGTTCTAGGCACCCAATGGGGTGACGAAGGCAAAGGTAAAATCGTAGACCTTTTAACTGAAGATGCAAAATACGTGGTTCGCTACCAAGGCGGCCATAATGCAGGCCACACTTTGGTCATTGACGGTGAAAAAACCGTTCTTCATTTAATTCCATCCGGCATTCTTCGCAATAAAGTGAAATGCATCATCGGTAACGGTGTTGTGCTTTCACCTGACGCACTAATCAATGAAATGAAGCCTCTAGAAGAGCGTGGTATTCCAGTCCGCGAACGTCTTTTCATTTCTGAAGCTTGCCCACTTATTCTTCCTTACCACATTGCGCTTGACCAAGCTCGTGAAACGGCTCGTGGTAAAAAAGCAATTGGTACGACAGGTCGTGGTATCGGTCCTGCTTATGAAGACAAAGTGGCTCGTCGTGGTTTACGCGTTGGTGACTTGTTCGATATGGCTTCATTTGCAGAAAAGCTAAAAGAAGTGATGGAGTTCCATAACTTCCAACTTGAGCATTTCTACAAAGCTGAACCAGTAAGCTACGAATCCGTACTTGAGCAAGCACAAGGCTATGCTGATTTGCTGACTTCGATGGTGATCGACGTGACCGATGAACTTGATGCAGCGCGTAAGCGTGGCGACAAAATCATGTTCGAAGGTGCGCAAGGTACTATGCTTGATATTGACCACGGTACATACCCATACGTAACGTCTTCTAACACGACTGCTGGTGGTGTTGCTGCAGGTTCTGGTTTCGGCCCTCGTCATCTAGGTTATATTCTAGGTATCGCGAAAGCTTACTGTACTCGCGTTGGTGCAGGTCCATTCCCAACCGAATTGGATGATGAAATCGGTAATCACCTAGGCACGAAAGGCCATGAGTTTGGTGCTACAACAGGCCGTAAGCGCCGTTGTGGTTGGTTTGATGCGGTAGCGATGCGTCGCGCCATTCAAATTAACTCAGTCACAGGCTTCTGCTTGACTAAACTTGACGTACTTGATGGTCTAGAAGAGCTAAAAATCTGTACGGGTTACCAAATGCCAGATGGCTCAATTGCTCAAGTATCACCAATGGCAGCTGACGCTTTTGAAGCGGTAACACCTATTTACGAAACTATGCCTGGTTGGTCTGAAAATACCTTCGGTGCTAAATCAATTGATGCCCTGCCACAAGCGGCGCTTGATTACATCAAACGTATTGAAGAGTTGACTGGTGTACCTGTTGACATCGTTTCTACAGGTCCAGATCGTAACGAAACCATTATCAAGGTTCACCCATTTTCAGTTTAATGGTTGATTGATAAACGTTTTTAAAACCGGCTTTCAGAGCCGGTTTTTTTATACCTGTATTGATGATATTTTGTCCTTGGTGTGGCAATAAATGGCCGAATAACGGCAAATTTTGTCTAAAGAGTTTGCCGCACTGGTCGATAAAGTTATCAAGCCCAGCCCTAGATGAAACTGAGGCTATAATTTTAAGGCTATCGATAGACATAAAGAGTGCAGGTATGAAGCTACGAACGGTAGCAGCTTCATTGTTTTTAGCGCTGACCTCATCCTTGAGTCATGCCAACGTGGCGGAAGTGGGTGAACCAGTCCCTATTTACACCGAAGCTGAACTAATCAAGTTAATTGAGCAAAATAAACATTTAGAGCAAGTCAAGGCCGACAACTGCCAATTGGTAGAAGATATTGTTGCGCGTGCTACTCGCATCAGCCTGCCTTCCTACGAGTTTTTGTATGGAGATATGCTAGCGTGGGGGGTCTGTGTAGATCAAGATGTCGAACTTGGCTTGTACTATATGGAAAATGCAGCTCATCAAGGTTTACCCGCTGCGTTAGAGCAGCTTGGGCGTTATTATTCGCGTGGTACTTTAGTACAGCAGGATAAAGAGCGAGCTATTCCCTATCTGCGTGAAGCCGCTGCGATGGGCAATATTAATGCTCGTATCCATCTAGCTGAGCTTTTGCTGCGTGATTATGGCAGCCCGCTTGATTATGAAGATGCTTATCGCTGGCTCTATAATTCGGTGACTATCGATCAAAGAATACATTCTCGGATCTCTATGCTCCGGCAGGGGTTAGAGCAGCGAATGCCACAAAATGTGGTTGCGCGAGCCAAGCGCAGAGATACGTTTTGGTAGCCTTCATTATTGCTTTTCTTATTTCGCCCACACGGTTGGGCGAAGTCATTTCTGCGCTTTTCGTCTAACGCATTAGCCTATAATAATCAATACGCTGCTGTAGCTTCTGCCGTGAGTCAGTTATACTCTGGCTATCTCTCCTTGCTTTAGCAGGTCTGCCTATGTCTGAAATTATCAATAACGATCCTTTTGCGGATCGAGAATCTAGCAATTACGAAAATCCAATTCCAAGCCGAGAATTCATCCTCGAATTTCTAACCGAAGCCAATGTACCGATGAATCGTAATGATCTTTTTGAGGCATTGGGTTTATCTGGTGAAGAGCAATACGAAGGGCTACGCCGTCGTTTGCGTGCGATGGAGCGAGATGGCCAATTGGTATTTACTCGTCGCCAATGCTATGCATTGCCAGAAAAACTGGAAATGATCAAAGGTCACGTAATCGGACATAAAGATGGTCATGGGTGGGTTCGTCCTGATGGCAGCGTTGGCAAAGATAACGATGTTTTGCTACCTCATCACCAAATGCGTACCATTATTCATGGCGACTACGTGCTGGTACAACCGACAGGCACGGATAAAAGAGGCCGTAAAGAAGGGCGTTTGGTCCGAGTGTTGGAAGAACGTAAAACCCAACTTGTTGGGCGTTTCTTCCTCGAAAATGGCTACTCTTATGTCGTGCCCGATGATTCACGCATCACTCAAGACATTTTGATCCCTAATGAGCACAAAGGCGGAGCTCGCATGGGGAACGTGGTGGTGATTGAAATTACCGATCGTGGTGCCAGAGCAAGAGGAATGACAGGCAGGGTTGTTGAAGTACTTGGGGAAAATATGGCTCCCGGTATGGAGACACAAATAGCGATTCGCACTCACCAGATCCCTCATGAGTGGCCGCAAGAAGTATTAAAGCAAGTCGAAAACCTGAGAGAAGAAGTTCCAGAAGAGGCGAAGCAAGGGCGCGTGGATTTGCGTCAATTACCTTTAGTGACTATTGATGGTGAAGACGCGCGTGACTTTGATGATGCGGTGTATTGCGAAGCCAAAAAAGGTGGTGGCTGGCGTCTCTGGGTTGCGATTGCTGACGTAAGTTATTATGTGCGCCCCGACACGGCTCTTGATAAAGAAGCGATCAACCGTGGTAACTCAGTTTACTTCCCATCGCAAGTCGTTCCTATGCTACCGGAAGTACTGTCGAACGGTCTTTGTTCACTTAATCCACAAGTCGACCGTCTATGCATGGTGTGCGAGATGACAGTCTCTGCAACGGGCAAAATTTCGGGTTACAAACATTACGAAGCCGTGATGAACTCTCATGCCCGTTTAACTTACAACAAAGTACACGCCATTCTTGAAGGGGATGAAGAGCTACGCGAACGTTATCAAGCCGTGGTTCCTCATCTTGAAGAACTCTATTCGATGTATAAGGTGCTAAAAGCAGCGCGTGATGAGCGTGGCGGTATCGAATTTGAAACGATTGAAACTAAGTTTATTTTTAATGCTGAGCGTAAAATCGACAGCATTGAACCTGTTGTCCGTAATGATGCGCACAAAATAATCGAAGAGTGCATGATCCTCGCTAATATTGCTTCAGCATCGCTGGTGGAAAAAGCGAAAGAGCCCGCTCTGTACCGTATCCATGAATCACCGGGAGAAGAGCGTTTGACCGGTTTTAGGGATTTCTTAGGCGAGCTTGGTTTGAACTTAGCGGGTGGGCTAGAGCCTTCGCCAACCGATTACGCTAACTTAATGAAACAGATTGGTGAGCGCCAAGACAAAGAGTTGATCCAAACCATGTTACTGCGTTCCATGAAGCAGGCTGTGTATAACGCGGATAACTGTGGTCACTTTGGTTTAGCGCTCAAACGCTATGCGCACTTTACTTCACCTATTCGTCGCTACCCTGATCTCCTATTGCACCGCGCAATTAAATATTTGATTGCCAAAGAATCGGGCAATCACACCGACCGTTGGACAACCACAGGTGGTTATCACTACTATTTTGATGACATGGACTTCTATGGTCAGCAATGTTCAATGACAGAACGCCGTGCTGATGATGCGACGCGCGAAGTATCTGATTGGCTCAAGTGTGAATACATGCAAGATCATGTAGGCGAAGAGCTTGATGGAGTCATAGCCAACGTGACAGGTTTCGGTTTCTTCGTTCGGTTAACTGAGTTGCACATTGATGGATTGGTCCATATTTCAACGCTAGCGAATGACTACTATCAATTTGATCCAGTGGGACAACGATTGATCGGCGAAAGTTTTGGCAACATCTATCGCTTAGGTGACGCCGTTAAAGTCAAAGTGTTATCCGTCAACTTGGATGATCGTCAAATTGACTTTGAAATCGTGGGCACTAGCCGTAAGCTGCGCGGAGAAGGCAAGACAGCGAAGAAACGTGCAACGGATGCACGAGAGAAAGCACGTGGCAAGAAGGTGACGTCAAGTAAAGGAAAGGCAACTCCTTTAGTTGAAGCGACTAAACGCCCAGATGAAAAAAGTAGTGAAGGCTCAAAACCTGAACGAAAAAAAAGCAAAACAACAAAAGCACGCAAAAAGAAACCCGCGGCCAAAGCAAATAAAGCGCGTGCTAGTAAATAACGATCAATGGGTAAATCATGAGTAACGAATGTATTTATGGTATTCACGCGGTCAGCGCTGTACTTGAAAAAGATCCAGCGCGATTGATAGAAGCGTTTGTACTAAAAGGGCGACAAGATGATCGCCTGCTTCCACTGTTAAATGAACTGCAACATTGCGGTGTCTCTATTCAAGAGATGGGACGTAAAACATTGGATGACAAGGCTCAAGGGGCGAATCATCAGGGCATCATTGCTCGTGTAAAACCAGCAAAACAGCTTAATGAGCATGATTTAGAAGCAATCATCGCACAGCATGAACAACCGCTATTACTTGTTTTGGATGGTGTTACCGATCCGCATAATCTCGGCGCATGCTTACGTAACGCCGATGCTGCCGGGGTCGCTGCAGTGATCGTACCAAAAGATAAGTCAGCACCAATGACGGCAACGGTCAGCAAAGTCGCTTGTGGCGCTGCTGAAACTGTGCCTTTAGTACGAGTGACGAATCTTGCACGTACCATGCGCGCCCTTCAAGAACAAGGCGTATGGTTTGTTGGCACTGCCGGTGAGGCGACGCATGACATTTACCAAGCCAAACTGACAGGGCCCCTTGCGATTGTTATGGGCGCTGAAGGGGATGGTATGCGCCGTTTAACGCGCGAAACCTGCGATGATCTGATTAAAATACCGATGGCGGGCACCGTTTCTAGCCTAAACGTATCAGTAGCGGCTGGGATCTGTCTGTTTGAAGCAGTGAGACAGCGCCAAGCTGTATAATTGTGCAACAGGGATAAAAGGATAGGGTCGTGAGTGCTCACCTCATCTTTCTATCCCTTCTATTACTTCCTCAGTGAAAGAAGAAATAGATAGTTTATAAGTTTAATTTCTACACAGCGCTTGCATGTGTAATGGTGATCTGTATAATGCACCGCACTGGTTAAATCCAGTTGTGAACCAATGAGCAGTGAGGAGTAAACTGACCTAGCTGTTAGTTTAGTAACGTATACTCAGCTTATGTTCGCAGTTAATACAATTAGCTCTGTTGCGTTTAGTAATAGATTAAAGTTAATCGAAAATTAACTGACAATGTGCCTAATTTTGGCACTACGGTTTCACATAAATCAATCGGCATTCTCTCGTTTTAACGAGTTTGAGTGGCGATATTGTTTGTGTAATTTTTAATTATTGGAGCTCTGTCTCATGCAGAACCAACGTATCCGTATCCGCCTAAAAGCGTTCGATTACAAACTAATCGATGCTTCTACAGCGGAAATCGTTGAAACAGCTAAGCGTACCGGCGCACAGGTTCGTGGTCCTATTCCACTTCCTACTCGTAAAGAGCGTTTCACTGTTCTTATCTCTCCACACGTCAACAAAGATGCTCGTGATCAGTACGAAATTCGTACTCACAAACGTCTAATCGACATCGTTGAGCCAACAGATAAAACTGTTGATGCACTGATGCGCCTAGATCTAGCTGCTGGCGTTGACGTACAAATCAGCCTAGGTTAAGGGAGATTAGAAGAATGATTGGTCTAGTCGGACGTAAAGTGGGTATGACCCGCGTATTTACTGAAGAAGGCGTTTCTATCCCAGTAACTGTTGTTGAGGTTGAAGCAAACCGTATTTCTCAAGTGAAAACTCTTGAGACTGACGGCTATGCAGCAATCCAGGTAACTACTGGTACTAAGAAAGCCAACCGTGTAACTAAACCAGAAGCTGGTCACTTTGCGAAAGCAGGTGTAGAAGCTGGTCGCGGTCTTTGGGAATTCCGTTTAGAAAACGGCGAAGAGTTTGAAGTTGGCACTGAGCTAAATGTAGAACTTTTCAACGAAGTTAAAAAAGTAGACGTTACTGGTACATCTAAAGGTAAAGGTTTCCAAGGTGCTGTTAAGCGCTGGAATTTCCGTACCCAAGATATGACTCACGGTAACTCTTTGTCTCACCGTGCACCGGGTTCAATTGGCCAATGTCAAACTCCAGGTCGCGTGTTCAAAGGCAAAAAAATGGCAGGTCACATGGGTGCTGAGCGTGTAACGACTCAAAACCTAGAGATCGTACGTGTTGACGCTGAGCGCAATCTGCTTCTTATTAAAGGTGCAGTACCAGGTGCAACTGGCGCTAACGTGATCGTCAAACCAGCTATTAAAGCATAACGTCTAGGAGTAAGTAATGGAATTGATGGTTAAAGGTGCTAACGCACTAACTGTTTCCGAAACTACTTTCGGACGTGAGTTCAACGAAGCCCTTGTACATCAAGTAGTTGTTGCGTATGCAGCAGGTGCTCGTCAAGGTACTCGTGCTCAAAAGACACGTTCAGAAGTTTCTGGCGGTGGCGCTAAGCCATGGCGTCAAAAAGGTACTGGCCGTGCACGTGCTGGTACAATTCGTAGCCCAATCTGGCGTACAGGTGGTGTTACTTTTGCTGCGAAACCACAAGATCACAGCCAAAAAGTAAACAAAAAAATGTACCGCGGTGCTATGAAGAGCATTCTTTCTGAACTAGTTCGTCAAGAGCGTTTAATCGTTGTTGATAACTTCTCAGTAGAAGCACCAAAAACTAAAGAGCTATTAGCTAAGCTTAAAGAACTTGAGCTTAACGATGTACTCATCGTTACTGGCGAAGTAGACGAGAATCTATTCTTAGCTGCTCGCAACCTATATAAAGTTGACGCACGTGACGTAGCGGGTCTTGACCCAGTTAGCCTAATTGCGTTTGACAAGGTTCTAATGACTGCAGAAGCAGTTAAGCAAGTTGAGGAGATGCTGGCATGATCAGTGAAGAGCGTCTACTAAAAGTTCTACGTGCACCGCACATCTCTGAAAAAGCAACTATGACTGCTGAGAAAGCGAACACTATCGTTTTCAAAGTAGCAAAAGATGCAACTAAGAAAGAGATCAAAGCAGCTGTAGAAAAGCTATTTGAAGTTGAAGTTAAGTCTGTAAATACTCTTATCACTAAGGGTAAGACCAAACGTCAAGGTCTACGCCAAGGTCGCCGCAGCGACGTTAAAAAAGCGTATGTGACTTTGAAAGAAGGTCAAGATCTTGACTTTGTTGGCGGCGCGGAATAACAGGAGTAGTTGAATAATGGCTATTGTTAAATGTAAGCCGACTTCCCCTGGTCGTCGTCACGTCGTTAAAGTTGTTAACGCTGACCTACACAAGGGTAAGCCATACGCACCTCTTCTAGAGAAAAACTCTAAGAATGGTGGTCGTAACAACAACGGTCGTATCACAGTACGTCATATCGGTGGTGGTCATAAGCAACACTATCGTTTGGTTGACTTCAAACGTACTAAAGATGGCATCCCAGCGAAAGTTGAGCGTCTAGAATACGATCCAAACCGTAGCGCAAATATCGCTCTAGTTCTGTACGCAGACGGCGAGCGTCGTTACATTATCGCACCTAAAGGTGTTCAAGCTGGTGATACAATCCAGTCTGGTGTTGATGCGCCAATTAAAGCAGGTAACACTCTGCCAATGCGCAACATCCCAGTGGGTTCTACTATTCACTGTGTTGAACTTAAGCCTGGTAAAGGTGCACAGCTAGCTCGTTCGGCTGGTGCATATGCTCAACTTGTCGCTCGCGACGGTACTTATGCAACTATCCGCCTACGTTCTGGTGAAATGCGCAAAGTACTTTCTGAAGGCCGTGCAACAATCGGTGAAGTTGGTAACTCTGAGCACATGCTACGTGAACTAGGTAAAGCTGGTGCTTCACGCTGGCGCGGCGTACGTCCAACTGTACGTGGTGTAGTAATGAACCCGGTTGACCACCCACACGGTGGTGGTGAAGGCCGCACATCTGGTGGTCGTCACCCAGTATCTCCTTGGGGTATGCCTACTAAGGGCTTCAAGACTCGTAGCAACAAACGCACCGACAAGTACATCGTACGTCGTCGTAATAAGTAATCTATATAAGAGGATAAGCCATGCCACGTTCTCTCAAGAAAGGTCCATTTATTGACCTACACTTGCTGAAGAAGGTAGAGAAAGCGGTGGAAAGCGGAGACAAAAAGCCTATTAAGACTTGGTCCCGTCGTTCAATGATCATTCCATCAATGATTGGTTTGACCATCGCTGTCCATAATGGTCGTCAGCACGTTCCAGTATTTGTCACTGATGAAATGATCGGTCACAAACTGGGCGAATTCGCACCAACTCGTACTTACCGTGGTCACGCTGCGGATAAGAAAGCTAAGAAGCGCTAAGGAGTAAATGATGGAAGCTATTGCTAAACATAACTTTGCTCGCATTTCTCCTCAGAAAGCTCGCTTAGTTGCAGATCTAATCCGTGGTAAATCTGTGGATCAGGCTCTTGAAATCCTAACTTTCAGCAACAAAAAAGCGGCTGTATTAGTTAAGAAAGTTCTAGAGTCAGCTATCGCTAACGCAGAACACAACGAAGGTGCAGATATCGACGATCTTAATGTCGCTAAAATCTTCGTAGATGAGGGCCCGGTCATGAAGCGTATTATGCCTCGTGCAAAAGGCCGTGCGGATCGTATCTTGAAGCGTTCAAGCCACATCACTGTTGTTGTAGCAGACCGCTAAGAGACTAGGAGAGTAAGCAATGGGTCAGAAAGTACATCCTAATGGTATTCGTCTTGGCATCGTTAAGCCTTGGAATGCTACATGGTTTGCTAACACCAAAGATTTCGCTGACAACCTAGACGGCGACTTCAAGGTACGTCAGTTCCTTACTAAGGAACTTTCAAAAGCGTCTCTATCACGCATCGTTATCGAGCGTCCTGCTAAGAGCATTCGTGTGACTATCCACACTGCTCGCCCAGGCGTTGTTATCGGTAAGAAAGGTGAAGACGTTGAGAAGCTACGCGCAGCTGTAGCTAAAATTGCAGGTGTACCAGCGCAAATTAACATCGCTGAAGTACGTAAGCCTGAGCTAGACGGCCAATTAGTGGCTGATAGCATCGCGTCTCAACTAGAGCGTCGCGTTATGTTCCGTCGTGCTATGAAGCGTGCGGTACAAAATGCTATGCGTCTAGGCGCTAAAGGTATCAAAGTGGAAGTAAGCGGTCGTCTTGGCGGCGCTGAAATTGCACGTTCTGAGTGGTACCGTGAAGGCCGTGTGCCTCTACACACTCTACGTGCTGACATTGATTACGCAACTTCTTCGGCTCACACTCAATACGGTGTGATCGGCGTTAAAGTTTGGATCTTCAAGGGTGAAATCCTTGGTGGTATGCCAGCTGCAAACGCTGTTGAGCCAAAGGCTGACAAGCCTAAGAAGCAGCGTAAAGGCCGTAAGTAAGGAGTCGACTGATGCTACAACCTAAACGCACTAAGTTCCGTAAGGTTCATACTGGTCGCAACCGCGGTCTAGCTAAAGGTACTGACGTAAGCTTCGGTACATTTGGTCTTAAAGCCGTTGGACGTGGTCGTCTAACTGCTCGTCAGATCGAAGCGGCACGTCGTGCAATGACACGTCATGTTAAGCGTCAAGGTAAAATCTGGATCCGTGTGTTCCCAGATAAGCCAATCACTGAAAAACCACTAGAAGTTCGTCAAGGTAAGGGTAAAGGTAACGTTGAGTACTGGGTAGCCCAAATCCAACCTGGTAAGGTTATGTACGAAATGGACGGTGTACCTGAAGAATTGGCACGTGAAGCGTTCCGCCTAGCGGCTCGTAAACTGCCATTCAAAACTACATTCGTAATTAAACAGGTGATGTGATGAAAGCACTAGATCTACGCGCAAAAAGCGCTGAAGAGCTTAACGCTGAGCTACTGAATTTGCTACGTGAACAGTTCAACTTGCGCATGCAAGCTGCAACTGGTCAACTACAGCAAACTCATACTTTGAAAGCTGTACGCCGTGATATCGCACGCGTTAAAACTGTTTTGACTGAGAAGGCAGGCGAATAATGAGCGACAAAATTCGTACTCAACTAGGTCGTGTTATTAGTGACAAGATGGATAAATCTATCACTGTTGCTATCGAGCGCATGGTGAAACACCCAATTTACGGTAAATTCGTAAAGCGTACGACTAAAGTACACGCACATGACGAAAACAACGAGTGTGGCCTAGGCGATACCGTTGAGATTCGTGAGTGTCGTCCTCTGTCTAAGACTAAGTCTTGGACATTGGTTAAAGTTATAGAAAAAGCGAAGATGTAATCATCGTTATTCTATGATTTTAAACGGCTCCAAAGTTTTTTTGGAGCCGTTTATTTTTTGTCTACCCAATCTTAGGAAAGGGTGGTACAATTCGCGTCCCTTTTAAAGAGGCAGCCCGACCCGAGAGGGTCTAGTTTTAATATTTAGCGGAGCACTAACAATGATCCAAATGCAAAGTACACTTGATGCAGCTGATAACTCAGGCGCGCGCAAGGTAATGTGTATTAAGGTTCTGGGTGGCTCTCACCGCCGTTATGCACATATCGGTGACATCATCAAAGTTACAGTGAAGGAAGCAATTCCTCGCGGTAAAGTTAAAAAAGGTGATGTACTGAAGGCGGTGGTAGTTCGCACCCGTAAAGGCGTACGTCGTCCAGACGGTTCTGTCATTCGCTTCGACCGTAATGCTTGCGTATTGTTGAACAATAATACAGAGCAACCTATCGGTACACGTATCTTTGGTCCAGTGACTCGTGAACTTCGCAATGCGAAATTTATGAAAATCGTGTCACTAGCACCTGAAGTTCTGTAAGGAGCGGCACACATGGCAGCTAAAATCCGTCGTAATGACGAAGTAATCGTTCTTGCTGGTAAAGATAAAGGCAAGAAAGGTAAAGTAACTAAGGTTCTCGTAACTGGTAAAGTTATCGTTGAAGGTATCAACCTTGTTAAGAAACACCAAAAGCCGGTTCCGGCTCTAGGTCAACAAGGTGGCATCGTTGAACAAGAAGCAGCTATTGATGCTTCTAACGTTGCAATCTTTAACGCAGCAACTGGTAAAGCGGACCGTATCGGTTTCCGTTTTGAAGACGGCAAAAAAGTTCGTTTCTTCAAATCTAACGGTGAAATCGTTTCTAACTAATTAGAAGTAATTTGGAGTTCTACTATGGCGAAACTGCATGATTACTACAAGTCGTCTGTAGTGACTGAACTGACCAAACAGTTCGGTTACACAAGCGTCATGCAAGTCCCTAGGATTGATAAAATCACCCTAAACATGGGCGTTGGTGAAGCTATCAACGATAAGAAACTATTAGAAAATGCAGCAGCTGATATGGCTACGATCTCTGGTCAAAAACCACTGATCACTAAAGCTCGTAAATCTGTTGCAGGTTTCAAAATTCGTGAAGGCTACCCAATTGGTTGTAAAGTAACCTTGCGTGGCGAACGTATGTGGGATTTTTTAGAGCGTTTAATCTCTATTGCACTTCCACGTGTACGTGACTTCCGTGGTGTTAGCGCTAAGTCTTTTGACGGACGCGGTAACTACAGCATGGGCGTTCGCGAGCAAATCATCTTCCCAGAAATCGACTACGATAAAGTCGATCGTGTACGCGGTCTTGATATCACTATCACGACTTCTGCTGGTACCGATGAGGAAGGCCGTGCTCTGCTGGCTGCCTTTAACTTCCCATTCCGTAAGTAAGGTGAAGGGTTACTGTTATGGCTAAACAATCAATGAAAGCACGTGAAGTAAAACGTGCAAAGCTAGTAGCTAAGTTCGCAGAAAAGCGTGCGATGCTAAAAGCTACCATCAGCGATGTAAACGCATCTGAAGAAGATCGTTGGAACGCAGTTCTTAAACTGCAAGCTCTTCCACGTGATTCAAGTGCTTCACGTCAGCGCAACCGTTGCAACCAAACTGGTCGTCCACACGGTTTCCTACGTAAGTTCGGTCTAAGCCGCATCAAAGTTCGCGAAGCTTGCATGAAAGGCGAGATTCCTGGACTTCGTAAGGCTAGCTGGTAATTGCCACTTAATCATTTGGAGTAAATCTTATGAGCATGCAAGATCCGATTTCGGATATGCTGACCCGCATTCGTAACGGTCAGGCAGCAAATAAAGTTGCTGTAAAAATGCCTTCTTCAAAGCTTAAAGTTGCAATTGCTGCACTGCTAAAAGCTGAAGGTTATATCGCAGATTTCGCTGTTGAAGGCGAAGTAAAACCTGAGCTAGAAGTTACTCTTAAGTACTTCCAAGCTAAACCAGTAATCGAGCAAATCCAACGTGTTTCACGTCCTGGTCTACGCGTTTATAAGAAAAAAGACGCGTTACCAACAGTGATGGGCGGTATGGGTGTTGCTGTGGTGTCCACTTCCAAGGGTCTGATGTCTGACCGTGCTGCTCGCAAAGCAGGTCTTGGCGGTGAAATCATTTGCTACGTAGCGTAAGGAGTAGGATATGTCTCGTGTTGCTAAAGCACCTGTCGCTATTCCAGCTGGCGTAGAGGTGAAACTAAACGGCCAAGAAATCACTGTAAAAGGTGGTAAAGGTGAGCTGACTCGCGTCCTGAATAAAGGCGTAGTTATTGCACAGGAAGAAAACAACCTTACTTTCGGTCCTCGTGAAGGTGTTGCTAACGCTTGGGCACAAGCAGGTACTGCTCGTGCACTAGTAAACAACATGGTTGTTGGTGTTACTGCAGGCTTTACTAAGAAGCTTGTTCTTAAAGGTGTTGGTTACCGTGCTGCTATTAAAGGCAACTCAGTAAGTCTTACTTTAGGCTTCTCACACCCTGTAGAGCATGAACTACCAGCGGGTATCAATGCTGAATGTCCTAGCCAAACTGAAATTGTCCTAACTGGTTGCGATAAGCAAGTAGTGGGTCAAGTTGCGGCTGACATCCGTTCTTACCGTGAGCCAGAACCTTATAAAGGTAAAGGCGTCCGTTACGCAGATGAAAATGTGCGTAGTAAAGAAGCTAAGAAGAAGTAAGGTAACACTATGGATAAGAAAGCATCTCGCATCCGTCGTGCTACACGCGCACGTCGTAAGATTGCTGAACTGGGTGCAACTCGCCTAGTAGTACACCGTACTCCTCGTCACGTGTACGCTCAGGTTATCGCATCAAACGGCTCTGAGGTTATCGCAGCAGCTTCTACTGTAGAAAAAGCGATCCGTGAGCTAGTTAAGAACACCGGTAACGTAGACGCAGCTAAAGCGGTAGGTAAAGCTATTGCAGAACGCGCTCTTGAAAAAGGCGTATCAGCTGTTGCGTTTGATCGTTCTGGTTTCCAATACCACGGTCGAGTAGCGGCGCTAGCAGAATCTGCTCGCGAAGCTGGTCTGAAATTCTAAGGTAGGGTTGGAAGATGGCTAAAGAACAACAACAAGCTAGTGATTTGCAAGAAAAATTAATCGCAGTTAACCGTGTTTCTAAAACGGTTAAAGGTGGTCGAATCATGAGCTTTACTGCACTAACTGTAGTTGGTGACGGTAATGGTCGCGTAGGTTTCGGATACGGCAAAGCTCGTGAAGTACCTGCAGCGATTCAAAAAGCAATGGAAAAAGCGCGTCGTAACATGGTTACTATCGCTCTTAACGAAGGCACTCTTCACCACGCGGTGAAAGGTCGTCACTCGGGCTCTAAAGTTTACATGCAGCCAGCTGCAGAAGGTACAGGTGTTATCGCCGGTGGTGCGATGCGTGCTGTACTAGAAGTTGCCGGTGTACATAACGTACTTGCGAAAGCGTACGGTTCTACTAACCCAATCAACGTTGTTCGTGCAACAGTTGCTGGTCTAGTAGATGTGAAGTCACCAGAAATGGTTGCAGCTAAACGTGGTCTCACTGTTGAAGCGATTTCGGAGTAAGCACCATGGCAACTATTAAAGTAACTCAAACTAAAAGCTCAATTGGTCGTCTACCAAAGCACAAAGCTACTTTGCGTGGTCTAGGCCTTCGTCGTATCAACCATACAGTAGAACTTGAAGATACACCGTGTGTACGCGGTATGATCAACAAGGTTTACTACATGGTTAAAGTTGAGGAGTAATCAGAATGCGTTTGAATACTCTATCACCGGCTGCTGGTTCTAAGCACGCTCCTAAGCGTCTAGGCCGTGGTATCGGTTCTGGCCTTGGTAAAACAGGTGGCCGCGGTCACAAAGGTCAAAAGTCACGTTCTGGCGGTACAGTTCGTCCAGGTTTTGAAGGCGGTCAAATGCCTCTAAAACAACGTCTACCTAAATTCGGTTTCACTTCTCGTAAGAGCCTAGTGTCTGCTGAAATTCGTCTAGCTGAGCTAGCGAAAGTTACGGGTGACGTGGTCGATCTAAACAGCTTGAAAGCAGCTAACCTAATCACTAAGAACATCGAAAATGTTAAAGTTGTTCTTTCTGGTGAGATTAGCAAAGCAGTGACTGTGAAAGGTCTTCGCGTGACTAAAGGCGCTAAAGCTGCAATCGAAGCTGCAGGCGGTAAAATCGAGGAATAATCTCGAGGAACGAGGTACAGATGGCTAAGAAACCAGGACAAGATTTTCGTAGTGCTCAGAGCGGCTTAAGTGAGCTAAAGTCGCGCTTATTATTCGTAATTGGTGCACTTTTAGTATTCCGAGCCGGTTCTTTTGTGCCGATTCCTGGTATTGACGCAGCTGTACTTGCCGATTTGTTCGAACAGCAAAAAGGTACCATCGTTGAAATGTTTAACATGTTCTCCGGTGGTGCTCTTTCGCGTGCATCTATCTTAGCATTGGGCATCATGCCGTATATTTCGGCGTCAATTGTTGTCCAATTGCTAACTGTAGTTCATCCAGCGTTAGCCGAACTCAAGAAAGAGGGTGAGGCAGGGCGTCGTAAGATTAGCCAATATACGCGTTATGGCACGCTTGTACTTGCAATATTCCAAGCTATTGGTATCGCAACAGGCTTACCAAACATGGTCAACAATCTGGTTGTTATCGACCAAACCATGTTTACCCTGATTGCTACCGTGAGTTTAGTAACTGGCACCATGTTCTTAATGTGGTTAGGTGAACAAATTACTGAGCGTGGAATAGGAAATGGTATTTCCATTTTGATTTTTGCAGGTATTGTTGCTGGATTGCCTTCGGCAATCGGACAAACGATTGAGCAAGCGCGTCAAGGTGAATTGCATGTGCTTCTTCTGTTGTTAATTGCGGTACTTTCTTTTGCTGTAATTTATTTCGTTGTTTTCATGGAGCGTGGTCAGCGTCGTATTGTCGTTAACTATGCAAAGCGTCAACAAGGTCGTAAAGTGTTTGCAGCGCAAAGTACTCACTTGCCATTGAAAATTAATATGGCGGGTGTAATACCTGCAATTTTTGCATCGAGTATTATTTTGTTCCCAGGAACATTAGCTCAGTGGTTTGGTCAAAATGGTGAGAGCAGCACATTCGGTTGGTTAACTGATGTGTCTTTGGCTCTTAGCCCTGGTCAACCTCTGTACGTTATGCTTTATGCAGCAGCGATTATTTTCTTCTGTTTCTTTTACACAGCGTTGGTGTTTAACCCTCGTGAAACAGCGGATAACTTGAAGAAGTCCGGTGCGTTCGTACCCGGCATCCGCCCAGGTGAGCAGACAGCGAGATACATTGATAAAGTAATGACCAGACTAACCTTAGCAGGTGCTCTCTACATTACCTTTATCTGTCTGATTCCCGAGTTCATGATGGTCGCGTGGAACGTACGTTTCTACTTCGGCGGCACATCACTACTTATCGTAGTGGTTGTGATTATGGACTTTATGGCACAGGTACAGACTCATATGATGTCCCAACAGTATGATTCTGTGTTGAAAAAAGCAAATCTGAAGGGCTACGGCCGTTAATTCAGATTTCACTTACGGAGTTTAGCAATGAAAGTTCGTGCTTCCGTTAAAAAAATCTGTCGTAACTGTAAAGTAATCAAGCGTAACGGCGTCGTTCGCGTGATTTGCAGTGAGCCAAAGCACAAGCAGCGCCAAGGCTAATTAGCAGAAATTTTTACTTGAAATATAAAGGTCGGTCGAGTATATTCCTCGGCCTACCTTTTGTGTGCAAAAGAAGTAGTATGCCGCAGCGTATCCTCGACGGGCTTTGCTGCGGATAATTTCTTATATAAGTACTAGGAGTGAATAGTGGCCCGTATAGCAGGCATTAACATTCCTGATCAGAAGCATGCTGTAATTGCATTAACTGCAATCTACGGCATCGGTAAGACCCGTTCGAAAGCTATCTTAGCTGATTTGGGTATTGCTGAAAGTGTTAAGATCAGTGAACTAACTGAAGAGCAGATCGATCTACTGCGTGATGGTGTAGCTAAATACACTGTAGAGGGTGATCTTCGTCGTGAAGTTTCCATGAACATCAAGCGTCTTATGGACCTTGGCTGTTACCGTGGTCTTCGTCATCGTCGCAGTCTACCACTACGTGGACAGCGTACTAAAACCAACGCTCGTACCCGTAAGGGTCCGCGTAAACCGATCAAGAAATAGTCGGAAGGGTATAGAGTACAATGGCAAAACAACCAACTCGCGCACGTAAGCGTGTACGCAAGCAAGTTGCTGATGGCGTAGCGCACATCCATGCATCTTTCAATAACACAATCGTAACTATCACAGACCGTCAAGGTAATGCTCTAGCTTGGGCAACTGCTGGTGGTTCTGGTTTCCGCGGTTCTCGTAAGTCTACTCCGTTCGCTGCACAGGTTGCTGCTGAGCGTTGTGCTGAAATGGCTAAAGAATACGGCCTTAAGAACCTAGAGGTTATGGTTAAGGGTCCAGGTCCAGGTCGTGAATCAACTGTTCGCGCACTGAACGCTGCTGGTTTCCGTATCACTAACATTGTTGATGCGACACCAATCCCTCATAACGGTTGTCGTCCACCTAAGAAACGCCGCGTATAACGTTTCTAGGAAGATTGGAGAAAGATCATGGCAAGATATTTGGGTCCTAAGCTGAAGCTTAGCCGCCGCGAAGGTACTGACTTGTTCCTTAAGTCAGGCATTCGTGCGATTGATACCAAGTGTAAAATTGACAACGCACCAGGTGTACACGGCGCTCGTCGCGGTCGTCTATCTGAGTACGGTGTTCAGCTTCGTGAGAAGCAAAAAGTTCGTCGTATTTATGGCGTTCTAGAAAAACAATTCCGTAACTACTACAAAGAAGCTGCACGTCTTAAAGGCAATACTGGTGAAAACCTACTTCAGCTTCTTGAAGGTCGTCTTGATAACGTAGTTTACCGCATGGGCTTTGGCGCTACTCGCGCAGAAGCACGTCAGCTAGTAAGCCACAAAGCTATCCTAGTTAACGGTAAAGTTGTAAACGTTCCTTCTTTCAATGTTGCGGTTAACGACGTTGTTGCAATCCGTGAGAAAGCTAAAAAGCAATCTCGCATTAAAGCAGCTCTAGAAGTTGCTGAACAACGCGAAAAACCAACTTGGATTGAAGTAGATGGCGGCCAAATGGAAGGTACATTCAAGCGTATGCCTGAGCGTTCTGACCTGTCAGCTGACATCAACGAACAATTGATCGTCGAGCTTTACTCTAAGTAAGGTTAAACTAAAGAGAGGACACAATGCAGGGTTCTGTAACAGAATTTCTTAAGCCACGTCTTGTTGATATCGAACAGATTAGCACGACACACGCAAAAGTAACTCTTGAGCCGTTAGAGCGTGGTTTCGGCCATACTCTGGGTAATGCACTTCGCCGTATTCTTCTATCTTCAATGCCAGGTTGTGCTGTAACTGAAGTGGAGATTGAAGGCGTACTACACGAGTACAGCACCAAAGAAGGCATTCAAGAAGATATCCTTGAGATCCTTCTGAACCTAAAAGGTTTGGCTGTTCGCGTTGCCGAAGGCAAAGATGAAGTGTTCATTACGCTGAACAAATCAGGCTCGGGCCCTGTTGTTGCAGGTGACATCACCCATGATGGTGATGTAGAGATCACTAACCCTGAGCACGTGATTTGTCATCTAACGGATGACAACGCTGAGATCGCTATGCGTATCAAAGTAGAACGTGGTCGTGGTTATGTTCCAGCTTCAGCTCGTATCCATACTGAAGAAGATGAGCGTCCAATCGGTCGTCTACTTGTAGATGCTACTTACAGCCCAGTAGACAAAATTGCCTACTCTGTGGAAGCCGCTCGCGTAGAACAACGTACTGATTTAGATAAGCTCGTTATCGATATGGAAACGAACGGTACTCTAGAACCTGAGGAAGCAATCCGTCGTGCAGCAACTATTCTTGCTGAACAATTGGATGCGTTCGTAGATCTTCGTGATGTACGTGTACCTGAGGAGAAGGAAGAGAAGCCAGAATTCGATCCAATCCTACTGCGTCCTGTAGACGATCTTGAACTAACAGTTCGCTCTGCTAACTGTTTGAAAGCAGAAGCGATTCACTACATCGGTGATCTAGTACAGCGCACTGAGGTTGAGCTACTTAAAACGCCAAACCTTGGTAAGAAATCTCTTACAGAGATTAAAGACGTGCTTGCATCACGTGGTCTATCTTTGGGTATGCGCCTAGAGAACTGGCCGCCAGCGTCTATCGCTGAAGATTAATCGATACTAGTTAGAAGGATTAGGTCATGCGCCATCGTAAGAGTGGTCGTCAACTCAACCGCAACAGCAGTCATCGCAAAGCGATGTTCAGCAACATGGCTAGCTCTCTAGTACGTCATGAAGTTATCAAGACTACTTTGCCAAAAGCAAAAGAGCTACGTCGCGTCGTTGAGCCTTTGATTACACTAGCTAAGACTGACAGTGTTGCAAACCGTCGTCTAGCATTTGCTCGCACTCGTGATAACGAAGTTGTGGCAAAACTATTTAACGAACTAGGTCCACGTTTTGCAGCTCGCCAAGGCGGCTACACACGTATCCTAAAGTGCGGTTTCCGTACTGGTGATAAAGCTCCAATGGCATACATTGAGCTTGTCGATCGCCCAGAAGTAGCTGTAGAAGCTGCTGCTGAGTAATCAGTTCGTATAATTAAAAAAGCCGAGTAGTAATACTCGGCTTTTTTGTATGCGTAGATTTTATCTTTGAACACGGGCTAACCAGATAAGTATGCGTAGTGTCGTTTTTGATAGATGCTAAGTAAGAAATACTAATAAAAAAAGGTCAGCGAATGCCAACCTTCTCACTATCAATTCTATTTATAGAATATCGAGTAGCTCTACTTCAAATACTAGAGCTGCAAAAGGAGGAATTGCAGCGCCAGCGCCACGCTCACCATAGGCAAGATCTTGTGGAATATAGAGTTTCCATTTTGAACCCACAGGCATCAGTTGTAGTGCTTCTACCCAACCTTTGATTACACCTGTTACTGGGAATTCAGCTGGTTGACCGCGAGATACAGAGCTATCAAATACTGTACCGTCAGTCAATTCACCGTGGTAATGAACACGTACTTGCTTGTCAGATGTCGGGATATCCCCCGTACCTTCTGTAAGAATTTCGTACTGTAGACCAGATTCAAGAACGGTCACTTCAGGGCGTAGTGCGTTATCTGTTAAGAATACTTCACCGTCGGCGGCGGCTGCTTTGGCAGCTTCTTGGCGTAGAGATTCTGCACGCATGTGCAACTCTTGCAGTGCATTATTGATTTCATCAATTTCAATTGATGGCATGTCGCCTACTAATGCGGTTGCGATACCTGCGGCGATGGCGTCAACGTTAAGTCCTTCTAGACCACTACCCGCAAGTTGTTGTCCCATTTGTAGACCGATACCGTAGCTTGCTTTTTGCTCTACCGTGTCAAATTTTACTTCAGACATAAACAGTCACTCTTTTTATGTAAATAAACAAGTGCCAAAGGATATCAGTTTCAAGCATGGGATGAAATGCTAATGGGAAATATCCAATATTGAACCTTCAGGTTGTGACAAATCGCAGATCCCAAAGAAAAATGTTCAAGATTGTGTCAACGTTTACGTTATCGCCACCTTGGCTCTATACTGATCCCTCTTGAGTTTTTATACTGTAGCTCGACAGAAAAGGAGACGGGTTAAGATGAATCGTCGTCACAAGAAGAAACCGCAAACTGATTATTTAGCGTTTATCCAACAGAAGTGGCATGCATTCGATTGGCGTGGCCCTATTTTACGTGTTCGCACAGTTTGGCTGGCGCTGCCTAAGCTTCACCAGCGCGCTTTATTAGCGATCGTTCCAGTAGTGTGTTTGCTCATTATTATTCCTTTTCCTGAGCGAACAGAGCAGGCCGCTCTACCGAAAAGTAGTGAGCGTGTGGAAATCAGCATTAATACGGTTGGGTTGAGTGAACAAAAAACGCCTCAACAAACCGATCGTAAATCTGAGTTCTGGCGAGAGTACACGGTTAAAAACGGGGACACTTTGTCGCAGGTTTTTCGGGCAAATGATTTACCGATGTCTGATCTTAATGCCTTAGTCAAAATTGAAGGCAGTGACAAACCGCTCAGCCAAATTACCCAAGGCCAATTAGTTCGCTTCAAACTCGCGGCTGATGGGCAACTCGATATCCTGCAACTTGAGAAAAACGATCAATCAGTGATGTTTTTCAGGCGCTCAGATGGCGGATTTGGCCGCAGTAAATAACACGCTTTGATCAAGGGGGCTATTTACTTGCTGAGCTGCATGTCGATATGCGGGATATCATCTTCTAGATACATCGCCGACGTTTGTTGAAAACCATAACTTTGATAGAAGCTAGCAAGATAGTGCTGTGCACCAATTTCAATATCTTGATTGGGCCACAGCTTCTGGCATTCGGCTAATGCTTGCTGCATTAATTGGTGTCCAAGGCCATTTCCTCTCGCTTCTTTTTGGGTTGCAATGCGACCAATGCTGACACTTGGGTAGCTAATCCCCGCAGGGAGTAAGCGCGCGCAGGCAACAATCTGCTGATCCTGTTCACCAATTAAATGAAAAACACCTGGCTGAATATCCTTATTATCCAATTCAGGGTAAGGACAGGTTTGTTCGACCACAAAGACATCGACGCGCAGTTTAAGTAGCGCATAAAGTTGGTGAGTGGTTAATTGTGAGAATGAAAGACAGTGCCAAGTAATCATCGTAGTGCCCCTTTAAAAATGGATGTTGTTACTCTATCAAGCTTAAGTGCATGATTCATTAACAAAGGTTAAGAGTGAGCTACAAACTTGATGAATGATAAATAAAGATTCACTAGCCACACGAGGTTAAATAACGATAATAGGCGTTTAATTTTCGTCTAACGAAAGGACGGTCTCTTGAGTAATCTCTCTTTTTCAACGGTAAATCTACAACCAGAACTTCTTTCTAACCTCGATACTTTGGGATACACCAAGATGACGCCGATTCAGGCGTTAAGCTTGCCAACCATTTTGGCGGGTAAGGATGTGATTGGCCAAGGAAAAACAGGCTCAGGAAAAACAGCAGCGTTTGGTTTAGGCGTATTATCTAACCTCAACGTTAAGCGTTTTCGCGTTCAAGCTTTGGTGCTATGCCCAACGCGGGAGTTAGCTGATCAAGTCGCAACGGATATTCGTACACTCGGCCGCGCCATTCATAATATTAAAGTGCTCACCTTGTGTGGCGGCATGCCAATGGGTCCACAAATTGGTTCGTTAGAGCACGGTGCACATATTTTGGTTGGTACTCCGGGGCGTATTCTTGACCATTTAGACAAAGGTCGTATCGATCTCTCTGAACTCAATACGTTAGTGCTTGATGAAGCGGACCGAATGCTCGAAATGGGTTTCCAAGAAGCGCTGGATGCGATCATCAATGAAACGCCAACCAGCCGTCAAACATTGCTGTTTAGTGCTACGTTCCCAAATCAAATCAAACAAATTGCGCAGCGGATTATGCGTGAGCCTGAAATGGTCAAAGTTGAATCCACCCATGATACGTCCAGCATTCAGCAATATTTTTATAAAGTAGAGGGTACAGAGGCGCGTGATCGCGCGTTAGAACTACTGCTTTTACACCATCAGCCTGAATCTGCCGTGGTGTTCTGTAATACAAAGAAAGAAGTACAAAGTGTTGCTGAAGATCTACATCACAAGGGCTTTAGTGTGGTGGAACTGCATGGTGATTTAGAGCAGCGTGACCGTGACCAAGCTTTGGTGCAGTTTGCTAATAAAAGTATCTCCATTTTAGTTGCAACCGATGTGGCGGCACGTGGCCTTGATGTCGATAACTTAGATGCGGTATTTAACTTTGAGTTATCACGTGATCCTGAAGTGCACGTGCACCGCATTGGGCGTACTGGCCGAGCGGGCAGTAAAGGTTTAGCCTTTAGCTTCTTCAGTGACAGTGAAATGCACCGAGTGGCGATGATTGATGAATATATGGATATGCCCATCGAACCTGCTAAATTGCCTGATGCCAGTGCGCTAAACAACGCGCCTTATCAAGCCAATATGGTCACTATCCAGATTGATGGCGGTAAAAAGCAGAAAGTGCGCCCGGGAGATATTCTAGGGGCGTTGACCAGTAACGACGGTATTGACGGTCAATATGTCGGTAAAATTAACATGTTACCGATGCGCAGCTACGTTGCAGTCCATAAATCGGTGGCGAAAAAAGCACTGAAGAAAATGGAAAGCGGTAAGATGAAAGGACGCCAATTTAGAGCACGCCTTCTAAAATAAGCCCCTTCATTTAGAATTAAAGCCAGCGAACAACTTGCTGGCTTTTGCGTTTATGAGGGCTTTGAACTGAAAGGTGTCGAATCCAAATAAGCGCTGGCCTGCTCTTTACCCATGTATTTTGCCAGTGTATGCAGTGGAACTTGTTTCAAGTTCACCACAATTAAGCCATCTAACGCATTGTTAAACGCGGGGTCGACATTAAAACAGACGAGCTTGCCATTCATCCCTAAATATTGGCGCAGCAATACAGGAAGGCCCTTGCCATTTTCCATTTTTGCTAACACTTTCGACAGCAGAGAAATGCTTGCCAAAGAGGAGAGCAAGTTGGTTTGCCAAAATGTGTTCCCATTGCACCGTAGTGGAGTGGAAGGTGAAACCAAGGTTGCCTTTTCATGATCATAATGATGAATAGAGAGTGTGGCGGCCATTAATTGTCGCGCGGTGTGGCTGTAATCGTTGCTAATGCTTACTGGGCCAAACAAGTGCGTATATTGTGGATGACGCGCGACAAACGCAGCAATACCTTTCCACAGCATTAACAGTGAGTTGAGGTTGCGCTGGTATTTCGAGGAAACCACCGAGCGGCCTAGCTCAATACTGGTATCTAGTGTGTTGATGAAGGCTTCATCATACTGAAATAAGCTACGGGAATAGAGCCCTGCTAACCCTTGCTTCGCTATCAGTTCATCCACTAACCCCAATCGATAAGCTCCAACAATTTGACGGTCTTTCTTGTGCCAAACAAAGAGTTGGTAGTAATGGCGATCATACTCATCAAGATCACAAGCTAAGCCGCTTCCTTCACCTACGGCGCGAAAACTCTCTTCACGAATTCGACCAATCTCTTGCAGTATGTGGGGCAACTGCTCGCTTGCGGCGCAATAGACAATCCAATCACCTTGCTCTAAGAGCTTGCTTTCGCTTGGCAGCGCGGCGAGATCTTGCTCAAGCTTCTCTACAATAAGCGCATCAATAATAGGAAGGGGCGATGTCACTAATTCTGGTGAGGATGGCGTTGCGGAAGGTGTTGCACTCATTAAATAGGTATTGAGACGCAGATAATGAACAATGTCCCGTTCTTGTTCAAATGCTTTTATTTCGGAATAGGGGATGGGATTGCCGATGGAAATTTCAATGTTGTGCGCCTGCTTATTCAGTAGCTCGCGGCCGAGCAATGCCGTTCGCAGTAGTGGATGAATTCGCCCCGCTTGATAAAACAGAGTGCTATTTTTACCATTAATAAAGATCGGGACGGTGGTGGCTTGGGCGCGTTTAACAAATTTGGCGACGGATTGACTCCATTCGATATCCGACAGTGTTTGCGATCCTTTGGGGTAAGTAGATACCTCACCAGCGGGGAAGATAATCAATAAGCCACCTTGAGCCAAATGAAGGTTCGCATCTCGAATAGCTTGCGCATTGGTGCTGCGAGCACTTTTGCTATTGAACACATCGACACCGATAAAGAGTTCACTAATTTCAGGCAGGCGCTTTAGCAATTGATTCGCCAGCACTTTAATATCGGTGCGTACTGAACCAATTAAATCGGCTAATATCACCCCTTCAATTGCGCCCAGCGGGTGGTTAGCGACGATCACCACTGGGCCTGTTTGTGGAATGTTATCGATGCTGCCCAAAGCAAGGCGATATTCGATATTGAGTGCCGCTAGCGTGTAGCGCATAAACTCAAAGCAAGAGGGTTTGGCAGGACGCTGCTGATACAGTTTATCCAGTATTGCAAGCCCAGAGGCCCATTCAACAATTGATTCTGCGACGCCAAATGGAGTGTGTCGTGGTAAACGAAAAGGACTGGCTAGCATAATTACACTCCTTTATTCAGCCACTGGTGCAATAAACCATCACCGTTTTTGAGATCTCGTCGCACCAAAAAAGCCGCACACAACCAAACAAGACAAGCCATCGCAAATAGCAGGCCGCTATCATTGCCGACCACTTCTCCTACTTGGTTAAACTCTGGCATCACAATGCCAAGAGGCGTAAATAAATGAAAGAAAATCGCACCACTCATAATGCCGACGCTCATCAGTGCACCAAGGCCATGCCAGCGGCTAAACAGCAAAATAGAGGCTATCAGTTCAGCCGTTCCGATTAAATACCCGCCATACACAGCAAACCAACCGAGGCCAGACCACGCACCTAAGGTGCCAAAAATATAGTTGGTTTCGTAAGAGCCGGAAAATTTAAAGACAAGCGATTGAATAAAAACAAACGCAATCAAGAGTGAGGGAAGATGTTGGCTAGCTTTAAACGTCATGGTGTAGCTCCTACTTAATTAAATTGGGCCAATTTTTATCGGCCTGTTGGATGTGCACCGCTTGGTTGGCATCCCATAATGTTTTGATCTTTTTGTCGTAATTGAGATAGAGCTTGTCGTCGACAATCGCCCATTGATTGGGATCTCCCGGAGCAAAATCGTTCTTTTCAGAGACGGCCCAAGCGCAGTAGCCGCCATACTGCGGCGCATATTGGTTAGGGTTATTCAGAAACAGTTCAAGGTTCTCTTTTGAAGAAAAATACCACTGAGCATTTTTATAAAGGGTCGAAAAATCGGAGGAGCCTTTTACTGGCTCTCCTTTGGTGAAGTAGGCGACGGTGTCGTAGCCACTCAGCGCTTTATTGCTCAGAAAGCTGGTGTAAATTTCATCCTCAGCGAGGCTCACGCTGCTGACAAACAGCAGTAATAGTCCTAGTAAACGTTTCATTGTTGATTCCTCATAAATTGGCGACCCAAGGTGTGGTTTTGTCGATCTCATCACGCTGCTGGTGGAGTGATGTCTCACTGAGCTGTAAGCAAGGTGAACCTGAGATATAGGTCATATACTGCTGCTGTTGTGTGACGCGTAAATAGGTAAAGCTAACGGTGTGCGCATCTTGACGATGCATACAGGGTGCCCAATGTGGATGGGCGACATGGTGGTGGGCGTGAAACTTTAGGCGCTGTTGCACACTATCTTCCTCGGCGATTAAAGCTTGATAGAGCTGCGAGCGGTAGTGTTGCACCTGTTCTAAATCGACACTGGATGAAAATAGAGGCGATTGCGTCATTGCGATTTGGCTCTGTTCACCATTCCACGCCAGAGCCATTACATTGCCTTGTACATCAGTTAAATCAGGGTCGAAAGCAAGCAAAGTGAATGGTGCAAATTGCTGAAGGTTGAGCTGTGCAAACGCTTGGATAACCTTCTCAACACTGATTTGACTGGATAAATGCTTAAGCAATTGACCGCGGCTCACTAAGCGTTCGGCATCGGCTCCTTGGGGGATATTACCTTGGTAATTATTGAGCAAGCACAAAGCCAAACCGCATTCATTAAGGCTGATCCAACTGCCTCCACCGGCAGGATCAATCGGCATCAACACTTCAACACCAGCTTGCGTGTATTGTTTAGGTGGCAACGCTAATGGGCGGTTTTTTTGTTCATCACGGTTAAAAAACAGATGATAGCCGTGTTTGTCGAGTAACCAAGAAACTGAGCACATGTTATTGCCCCCGAATGAAGGAGGCCGTGGCTGGCGCTAAGCCGAAAGCGGCATCGGTTTCTACATGCAGCAAATGAGCGACCACTTTAGCCATCGCAAAATGGTGCTGTGCATGCAAAGTGGCGAAGCTTAACTCTCGCTCCCATGTTGATGAGAGAGAGCACACTTGCGTTTCCTGCAATGAGGTTTCAACAAGTACCGTAACGGATTTTTGGAGTGAGGCCGAGCACTGCGTTAACCATTGAATTAAATACTCAATTTCGGCCAAGGCCGCAGCGCGGGACGTCTCAACGAGGTGGCCCCGGCGGCGTTGGTTGTAATCAATAGTGCTAGTTGAGTTAGCCAGCGCATGAAACAGATCCAACCAATGACGAAAATGTTGCCCCACTGAACTGGCGACAATTGGCGTGGCTAAGTGGGTGTAGTGCCTATCTTCTAACTGTTCGAGAAACTGGTGCGCTTGTTCCAGTGTTTCAATGCCGCCTTGGATCACGGGGGCATGATTAGGCTGCGATGCGCTTTGTTGTGAACTTGTGATGATTGCAAACATATTTCTATCCCTATGATTGTTCTTATGGATAAGGTTAATCCGTGCTTGGGTAGTGTTCGGTTAAGGCCTTTTCTTTGCGCCAAGCGTTCAGCAGTTCAGCCATTTTGGGTGTTTGATGGCCTAACTTTCGCTGCTGCGCGCCAATGTCGAATAAGATTCGGTACTGCCTAAGTAAGGTTGAGAAGATCTCACGCAGCGGTGTTTCTCTATCCCAAATATGAGCGGCTTCACTGCTTGCGCCATTGATTTCCAAAATCGTGAACTGTTCTCCAGCCATCAATTGGTGAATATTGGCAAACTTGATATCGAGCCGCCCATAATGAAACCCGTCAACATTGTTAAAAATCTCATCCAGCTTGTTGGTGAGAGCGCGAGTAATGTAACGGTTACCATTGCGGAAAATCGATCCGCGACTATGGCTGCCCGCAAAGGCGAGTTGAAACTCCTGCCCTGCTTCAAGAACCCAATCGAGCTTCTCAAGGTGGCGAGGAAAATAGAGGTGAGGGAGTTGCCCCGCGCGTGGGCAGCGTTCAATTAACTGCTTTAAAGTGTGAATGCCATCCCCAGTGACAAACGGGGCGTACTTGAGCGTGATGGAAATAATGTTGCCTTGAGCCTCACCGGGATAGCGCACATAAAACACGCCAGCTTCAGCTTGATACGGCGCTTTTTGTTGCAGTAAAAAACGGGCGTTAATCGGGAATGATTGGATGTAGTCACTCAGTTGTTGTTCATTTTGCAGCAGTTTGACGCCAACGCCGCGGCAGCCTAAATCTGGTTTAGCGACAAGAGGGAAATCCAACGATGCTTGTTGCATTGCAGACAGAGCCTGTGCTGTTTGCTGCTGAGCGGTTTGATGGCTTTTCGTTCGGGTGATAAAGGGCGATATCCACTGCTGAGCGTATTCACCGGCTAGATTAAGAATGTCGTGTTTTGACTCTCCAACCATGCCGCTGAGCTTGATGCCGGGGTTTGCAATTAAGGGTAAGCCCCAGTTGCCATAACGCAGCCCTTGCAGCAGGCTTTGAATCACTACAGGAGTGTAGAAAAACCAACTGGGCAGAAATTCATAAGGAGAAATGCTGCGTTTGGTGTCTTGCTCTAAAAGCGGCATACCCGCGTTGATTTTGCCATGTGCAATGCAAGGCATTTCTAATTTGGCGTTCATGACAATCCTTTAGAAAATGATTTGTTGAGAAGACGATTGGTGAGCATTAATAGCCCAACCGCGATAGGAATAATGATCCATTGATAAGGAGAGGACTGTTGCCAAACCTGACTCCCTAGGTAATAAAGCGTTGAAAAAACGATCAGTGTCCACAGCGCTGTGGCCGTCAGTACGGAGCACAGAAATAGCGCCAACGGAATAGAAAAAAAACCGCTCAAAGTAAAGCCCACCGTTCTTAGGCCGGGGACAAAGCGAATAATAAACAGATTTAAAAAAGTATGATGGTGCAGCTTGCGACGGACGGTTCGAAAATGTTTATTGGTCAGCGCTTGATAGCGGAGCGGACGAACGCGTTGTGCCACTTGGCCTAAGTAATACAAACCGAGATCGCCACTAACAATGCCGACAAAAATAGCCAACAACGCCAAGCCAGGTGGCATGAGATTTTGTAAAGCCAGTGTGGCGGCGGTGACAATAGCGACATCCTCTAACAAATAGGAAAGCAAAATTACGCCGATGAATAGTAAAGTCAGTGAATGACTTCCGGCTGTTAGAAAGGTTTGAATGTCGATAGCAAGCCCCACACTTCCTCCTTAGCAAATTATGATCAAGTATAGAATAAGGCGCTGATTGCGCTTTTATTCTCATTACGAGGACAAAGACCTGCCAAAGAATAGAAAAATTGCATATTTGATGATTTTTTATAATTAAATTTAATCAAACTAATGTTTGAAAATTAAACAGAGGTTGTAACGAACCTTAAATGAAGCGTGGATAGTCAAGAACCATCAAGATCAGAGTTAGGTTGTCGAGCGGGAAATAAAAAACGCAGCGAAAGGCTGCGTTTGTGGGGTGAAAGCGCCTTAATTCATTGGCCTCTTTCAATCGATTTGAGTGGGGGGTTATTGGGTAAGGTCAATCCTGTAAACCGCAAAACCAACCTCATCGTTTTCCACCAAAGTCATTGGGTATTGGCCTTTCTCTTTGATGAACTGTGCTGCTTTCTCACTTGGAGAGGTTTCAAAACGAATATCTAATGCAGTATTGGTTTTAATCGGAGCAAACGACCAGTTGTTATCAGCACTTGGCGTAACTTGACCTTTTTCTTTACTCACGCGCGAAATGTAGTTGGCGACGGCCGTGCGGTTTTCGTCGGGTGAGTCAAAGGCAACAAATTGTGCGCCCGTGCCTGCAAATTTATTGCTGTAAGCGCGGTAGTTATTGGTGGCGACAATAAAGGTCTGTTTTACATCGATAGGTTTACCTTGATAAGTTAAGCCTACAATGCGCTCAGCATCTTTATGCGCCACTTTACAATCACCATCGTATTTGGCGGGTTGAGTCACATCGATTTGGTAATTCACCCCATCCATCACATCAAAGTTATACGTGCGGAAATCAGCCCAATTGATCAAGGATTGTGGTTGAGTGCTGTGCGGATCAATCTGATTAAACTGCCCCGCGCTGCATTCCAACCATTCCTTCACTTCTTTACCCGTCATTTTCAGCGCGACTAATGTATTAGGGTAAAGATAGAGATCTGCTGCGTTACGAAATGTCAGTTGGCCAGCTTCGACTTCGGTGAAACCGGCAGGATCATCTTTACGGCCACCAACTTTGAAAGGGGCTGCGGCCGATAACACCGGCAAACCATCAAGATCTGGGTCGCCTTGAATAAAGCGTTCCACATAATCTTTTTGTGCAAGGTTAACGATTTGCACGGTTGGGTCATCTTGTACCAAGGCTAAAAAGCTGTACATCACATCATTCGCTTGGCCAATCGGTTGATTCACGAAATCTCGCGTGCCTTTATGGTCCGACTCTAAGGCTTTCACTATGCCTGTATCGGCTGCTGCCAGTGATTTCTTATTGGCTTTATCGAAGATTGGGCGAGCTTGGGATTGACCATTCACGACTGACCATTGGCCATCTTTGCTTTGCAAAGTCAGATCCATCACACCAACATGGCTACCCCAGCGCCCCGGCATGACAGCGGTTACGCCATTAATGGTGCCTTTAGTCACATCTGCTCCTGGCAGTTTGGCAAAATCTTGGCTAGGGAATACCGCGTGAGAGTGACCAAAAGCAATCGCGTCAATGCCTTCTACTTGGGTGAGGTAGTAAACCGAGTTTTCTGCACCAACGGAATATGGGTTAGCTGAGACACCAGAGTGCGGGATTGCCACGATCACATCGGCACCCTCTTTCTTCATCTGCGGGATCAGCTCCTCGGCTGTTTGCTTGATGTCTTTGGCAAACGCTTTGCCATCCAGGTTTTTCTTATCCCACACCATGATTTGTGGTGGGACAAAACCAATGTAACCCACTTTAATTTGGTGCTCTTTGCCATCGGTATCTTTGAACGTGTGCGTTTTAATGAGATAGGGATTGAAGAGGTGTTTGCCCGTTTGTTGGTCATAGACGTTGGCATTGACATACGGGAATGCGGCGTCGTTAATACTCTCCTTTAAAAAGGACAAACCGTAGTTAAATTCATGGTTACCAATGTTACCTACATCGTAGCCGAGCTGATTCATCGCTTTGTAAACTGGGTGAACCTCACCAACTTTGATGCCTTTGGCGGCCATATAGTCACCCATTGGGCTACCTTGGAGTAAATCACCGTTATCGACCAAAATGCTGTTTTCGACTTCGCTGCGCGCTTGCTTCACTAACGTCGCCGCACGAGATAAACCAATCTGGTTCGATGGCTTGTCTTTGTAGTAATCGTAATCCATCACATTGGTGTGAATATCGGTCGTTTCGACGATACGCAGTTTAATGGTGTCCGCCATTGCTGGGCCAGCCATTGCTAACATACCGCTCAAAATCGCGATGGAGAGAGGTTTCACTGCCACTTTCATTGTGTACTCCAGTTAGGGGTAGGGAACAAATAACTCGTCTAATGTAACAAAATCTTATGAAACGATGATTTCAATGAATATCAATTTGTGATGTTACGCGTTAACTCACCGGCATTCTGTCGACAAGATCTCATCATTGATTGGCTTTTAATCAGAGAGATAGTCACTTCTTATTCGGAATTATCCATTCCCTTATCAGCTTTTGATATAAAAAATGAAATTTTAGAATTTCAGGTAATATGAAGAGCCCGCCATAATGCATCCATGAATTAAGTTATGGATAACAACAATGAGTACGACGGAAACCATTTCTCAGTTGCCAATCAAAGGGCCGCGCTTAGTTGCGGTCAACAATGATGCTTTGGCAAGTAGCGCTCCATCGTACGTCAAAAGCCAATTGACCTGCGGTGAAGTGGCTTTGATTGGTGCAGGGCCGGGTGACCCAGAACTGCTGACGCTCAAAGCGTTGAGCTTTCTACAACAAGCCGACGTGGTGTTGTACGACTACCTAGTGTCTGATGAAATTATGGCGCTGGTGCCGAGCGATACCATCTTAGTCTGCGTGGGTAAGCGCGCTGGACACCACAGTGTTCCTCAAGAAAAAACCAATCAATTGCTGATCGATTTTGCGCAGCAAGGTTACAAAGTCGTGCGTATTAAAGGCGGCGATCCGTTTATGTTTGGCCGCGGTGGTGAAGAGTTGGAAGTGCTGTTTGATGCGGGGGTGAAATTCCAGGTGATCCCCGGTATTACAGCGGCGGCAGGCGCAACGGCCTATGCGGGAATTCCACTGACTCATCGTGATTATGCGCAATCCGCTCTGTTTGTCACCGGTCACCTTAAAGCGGAAAACGATGACATGGATTGGTCAACATTGGCGCGTGGTAATCAAACCTTAGTCATTTACATGGGCTTGATGAAGTCGAGTTATATCCAGCAGCAGTTGATTGAACATGGACGCCAAGCCAACACACCAATCGCGATTATTGAACGCGGTACTCAGCGTTCGCAAAAAGTCTTCAAAGGGCAGCTCAGTGACTTATCACAACTGGCGGCGCAGGCACAGGCTCCGGCCTTGATTGTGGTGGGCGAAGTGGTGGCGCTGTCGGAAAAACTGCATTGGTTTGGTGAACAACCCGCGCAGCAAAACCAAGTGAATTACGCCTGATTGCAAGGCAAGTCAGTTATTTCCAACTCAATACTCAAACCAATTTCTCATTGCACAAGGCTCGCAATGCGAGCGAAAAGGAAGCATGCAGATGGATCAACAACGCTTAACCCATTTACAACAGCTCGAAGCCGAAAGTATTCATATTTTACGTGAAGTGGCCGCTGAATTTGATAACCCAGTAATGATGTATTCGATTGGTAAAGACTCTTCGGTGATGCTGCATTTAGCGCGCAAGGCTTTTTATCCGGGGAAAATTCCCTTCCCACTACTGCATGTGGACACCGATTGGAAATTTCGTGAAATGATCGAATTTCGTGATCGTATGGCGCACAAGTATGGTTTTGAGCTTTTGGTACACAAAAACCCAGAAGGGATCGCGATGGGGATCAGCCCTTTTGAGCATGGTTCTTCAAAGCATACCGACATCATGAAAACCCAAGGTTTAAAACAAGCGTTGAACCAATATGGTTTTGATGCTGCTTTTGGTGGTGCGCGTCGTGATGAAGAGAAATCACGCGCGAAAGAGCGTGTTTATTCTTTTCGTGACAAGAACCACACGTGGGATCCGAAGAACCAGCGTCCGGAGCTATGGAAAACCTACAACGGCCAAATCAATAAAGGTGAGAGCATTCGTGTTTTCCCGTTGTCGAACTGGACTGAATTGGATATTTGGCAATACATCTATTTGGAAAACATCGAGATCGTACCGCTGTATTTATCGGACATTCGCCCAGTTGTCGAACGCGATGGGATGCTGATCATGGTTGATGATGAGCGGATGAAGCTGCAACCTGGAGAAGAAGTACAGCACAAGAGTGTGCGTTTTCGCACGTTAGGTTGTTATCCACTTACTGGCGCAATTGAATCAGAGGCCAATACGCTAACGGGCATCATTGAAGAGATGCTGGTGGCCACTTCCAGTGAACGACAAGGCCGCGCGATCGACCACGATCAATCAGGATCGATGGAATTGAAAAAACGCCAAGGTTATTTCTAAGCCTCTAAGGAAAGATTATGAATAGTGCAGTTCAGGCTCAGCTTTCTGAGATCGGTATTGAAGCTTATCTCACGCAACACCAGCACAAATCGTTACTGAGATTTCTGACTTGTGGCTCAGTTGATGATGGAAAAAGTACCTTGATTGGTCGTTTGCTTCATGACACAAAACAGATTTATGAAGATCAACTGGCCGCCGTCCATTCCGATAGCCAGCGTGTTGGCACGACGGGCGAGCGCCCCGATTTAGCTCTGTTAGTTGATGGCCTGCAAGCGGAACGTGAGCAAGGGATCACCATTGACGTGGCGTATCGCTATTTCTCTACTCAAAAGCGCAAATTCATCATTGCCGATACTCCGGGGCATGAGCAGTACACGCGCAATATGGCGACGGGCGCATCCACTTGCGATCTCGCGGTGATTTTGATCGATGCCCGTAAAGGCATTTTGGATCAAACGCGTCGCCACTCATTCATTGCTAATCTGTTAGGTTTGAAGCATTTTGTGGTGGCGGTGAATAAGATGGATCTGGTCGATTACTCACAAGATCGTTTTGAGCAGATCCGTCAAGACTACGTGGAATTTTCAAAGCATCTGCAAGGTGATACTGATATTCAGATCATCCCGCTTTCTGCTCTGGAAGGGGACAACGTGGTCGAAGCAAGCCAACATATGCGTTGGTATCAAGGCCCATCACTGCTGGAGCTGCTTGAAACGGTGGACGTTGATCAGCAAAAAGGAGCCAGTGAGTTTCGTTTTCCTGTGCAGTATGTGAACCGACCGAATCTCGATTTTCGCGGTTTTGCAGGCACGATTGCAGCAGGCAGTATCAGCGTTGGAGATGCAATCACTGCACTTCCGTCTGGAAAAACATCCACCGTGGCACGTATTGTTACTTTCGATGGAGATTTGCCGCAAGCGCAAGCAGGCCAAGCGGTGACGTTAACGCTCAGCGATGAAATTGACATCAGCCGTGGTGATCTTATTGTGCTGCAAGGAGCGCAGGTTGAATCAACTAACCATCTATTAGCCGATGTGGTCTGGATGACAGAACAACCGCTCAAAGCCGGGCGTGAATACAACATCAAAATTGCAGGTAAGAAAATCGTCGGCCAGTTGCAAGCGGTGCGTCACCAGTACGATATTAATAATTTATCGACTTATCACAGTGAAGAGTTGCCGCTCAATGGCATTGGCTTGTGTGAATGGTCGCTAACAGAGTCGATCGCGCTGGATAAATACTTAGACAGTGCAAATACTGGTGGTTTTATCATCATCGATCGCCTGACGAATGTGACGGTGGGGGCGGGCTTAGTTCGAGATAGTTTGCAAAACATCGCTCATGCTCAAAGCGCCCATTCTGCATTTGAAGTGGAATTGAATGCCTTGATCCGCAAGCACTTTCCACACTGGGAAGCCAAAGATCTTCGTCAGTTACTCAAGGTTTAACTGTGGTGATTCGGTGTGAGGGATTGCCGCTTATAGCGTCCCTCTATTGGCTAGTTTGAGACAGCAAAGGATTGAGTAATGGGTACGAATTTGGCTAATAAAGATGAAAATGTTGTTTGGCATCAGCATACGGTGAATAAGTCGTTCCGCGCCAATTTAAAACAACAACAGCCAGCAGTATTGTGGTTTACGGGGTTGTCAGGGGCGGGAAAATCAACCATTGCTGGTGCGTTGGAACAGCGTTTAGCTCAACTCGGGTATCACACCTATTTACTCGATGGGGATAATGTACGCCACGGCTTGTGCAGCGACCTTGGGTTCTCAGAGCAAGATCGGCGAGAAAATATTCGCCGTATTGGTGAACTCGCGAAGCTGATGGCCGATGCTGGGTTAATCGTGTTATCAGCATTCATTTCACCGCATCGCGCTGAGCGTCAATTAGTGCGCGATATGCTGCCACAAGGTGAATTCATCGAAGTGTTTGTCAATACCAAGTTGGACGTGTGCGAGCAGCGCGACCCGAAGGGGCTGTATAAAAAAGCGCGCGCTGGTGAAATCAGTAATTTTACGGGCATTGACTCTGAGTATGAGTCGCCGCAAAACCCTGAGATCGATCTTGCGGCTGGCGAAAAAAACATTGATGAGCTGGTGGAAATTTGCCTAACAGCGCTGCAAGTACAAGCGATTATCGCCTAATGTAGAAGAGGGCTCATCAGCTTGAGCCCTTTATTTTTTTGAGGCTAGACGGCGTGATGAAAAGAGCTGCTGGCAACTTCGGTGTGGACAGTGAATTTCTGGCTAAGCACCGCCAACATCTGATCGTAGTACTGCATATTCGGTTTATTACCCAGTAGCTTACACAGCTCATTGCCAGTGGGACTGAAACGGTAATAGAGCAGCCTTACCCCTTTACTCATCGATTGCAGTGACAGATTCTTGCCTTGATAGGTCAACAGCAGTGCCGGTTCAAGTTCAATTTCTCCAGATTCCAGTTCAGTGGCATGCAGTAAGCCAAGCTCGATCAGTACCAACAGGCTCGAATAGGGTAATTGGAAACTACCCATATTGATGACAAATGTGCTGATGCGTTTTCCTAAACTAAAAATACCGTTAGTAGCACGAATGCCGACCAACAGCTTGCGGCTGTTATCGCTACCAAAACAGCAGGCTAACGCTGAGGCTTTTTGGAGTATCTGCGCTTCTTTTGGTGTCATGTCTTGTAATACTTGCAGCGCTTTCATTGAGGTTGAACCGGGGTTGGTCACCTCGCGTTTGAGTACTTGCGCCCAAAGTCGCTGCATCGAAGAGTTGTGGATGTCTTGCGCCATATCGAAAAAGCGGTGTAACCAATCTTGATCAGGCTCTCCCGCGGTCTCATTTTTACAAGAGATATGCGCCAGTTTGACGATCTGCTCTAGGTTTTTTTGTCGCTGTTCTTTACGTTGCTGTTCTCTAAATAAGGCGCGATCAAGCGAGGTTTTTTCTGGCGGATCCGTTTGTAGCAGCGCATCTAAGCCGTGATATTGAGCAATATTCAAAATGCGACTACCACTGTCTTTGATATAGCTCGATTTTTTTTCGTGGCTTTGACCTGAGTTGGCTTGATGTTCAATCACTACAGGGTTGTTGGTATCTGCCATTTTATGTCCGCTTCAATCACCCATTTCATTCATGGATTAAAATGTAACGTGTAACGCATTTTCCATCTAGGAAAAACATTCGTTCTAGATCATAAATTTGCGCTATCCCTAATGATAATAACTTGTTAAAATTGTTATCGGAATTTGTGGGGCGCTTATGAAGTGTTGGAAAGAAAATAGACTGAAAAAGCACCTATCGATTACTTTACTATTGTTGATATATGTCGCTTTGCTAGCGTATTTATCTAAATATATCGTTTAGTTTAGATGAATCAATAGGTTGCTATTTTGTTAACTACATGTCGTCGTATTCTTCGATCGCAGTGCCTTCGATTACATACGCTGTTTCGGCCAGATCGTGGCTAACACTTTCGGTTTTCAGTGTCCCAATCAGATAAATTACATCCCAGAGCTGCTGGATTGGAGCACCTTGCGGATATTTCACATAAATAATTTGGTTTGGTGGCGGTGGCGGCACGTGAATGCATGCGCCAAAGTAGGGCACCAGTAGAAACTCAGTAACGTTATTGGCGTCACCTTCCAGTGGGATCACAAAGCCGGGTATTTTGACCACGCTGCCATTGAGCTCTTTTCTAACCCCGCCGATTTTTGATTGTGCAGCCGTCATTTCGCCATCATGGTTCAATGCTGGCATGCCATCGGCGTTGAATTGGTTACGTTCGTTCTCCGGGATCAGATCGATCCAATCGAGCGTCAGTACTTGTTCATTACTCTGTGCGTACATCGGTAACAAGACTGATAGCAGCAGCGTGCTGATAAGCAGTAGTTTTTTCATCGTTAAGTCCTAAATTCGAATGGTCATTCCATCGCTAAGTGATTGTCTATAGGCGCGTAGAGCCGGGATAACACCAATAATAATGCCAGCCAGCTGTACATAAGCTAATAATTGCCACTCATAGCCGCTTAAGGTGCTGAGTGTGATTTGAATGCCATAATGCTGCGCAATAAAAGGTTGCGCCAGTGCGAGCAGTGAATATAACCCCGCTAATCCAACGCAGATGCCAATGAAGGTCAGCGTCGTCGCTTCGCTGATAAGCAGAGCAAAAATATGTTTAGGTTGTGCACCCATGGCGCGCAGAATCGCCATTTCACGGCGTCTTTCCTGCAAGCTTGTCAGTAAGCTGCTGAGCATACCAAGTAACCCTGCCGCCACCACAAAGACCGACACCGCCATTAAAGCTTGTTCTGCTATCGACATCATACCCCACAGTTCTTGCAGAGCGACGCCGGGCATAATGGCGCTCAAGGGTTCTTGGCGATAGTTATTGATTTCACGTTGCAGTGCAAAGGTTTGAATTCTCGATTTTAAACCGATCAACATGGCGGTGATCTGCTTGGGTTGAAAGTTGTGTTGTTCAAGCTGCTCTTTGGATGGCGAATTGCCTAAATGCGCACCCGATTCCCAACCCACGTGAATGGCTTCAATTGCTTCTAATGAGACATGCACTGTTTTGTCTACGGGCGTTCCCGTTGGCGCTAAAATCCCCACTACTTTGAAAGGGAGGTTGTCGTGGCGGCTAAAACCCACATCGCTGATCCCATGCGCAATAATGATGTCACTGCCAATATGGTAACCTAAGGTTTCGGCGACATCTGAACCCAATACCGTTTCAAATAAACCATGAAACTCAGTGCCTTGAGAGAAGGTGAGTGGTTGCTTACTTCCATATTTGAAATGCTCGAAATAATGGTGATTGGTGCCCATAACGCGAAACCCTTGGTGTGAGTCACCCAATGAAATGGGGATCGCCCACTTGACGCTGCGATGCTCACTGAAGGCTTGGTAGCTTTTCCAGTCGATATTATTGGTGGCATTGCCAATTCTAAATACCGAATAGAGCAGCAAGTTGACTTGTCCAGAGCGGCCACCGACGATTAGATCCGTCCCTGAAATGGTGTTAGCAAAGCTCTCTTTAGCTTGAGTTCGAATGCGTTCAACCCCCATTAACAGAATGACTGAAATGGCAACCGTCAGAATGGAGAGTAGCGCTGTGGTTTTGCGGTTAAGTACACTTTTCCACGCCAGATTGGTAACTACATTCATACTGTCACTCCTGCCTGATTCAATTGAGGGAGGTAAACTGCGCGGTCAAATAAAGCTTCTAAGGTGGGATCGTGGCTCACAAACACCAGCGTTGAACCTGCCCGATTCGCCTCTTCCAATAACAGTTCGATAAACGCGAGTCGATTGTCGTGATCCAGCGCAGAGGTTGGCTCATCGGCGATGATCAGCTTGGGTTCTCCAATCAGTGCTCTCGCCGCCGCGACACGCTGCTGCTGGCCAATACTCAGTTCGATAACCGGTTTAGTCAGTAGTTCAGGTGCAAGATGTAAGCGAGTGAGTAACTGTTTTGCTTTCTCAATCAGATCGCCTGCAACATTCTGCTTGCGAGTGCTGGAAAAATGGCAAGGTAGCGTAACGTTTTCAATCACTGAGAGATAAGGCAATAAATTAAATTGTTGGAAAATGTAGCCAATGTGATCGGCTCGAAAACGATCCCGTTGACGGGAAGTTAACGTCGACAGGTTGGTGCCTAAAATAGAGACCTCCCCTCGTTGTGCTTGGTTGATCCCAGTCAGTAAGCTCAGTAAGGTCGATTTGCCACAACCACTTGGCCCTTTAATAAAAAGGTGCTCTCCACGTTTTACACAAAGATCCTGGATAGATAAGGCTGGTTGTGAGCTATTCGGCCAACGAAATTCGACCTCTTTCAATTCAATGACAGACGTCAGCGATAGAATATGCAAATCACTCATTGTGAATTCCTTTAACGACAATGAACCTAGAGTAAGTGTGTGCTTACTCTAGGTTGTTGCTTATACGCCTTAAAACGTAATGCGAGTGCTGTTTGTTTTCAACTCAGAGGCAGATTGTGCTTTGTCTGTCAGTACATTGGCAGAGATTGTTTGGGTATTTGGGAACAAGTTAAACCATTGCGTGTCGAGGTACTGCAATTGCGGCATGTTATCGCAGTGATATTGGTACTGAATCGTGAATTCACCGTGACCACTATGCTCGCCTTCATCATGCACATCTTTTTTATGGTCATGGTGTGCGTGTTGAGCATCTTTATCTTGATGTTTATCATCATGTTTTTCATGATGGTCGTGGTCGTGGTCGTGGTCGTGGTCGTGGTCGTGGTCGTGGTCGTGGTCGTGGTCGTGGTGCTCACCATTTAACGTATGCGCGATACGACTTTCTTCTAAATGACACTTGGCCGGAGCGGGCAGTTGGAAAATGCCATCGGCGTGGCTGAACTGCTCAAGGACTTTATTTAAGCGCTGTTGTTGTTCATCATTTTGTGGTGCATGTTCAAAGCCGACTACATCAGCGCCGGGGGCGGTGATTTCAATCAGTAAATCTTGCCCATCTTGAGCAATATTGAACTCGACGTGGCCATGTACATGAGCCTCATGTTGGCGAAACTCTTCATTTGCCAGTGCTGGCATGCTTAAAATTAGGCCGATAGAGAGAGCGAGTTTACGTTGGATAAACATTGGGTGATTCCTTTTAAACATCAAAATAGCCCTTAGCGCTTTGGCTTTGGGTAACAAATCATAAATAACTAGATAAGACGTCTAAAAGTGAGGAGGCGAGCGAGCAAGATAAGCGTAATGAACTGACGGGCGACGCTGAGTTTTCTCTACTGATGATCGAATTTCGCTGCCACTAACGGCAGGAAGGATAGGCAGCGCACTGCTTAGACCATTTTGAAAGCCAGAAAAAAGTTGGCAATGATGCTGCGCGTGATGCGCAGGATTAGTATCGAGGTGATGATCTACATAAGCGACATTCAACCATAGCATCAGCAGCATGGCACATAATGCAATGCTTTGAGCTCGGTAATGGGGGCAACGTAGACGGGTAAACATCAAACCAATACAGTAGTAAAATGATAATTGTTATAATATAACAATATTGTGAGAATAAAGCGTACTCTTATTTTTATAAAAGCACCTTTCACCACGATATGTTTAGCAAAGGCAGCCGTGTTATCGGCCACCTAAGGTTATTATAAATTCTGTTTGATCAAGCCTAAAACCGTTTGAATTTCCTCATCACTCAATGCACCTTCCTTAACAAACAGTACCTTACCTTGCTTGTCTTGAACGATGATCGCTGATGATTCCTCTTTTAAATCCCACGCTTTGGCTACATTTCCCGCTTCATCTAGCACCATGGAAGACCACGGAAACTCTTTCTTGCTGTCTTGAGCGGAAGATTTGACAAACGATCCTGTGCCCCAAATCGCATCATCTTGGTTGATGATCGAGGTGGTTTGATAACTTTCTGCGGGAAATTGTGCGGCCGTAATGGCAGCCATCAATGGTGCATTTAACGCTTTAGCACTGCTGCGACCAGCAATGGCTTGAATGACGCGCACTTTGCCTAGCAGTTGGCTGGTATCCCAAGTTTGAAAGGCCGTTTTATCATCTTGTAGGATGATTTCACCATATTTTTCCACTGAAACATCAGCAACTTGCTGACCTTGGGTAATGTTGTGTGCCATGGCAAGCGCTGGACAGCAGGCCATTAGAATGGCGATCACTCGTTTACTTTTCATTGTAGGGGTCCCTTTTAGTTGAGCAACAAAGGTATAGCATAGAATCAATAAAACCACGAAAAGAGGCCATTAAGCGGTTAACAAAATGCTAACAAAGCCTCAATTCTACACGCTTTATTCGCTGAGCTGGGGTGGGAAGCAGATGCCTGTTCCTCCTAACCCACAATAACCATTCGGATTTTTAGCTAAATATTGTTGATGATAGCTTTCGGCGTAGTAGTAAGGACCAGCGGGTGCAATTTCGGTGGTAATTAAGGCTCGTTGACTGGCTGACAACGCCTGCTGGTATCGCTGCTTTGAGGCTTGTGCTATTTGCTGTTGCTGCTCTGAATAGGTATAGATGGCGGAGCGATACTGAGTGCCTTTATCGTTACCTTGACGCATGCCTTGGGTTGGATCGTGCTTTTCCCAAAAATGACTTAATAGCTTTTCTAATGGCAAGCGCTGTGGATCAAAGATTACGCGTACCACTTCAGTATGGCCAGTTTCACCACTGCATACTTCTTCGTAAGTTGGGTTTGGGGTAAAGCCGCCGGCATAGCCTACTGAAGTCGACACCACACCATCGAGTTGCCAAAATAAGCGTTCAGCGCCCCAAAAACAGCCCATGCCAATCACTATTTGTTGCTGATGCTCATTAGGCTGCTCAGTGATGTTGCTGTGGTTAACGTAATGAATTTCCTCCACTGACATAGGAGTTTCTCGTCCTTTCAATGCTGTTTGTGCGCTGACCATTGTTTGTTTATTGAGCATAAGCTTTCCTTTTGTGTACCGATTTTTGGCTTTATTTATTGTTGTTGAGCCACTGTTTCACATTCAGCCCGAATAATTGACTGATTTCATACAGACGGAGCTTGCTATTGGCGGTATGATTTCCATCCATTAACGATCTGTTTACTCAACTGTTCCTTTAATTAAGCATGAGACGAAAATCATTACCAGTTCTATTCACGATGCTACTTATTTCCACTTCGGCGTATGCCAAGGTGGCGTTAACCATTAATGGTTTAGAGGGTGAATTAGAAAACAACGTTGAAGCCTATTTATCGTCGATTCCAGAGAGCGACTATTCAACGCATCTTCGTTTTCAATCTCGTTTAGAGAAAAGCATGACGGAAGCGCTTGTCGCGCTGGGTTACTACCATCCTCAATTTGAGTTTGTGGTGGTGAGCGATGAGCAAGAGCTGATGGTCAATATCAATCCTGGACCGCTAACAACCATTAAAGAGATGGATGTGGTGATTAGCGGGGAAGCTGAATCTGATGCTGATTTTGCCAATCTCATTAACCGCAATGCCCTTAAAGTGGGCGCGGCGGTTAATCATGGCCAGTACGATGCTTTGAAATCGGGTATCCGTAACTTAGCGTTGCAAAAAGGTTATTTTAACGGGAATTTTGAATTAAGCCGTTTGGAAGTTGCGCCAGAGTTGAATGAAGCTTTCGTACGCCTTCATTTTAACAGTGGTATTCGTTACCATTTTGGTCCCTCGCTCATTACTGGCAGCCAAATTGAAGATCAGCGAGTTCGCTCACTTCAGCCCTATAAAACCAATGATCCTTACCTTGTTTCCAAGGTAGGGGAATATAACCAAAACTTATCCAATACCGATTGGTTTTCCTCTGTTTTTGTTGAACCTGATCTCAGTCAACTGGAGAACGGTCGCGAACTGCCGATGAAGGTTTCCCTTGCACCGCAAGCTCGAAATCAGCTTGAAACCGGTTTAGGTTACTCAACGGATGTGGGAGTGCGTGGTTCATTCAAGTGGAAGAAACCTTGGGTTAACAGCCTCGGCCACAGTTTTGATAGCAGCTTCTCCCTCTCTGCCCCAGAGCAGACCATTACCGCTGGCTACAAAATACCGCTAGAAGATGTGCGGCGTGAATATTATCGAATTCAGTATGGAATGAAGAATGTCGATAACCGTGATACGAAGAGTTTGGAGTCTAACTTATCGTTTGAACGCCACTGGCTGCGTGATGGTGGTTGGCATCGAACCCTATTCGTTCGTTATTTGATAGAAAACTACGAACAAGGTTTGCAAAGCGATGTCGGCCAGTTTGTATTACCGGGAGCGACCTATTCTCGTACGCGTGTTCGTGGTGGTTCAATGCCGATGTGGGGCGATAAACAGAGCATCACACTTGAGTATGGCGATCCAAATTTCGTCTCTGAAACGCGTGTGGTGCGGTTGTTGGCGGGCACGGCTTGGATACGCAGCGCTGGGCAAAACCATCGTGGTTTATTGCGTTTAGACGGCGGCGCAAACTTCAGTGAAGAGTTTGACAAACTCTCGCCTTCTCTGCGCTTCTTTGCTGGTGGCGATAACAATTTACGAGGGTATAGCTATCAATCTATCTCACCTAAAGATGCCAGTGGCGCACTGACTGGGGCCAAATACATCGCCACCAGTTCGTTGGAGTATCAATATCGTTTGGTTGGAAATTGGTGGGGTGCACTGTTTGTCGATTACGGCGATGCCTTTAATAACTCGCCGGATTGGAAAACTGGTGTGGGAGCCGGGATTCGCTGGGCTTCTCCGGTTGGACCGATCCGCTTAGATTTTGCATGGGGGCTTGACGCCAATCCCGGCGATGAATTTCAGCTGCATTTCACCTTGGGGCCTGAACTATGACCAAAGTGATGTTGAAGATAACCAAATGGGCATCGGCGATTTTATTCACCTTGTTGGGCGCGGTATTTATTGCACTCGCAGCCTTGTTGTTTACCAACACAGGGCTTAACGGTCTGCTGTGGGGAGCGCAAAAAGCGCTGCCACAACTGCAGGTTGCCAGCGCTCAAGGTGCAATTTTTCCACGTTTCACGCTCAACCAAGTCACCTTTTCCGATGAAGCATTAAAGATCGATCTCGATGTGCAGCGCGTGACATTAGCCATAAGTGCTAGCTGCTTATTGGAGCCTTCAATTTGCTTAAATGAACTTGCGATCAGTGGATTAAGGCTGGCACTGCCAGAGCTTCCCCCTTCGACGCAAGGTGAGCCTTCGTCTGCCTCTGATCCCATTACGTCAATCTCTACACCGGTGCCAATTAAGGTTGGCCGTGTGGAGCTCAATGATATTCAGCTGGATATTTTGGGTAATACGCTGGCATGGAAGCAATTTTCTACTCATGCCTCATTTCAAGGTAATCGCTTACGGATTGGCAAAACCAGTTGGAGCGATATTCAACTGAAGCTTGCGACCAATGAAGATGTCGATTCAGCCTCAAGCGCACAATCCAAATCCACTCAATCCACAACCGTATCATCGACTGTGGCACCTACGGTGAAAACGCCCATCACCTTGCCAGAAGTGATCATTCCGCTGCAATTGGAAGTGGAGCGTTTTGATATCAATCAGTTTACTCTTCAGCAAGCTGAGCCTTTGGTTGTCAAGCATCTTGGTTTGGTCGCCAATGCTTATCAGAGCAGTGTTTCATTAAAATCACTTGAGCTTGAGCTGCCACAATTGATTGCCAACCTAAAAGCTGATGCGCAGTTGAAGGGAGACTATCCGCTCAATCTCTCTTTAAAAAGCACGCTCAAAATGGCCGAAGCTCAGGGGCAAACACTGGCACTAGAGGCTTCGGGTAGCTTGGGTGATTTAACGCTCAACGCGAAACTGGGCGGGCTTGCGCAAGCAAACTTAAATGCGCAATTGGCGCTACTGCAACCTGAGATCCCGTTTGATATTTCGTTGGATGATGTTCAAGCACAGTGGCCATTGATTGGGCAAGGAGACTATTTTGTTCGCGTGCCGAGTTTAAAAACTCAAGGCTCACTCGACGGATATAGCGTGGCGCTCAATGGCCAACTGCAAGGTAAAGATCTGCCCGATGTGACGCTGGATGTTGCTGGTAAAGGCACTTTACAGCAAATCAACTTAGATTCTTTGCTCATCGATACCTTAGGGGGGCAAATTGCTGGCCAAGTGATGGCCAACTGGCAAGCCCCAATTCACTGGCAAGCGGCGCTGAATTTAGAACAGATTCAGCCGGGATTACAGTGGCCGCAAGCCGAAGGCGTGATCAGCGGTAAGCTCGAAACTACGGGTGAGCTGACCGAGCAGGGCGGTTGGAACGTTGCGCTGCCTATTTTGGATATTGAGGGTGTGTTGCGTGGCTACCCACTGAATATTGAAGGTCAATTAAACGCATCAGATATGACAGGGAAAGGCGCTTTTACTGTGTCGACCAGCGGCTTAACGTTAGCCCATGGACCCAACCAGATTACGGCCAAAGGTGAGCTGGATAAAGAGTGGCGTATGGGCTTATCGGTTGATTTTGCGGATCTGGTGAAAAGTGTTCCTGATTTGCACGGCAAAGTGATTGGCGATATTTATCTGCGTGGTGATTTACAGCAGCCACAAATCAAGCTGCGCCTCAATGCAAATGATCTTGCTTGGCAGCAACAAGCGACTTTAAAGCAGGTGACTTTAACTGGTGATGTTACGCCACTTCCTGTGCCACAAGCCGAAGTGAAATTGCAGGCGAGCCAGTTGAGCTACCAGCAGCAGTTAGTTGATAGTGTGGACTTGCGTTTTTCAGGCACGCAGGCGCAGCATCAACTGAGCTTAGACGTCATTTCAAATCTGATTTCAACCAGCTTGGCGATCAGCGGATCTTTTGAAGATAAGCCGACGATGCAGTGGCAAGGTGCGCTGGAACGAGTACAACTGTCCACAGAACAAGGGCCGTGGCTATTAAACCAAGCGACACCTGTTGCGGTTAATATCGAGAAACAACAAGCCACGATTGCCGCGCATTGTTGGCAGCAAGAGGGAGCATCGCTCTGCTTAGATAAAGACGCGACTGTGGGGCAAAGTGGTGCGGCCGAGCTCTCTCTCAATCATTTTGATTTTCAGCAAATCGCAATGTTTTTACCGCAAGAGACTCAACTTAAAGGCCAAGCCGATGTCAGTCTCACAGCTCAATGGGCGCCCAATACTGCGCCTCAAGCGAAAGTGTCACTCAGCTTAAGCCAAGGTGCAGTCACGCAGCACATCGACCAAGCCATTACTTTAGGTTGGGATAGCGTCACTATTGAAAGTACGCTTGAACAGAACAAGCTGTTTGCTCGTTGGCTAGTGGATGTGACCGATAATGGCGATCTGTCGGGGCAAATCACCATTGCGGATCTAATGGCAAAAGAAAAAATGATGGATGGCGCATTAACGCTTTCCACTTTTAATATTGATTTTCTACAGCCGCTGCTTGGGGATTATAGCCAAGCGAAATCGAAGATTAGCAGTCAACTTGCCTTCAGTGGGCCGATGTTGCACCCGAAAGTGATAGGCAGCGTGGTGGTGGATGACATTGTCGTCAAAGGCGATATTTCGCCGCTGGATGTTACCTCGGGCCGAGTGGCGATGGACTTTAATGGTTACCAAGCCTTGCTCAATGCTGCGATTCAAACTGCGGATGGCGAGTTGAGTATCAAGGGGGATGCCGACTGGCAGAAAATAGAGCAGTGGCGTGCCAACCTGCGCGTGTTGGCCGATGAGCTATTGGTGGATCTGCCGCCTATCGTCAAGATTAAAGTTATCCCAGACATGAGCATCACACTAGAACCTCAACTGGCCACTGTGACAGGAAATATTAACCTGCCTTGGGGACGTATCGTGGTAGAAGAGTTGCCTCCGAGCGCGATTGGTGTCTCCAAAGATCAAGTGATATTGGACGCTGCTTTACAGCCTGTGAGCGAGCAAAGCGCCATGCCATTTAACGTTGAAACGAATGTAAACATCTCGATTGGTGATGATTTCCGGCTCAGTGCCTTTGGTTTGCAAGGCGGCTTGATTGGCCGCCTCAATGTGGCGCAAAAGGATAAAGGTCCTTTTATTACTGGAGAAGTAAATATCCAAAATGGTTCGTATCGATCCTTTGGACAAGATTTGCTGATCCAAGAAGGCAAAATTTTAATGAATGGACCGGTTGATCAACCTTATGTTTCGATTAAAGCGGTGCGCAACCCGGATAACACACAAGATGGCGTGATTGCAGGGGTAAAAGTGACCGGCTCTGCCGATGAACCCACAGTCTCCATTTTTTCAGAACCCGCGATGCCACAAGCCAATGCACTTTCTTACCTACTTCGTGGTCAGAATATTGATGGCGAGGCGGGTGGCAATGCGATGACCACTGCACTGATTGGTTTGAGCTTGGCACAAAGCGGTAAGGTGGTGGGCGAAATTGGTCAAGCCTTCGGTGTGCAAGATCTGCAATTGGATACGGCCGGTTCCGGTGATGATTCACAAGTGACGGTAAGCGGCTATATTTTACCGGGGCTACAAGTGAAATATGGTGTTGGTATTTTCAGCTCGGTGGGCGAATTTACCGTGCGTTACCGCTTGATGAGGGATTTGTACGTTGAAGCGGTATCCGGTTTAGATAGCGCGGTGGATCTTTTGTATCAGTTTGAATTTAACTAGGGACAGTCATATGCAACATCTGGTTTTTGTCTACGGCACATTACGCCGTGGTGAAAGTAATGCGCATCTGCTTGAGACAAGCGAAATGTTAGGATCGTTCTACACGCCAGCTGACTATGCGCTGTATGATCTAGGTCCATATCCTGGCTTGGCTCAGGGACAGCAATCGATAGTCGGTGAGGTATATCGAGTGGATGAGCCGACACTAGCAAAACTCGATCTTTTAGAAGATATTCCCATCGAATATCGCCGTGAAACGATCGAAACCCCATTTGGCCGTGCGTGGATTTATCTCTATCAAGATCACAGCCGTCTTACTGCTGTGATTGATTCTGGAGACTGGTGCCAACGGGTGTAACGAACGGCGTTGAAAATGGAAATAAAAAGCCACACAGCGTATTAGCAGGATGTGGCTTTTTATTTATAACGACACTTATCCCCTTCCTACTTGAAGCTGCAGCGGTGTTGGCTACGTTCGTTCACCCCAATCACATAGTTTGCCTATGCTCATGGGGACTCACTCACTTGCCGCCTACCTGCAACTCCAAGTTGTTTGGGTATATAACTATCGTGACTGTTTAATGATGGTGACTACTTTTGAGCACGTTCAAATGAAGTCAGGATTTCAGCTCGCGCGGCAGCGGCATCTTCCCATCCATCGACTTTGACCCATTTGCCCGCTTCAAGCTCTTTATAGCGTTCAAAGAACTGTGTAATTTGCGCCTTCAGTAGTGCTGGCAGGTCATTTACGTCTTGAATGTGGTCGTACTCTTTGGTGAGCTTGGAGTGAGGAACCGCCACCACTTTGGCATCTTCACCAGACTCATCGGTCATCTTCAATACGCCAACTGGGCGGCAGCGAATCACCGAGCCTGGCATGAGCGGATAAGGGGTGGGCACCAACACATCGACAGGATCGCCATCGAGCGATAAGGTGTGATTCACATAACCGTAGTTGCATGGGTAGAACATAGGTGAAGACATGAAACGGTCCACAAATACCGCGCCAGATTCTTTGTCGACTTCGTATTTGATTGGGTCGGCGTTGGCTGGAATTTCAATCACCACGTAAATATCATCAGGCAGTGATTTTCCTGCCGGAACGTTGTTTAAGCTCATTTAGCATTTCCTTTTTCGTCGCTGGACTTGAATTGTTTTGGGTTGATTAACAGAACGTAAACGCTTGTGTTGCAACTTTAGCGGTAAATAGGAAACGGTGTAAACCGTAAAAAGAGAGTCTTGCCTCATATTTATCGATAAAAAAAGCGCCTAGAGTTAGGCGCTCATTGAGCTGATTTAATCGCGATTGAGTTCCAAGAACTCTTCCAATTTATGGACCATATTTTTTGAACCGCAGAAGAATGGCACACGTTGATGCAGTTCTGTCGGCTTAATATCCAACACGCGATTGACACCGTCAGAAGCAATACCGCCTGCTTGTTCAATCAAAAACGCCATAGGATTGCATTCATACAATAGACGCAGCTTGCCGTTTGGATGGCTTTGCGTGCTTGGGTATAGATAGATCCCACCTTTGAGCAGGTTACGGTGAAAATCCGCCACTAGCGAACCAATGTAACGTGAGGTGTAAGGGCGATTATCTTCAGGCACATTCTCTTGGCAGTATTTAATGTATTTTTTGACGCCAGTTGGGAAGCGGATGTAGTTACCTTCATTGATGGAGTAAATTTTACCATCATCGAAGGTCATCATATTGGGGTGTGAAAGATAGAAGGTGCCGAGTGACGGATCATAAGTAAAGCCATTCACGCCGTTGCCAGTGGTATACACCAACATGGTTGAAGAGCCGTAAATAACATAACCAGCCGCAACCTGTTTATTACCGGGTTGTAAGAAGTCTTCTTGTGTTGGTGGCGTGCCGACTGGCGATACGCGGCGATAAATAGAAAAAATCGTGCCGACAGAGACATTGACATCGATGTTGGATGAGCCGTCCAGCGGGTCCATCAACACCACGTATTTTGCATTTTTGTTGAGCTCTTTGCTGAACGCAACCGCTTCATCTTCTTCTTCACTGGCGACACCACACACTTGATCGCGCGCTTCAAGCGCCGCTTTAAATTTTTCGTTGGCGTACACATCGAGTTTTTGTTGTTCTTCGCCTTGAATATTATCCGTACCAACTGCACCGGTAATATCAGCAAGGCCTGCTTTGTTGATTTCTCTATTAACAATTTTTGCCGCAAGACGAATAGAGGACAACAGAGATGAAAGATCACCGCTTGCGTGGGGGAAGTCATGTTGTTTCTCAACAATAAACTCGCCAAGAGTGCGAATCTCAGACATGTTATTTCCTTAACATAGCTATATAGGGGGGAGTGATTGTTTCACAACGCATCCTCTTGTTGGGATGTCGGCCGAAACGAGTGACCCATTTGATAACGTTTGGGTAACACTGCGATTTTAGGGCTTAGATCTTTTTAATGGTAATGAAGTAACAGATTGAGATCTCAATTTGTTTGTCGACTTTTTAGAAGTTGCAAACATGCTCGCTTTTCTTAAATGGATGGTGATAATGGAGACAATCACTCACAACGCCATGTGCGAGGCTAGGATTTATGCATATTCACATTCTTGGGATTTGCGGTACGTTTATGGGCGGTGTTGCCGTTTTAGCGCGGCAATTAGGTCATAAAGTTACCGGCAGCGACGCCAACGTTTACCCACCGATGAGTACGTTATTGGAGTCTCAAGGTATCGAGATTATCGAAGGCTTTGACCCTGCTCAATTAGAGCCCAAGCCTGATTTGGTGGTGATTGGCAACGCCATGAGTCGCGGCAATCCGTGTGTTGAATATGTGCTGAACCACAACTTGCGTTACACCTCTGGCCCGCAATGGTTGCAAGAGTTCCTGTTGCATGACCGCTGGGTCCTTGCGGTGGCTGGTACACACGGTAAAACCACCACGTCGAGCATGTTGGCGTGGATCTTAGAAGATTGCGGTTACCAACCGGGCTTTTTGGTGGGAGGCGTACTTGGCAACTTTGGTATTTCTGCGCGTTTGGGCGAAAGCATGTTTTTTGTGGTTGAAGCCGATGAATATGACAGCGCTTTTTTCGATAAGCGTTCTAAGTTTGTCCATTATCACCCACGCACTTTAGTGTTGAACAACTTAGAGTTTGATCATGCAGACATTTTTGACGATCTTGAAGCGATTAAGCGCCAATTTCATCATCTAGTGCGTACTGTGCCGGGCAATGGCCGTATTTTTGCTCCGCAAAAAGAGCGCGCATTAGCAGATGTTCTCGCACGTGGCTGCTGGAGCGAAACCGAGTTTACCGGTGAGCAAGCGCAGTGGAAAGCTGAAAAAATCACGCGTGATGGTTCGCAATTTGATGTGTTCTTTGGCAATGAACGCGTGGGGCGCGTAACTTGGGATTTGGTTGGCGATCATAATGTCGATAACGCCTTAATGGCGATTGGCGCGGCGCGTCACGTGGGGGTCACTCCAGATTTAGCCTGTCAAGCTTTGGGCAAATTTATCAATACCAAACGTCGTTTAGAGCTTAAAGGCGAAGTGAACGGTATTACGTTGTATGACGATTTTGCTCATCATCCAACGGCCATTGAACTTACTTTGGGTGGTTTACGTAACAAGGTAGGCGATCAGAAAATTATCGCGGTTTTAGAGCCTCGTTCGGCTACGATGAAGTTGGGCGTACATAAGCAAACTTTAGCGGCGTCATTACAGCAAGCCGATTCAGTTTATCTCTATCAGCCTAACAATCTTGCTTGGTCGGTGCAGGATGTAGCTGATCAATGCTCACAACCAGCGCAAGTGAATGATGATATTGATGCTTTCGTCGCGCAAATTGCGCAGGAAGCCCAGCCGGGCGATCACATCTTGGTGATGAGCAATGGTGGCTTTGAAGGTATTCATAACAAGCTCCTACTTGCATTAAATCAAGCCATGTAATGCCAGCGACACAAACGAAATAGAGAGTTATGACAACACAACAGAAAGCCATCACTTTAGCCTTTACTGGCGCTTCAGGTGCTCCTTACGGACTTCGTCTGTTGGAGTGTTTATTGGCTGCAGATTACCGAGTGTATCTGCTGATCTCTTCGGCCGCGCGCGTTGTGCTTGCAACCGAGCACGGTTTGAAGTTGCCCAGTGGGACTGAGGCAGCCAAAGCAGCGTTGGTGGAACATTTACACTGCGATGCCTCACAGCTTGTCGTGTGCGGCAAAGAAGAGTGGTTCTCACCAGTGGCTTCGGGCTCTGCTGCGCCAAAACAGATGGTGGTGTGCCCATGTTCGGCAGGTAGCGTTGCGGCGATTGCCCATGGCATGTCCGATAATTTGATCGAACGTGCTGCCGATGTAGTGATGAAAGAGCGTGGCCAACTGGTGTTAGTGGTGCGCGAAACTCCGTTTTCCACCTTACATTTAGAAAACATGCTCAAGTTGTCGCAAATGGGCGTCACCATTATGCCCGCTGCCCCCGGTTTTTATCATCAGCCGCAGTCAATTGAAGACTTGGTCGATTTTATGGTGGCGCGTATTTTGGACCATTTAGGCGTTGAACAAGGGCTTGTGCCACGTTGGGGATATGACTCACGCCCAACGGTGTAGCTTATTGCGTTAATTCCAATTACAATCCACCTCACTCAACGGGGAGCAAATCATTCATCTCAATGAATGCTGCTGAGATCAAGCGTGAGCTTGGGACCCGTAAACCTGAACCAGATAATGCTGGCGTAGGAATTGGGTTAGGATCTCAGAATAGGAATAATGGAATATTCTCATCCTCCTCAAACCTGTGCCGCTCAACCAAGGAGAGCGACCAGTTGAACACCACTCTTAATACCATTGCACTTGCCACCATCACCTCTTTTTCAGCGCATGCCGCTGACAATATCCTTACCGTTTATACCTATGACTCGTTCGCATCAGAATGGGGCCCGGGACCGGCGATTGAAAAAGCATTCGAAGCACAATGCGCTTGCGATCTTCAGTTTGTGGCACTCGATGATGGGGTATCGATCCTAAACCGTTTGCGTCTTGAAGGTAATAACAGTAAAGCAGACATCGTACTCGGTTTAGATAACAACTTAATGGCCGAGGCCAAACAGACTGGCTTATTGGCAGATCATAATGTCGAGACGGGCCAAGTCACGCTACCTGGTGGTTGGAGTGATGAAACATTTGTTCCTTATGATTACGGCTATTTTGCCTTTGTTTACAATAAAGAGAAATTAGCAAACCCACCGAAAAGCTTAAAAGAGTTGGTAGAAAAGCGCGATGATCTTAAAGTTATTTATCAAGATCCACGCACTTCAACACCCGGTCAAGGCTTACTGCTGTGGATGAAATCTGTCTATGGTGAGAAAGCCAATTTGGCATGGCAACAGCTCGCCAATAAGACTGTGACAGTCACCAAAGGTTGGTCAGAAGCCTATGCGATGTTTCTTAAGGGTGAGTCCGATCTGGTTCTCTCTTACACCACCTCTCCAGCCTATCATTTAATTGCGGAAAATGACGCCAAGTACGCGGCTGCTGATTTTGCCGAAGGTCACTACATACAAGTGGAAGTGGCTGCGAAAGTAAAACACAGTGGTAACGGCAAATTGGCCGATGAGTTCATGCACTTTATTTTAAGTGATCAATTTCAGTCGGTGATGCCAACCGGAAACTGGATGTATCCTGTGACGTCTGTCGCGCTACCGAAAGGTTTTGAAACGCTGGCTGTGCCACCAAAGGCGCTCACCTTTAGCGCACAAGAGGTGTCTGAGATGCGTAAAGCGTGGATCCGTGAGTGGCAAACCGCCTTAACGTTTTAAGGTTCGATAAAGTTTGAATGCTATTCCTAAAATAGGCATTGGGGTCGCGATGCTTGTCGCGACCCTTGTCATCAGTGCGTTGGCGGCGTTGCTGTTACAAGCACCCAGCTTAAATGTGATGCACGTATGGCAAGACCCGTATTATCGCCATGTTACTCAATTTAGTTTTTACCAAGCCAGCTTGTCGATGCTGCTCAGTGTTGGTTTCGCGGTTCCTGTTGCTCACGCACTTTACCGTCGTCGATTTTGCGGACGTGCACTGCTGATCAAATTGTTTGCAACGACCTTAGTGCTTCCGGTGCTGGTGGGCGTATTTGGTTTGTTGGCCATTTATGGTAATAGCGGTCTGCTCGCCTCGCTGCTCGCGTGGTTTGATAGCAAACTGCCGTTTTCCATTTACGGATTAAACGGTATTTTACTGGCGCATCTGTTTTTTAATCTCCCGTATGCCAGCCGTTTATTGCTGCAAGCGTTAGAGTCGATCCCGGCTGAACAACATAAGTTATGCGCGCATCTTGGCATGAGTCATTGGCACAAATTTCGTTGGGTTGAATGGCCGCGTTTGCGTCAGCAGCTTCCTCATGTCTGTGGTTTGGTGTTCATGCTCTGTTTTACCAGTTTTGCCACTGTGATGGCACTTGGCGGCGGACCTAAATCAACCACGATTGAGCTGGCGATTTATCAGGCGATCAAATTTGATTTTGATTTACAAGCTGGCGCGCTGCTTGCGCTGTGGCAGATGCTGTTATGCGGGCTGCTGTCTCTATCCATTTCACGTCTAGCGAAGCCATTAGCCATCACCACAGGGCGTCAAGCGAGTGATTATGTGGTTAGTCGAGACAATCGAAAAGCACAATGCTGGGACGGCGCATGGATCTTCCTTGCGTTGCTGTTAGTACTTCCGCCGCTGGTGATGGTCATCTTGAGTGGTTTAAATTCGCAGCTTTTTCACGTCTTGAGTGATGAGCAATTCTGGCGTGCGCTTTGGGCTTCACTGCAAGTGGCATTATTGGCAAGCGTGGTTGCTGTTTCGGCTGGGGTTGCCATACTGATCACGACTCGCGCTTGGCGCCTGCAGCAGCACAACCGTAAGGCGGACCAATTAGAGTTGATTGGCGCGATTATTTTGGTCACGCCAGGGCTTGTTATCAGCACCGGGCTTTTTCTGTTACTGCGTATCTGGACCGATGCATTTAGCCTAGCGTATTGGGTGGTTTTTTTCGTCAATGGCTTAATGGCATTGCCGTATGTGTTGAAAACATTGGCGCAACCTATGCTGCATATCTCGCAGCAATATCAATGGTTATGTGCCAGCCTTGGCATTAAAGGGTGGCAGCGTTTGCAAGTGATTGAGCTGCGTGCGTTGCGCAAACCCTTGGCGCATGCCTTTGCGATCAGCTTTTTGCTCTCAATGGGGGATTTAAGTGCGATTGCTCTATTTGGTAGCCAAGAGTTTAGAACCTTACCGCTTTACCTGTTCCAACTGCTGGGCAGTTACCAAATGCAAGCGGCGGCGGTGGTTTCCCTTACGCTGTTGCTACTCAGTGTGGGTTGTTTTGCCCTCATTGAGTGGTTATTTCACTCACATTCAAAGGTAAAGCAATGTTAGAACTCAAGGCCGTACATTATGAGTATCAACAGGAGTGGTTTGAATTTTCGCTCTCTGTACCGCGAGGGGCGATTCTTTCTTTGATGGGGCCAAGTGGCGCGGGCAAGTCGACTTTACTGAGCTTAGTTGCGGGCTTTATTGCACCGAAAAGCGGCGATATCCAAGTGCAAGGGCAATCCTTACTTGGGCAGGAGCCACACTTGCGTCCTTTTTCGATGCTGTTTCAAGAGCACAATCTTTTTGCCCATCTCACTGTGCGTGAAAATATTAGCCTTGGGTTACATCCAGGGCTGAAATTAACCACTTCGCAAAAGGCGTTAGTTGAGTGCGCCGCGCAGCAAGTGGGTTTGGCAGCGCTACTTGATCGCTTGCCTGAGCAGCTCTCAGGGGGGCAGCGTCAACGAGTTGCTCTGGCGCGCTGTTTTGTACAACCACATCCTATCTGGCTGCTGGATGAGCCCTTTTCCGCCTTGGATCCGCTACTCAGAGAAGAGATGCTGCTTTTGGTTAAGCAGTTAGCCGCAGAAAGAGAGATCACTGTTGTGATGGTGACGCACCATATTAGTGATGCCAAAGCGATTGCGAGCCATTTTGCGTTTATGGCTCAAGGACATGTGTTAGTGAGTGATCGCATTGAGGCACTTTCCGCGCAACACGCAGACGCGCAGCTCAGTGATTTTGTGCGTGCAGGGGAATAAAAAAAACCTCACACGTTTAGGTGAGGTTTTTGCGTCTAATCAGCACTATGACAGGTTAAACTGACTTATCGTTATGCTCCCTGAGCACTTGGAAAATCTCTCGTGATGCTCTTGGTGGTTTGCTGTTGGCTTTCTCTTTATTTGCTTGACGCGCTAATTGGCGCAGACGTTGACGATCCATCTCTGGATAGAGTGCCATCGCATCTTCAATCGCGCTGTCACCTTTCTCCACAATACGATCACGCATCTGTTCGAGCTTATGCAGCATGGCGGTATTTTGTGAATGCTTATTGCGCAGTTTATCTAATGCCGCTTGAATCGGTTCGGCATCGATGGTACGCATCATTTTACCAATGTATTGCAGTTGGCGGCGTCTGGCTTCCATGCTAAAACGCTGAGCATCTTTGATGGCATCCATCAAATCTTCAGACATCGGAATTTTTGCTAACTGAGACGGCTTCAGAGCAACCAGCTCTTCACCCAGTTTTTGTAGCTCAGTCATGTCGTTTTTCATTTCGGTTTTGCTAACCCAAATGATCTCCTCTTCTTCTTCCCAAGGAGCTTTTTGATTCTTACGCGCCATTTTCTTCATCTATTGAGTTATGTATGTCAGCTATTTTAGCAAGAATCGTGGGGAGAAAGCGAAATTCTTGTTATCCTAATGACATTGTTTGCTAATAATTGATGAGATATGGACGTAAAACAACAAGTTGCTCAGCAGCGCATCGAACTTGAAGCGGCGGTTGCTAAGGCATTAGAGATGGCTGCGCTCAGTTCTGATGCTGCCGAAGTGGCGATCACCAAAAGTACCGGCCTGAGTGTTTCGACGCGAATGTGTGAAGTTGAAAACGTAGAATTTAACAGTGATGGGGCATTAGGCATCACTGTGTATCGTGGGCAACGTAAAGGCAGTGCGTCGACGTCAGATCTCAGTGAAAAAGCAATTGCGCAGACGGTCGCTGCAGCGCTTGATATTGCGCTTTACACTTCTGAAGATCCTTATGCAGGCCCTGCACCTCAAGAGCTAATGGTGCGAAATATTCCTGATTTAGATCTCTTCCATCCCGATGAACCTAACCCGGATATGGCCGCTAAAATTGCCATTGCTGCAGAAGAGAAAGCGTTAGCTTACAGCAACAAGATCAAACAAAGTGATGGCGCAAGTTATGACAGCCATTACGGTGTGAAAGTGTATGGTAATAGCCATGGTTTGCTCGCGAGTTATGCCTCTAGCCGTCATAGTATTAGCTGCTGCGTGATTGGTGAGGGTAAAAATGGTGAGATGGAGCGTGATTATAGCTATACCGTTGCACGTCACCGCGACGATTTATGGTCGCCAGAGCTGGTCGGGCAACAAGCTGCAGAAAAAACCATCAGCCGTTTAGATGCAAAAAAACTGAAGACGGGCAAAGTTCCGGTGATGTTTGCCGCAGATGTAGCGACAGGTTTGATTGGCCATTTGGTGATGGCGATCAGTGGTGGCAGCTTGTATCGTAAATCTTCCTTTTTACTTGATAAGTTAGGCGAGAAAATTTTACCCGATTGGTTCAATATTGCCGAAAAACCCCATGTATTACGTGCGTTGGCATCAAGCCCATTTGATAGTGAAGGGGTATTTACTCAAGACCGCCAAATCATTACTGATGGCGTGCTCTCGACTTATCTTCTGAGCAGCTATGCCGCTCGTAAAATGAAGATGACTCCAACTGGTCACGCGGGTGGCATCCATAACTGGTATGTTCAATCCACAGGGCAAAATTTTGAGCAGATGCTCAAAGCGTTGGGTACAGGTTTGTTAGTCACTGAAGTGATGGGTCAAGGTGTAAATGCAGTGACAGGTGATTATTCGCGTGGCGCCGCTGGTTTCTGGGTTGAAAACGGTGTGATTCAATACCCTGTATCTGAGATTACTATCGCGGGTAATTTGAAAGATATGTTCCAGCAAATGGTGGCGGTAGGGAGTGATGTCGAAACACGCTCGCAAATCCAAACTGGGTCTATTTTACTTGAATCGATGAAAATTGCGGGCGAATAATCGCTTAAGCTGAATATGAAAAAGCTTGGTATAACAACCAAGCTTTTTTTATGGGTGGTCTGGGTATGTATCACTATAGGGTTACATCAAAATATGGCTACATCAAAATGGTCGCCAAGCCGAGAAAGACAGAAAGCCCAACCACATCGGTGACGGTTGTTAACGCCATTCCGCCAGCAAGAGCCGGGTCGATTTTCATTTTTTTCAGTAAAATTGGGATGGTGACGCCGGCGATCCCGGCAATGAGTAGGTTGGCCATCATTGCTGCGGAAATGATGCCGCCAAGCATCCAATTGCCTTTCCATGCCACCACAATGCCGCCAATGATGGTGGCCCACATGATGCCATTTAAAAAACCGATCGCCGCTTCTTTGAATAGCAATTCACGTTGGTTACTGTCACCGATATGTCCCAATGCTAAACCACGAATGACCAAGGCCACGGTTTGGTTACCTGCGACACCACCCATTGAGGGCACTATGGTCATTAGCACGGCAATGGCGGCCATTTGATCCAGTGTCTCTTCAAACATGTTGGAAACAGAGGCAGCGGCGAGGGCGGCCAAAACATTTGCCCCAAGCCAGATAGTCCGTTTACGTGCGGATTTGACTACCGGAGCAAAGGTATCTTCGTCATCGTTCATACCAGCCATGCTCATCATTGAGTGTTCGGCATCTTCACGAATGATGTCAACGACGTCATCAATGGTGATCCGACCGACCAAGTGCTGGTTTTCATCCACCACAGGCGCGGACACCCAGTTGCGACGTTCAAATAGGCTGGCAACATCTGAGTCGCTGGTGGTGACCAAAATCGCCTCATCGGCATCATCCATGACTTCACTTACTGGAATATCCGGTTGCGTGGTCAGTAAGGTGGTGAGTGAGAGATGCCCAATCAGCTTACTTTCATCGTCAATCACGTAAAGTGCATCGGTTGCTTCGGGCAGATCGCCGCGCATGCGTAAATAGCGTAAAACCACGTCAATATCAACGTCACCACGAATGGTGATCACGTCGGTATTCATGATCCCGCCGGCTGTTTCCTCTGAATAGGAGAGTGCGGTTTCAACGCGCTGGCGATCAGCGCTGTCCATCTGCGAAAGCACTTCGCGTGACACGTCATCTGGCAAGCTACGCAGTACATAGGCCACGTCATCGGTGTCCATGCCTTCGGTCGCTTCTGCCAGTTTTTCGGGTGCCATTTTGGAAACTAGGGCATCTTTGACGTCTTCGTTGAGCTCATCAAGGATTTCACCGTAGTCTTCTGGGTCGGTGAGTTGCCATAACACCTCCCGGCTTTTACGTGGAGAGGCTTCTAAGAGGTGAGCAATATCTTCTGGCTCCATGTCCTGCAATTGGCGACGGACATGGACAAAACGACCATTTTCTAAAGCTTCGCTGACTTCTTGGAGGGTTAGGTGAGCTTGATCAAATTCAATTTGCTCGGCCATGGTTTCCCCCTACTTAGGATTCTTACAATGTGTTGAATAGTAACTTAATTCTAGGCCTTATTTAATAAGTTCTTATTAAGCACTGAATTTATTTTGACTATCAGGGGCGCGCATGCGCTGTCTGTGGGAGAGTGGAGTGTAAGCCTTGTGCTTACTCGTCTTCATCGAATTTATGTTCAATCAGCGAACTAACCGCTTGCAAAGCAGGCTCTGCTTGTGAGCCTTCAGCATTGATGGTGATGTATTGACCTTGTGCGGATTCGAGCATCAATAAACCCATTACACTATCTGCAGTGGCTTCTTTTCCTTCTTCACTTTGAATGGTGACCACCGCATCAAAAGATTGCGACAGTTCAACCAGCTTAACGGCTGCACGAGCATGAAGGCCCAAGCGATTTTGGATTAAAACCGTTTTACTTAATAGTGGCATACCATCGCTCCTATTGCTGTTTTTCTAATGATGTATGGCGTATCTGTACTTGGTGACCCAATTGAGCAAAGTACTCGCCAAGCTGTTGAGTCAGGTAAACGGAGCGGTGCTTACCACCGGTGCAACCAATCGCAATTGTGAGATAACTGCGGTTGTTTTTTTCGAGCATCGGCAGCCAGTATTCAACAAACTTTTGAATTTGTTGTTTAAGTTCAATTACTTCACTATGGCGTTCAAGAAACGACTTAATTGGCGCATCCAGGCCAGTTAATGGGCGAAGATCGGGTTCCCAGTGTGGGTTGGGTAAAAAACGCACATCAAACACGTAGTCTGCATCGCTGGGTAGTCCATATTTGAAGCCAAAAGACTGAAAGACCATCACCAGATCTTTGCGCTCACGTCCTTCAATTCGCATGCGTACAGTTTCGCTCAACTCATGCAACGATTGATTACTGCTATCGAGCACTAAATCGGCTTGCTCTTTGAGCGGTGCAAGCAGCGACTTTTCCAATTCAATCGCTTGCGCAAGTGAAGGTTTATCGGCGTTTAATGAGAGAGGATGGATACGACGCGTTTCGCTGTAGCGCTTGAGTAGTGTCTCTTTACTGGCATCGAGAAACAGCACACTAACGTCGTTATTCTGTTTTAGCTGCTCTAAAACATCCGCAACCAAACTAGGCTCTTGGGGCAAGTTACGGATATCAATACTCACCGCGACATTTTGTTTGCTGCCTTGGACTGATTGAATAAACGCATCCAACAAGTTGACGGGAAGGTTATCGACACAATAGTAGCCGAGATCCTCCAGTACTCGTAAAGCAACGCTTTTCCCTGCGCCTGATTGACCACTCACAACGATTAAACGCATAGTTTCGGCTCGGTGGTTATTGGTTAGTCATGATGTCGTACAGCTCTTGATCGCTTTGTGCACTTCGAAGCTGTTTTAAAACTTGTTTGTCATTGAGGCGCTCGGCCATACAAGCGAGCGTTTTTAAATGCTCTTTGCACTGCTCTTCAGGAACGAGCAACGCAAACAGTAGATCGACAGGTCGATTATCAATGGCATCAAACTCAATCGGTTCTTCACACTGCAGCAAAACGGCAATGGCACGATCACTGTTGGTCATTCTTGCATGAGGAATGGCGATGCCATTACCAATACCAGTACTGCCCATTTTTTCTCGGCTGAGCATGCATTCAAACAGCTCGGTGGAATTTTGACCTGAATACTCAGCAGCGATTTCGCTAATGATTTCTAGGGCTCTTTTTTTACTGGTGCATTGGACCGCACTTTTCGTGCAGTCCAATGAGAGTACTTCGCTTAATTGCATGATTAATGACTACTTAGCTTTTCTTTATGCTTGTTGAGTTGTCTTACGAGTTTATCCACTAAACTGTCAATGGCAGCATACATATTTTCATTGTCGGCCACGGCGTGGATATCACCTTGATTTATGTGGAGCGTAGCTTCAGCGATCTGTTGTACTTTTTCAACACGTAAAACAACCTGTACGTTATTGATATGGTCAAAAAATCGCTCAAGTTTTTGAAACTTTGAGTTTACATAGTCTTGCATTGAATCGGTCAGATCAATGTGATGGGCATTAATGTTGATTTGCATAGACTTTCCTTCTCTGTTTTGTGCCTTACAGTAGGCGTTTGCGCTGACTCGATGGAGCAATGCCCAACGATTCACGGTATTTAGCTATCGTCCGTCTAGCTACCTGAATCCCTTGGTCAGCCAGTAGATCTGCAATTTTACTGTCACTTAATGGTTTGGCTGTATTTTCAGCGGCCACCAGTTTTTTAATCAGTGCTCGTATTGCAGTCGATGAACACTCTCCCCCGCTGTCGGTACTGACATGGCTGGAGAAGAAGTATTTCAATTCGAAAATACCACGCGGAGTATGCATGTACTTCTGCGTTGTCACCCTTGATATGGTGGATTCATGCATTTCTACCGCTAAAGCAACGTCATTGAGTACCATTGGCTTCATCGCCTCTTCACCATACTCAAAGAAATCACGTTGATGTTCAACAATACACTTGGCAACTTTGAGCAGTGTCTCGTTTCTACTTTCTAAACTCTTAATTAGCCATTTTGCTTCTTGCAAATTGCTGCGAATGTAGTTGCTATCGGCACTGTTACCTTTGCCTAATGCTGCATATTGTTGATTTATCTTAAGTTTTGGTACGCTATCTGGGTTTATTGTTACCACCCATTTGCCGTGATCTTTGTAAACAGACACGTCAGGCACAACGTATTCGGCGTGCTCGGTTGAAATATTATTTCCCGGTCTTGGGTCAAGTTGTTGAATGAGCTGCAATACCTCTCGCAGATCTTCTTCTTTTAACTTGGTTTCTTTGATGATCAACTTGTAGTCACGATTGCCGAGCAGATCAATATGTTGGATCAGCAGCTGTTTAGCTTCTTCTAACCAAGGGGTACTGGCAGGGTAGGTCGCTAATTGTAAAAGCAGGCAGTCTTGAAGGTTGACTGAAGCCACACCGAGGGGATCAAACTGCTGAACACGTTTACGAACGGCTTCAATTTCATCAAGCTCGATATTTTCATCGGCAAAGCTTTCTAAAATATCATCCAAAGAAACGGTGAGATAACCGTAGTCATCGATGGCGTCAATCAAGGCAAGAGCAATGCTGCGGTCGGTGTCGCTAAACGGTGTGAGATCTAATTGCCACAGTAGATAATCTTGCAGGGTTTGCGTTGTTTCACCTTGGTACACGGGCATGTCATCATCAAGGGCGATCCCTGTGCTGCCTGTGTTCGCGCTGTAGACATCATCCCATGTGGTGTCGATCTCAAGCTCGCTGCTGATTTCGGATTTTTCAATTAAGTCAGAGCTGTCTTGTGGCTCAATATCTAACACCTCAGCACTGGTTTCTTTCTCCTCATTGATGCTATGAACATCGGCGGTGGCATTCTCTTCATAGGCCTCTTCAACATCCAATAATGGATTAGACTCTAGAGCCTCTTGGATCTCTTGCTGGAGTTCCAATGTGGAGAGTTGCAACAAACGAATGGCTTGTTGTAACTGCGGTGTCATCGCTAATTGTTGGCCGAGCTTCAGTTGTAATGAGGGTTTCATTCAGTGCCAGTTACCTTATTATTTTTAGAATTGATGTCACTCTCTACTTAATCATAGACGGAATTGTTCACCGAGATAAACTTGTTTTACCTCTTCATTATTGAGCACGTCATGTGGTGTACCTTCTGCGATCAAACGACCCTGGCTTACAATATAGGCTTTTTCACAGACGTCCAATGTTTCTCGAACGTTGTGGTCTGTGATTAAAACGCCTAAGCCACGATCTCGCAGGTGTTGGATGATCTTTTTAATGTCGATAACGGAAATGGGGTCGACCCCTGCAAAGGGTTCATCAAGCAAAATAAATTGTGGGTTTGCGGCAAGAGCGCGGGCAATTTCAACTCGGCGACGTTCACCACCCGATAGCGCCATTCCCGCACTATGGCGGATATGTTGAATGTGAAATTCTTCTAGTAGATCTTCGAGTTTATCTTGGCGCTCTTCACGGGTCATCGATTCACGGGTTTCAAGTACCGCCATGATGTTATCTTCGACCGATAATTTTCGAAAAATAGACGCTTCTTGAGGTAAGTAGCCGATCCCTAAGCGTGAGCGACTGTGCATAGGTAAAATGCTGATGTCGTGATCATCAATGCTGATCTTACCTTCATCACGAGCGACAAGGCCGACGATCATGTAAAACGATGTGGTTTTTCCTGCGCCGTTAGGGCCGAGTAAGCCAACAATCTGCCCCGATTCTACTTGCAAGCTGACGTCAGAGACGACTTTGCGTTTTTTATAGCTTTTCGCTAAATGTTCTGCTTTAAGTATGGCCATAATTATTCTTGTGTCGTAGTGGCTTGCGGTTGAAGCACGGTCGATACTCGCTCGTTGGAGTTACCATCAGCCATCAGCTTCTGTGACGAAATTTTGTAGCGAATTTTCGTACCACGGATGATGCTATCATCTTGTGACAACATGGCTTGATCGATCATCGTCAACTGATCATCGGCCAATTTGTAATAGAGCTCTTTCGCCTCACCATACAAGGTTTTGCCATCATCGGTTAATTGCGAAAAAGTGGCGAGGTTGCCATATCCTTCAATTTCTTGAATGGAGCCATCTTTTGCATCACGGGTTACAATCACTTTGTCGGCGTTGATACTGATACTGCCTTGTTTGAGTTTGACATCACCAAGGAAAGTCACTTTGTTGCTTTTCATATCGAGCTGTTGGCTGTCAGAATCGATGTAAACTGGTTGAGCATTATCGGTGGACAATGCCAATGCGTGACCAGAAATCGCTAAACAAGCAATAAGACTAAGGTGTGAAAGTTTCATATCTACCTTGTACATGGTTATAAAGAATAGCGGTATTGTCGGCAAAGTTGCCTTTCATCGCTTGTCCTTGTGTTTCGAATTGTGGCCCAACCAAATCGACCTGATTATCGGCCCAAAAATCGCGATTATTGAGTTGAATGCTCATCTTAATGGTTGAAAGCGTATCAAAACCAGAATCTGCTAATAGGTTTTTTGCCAGTACGTCGTCATACAGTGTGAGTACTTGCTCTTCATCGAGTACGCCGCGTTTAGCGGTAATCTCCCACTCTTGCAAAATACCATCACGGAAGACTTTGAGTATCGGGTACTCGAAAATGGTGTCGCCACTTTTTGCGTAATGATCCAGATGCGTCGATTGAATGATGTAGCTGCGGATACCTTGCTCGTTATAGGTGGTGTTGTCGAGATTTTTTCCACTAAACGACGGTAACTCCAAGTTCGGAGCAACTTGTATATCGGTATTTTGTTCTTTATCGAACAAGTAATAGGCTGACCACGATGCGATAAAAATCAGTATCACATAGAGGACACGAGATAAACTCATACACTTAAGCCTTTGTGCACATCTAACTCACCGCGAGCTTGCAAAATCAAATCACACACTTCGCGTACAGCGCCATGCCCACCTTTTATATGGGTCACGTAGTTTGCGCGTTTAACTAATAGCGGGTGACCATCCGCGACACAGACTTTCAGCGCGACTTTTTCCATTACTGGCCAATCAATCAAGTCATCACCGATATACCCTGTGTGTTCTGGGGCAATATTGAGCTGGCGACAAATGTCGTTATAGGCTTTGACCTTGTCATCCTGACCTTGATAAACCAGTGTAATGCCTAATACGGCCATACGGTTTTCGACAATTTTTGACTGCCTACCTGTAATGATCGCCACTTCAATGCCAGCATTCATCAATGATTTTATGCCGTAGCCATCTCGAGTGTGGAAGGTTTTTAGCTCTTCGCCTTGATTGCCCATATAAACTAAGCCATCAGAGAAGACGCCATCCACATCGCAGATCAGCAGTTTTATCTGCTTAGCTATGTCGAGAATAGGCAGTGAGACCGGGCCGTAGAGTGTATCAATCATGGTCATCACATCACTCCTGCTTTGAGCAAATCGTGCATGTTTAATGCACCGACCAATGTGCCATTTTCGCACAGCATCAAGCCATTGATTCGTTTATCTTGCATTAGGTTTAACCCTTCGACCGCGAGCATGTTAGGGTTTGCTACCGTTGGGTTTTGCGTCATCACCTCGCTGATTGCCGCGCTGTGAATATCGATTCGTTTGTCTAAGATGCGGCGTAAATCGCCATCAGTAAAGATGCCAATAAGTTGCATGTTGCTGTCAACTACCGCGGTCATCCCCAAGCCTTTTTGACTGATCTCAAGTAAGGCATCGCGGATCAATGCATTTGGTTGCACTGTTGGTAATGCATCGCCAATGTGCATGATATCAGAGAGCTTGAGCAACAATTTTCGACCTAAAGCCCCACCGGGATGAGACAGCGCAAAATCTTCAGCGGTAAAGCCGCGTGCTTGCAAGAGTGCGACGGCTAACGCATCGCCCATCACTAGCGTTGCGGTGGTGCTGGAGGTTGGCGCAAGGCCAAGCGGGCATGCCTCTTGTGGGACAGTGATTTGCAAATGAAGATCGGCCAACTTTGCCATATTCGATGACGGGTTGCCTGTCATGCTGATGATGCGAATATTGAGCCGTTTTAGCACAGTAAACAGTGATAAAATTTCCGAGGATTCGCCAGAGTTTGAAATAGCAATTACGATGTCGCCACGCTCGATCATACCAAGATCACCGTGCGCCGCTTCTCCTGGATGTACGAAAAATGCCGAAGTGCCAGTACTGGCTAAGGTCGCGGCAATTTTTTTACCGATATGGCCTGATTTACCCATACCCATCACCACCACTTTGCCGTGATCATTGGCAATGATCATTTCACACGCTTGGCAAAATGAGTCGTCAAAGTATTGCTCTAGCTGCTGTAAAGCCGCCATTTCGGTGGCGAGAACTTGCTGTGCAACACTGCGATAATCAAACTGATTCGACATTCGATACTCCGAGTTTGGGTTAAGCGGTCATATTCATAAGTAGATAAGCTTGGTATCCGATAAAAGCGAGGAAGAGCACGCCTCCCTCAATGCGGTTAATACTACGCGATTTCCCTAAAGCCATGGCAACCAGTAGAAGAGATACGCCAAGCATTACCCAAAAATCGCGTCCCATCGCATGCTCACTGAGTATCGATGGATTAAGAATGCCGGGTAAGCCCATCACGGCAAGAATATTGAATACGTTCGAGCCAATAATGTTGCCCACAGCCATATCATCTTCGCCTTTCAACACACTTGTGAGTGAGGCGGCCAACTCTGGCAAGCTGGTCCCAACAGCGATGATCGTCAGGCCAATTACCAAGTCGCTCATGCCAAAAAACTTAGCGATAATGACGGCGTTATCGACTAACACGCTGGCAGCAATCGGCAGAATGATAAGCCCAATCACTACCCAAATAGCCGCTTTTGCGTTGCTCACGCCCTGCGGTATTTCAGATTCCTGCTCGGTAAGCAGCGCGTCACCATGTTTTTGCTCGTTACGGCTAATGCGGAGCATCGCGATGATAAACACGGCGAAAAGTGCAAACAGCAACACACCTTCATAGAATCCTAAGTGGTTATCCCACAATAACGCACCAGCAAGTAGTGTGACCGCAATCATCAGCGGCAGTTCACGGCGGAGTACCGCAGAACTGACGGAAAGCGGTTTGATGAGTGCTGTAATACCCAAGATCAAAGCAATGTTAGCGATGTTAGAACCGAGCACGTTACCGACGGCAGTATCGGTTTTCCCATCCAAAGCGGCCGTTGCCGATACCATCATCTCTGGTGCTGATGATCCCATTGCTAAAATAGTCATGCCGATCACTAATGGCGAGATGCCGAAGTTGCGAGCAAGCGCGGCAGAACCAAAGACTAACTTGTCAGCGCTCCAGACTAAAAACACCAAACCTACAATGAGAAACGCTACCGCTTCGATCATGATGATACCTAATTAATGAAATGAGTGAAAAAATGATGCAATTAACCGCTAATTTTGACGTGTTGGTTGCGAAAAGGGAAGCTGAAGATCCAATTAATTACGTTCAATTCATGGTTTAGTTAGCTATCCATCAATAAATGACCGGAAGATTGTTTTGGCGAAAGATGATGCTTTACTTTAGGATGTAATTGAACAGTGCTTTTAATTTTAGAACGTTATGCTTATGATTGCCCATCATTTTGGGGCGGACAACAATAGTGAAACACTCATGATGCCAATCAACGATCTTGTCACAATCAAGAATTTAACCTTCTCCCGTTCAGGACGGAAGATTTTCGATGACGTGAGTCTCAGCGTTCCGCAAGGAAAAATTACCGCCATTATGGGGCCATCGGGTATTGGTAAAACCACTTTGCTACGTCTTATTGGCGGACAACTGTTTCCTGAACAAGGTGAGATTTGGTTCGACAAACAAAACATCCCGATGCTCAGTCGCAAAAAGCTGTATCAAGCTCGTAAAAAAATGAGCATGTTGTTTCAGTCGGGCGCGTTATTTACCGATTTAAATGTGTTCGATAATGTGGCTTTCCCTTTACGTGAACACACTCAATTAGATGAATCGCTGATTAAGACATTAGTTTTACTAAAATTAGAAGCGGTTGGTCTGCGCGGTGCCGCCTTGCTCATGCCGAGCGAATTATCCGGTGGCATGGCAAGAAGGGCTGCATTAGCGCGCGCGATTGCGCTGGATCCGGAACTGATCATGTATGATGAGCCGTTTGTGGGGCAAGACCCGATCACCATGGGCGTGCTGGTGGAATTGATCCGCAATTTGAATCAAGCTTTAGGGGTGACCTCGATAGTGGTCTCTCATGATGTTCCTGAAGTGATGAGCATTGCCGATTGGGTTTATTTGCTGGCTGACGGCAAAGTGATTGCCAAAGGAACGCCAAACGATCTTTACCAAAATAGCGATCCTCGCGTACAACAATTTTTACAAGGCGAGGCTGATGGCCCTGTACCATTTCGCTTTCCAGCGCAAAGCCTAGAAAAGGATTTATTCTCATGATGTCTACATTGACAGACTGGATTGAAGGGCTCGGTCGCCGTACGCTCGAATTTTGCCAAGCCTTTGGCAAAGCGAGCTTGATGCTGTTTGGCGCATTAGTGAGCCGCCCACGGCCTATTCAGAATTTTCCATTGTTAGTGAAGCAGCTCTACAGTGTTGGTGTTCAGTCGCTGGCGATTATTGTCGTTTCTGGCTTGTTCATTGGCATGGTGTTGAGCCTGCAAGGCTATGTGATTTTGGTCGATTACGGCGCGGAAGGTAGCCTTGGGCAGATGGTCGCGCTCTCTTTATTGCGTGAACTTGGCCCCGTGGTGACTGCGCTACTGTTTGCTGGGCGTGCTGGTTCTGCACTTACCGCTGAGATCGGCCTGATGAAAGCCACCGAGCAACTTTCCAGTTTAGAGATGATGGCTGTTGATCCGCTCAAACGTATTATCGCTCCTCGCTTTTGGGCTGGGTTAATATCAATGCCGTTGCTAGCGATGATTTTTATGGCGGTCGGCATTTGGGGAGGGCAGCTTGTTGGCGTGGATTGGAAAGGGATTGATCACGGCAGTTTTTGGTCTGCGATGCAGTCATCGGTAGAGCTAGGGCAAGATATTGGCAACAGTATGATCAAGTGCGTGATGTTTGCCATCACAGTGACTTGGATTGCACTGTTTAACGGTTACGATGCTATTCCAACCTCGGAAGGTATTAGCCGTGCCACCACAAGAACCGTAGTGCATTCGTCTTTAGCTGTATTAGGGCTAGACTTTGTACTCACCGCATTGATGTTTGGGAATTAATCATGCAGCAAACACGAAAAATAGAACTTTGGGTCGGTAGCTTTGTCCTTGCTGGAATTTGCGCAATTCTGGTGATGATTTTTCAGGTCGCTGACGTAAAAGGGTTGGGTTCCAACCATACTTACCAATTGAAAGCTGAATTTGACAATATCGGTAGTTTAAAAGTGCGCTCGCCAGTCAAAGTGGGTGGTGTAGTCGTTGGGCGAGTGGCCGAGATTAAACTCGATAGAGAGAGCTTGCTGCCAGTGGTTACTATGGCTATTAACAGTCAATATGATCAATTTCCAGAAACGTCGAGTGTGCAAATTCTAACTTCTGGATTGATTGGCGAGCAGTACATTGGGCTTGTGCCCGGGTTTGTCTTTGAAGATGAACAGATGTTAAAAGAGGGTGATTTAATTGAAGACACAAAATCCGCCCTCGTATTAGAAGATTTGATTGGCCAAGTGCTGTATAGCGTCGGTGGTGGCTCACAAGAAAAAGGTAAGGAGTGACAACAGTGTTTATAAAAACAGTGTTTAAACGGACGTTGATTTTTGTATTTACCCTCGTTGCCGCTATGTTTGTGCAAGCGGCCAATGTGGATAAAACCCAGCCCTATACCATGATGAAGCAGGTGTCTGAAACGGCATTTACTCGTTTGAAAGCCGAACAAGAAGCGATTCACCACCATCCTGAATATTTGAAAGAAATCGTGGAACAGGAGCTGATGCCTTACGTCAATGAGCAGTATGCGGCACTGAAGTTATTGGGCCCAAACTTAAAAGGGGCCAAACGTGAAGATGTCGCCACATTCATCACCGCATTTCGTGCTTATCTTGTCAGTGCATACGCGCAAGTATTGACTCAATACAGTAACCAAATTATTGAGTTCGAGCCTGAACAGGCGGTGTCGGATGATAAACGCATTACCAGCGTGAAGGTGGATATTATTGATACGCCACGACCGAACATCAAACTTGAGTTTAAATTGCGTAAAGAGAAAAATGGCGAATGGCAAGTCTTTGATATGATTGCAGAAGGAGTGAGTTTGCTCTCCAGTAAGCAATCTGAATGGAGCGGTAAAATTCGCCAAGATGGCATCTTAGCGGTTGCCAATGAACTGCAACAATTGGCGGATCAGCCGATCCGTTTTGAAGGTAAAGCGCAATGATTCATCCGCAGTGGCATCAAACTGATATGCCGATTGCGGCTTTGTCGGGCGCATTAGACAGAGAGCATGTACCTGATTTATGGGCGTTTATCCAAAAATGGAACCCGGTGAGTACACAGTTTGAGATTGAACTGAAAAACGTTGAACGCATAGACTCTGCCGGAATGGTGATGTTAATCCACCTAATAGAGCATGCAAAAAAACGAAACTGTCATATAATGCTCAGTTTCGTGCCAGAGCAACTGCGCACACTATTCCAATTGAGCAACATTGATCGTTTAATGGCTCAACATATAAAGAATTAAGCAGGGGAACATTGTGGATAGCGCAAAAGTACAACAGTTATTAGAACAAGCACTAAACCTTGAAGAGATCCACGTCAAAGGTGAAGGTAGCCACTATGAAGTTATCGCTGTTGATGCTTGTTTTGCAGGGATGAGTCGCGTTAAAAAACAACAACTTATTTATGCTCCACTGATGGAGTACATTCAAAGAAACGACATTCATGCCCTTTCTATTAAAGCGTTCACACCAACAGAGTGGGCTCGTGATAAAAAGTTGATGTCGCTGTAAGGTTTATTGATGGAAAAGTTTCGAGTTATTGGGTCAACACAACCTCTTCAAGGTGAAGTGACCATTTCAGGTGCCAAAAACGCTGCACTGCCTATTTTATTTGCGTCTATTTTGGCCTCTGAGCCAGTAGAAGTGGCCAATGTGCCACACCTTCGCGATATTGATACCACAATGGAACTGCTCAAACGTTTAGGCGCTAAAGTCGAACGTAATGGCTCAGTTCATGTCGATCCTAGTCAAATTGATGAATATTGCGCGCCGTATGATTTAGTCAAAACCATGCGTGCTTCTATTTGGGCTCTCGGTCCATTAGTGGCTCGTTTTGGTTATGGCCAAGTTTCGCTACCTGGAGGCTGTGCCATTGGCGCTCGTCCTGTCGATCTGCATATTCACGGTTTAGAGCAGCTTGGTGCCACCATCACCTTAGAAGATGGCTACGTGAAAGCCAGTGTCGAAGGTCGTCTACAAGGTGCACACATCGTCATGGATAAAGTGAGCGTGGGTGCCACCATTACCATTATGTGCGCCGCAACCCTTGCCGAAGGCACAACCGTGCTCGACAACGCTGCGCGTGAGCCTGAAATTGTCGATACCGCACTGTTTTTGAATAAGCTGGGTGCAAAAGTGTCCGGTGCAGGCACCGATACCATTACCATTGAAGGTGTTGAACGTTTGGGTGGTGGTAAACACGCTGTTGTGGCTGATCGCATTGAAACGGGCACGTTTTTAGTCGCGGCGGCTGTTTCTCGCGGAAAAATTGTTTGCCACAACACTCACTCGCATTTGTTAGAGGCCGTGTTAGCAAAACTGGAAGAAGCGGGCGCTGAGATTGAAACGGGTGAGGGCTGGATAAGCCTTGATATGACCGGAAAAGAGCTTAAAGCGGTTTCGATTCGCACTGCGCCTCATCCTGGCTTTCCAACCGATATGCAAGCACAATTTACCCTACTCAATATGATGGCAAAAGGTGGTGGCAAGATCACTGAAACCATCTTTGAAAACCGTTTTATGCACGTTCCTGAACTGATGCGTATGGGAGCAAAAGCGGAGATTGAAGGGAATACAGTGATTTGTGGTGATGTGGAATCGTTGAGTGGCGCGCAGGTGATGGCGACCGATCTACGTGCCTCAGCCAGCCTAGTGATTGCCGGTTGTATCGCAAAAGGTGAAACCATCGTCGATCGTATCTACCATATCGATCGCGGTTACGAAAGAATTGAAGATAAACTGTCGGCTCTTGGCGCTAATATTGAGCGCATTCAAGTCAGCAGTTAAACTCTCGCTCATGCAATGGAGCCGAAATCTCTGGGTTTCGGCTTTTTTATCCTTGCTCATTTTTTATCTTTGTTCCATGGAGAACTGAAATGATTGCTCTTTTGCGTCTATTGGCAGTCGCACTGTTTGCCATTGTGATGTTTGTTTTTGGATGTGGCTACTGTTTACTTAGCCCACGCAATCCCAAACATGTATTTACGTTTGGGCGTTTATTCGCCCGCATGTCAAAATTGATGGGTATTAAATTAGAACTGCGTATCCCAGAAGATGCTTATCAACGCGGCCAGCACATTTACATTGCGAATCATCAAAATAACTGGGATCTGTGTACTGTTGCTGCGGCTGTAACGCCGAAAGTCGTGACAGTAGGGAAAAAAAGTTTAGTTTGGACACCTGTGTTTGGTCAGTTGTATTGGTTAGCAGGGAATATTTTAATTGATAGATCCAATCGCAACAAAGCCAAAGGCACCATTGATCAAGTTGTCGATAGCATAAAAACCAGTGATGTGTCTGTGTGGATGTTTCCAGAAGGTACTCGCTCGCGTGGCCGTGGCATGTTGCCCTTTAAAATGGGTGCATTTCATGCGGCAATTGGCGCAGGTGTACCGATTATCCCCATCGTTTGCAGCTCAACTAATGATATTAAGCTTAACCGTTGGGACAATGGTCATGTGATTGTTGAGATGCTGCCACCGATCAGTATTGAAGGATATGGAAAAGAAAATTTACGGGAATTAGCGACATTATGCCGTGAGCAGATGATGGCCAAATTAGCGCAGCTGGATGAAGAGGTCGCGATGCTTGATGGTAAGAAAGTCACATCACGCAGTCAGTAACCGCTTTACTAAATGGTGGGAAAAAGAAGTATGAAGGTGGTGCCTTGTCCCACTTCAGATTCGACCTGCATTTTCCCACCATGCTTTTCAACAATACTGTATGAAATCGATAAACCCAAACCCGTCCCTACGCCGACAGGTTTGGTGGTGAAGAAAGGATCAAACACCTTGTTGATGATGTCTTGATTCATGCCATGCCCATTATCTGCCACTGTCACCCTCACCCAGCGTTTCCCTTTTTCGACCACAGAATCTGTGCTAATCGTTAACTTTCCTTGTGCTTCGCAAGCGTGAGAGGCGTTAATAAATAGGTTCATAAACACTTGTTGTAGCTCTGCTGATATCCCATTGATTTTCGGCAAAGCCTCATCCAATCGCTGCTCGACCTCCATCGTATATTTAAATTGGTTCCAGACCATGTGTAGTGTTGATTCAATACACGAATTTAACTCACACTCGACAAATCGGCCATCACTGGAGTGAGAAACGCTTTGTAGGCTAGTGACAATGTCTTTTACGCGGAGCAATCCACCCGAAGTCTCTTGAAGCATGTCAGTTAAATCACTTTCGACAAAACCAATATCATGGCGTTGATAATAATCTTGATAATTGCGGTAGAAATCCGTGTTAGCAATTTCGGCTTTGTGCTGGGCTACCAAAGCGACAATTCCTATATAGGCGTGAGAGTAATCACGCAGCGTATTTAAATTACTCAGACAAAAACCGATTGGGTTATTGATCTCGTGAGCAACGCCAGCCGCCAACAGACCGACGGAGGCCATTTTTTCTGATTGTACAAGCTGTGCTTGCGCGCTATGAAGTTGATCTAGAGTCTCTTGCAGCTCTAAAATTTTATCGTAGAGCTCGCGGCTTTTTTCTTGCAGTAACCGCTCTGCCAGCAAACGAGCCTGACGCTCACGCTCATAAATGCGTTGGTATTGCTCTATTTCACTCATGTTTACCCTTAAAGGTGACAACAATTTCACAAAATGAAGCACCATGATGCATGCATTGGGGCTGCTCGATTTCGACTTCTTCACCAAATTGTTCTGAAGCGCCGATGATGAGTCCTTCTGCCGCAGCGCACAATTTTCTTTTCGAGGTGTAATACATGGTTAATCGATCGCCCTCGCTTTTACATTGAAATTGCGGCAAATAGGCATCGGGGTAGAGCCGCTTCACTTCTTTATGGATCACTTGATCGACCGAAATCAAAAACTCTAATAAGTTGTTTTTATTTGGGTAATTTTCAGGAAGGCTGTTGTACAGGCGAGAAAATAGGTATTGCCCATAAAGCCGGACTAAATCATCGGTGGGGATGTTTTTCTGCTCGCTCAAATAAGCCACCATTGCAAGCAGTTCGTCATCGGAGTATTGCTCTCCAGCGGTGTAGATGCCTTGAGAGCTAGGTTTTAAATCCTCGAGCATTTGATCCCAAAACAGTGCGCCAAATTTTTCGATGACTAAATCAGAAAGAACGGTATAGATAATCCCTTGCATCTCACTACCTCGAACGGTTCAAAAGTATGATAAGTGTTGGTGACTAACCCTAAAGTAGCAAGTGTGAGGTGTAAAAATTGATTTTTTGGATTAAACAAAAACCTCGAACGGGGTTCGAGGTTTGAAAAAGCACATTCACGTCAGAGTGGCATGCTGGTGGTGCTTACACTGTGCTGATTATGAGCAATGCTTACTTACGTACCGCAATCGCTTCAATTTCAATACCCACATCTTTAGGTAAGCGAGCGACTTCTACGCATGAACGCGCAGGGTAGTTTGCCACGTTATGCTCATCAAAAAACTTACCGTAGACTTCATTCACCGTGCCAAAATCATTCAGATCTTTAACAAATACAGTCATTTTTACGATGTCAGAAACCGTTAAGCCAGAAGACTCCACCACGGCTTTTACGTTGTCGAGAGATTGACGAGCCTGCACTGCGATATCTGCTGACACTTCGCCGGTGACTGGGTTGACTGGAATTTGCCCTGAAGTTAGCACCATATTGCCAAGATCGACACCTTGTACATAAGGGCCAATTGCGGCAGGAGCGGATTCGGTATGAAGTACTTTAGTCATGATTGTGTTCCATCTGTTTTTATGGGAAGGGTAGGCGTCAGTTTGCCTTTAAAGAAACGGCAGGTAAAGTGCAAAATGCCCCACTAAAGTGAGGCATCGATAGACTTAAATGGGGTTATATTATGACTCGCGTTCGGTCACAATCTCACGTGAGTAAACTTTCTCACAATACTTACATTTCAAACGAATATCGTTTTTCTTTTCGAAAACCTTAAAGCTGCTTTCGACTGGTTCATTGTGGGAAATACAGTTGCTGTTTGGGCAGGCAAAAACATCATTGATCTGCTCAGGCAGTGTCAACGCTAGCTTTTTCACCACTTGGTAGTTTTCGATTTGGTTGACAGTCGCATGCGGTGCATAAAGTGCTAATTTATTGGCTTGGGCTTCATTAATGAACACATTTTCAATCTTCAGCAGATCTTTTGCGCCCAGCGCGGAAGAGGGTAAATTTAAGCCAATCGTGACACGTTGATGAGAATTGTGCATATCGAATAACTTTAATACTTTAATACCGATTTGCGCAGGAATGTGGTCGATAACCGTGCCGTTTTTAATTGCTTCAACCTGCAATTGAGTCTCTTTAGTCATGGTTGGGGCTCCTTTATTACAGGGTTTCGTTTAACACAAGCGCCAGCAAAGCTTCACGGGCGTAGACCCCGTTTTCTGCTTGTTGGAAGAAGTAAGCGTGCTTCGTTTTGTCCACATCAACGGTGATTTCATCCACGCGCGGAAGCGGATGCAGCACTTTTAAGTTATCGCGCGCACCTTCAAGCATGGCGGCTGTCAAAATGTACGCCGATTTAATGTGCGCGTACTCTGATTCATCAAAGCGCTCTTTTTGGACGCGCGTCATATACAGAATATCTAACTGTGGAATAACGCTTTCCATATCGGTGTGCAGGCTGTATTCAATACCTGCATCATCTAACTCTTCGCAAATATAGTCAGGCATTGCTAGCGCATCCGGCGCAACAAAGAAAAAGCGAATGTGGTTAAATTTAGCCAAAGCTTGAGTTAAAGAATGGACGGTACGGCCATATTTCAAGTCGCCAACAAAGGCAATATTAATGCTATCTAAGCGGCCTTGTGTTTCGGCAATGGTGAACAAATCAAGCAGTGTTTGGGTTGGGTGCTGGTTAGCACCGTCGCCAGCGTTAATCACAGGAACGCCGTTTGAAAATTCAGAGGCTAAACGTGCTGCGCCTTCTTGGGGGTGGCGCATCACAAACGCATCCACATAAGAGGAGATCACTTGTACTGAATCGGCCAATGTTTCGCCTTTTTTCGCCAGTGACGTATTGCCACCATTATCAAAGCCAATCACGCTGCCGCCGATGCGTTGAATAGCGGTTTCAAAAGACAAACGAGTACGAGTCGACGGCTCAAAAAAGCAGCTTGCCACTACTTTGTGCTTAATCAGCTCTGGTTTTGGTTCCGCTTTGAGTTGGCCTGCGGTTTTCACAATCAATTCCAGCTCATCACGAGAGAGCTCCGGAATCGAAATAATGTGCTTTTGATAAAGCGAATTCACCATGGTCGTCTTCCCTATAATTTTCTAGTAGCCATAAAAAAGCCCCCCAATAGGGAGGCTTTAAAAATCAAGAGAGGGGAAAAATAACGCGCCCAGTAAGTCAGCACGCTGACCTACATTGAATCGAATTGCGTTGTAGATGTGAATAACAACGTCCGTTTTCATAGCTACCCCTCAGACAAATTGCTGGGAATTATACGCTTTCGTTGTGTGAGCGCAAGCGATTACCTCACAATCCTCTTCATCATTGGCACTGTCGCTGCGTTAGCTGCTTTCACTCACCCAAATCACTTACTCATGTAAGTTCATCGGGCTTCGATCCATTGTTACCTTGTTTTTTTAAGCGCCGAGAGTCGCGACCATCACAGCTTTGATGGTGTGCATGCGGTTTTCAGCTTCATCAAACACAATCGAATATTCAGACTCAAACACCTCTTCGGTGACTTCCAAACCTTTCATACCATATTTTTCCGCCACCTCTTTGCCTACGGTGGTTTCGTCGTTATGAAACGCAGGCAAGCAGTGCATAAATTTTACCTGTGGATTACCAGTTTGCTTAATCACATTCATATTGATTTGGTAAGGCGTCATTAAGGCCACGCGTTCATCCCATGCATCGGCTGATTCGCCCATAGAAACCCAAACGTCGGTATAGAGAAAATCGCATCCTTGCACGCCTTCTTGTACATTTTCAGTGAGCGTGATTTTGGCTCCCGTCTGCTTGGCAATTTCTTGGCAAGTGGTGACAAGTGACGCTTCTGGCCAAAACTGTTTGGGTGCGACGAGGCGAATATCCATGCCCATTTTTGCTGCGCCCACCATCAGTGAATTGCCCATGTTATTGCGTGCATCGCCTAGATAAGCCAGTGACACTTGGTGCAACTGTTTACCACGGCCATGCTCAATCATTGTTAAAAAGTCAGCTAAAATCTGTGTTGGGTGGAACTCGTTGGTGAGCCCGTTCCATACAGGAACGCCAGCATGTGCGCCAAGCTCTTCGACAATTTCTTGTCCAAAACCGCGATATTGGATGCCATCGTACATTCTTCCGAGTACGCGCGCGGTGTCTTTCATCGACTCTTTATGACCAATTTGCGACCCTGATGGCCCGATGTAAGAGACTTGAGCGCCTTGATCAAACGCGGCCACTTCAAATGCACATCGCGTCCGTGTTGAGGCTTTCTCAAAAATCAGCGCAATATTTTTACCCGCTAATCTTTTCTGTTCTGATCCGGCGTATTTCGCTTTTTTGAGATCAGCAGAGAGATCGAGCAGAAATTGGATCTCTTTCGGCGTGAAATCGAGCAGTTTGAGAAAGTTGCGGTTGCGTAAATTGAAAGCCATATCCCAGTCCTAAACGGTGAATGATGAATGGCCTTAGTAAAACATATAAATGCTAAATTTGTGAATAATTATTTTAAAATAAAGGCGAGATATTAATAATATCTCGTCTAATGTGACTATAAATTCTCTTCAGCGAATTCGGCCAAGCGGCTGCGAACAACGCCGTTTAAGTGAATGTTGGCGCTGCCTTCAAAGTTTTTAAAGCGCTCAACCATGTAGGTCAAACCCGAGGTCACCGGGGTTAAGTAGTGGGAATCAATCTGCGCTAAGTTACCAGAACAGACAATTTTAGTGCCCTCACCACAGCGCGTGATGATAGTTTTGATTTGAGAAGCGGTTAAATTTTGACACTCATCGAGTAGCACAAAGGCATTTTGGATTGAGCGCCCACGCATAAAGTTGATCGATTTAAACTGGATATTGGCTTTATCGCAGATGTATTTGAGTGAACCTTCGGTGCAGTGATCGTTTTTGTGCAAGGCTTCCAATGTATCCGTAACCGCCGCCAGCCACGGCATCATTTTCTCTTCCTCTGTTCCGGGTAAGAAGCCGATCGATTCTCCGATATCTGGCGTGTTACGGGTGACGATAATCTTATCGAACATCTTCTTCTCAATGGTTTGTTCAAGAGCGGCGGCCATAGCGAGCAGCGTTTTCCCGCTACCAGCGGCTCCGGTTAAAATCACCAAATCAATGCTTGGATCAAGCAAGGCATCAAGTGCCATCGCTTGGTAGATATTTTTCGGGGTGATGTCCCACGCTTTGCGGTGCATCATTCTCTCGCGGCCAATATCAAGCAGCGTAATTTTTTCTGCGTTGATTTCATGCACGCGCGCCGAAAAATCGCTCTCTTCATCAATGACATATTGATTAATAAAGGTCGGATCAAACGGCGCTTTATCTAACGTATGGAAGGCTTTTCCGCCGACGGTTCTACTCTCAACTTCATCGACGTTGTTCCAAAAATTTCCTTCACGAACTTGGAAGCCTTTGGTCAGGTACTGCACATCATCAATCAATTGGTCAGTGCGGTAATCTTCAACATAGCGCACGCCTGCACCTTTAGCGCGCAATCGCATGTTGATGTCTTTGGTGATGAGAACCACAGAACGTGGCGCTCGTTTCGCCTGCAGGTAAAGTACAGCGTTGAGGATACGGTTGTCGCCGGCTTTGTCAGCAAAGGCTTTGACGGTTTCTTGCAACTCAAAGTCGGCAAGGATCGAGATAGTTCCCGTCTTGCTGGCCTCTTTAGAAAATGGAATACCTTCGGTAATTTCGTCTGGGGTGGCATCGTGGAATAAGTGCTCTAAAGCACGAATCGCGACCCGCGCATCTCGTGCAACATCGCGTTTGCTGTCTTTGATCCGGTCAAGTTCTTCAAGAACGGTCATCGGAATGACCACGTCATGCTCTTGGAAGGAGTAAATGGCTAAAGGTTCATGAAGCAGGATGTTGGTATCAAGTACAAACAGTTTCCGATCGGTATCGCCCATAAGCGTCTCCTTGCTGCTGTGCAGCGTGCTTAACAAAAGATGCCAGCAAGTAGAGGTTATCGATCAATGGATGCCGGTAGTGACTCGATTGCTCGATGACTTACTGCAAGCCTGTGTTGATACTCATTGTCTGTTTGGTCTGCATGCTTCGTGCCAGAGTCATCCTTTTGGCTGGCAAAGCAAGCATCGTTACAACAAGTATAGCAACCTTGTTTACTACAAATGCCACCGATTTCTTACAGTTTGATGTCAACCAAAAGTTGAAGAAAAAAATCTTGGTTATCCTTCGCTTTACACGTGACCTGTATCACGCCATCAAGTAAGATTAGCGACCTTTTTCTGCACCACACTCCAACAACAATCATAATTAGGAGTTGCCTTCACGTGGTAGCAGATCGATACAATCCATTCCAAATAAATAAGGTAGTCGATTCATGAGTTTTGCTTTGGGGCAACGCTGGATAAGCGATACAGAAAGTGATCTTGGTTTAGGTACTGTGGTAGCGCTTGATGCGCGTACTGTGACCTTGATGTTTGCTGCATCAGAAGAAAACCGCGTTTATGCACGCAGTGACGCCCCGGTAACACGAGTGACGTTCAATAGCGGCGATGTGGTTGAAAGCCAAGAAGGCTGGTCGCTACGCGTTGAGCAAGTTGTTGAAGAACAAGGACTACTCACTTATCTCGGTACGCGCGAAGACAACGATGAAAGCGGCGTGGCACTACGTGAAATTTTCTTAAGCCACCAAATCCGTTTCAACAAACCGCAAGATAAATTGTTCGCAGGTCAAATTGATCGCATGGATAATTTTGTGTTGCGTTATCGCGCCCTGATTAACCAATATCAACAACACAAAAGCCCAATGCGTGGTTTATGTGGCATGCGCGCGGGCCTGATTCCCCATCAGCTTTATATCGCACATGAGGTTGGTCGTCGCCATGCGCCCCGCGTGTTATTAGCCGATGAAGTGGGGTTAGGTAAAACCATTGAAGCGGGGATGATCATTCATCAACAAGTGCTTTCTGGCCGTGCGGAACGTATTTTGATTGTGGTGCCGGAAACCTTGCAGCACCAGTGGCTGGTGGAGATGATGCGTCGCTTTAATCTTCATTTCTCCATTTTTGATGAAGAGCGCTGTGTTGAAGCGTTTGCTGAAGCACACAACCCTTTTGATACTCAGCAATATGTGCTTTGTTCGCTCGATTTTCTGCGTAAAAGTCGTCAACGTTTTGAACAAGCACTTGAGGCGGAGTGGGATCTATTGGTGGTGGATGAAGCGCACCATCTAGAATGGAGCCAAGATAAACCAAGCCGCGAATACCAAGTGGTCGAAGGGCTAGCGCAAAACACCCCAGCGGTATTGCTGCTAACGGCAACGCCGGAGCAATTGGGCCGTGAAAGTCACTTTGCGCGTTTGCGTTTGCTCGATCCCGATCGTTTTTACGATTACGAGGCGTTCGTTGAAGAAGAAGAGCAATATGCGCCTGTAGCCGATTCAGTCAGTGCCCTGTTTTCGGGTGAGAAGTTGCAAAACGAAGCCAAAAACCAAATCACTGAGCTACTTTCAGAGCAAGACGTTGAGCCGCTGTTTCGCATTATTGAAAGCGATGCCGATGAAGAGAGCAAAGCCTCTGCTCGCCAAGAGCTGATTGATAATCTGATGGATCGCCATGGTACAGGCCGCGTGCTGTTTAGAAACACCCGCGCTGCGATTAAAGGATTCCCTGTGCGTAATGTGCACTTGATGCCGATGGAAATCCCCGCGCAATACACGACCTCGATGCGAGTGGCTGGCATGATCGGCGGTAAGCTCAGTGCTCAGGCTCGCGCGATGAAAATGCTCTACCCCGAAGAGATTTTCCAAGAGTTTGAAGGCGACGATGCAAGCTGGTGGCAGTTTGACTCTCGCGTGAATTGGCTACTTGAAAAAGTGAAAGAGAAACGTAGCGAAAAGATTTTAGTGATCGCTTCTCGCGCTAGCACTGCGTTACAACTGGAGCAAGCACTGCGTGAGCGTGAAGGCATTCGCGCCACCGTTTTTCATGAAGGTATGTCGATTTTAGAACGTGATAAAGCCGCCGCTTATTTCGCACAAGAAGAGGGTGGCGCGCAAGTATTGATCTGTAGTGAAATCGGCTCTGAAGGGCGTAACTTCCAATTTGCTAACCAGTTGGTGATGTTTGATCTGCCGTTTAACCCAGATCTTCTAGAGCAACGCATTGGCCGTTTGGATCGTATTGGTCAACACCGTGATATCGATATCCATGTGCCGTACCTTAAAGGCACATCGCAAGCGATTTTGGCGCGTTGGTTTGATGAAGGCTTGAATGCATTTGCTGAAACCTGCCCAACAGGCCGCGCTGTGTATGATAAATATGCCGATGATCTGATTGACATGCTGGCTTCGGGAAATATCGATACGTTGGATGAGATCATTGAACAGTCAGCAACGCTCAACAAAACGTTGAAGGCTCAGCTTGAACAAGGGCGTGACCGACTGCTTGAAATGCATTCAAACGGTGGCGAAAAAGCATTGAAAATCGTCGAAAGTATAGCATCAACGGATGGCGATACTAACTTGGTTACTTTCGCTTTGAGCTTATTTGATGCGATCGGTTTAAACCAAGATGATCGGGGTGAAAACGCGCTGGTGGTCACACCATCAGAGCACATGATGGTGCCAAGCTACCCCGGTTTGCCGTATGAAGGAGCGACCATCACTTTTGATCGTGATACGGCATTATCGCGTGAAGATATGAATTTCATCAGTTGGGAACACCCGATGATTCAAGGCGGGATCGACCTACTGATGAGCGAAGGCGTGGGAACATCGGCGGTTTCTCTGCTGAAAAATAAAGCTCTGCCTGTTGGGACTTTGCTGCTTGAGTTGATCTATGTGGTGGATGCACAAGCGCCAAAACGCAGTGGTATCAGCCGCTTCCTTCCTCAAACACCAATCCGTTTGATGATGGATGCGCGTGGTAATGATCTCTCCGCGCAAGTTGAGTTTGAAAGCTTCAACCGCCAATTAAGCCCAGTGAATCGTCATTTGGCCAGCAAGCTCGTTACGTCGGTACAAAATGATGTGCATAGCTTAATTGCTGCCAGTGAAAGCCAAGTTGTGAGCCGTGTTGAAGCGATTCGTGAACAAGCGCAGAAAGAGATGCAGTCGAGCTTAAACGGTGAACTGGAGCGCTTATTGGCGCTTAAAGCAGTCAACCCGAACATTCGTGATGAAGAGATCAGCGCGATTGAAGAGCAGATCAACGAGTTAAGCGGTTACATCGGTAAAGCGCAATTCCAACTGGATTCGTTGCGTTTAATCGTTGTGACGCATAACTGATCCCTTTACTTGGCCTTTGTGGCGTTACATTAAAAATAACAAAGGCCTTTTTCGATAAGGCCTTTGTTTTGTCTGCTGTTACATAATCCACTTCCACCAAATAAATAGCGCTAAAAAGCCAAACAGATAAACAAGCCCTACGATAGACAGTGCTTTGAGTTTTTTTCCTACTGCGAGTTCAGCCGGTAAAGGTGTTTTAGTCACCAGAATATAGTTGAGCAGCGCAAAAATTGGCGTGGTCATAAATGCCATGATCATCGCAAAATTCAGCATTGGCATCAGTGCTGAAGCCCAAAAGGCAATGATGGCCAGCGCTAAAGCCGATACCACGATGACCCAAGCTTGGTAGCAACGTGGGCTTTGGCTCTCTTTGTTTTGCAAAAGACGTTGTGATTCTGCAATCACCCGTGAATAGCCATCAATGACGGTGATGGTGCTGCCAAAAATACAGAAAAAGGCGATCACTGCAATTAAATAACGTGACCACTCACCTATGGTTGAAGCGTACAATCCGACCAATTGATGCGAAAAGCCGACGCCAGATTTCGAGAGCTCAACGCCTGTTCCGTGTAGTACTAAGGCACCAAGCGCTAAAAATACAATCGCCAAGATTGCAGTACCGATATAGCCCACATTGAAATCAAATAGTGCGGATTGCGGCGTCACTTGCTGCTCTTGGCATTGACGCTTGAGCCACACCGAAGTGATGCTCGAAATCTCAATGGGTGCGGGCATCCAGCCCATTGTCACCACCAAAAAACCGATCGCGGCGAGTGTCCAAGGTGAAGGCGAAATGGTTTCTACCACTATCTGCGCTGGGGTTACGACGGCAATCACCACGGCGAGTAAGGTGGCGATTGTCAGTACTGCCATAATCATTTTAGAAAGTGAGTCGAGCGCGCGAAAGTGGCCTGCAAAAAGGATCAGCAAACAAGTGGTCAGCACAATCACGGAAAGAACAATATTGCCCAGCTCAAAAGGGACAAAATAGGCCAGTAAGCTGGCGCTAAACAGCAGTAACGCGGCGGTGTTTATAATGGCCGATACCACGCTTAAGATGGCAAAAACCCATAAGTAAGCACGCCCGAGATGAGCATAGCCTTGTACTAAACTTTTGCCTGTCCCCATGGTGTATTGAATGCCAGCCTTAAAAAAGGGGTATTTTAATAAGTTGACTAGCAAAATGAGGCCTGCGAGTTGCCAGCCATAAATTGCACCTGCTTGAGTTGATGCGACGAGATGAGAGCCGCCGACGGCTGCTGCTGCCATCATAATGCCCGGCCCGAGTGAACGAAGCAGTTGTGGCAGGGTTAAACGTTTGGCCGATTGATAAGGGACGCTGTGTTCCATTCTTGTTCCTTAGACTTGATGTTGTGTTATTTATAATTTTTGCTTTTGAAGCTGACTTTAATGTCAAGCTCATCAATCAATATCACACCCAGTTAATCTGTCAATTTTAAGTTACATTTCAAGTGATATTTCTAAGCAAGGCTAACTTACTGACGATTTCATGATTTAACGAAACTAAGATGACTCTTCTCTATTGGCTTGGCGGAGAGGTTGTTATAATGCGCCGATTTTTTTAGGAGAAACCTTCGATGGCTATGCTTGAATACACGCCGCCCACAGATCCTTGGATTGATATTGTCTATGAAGATGATCAGATTCTCGCGGTGAATAAACCTTCAGGTCTGCTGTCGGTTCCAGGACGCTTGCCTGAGCATCACGACAGTATGTGGAGTCGTTTGGCTGAGCAATATTCAGAGATCCAAGTTGTGCATCGTTTGGATATGTCGACTTCTGGCTTGATGGTGCTGGCAAAAAATAAATACGCGGAAGGGGCATTGAAAAAGCAGTTTCAATACCGTTTAACGCATAAAATTTATTACGCTCGCGTGTGGGGCGTAATGGAGCTTGACGAGGGGGTGGTTGAGTTACCTCTGATTTGCGATTGGCCAAATCGGCCTAAACAGAAAGTCTGCTTTGAAGATGGAAAACCATCAAAAACTTTATATCAAGTAGCGAAAAGAGAAGAAAAAACGACAATTGTACGTCTTCTTCCTGTAACTGGCCGTTCGCACCAATTACGTGTTCACATGCAAGCTTTGGGGTATCCGATTGTGGGTGATGAGTTTTATGCCCCGCAAGAAGCGCAAGATTTTTCCGATCGTTTAGCGCTGCATGCCGCAGAGCTCAGTTTTTATCACCCAAAGAGTCATTGGCTGCGCAATATTTTTGTCGGCTGTGATTTTTATCCCGAAGCACAAGAGCAAATTTTGCAACACTTTGATCCTGAGCGAAAATTACCAGATTACAAAACGTTGCCCCGACCTTAGTGTGATGTGGGTGGCGACAAGGAGCTAATATGTCACTACCCACGGTTGTCTTTCTCGATAGGGCCACAATCCCTGCTTATATTCGATTGCCAAGCTTACCTTTTGCTCATCATTGGCTTGAGTTTGACTTTACTTCTGCCGAACAAGCGCTCGATCGCCTATCTCAAGCCGATATCGTAATCACCAATAAAGTGGTGCTGGATAGGGCGCTACTCTCACAATGTCCGAAATTGCGCTTGATTGCTGTGTCGGCCACAGGCGTCAATAACGTCGATGTCGATTACTGTCGTGAAGCAGGCATCGCACTGGTGAATGTTCAAGGCTATGCCACTCGTTCTGTTCCGGAACATGTCGTTGGGATGATTTATGCCTTAAGGCGTCACCTGTTTGCTTATCATCAAGATATTGCCAATGGCGAGTGGCAGCGCAATCAACAATTTTGCTTTTTTACCCATCCGATAGGGGATGTTGCAGGTTCAACGCTTGGTATTGTGGGGAGTGGCGCGCTCGGACAGGCAACCGCAACGTTGGCACGAGCGATAGGCATGCAGGTGATATTTTCTGAACGAAAGGGGGCCAAGTTATGCCGACAAGGTTTTATGCCCTTTGAACAAATGTTAGCGGAGGCGGATGTTGTGAGCTTACATTGCCCATTGAGCGAGCAAACCCGAAACCTGATAGGTGAGAACGAATTAAAGATGATGAAGCCTAATGCATTGTTGATTAACGCAGGCCGTGGTGGTTTGGTTGATGAGCAAGCACTTGTGACAGCATTGAAATCTGGGCAAATTGCTGGCGCTGGAGTGGATGTATTCAGTCGAGAACCAGCGGATAAAACAAATCCCTTACTAGCCAATATGGATTTGCCAAATTTGTTGCTCACACCGCACGTGGCATGGGGTAGTGACTCCGCTATTTCACAATTGGCAACGATTTTGATGGATAACATTGCCGCGTTTGAGCGTGGAGAGCACAAAAATCGCGTCTGCTGATGGCGTGAATAAACAAAAAAGGTCGGTATTTTCACACCGACCTTTTTAATGGTAACGCAATCGCGATTATAGCGCGGCTATGGTCGCTTTCTGTTCTTCCAGTTTAACCAAGGTATCTTGATAGCCATTCAGCTTTTGACGCTCGATAGCGACAACGGCTTCGGGTGCTTTAGCGACGAACCCTTGGTTATTGAGTTTGCCTTCAATGCGTTTGATTTCGCCTTGAGTTTTAGCAATCTCTTTTGCTAAGCGCTCTAGCTCCGCATCTTTATCAATCAAACCAGCCATTGGGATCATCAACTCAGATTGACCAACCAGCGCCGTTGCACAAGCAGGAGTCTCTTCACCCTCTTCAAGAACGCGTAGTGCCTCCAGTTTAGCCAGTGACAACAGTACCGCTTTGTTCGCTTCTAAACGTGCCACTTCTTGCTTGTTGGCGGCTTTTAGCATCACGTTAAGAGGTTTGCCTGGGTTGATATCGTACTCGGCACGTAGGTTGCGAATGCTAGTAATAAAGGCTTTCACCCATTCGATATCATCTAGCGCCGCTTGGTTGAAGTTCGCTTCATCGTACTGAGGCAGCGCTTGCAGCATGATGGTATCCCCTTCAACGCCGTCCACTAATGGCTTAATGCTTTGCCAAATAGTTTCAGTGATATACGGGATCACTGGGTGCGCGAGGCGTAATGTTTTCTCTAATACCGTAATTAATGTACGGCGTGTTGCACGTTGCTGCGCTTCACTGCCTTTCCATAATACGGGTTTAGTCAGCTCTAAGTACCAGTCGCAGAATTGGTTCCAGATGAATTCGTAAAGGGTATTTGCCGCCATATCTAAACGGAAGTTGTTGATATGGTTGTTGAACTCTTTAGCCGTCAATTCAAATTGAGACTCGATCCATTTATCGGCTAACGAATACTCAAGCTCGCTACCTGCGTTAAAGCCACAATCGAGATCTTCGGTATTCATCAACACGTAACGGCTCGCGTTCCAGAGTTTGTTACAGAAGTTGCGGTAACCTTCTAGGCGTTTCATGTCCCAGTTGATATCACGACCGGTTGAAGCCATCGCTGCTAGCGTGAAACGCAGTGCGTCGGTTCCATAAGGTTCGATACCATTTTCAAAGGTTTTACGTGTATTTTTCTCGATCTTGGCTGCAAGCTGTGGCTGCATCATGTTGCCACAACGTTTTTCAACCAGAGACTCAAGATCAATACCATCGATCATGTCGATAGGATCAAGCACGTTGCCTTTAGATTTTGACATTTTGTCGCCGTTTTCATCACGGATAAGGCCTGTGACATAAACAGTTTTAAATGGCACTTGTGGTTTACCATTCTCATCTTTACAGAAGTGCATGGTCATCATGATCATGCGTGCAACCCAGAAGAAGATGATGTCGAAACCAGTAACAAGAACGTCAGACGGGTGGAATGTTTTTAGTGCCTCAGTGTTTTCTGGCCAGCCTTGTGTACCAAAAGTCCAAAGAGCGGATGAGAACCAAGTGTCCAATACATCATCATCTTGGCGCAGTACCACCACTGGGGCTAGGTTGTTTTGTTCGCGCACTTCTTCTTCGTTACGGCCGACATAAACGTTGCCGTCGTTGTCATACCAAGCAGGAATACGATGACCCCACCAAAGTTGGCGTGAGATACACCAATCTTGCACGTCACGCATCCATGAGAAGTACATGTTTTCGTACTGCTTAGGCACAAATTGAATCTCGCCATCTTCAACGGCTTTGGTTGCGACTTCCGCTAGTGGCGCTGTGCGTACATACCATTGGTCGGTCAGCATCGGTTCGATAACCACACCACCACGGTCACCGTAAGGAATGGTGAGGTCGTGATCTTTGATTTCTTCAAGCAGGCCGAGAGCTTCAAATTCAGCTACGATGGCTTTACGTGCCGCAAAGCGCTCCATGCCTTGGTATTTAGCAGGTAGATCGCTGCTGTAAGCGTCACTTGGTTCACCATTGGTGTTGAACACTTCGGCGGCTTCACGAATGTTGGCATCAAAGGTGAAAATGTTGATCATCGGCAGTTGGTGGCGCTTACCGACTTCATAGTCATTGAAATCGTGAGCAGGGGTGATCTTCACACAGCCTGTGCCTTTTTCCATGTCTGCGTGCTCATCGCCCACGATAGAAATGCGGCGATTGACGATTGGCAGCATGATCTCTTTACCGATCAGAGCTTGGTAGCGTGGATCTTCAGGGTTAACCGCTACACCTGTGTCACCCAGCATGGTTTCAGGACGAGTGGTCGCAACAACAATGTAGTCTTTACCGTCTGCTGTTTTTACGCCGTCAGCCAGTGGGTAACGGAAGTGCCACATGTGACCTTTGACGTCTTTGTTTTCTACTTCTAGATCAGAAATTGCAGTGTGCAGTTTTGGATCCCAGTTCACAAGACGTTTACCACGGTAGAGTAAATCTTCTTGGTAAAGGCGAACAAACACTTCTTGAACGGCATTGGATAAGCCCGCATCCATAGTGAATCGTTCACGATCCCAGTCTACCGATGCGCCAAGGCGGCGAAGCTGTTTAGTGATGGTACCACCTGATTCGCCTTTCCATTCCCAAATTTTGTCGATGAAGGCATCACGACCGTAATCGTGTTTGGTTTTGCCTTCTTCTGCGGCAATTTTACGTTCAACCACCATTTGGGTAGCAATACCGGCGTGGTCTGTACCCACTTGCCATAAGGTATTTTTGCCTTTCATGCGTTCGCAGCGGATCAAAGTATCCATAATGGTGTCTTGGAATGCGTGACCCATATGAAGGCTACCAGTGACGTTCGGCGGTGGGATCATGATGCTGTACGCTTCTTTTGATGTATCACCGTGAGGCTTAAAGTAGCCGTTCTCTTCCCAAGTCTGATACAGAGCTTGTTCGATTGCTGTTGGGTTATATGTCTTTTCCATAGTGCTCTTAAATGGATACTGTGAATGGTTAATCTTAGTCAAACTTCATAAGTGAAGGATCTTGTTAAAGATCGCCTTAACTATAAGGTTTGACCTATGGATGTTGAATCTCGATTGTTTGCAATTGGTAGCCAGCTTGACGGTAGATTTTATACCTTTCGCGTGCTCGTTGCTTTGCTTTTTCTTCGCAGGGGACGAAGTCTACCACCTCAGCAAAGGCGTTCGCAAAGGTTGTATGATTATCCGCCACATTTATTACCAGTTGACGATTCCAATTGGGTTTGACGTTGGGGTAGCCAATCTCGATATGAGTTGAGTATTTCGGGCCTTCACCCACCAGATTGTGCGCGACAAACTGTTCTGCAGGCACTTGCCATAAATGTTCGGCAAACTGTTCAGCGTGAGTTTTATCATCACAATGCAGATAAATTTTTGCCCCTTGTTTGGCGAAGTGATGAGCCAGAAATAGGACATATTGCTCAAAGCCTGCCTGCGTTGCTTGAGGGCTTTCTTCGTTCACAATGTAAAAGGTGGCTCGCTGCATGTTGTCACCTACTATCTAATCGCTCATCAACAAAAAAGGGCCTTGCGGCCCTTTTCACATTTTGAGGTTATTCCTCAGACTCTTGGCCGCTGCGGTTCAATAAGAACTGGACGAGCAATGAGACGGGACGACCTGTTGATCCTTTTGCTGCACCTGACTTCCATGCCGTGCCTGCAATATCCAAATGCGCCCAGTTATATTTCTTAGCAAATTTAGATAAGAAGCAGCCAGCGGTAATCGTACCACCAGGGCGACCACCGATGTTTGCCATATCAGCAAATGGACTCTTTAGCTGCTCATGGTACTCGTCGGCCATTGGTAGACGCCATGCGCGATCGCTTGCTTGTTCTGAAGCATTAACCAATTCATGCGCCAATGGGTTGTGGTTTGAAACCACGCCACTGATGTGGTGACCTAATGCAATCACACAAGCGCCAGTTAGTGTCGCCACATCTACCACGCAATCGGGTTCAAAACGCTCAACGTAAGTGAGTGCATCACATAGAACTAAGCGACCTTCGGCATCGGTATTGAGTACTTCAACCGTTTGGCCAGACATAGTCGTGAGAATGTCACCAGGGCGATAGGCATTGCTGCCTGGCATGTTTTCACAGCCGGCTAAGATACCCACGACATTTAATGGCAATTTCAATTTAGCCAATGCTTTCATTGCGCCAAAGACTGACGCCGCACCGCACATGTCATACTTCATTTCATCCATGCCTTCGCCTGGTTTTAATGAAATACCGCCGGAATCAAACGTTAGGCCTTTACCCACCAACACAATTGGTTTTGCATCTGGATCTGGGTTGCCTTTGTACTCAATGACCGACATCATCGACTCATTTTTTGAGCCACGACCGACGGCGAGATAAGAGGTCATGCCCAACTTTTCCATCTCTTCTTCACCAATGATTTTGGTGGTGACGCTCTCGTAGTCGTCCGCTAAGCGGCGCGCTTGAGATGCAAGATAAGCTGGGTTGGCAATGTTGGGTGGCATATTGCCGAGATCTTTCGACGCTTTCACACCGGATGCAATCGCAAGGCCGTGTGTAATCGCGCGCTCACCTAAGTTAAGCTCACGGCGAGTCGGTACGTTAAAGACAAGTTTGCGCAGTGGGCGGCGAGTCTCAGGTTTCACGCTCTTGAATTGATCAAAGGTGTACAGACCATCTTTCGTTGCTTCAACCGCTTGGCGTACTTTCCAATAAGTATCGCGACCTTTAACGTGTAGTTCAGTCAGAAAACATACGGCTTCCATTGAACCCGTTTCGTTCAGTGTGCTAATGGTTTTTTGAATGATTTCTTTGTACTGACGCTCGCCTAATTCGCGCTCTTTACCACAACCTACCAGTAAAACGCGTTCAGACAGAACACCAGGGACTTGATGCAGCAGTAGCATCTGGCCGGGTTTACCCTCGAGATCACCACGGCGAAGTAGTGAACTAATATAGCCGTCGCTGATTTTATCAAGCTGCTCTGCTACTGGAGAAAGGCGGCGTGGTTCGAACACTCCAACAACGATACATGCGCTACGTTGTTTCTCTGGACTGCCACTTTTTACACTGAACTCCATGCGTACTCCTACATCCTGAAGACAAATAGAACTAAATGTTAGATAATGCGCTCTTAGTGGTTGAATCCGAGTTTGGATCTACTTTTAATTGAACGCCTAACAGTTAGTGAAAATTTTAAAAATAAAAGGTTCAACGGGAAATTATAGTGATTCAATCAAAAAAACAAGTTTTGTATAGGTAATTTCAGCGTGATTATTGTTAGATATTTGATCCGCGAGACACTCAAGAGCCAATTTGCGATCTTTTTCGTACTGTTTCTCGTGTTTCTTAGCCAACGATTTATTCGCGTTTTGGCTGAAGCTTCCGATGGTGACATTCCGGCACGAATGATCTTATCTATTGTGAGTTTAAATATGCCCGCAATGGGGTTATTAATGCTGCCTTTGAGTTTGTATATCGGCATCTTACTGACTTTTGGGCGTTTGTACGCAGAAAGCGAAATTACGGTGATGAATGCCACTGGTATCGGCAATAAATTTTTGATCCGTGCTGCGCTCTATTTGGCTTTGATCACTTCAGGTGCTGCAGCATTTAACGCATTCTGGTTGGCACCTTGGAGCCAAGACAAAGAAGCACAATTAATGGAGCAGCTCGCAGCAGAAAATAGTGTTGATTTGCTACAGAAAGGACAATTTCAACGCACACCAGATGGTTCCTCAGTAGTTTTCATCGAAAATATTGAAAACAAAAAACTGCATAATGTGTTTGTTGCGCAGCTTGCACCAAAGGATTCGATACTCCCAAGTGTGATGTTCTCTAATTCTGGTGATGTTAAAGAGCTCAGTGATGGCCGTCAGATGATCACCATGTATGACGGGATTCGCTATGAAGGCGTGCCAACACGCGTTGATTATATGATCACAAAATTTGACGAATACGAAGGTTTAATTGGACAGCGTGAAGTTAAACCCAAAGGACGCGATTGGGAGGCGTTACCGACATCCAATCTGCTTTCCAACCCGGATCGAAGAGCGAAAGCTGAGTTGCAATGGCGAATTTCTCTGGTGATTTGTATTCCGTTACTCACCATGCTGGTGGTCCCTTTGTCGGCGGTTAACCCTCGGCAAGGACGCTTTGCGAAAATGGGACCTGCAATCTTAATTTATTTGGCCTATTTTATGGCCATCAGCGCAACCAAGTCCGCCATTGAAGATGGCTCACTTGCTACGGTGATCGGTATGTGGCCAATCAATGCTGCGTTACTTTTGGCGGCGATTTCAGTGAATATCATGGACAGTGTGCCAGTGCGGCGCTTCAAAGATAAACTAAGACTAAAGAAGGCAGCATAACGCGTGTTTAAGATTTTAGATTTATACGTTGGCCGTACTATTGTTGCGACAACCTCGCTAGTGCTGGCGACCTTTGTTGGTTTGTCCGGCATTATCAAATATGTTGAGCAATTGAGAAAAGTCGGGGAAGGAAGCTACGATTTACTGCAAGCTTTACTGTTTGTGGTGTTGAGCATTCCTCGTGATATCGAGATGTTTTTTCCTATGGCCGCCTTACTCGGTGCGTTGATTGGGTTAGGTATGTTGGCATCAAGTTCTGAGCTCGTTGTCATGCAAGCTGCGGGGTTTTCTAAGCTTAATATCGGTATGTCGGTATTAAAAACCGCAGTGCCATTAATGATCATTGTCACCTTGCTTGGCCAATGGGGAGCACCCCAAGCGCAGAAGATGGCGCGAGATCTGCGCGCTTTTTCTCTCTCTGGCGGTAGTATTGTTTCAGTGCGTAGCGGTGTGTGGGCTCGCGATGTGAATGATTTTATCTTTATTGGTAAAATTGATGACAACAAACTCTATGGCTTAAATATGTGGCGCTTTGATAACAATAAGAGTTTGCAAAACATCCTTTTTGCCGAAGAGGTGGATTACGATAAAGACAATCAATGGGTAATGAAAAATGTTCAAATCACCGACATGCGCGATGATGTATTGATAACAAAGCAAACATTACCCGAATATCGTTGGACGACTTCATTAGCTCCAGACAAACTGGCGGTTGTCACGGTCAAGCCTGAAGAGTTGTCACTGAGTGGCTTGTATGATTATGTCAGCTATTTAAAAACGTCGGAGCAAGATGCTTCACGGTACGATCTGGCGTTGTGGCGTAAAATTACTCAACCTTTTTCTATTGCTGTGATGATGCTAATGGCACTGTCGTTTATTTTTGGGCCATTGCGCAGCGTTACTATGGGCGCAAGGATTTTGTCAGGCGTGATTGCAGGCTTTACATTTTATATTTCCAGTGAGTTTTTCGGCCCACTGAGTCTTGTTTATGGTATCCCACCAGTGTTTGGTGCCGTCGCACCCAGTTTGGTGTTTCTCAGCGTTGCCGTAATGTTGTTAAGACGAAAACTCTAAAAATGACAGGTAAGAACTATCAACAAAAAGGAAGGGCAAACCCTGTCTCTTATACACAAATCTCCAAATTGTTAAAGAGCGAGATTTTCTAATGAAAACCATTTTTAAAAACACTATTGCTAGTGCGCTTAAAGATGGTGGAGCTATGCGGGATCGAACCGCAGACCTCCTGCGTGCAAGGCAGGCGCTCTCCCAGCTGAGCTATAACCCCATCAGGTGTGTGATACTGTGTTCCAATCTTCTGGGAGGAAGAATTGGTGGGTCTGAGTGGACTTGAACCACCGACCTCTCGCTTATCAGGCGAACGCTCTAACCACCTGAGCTACAGACCCAGCATCGTCTCTTAAACTGTATAAA
>NZ_CP031479.1:171243-246785 GCF_003390515.1 Vibrio anguillarum | reverse complement strand
GTCAGTGAGGCGGCATTATAGAGATCGCCGTCACGTTGGCAACCCCTTTTTGCTGTTTTTTTTGATTTTCTATTTGTTCGAACAGAAAAAAGCCAAAAGACGCTAAAAATCGACTTTTTATTTACAATTTTTTAAAGTTATCACTAAAAAGAGATACTTTTTGCCAGTTTGTATATTCAACTTCTTTTGAGGTATCAGTTTCACCGCCAGTCAATGACATGATGAAACGAATCATCACCTTATCGAAAAAGTGATAACGTGGATAGTAAAGAGCACCAGCGAAAACTCCGATTAGCTTGGGTTGCCATGCTGATTTACTGAGAAAGGTTTTAATATAGACACTTCCTTCTGGAGTATCTTTACCCTGCGCTTCTTTTCTTGCAGTTAAGTTGACACAAAAGAACGCCGCTTTAGCGAGTGCTAATTGCTCGGCATGTTTTTCTATAAATTGATAAAGCTTTTTATTTAAATGTCCGTAGCGAATAGAAGCACCAATTAAGACTCGATCGTAAAGAGCTAAATCAATATCCTCAATTTGATGTAAATCGGCAAGTTCGCAATCAAACTCAGAAAGTTCCTCTTTTATATAGTTAAGAATTTTCTTGGTTTGACCTTCACGGGAAGAATAGAGAAAAAGAGCTTTTTGCACGGGATATCCTTAACTGCGCCAAAACGTAGGGGTAAGCAGTATTAATAGTGTAAAAATTTCTAAGCGACCAAAGAGCATCGAAACAACCAATACCCATTTTGCACTGTCATTAACATCCGCAAAGTGTACGGAGACTTGACCCAATCCAGGCCCTAAGTTATTCAATGTTGCAGCGACGGCAGAAAATGCACTCAGTTCATCCATTCCTGTTGCGATCAATGCCAACATACACGCCACGAAGACCAGTGCGTACGCTGAGAAAAATCCCCAAACCGCGTCAACAACTCGCTGTGAAAGAGCACTTCCGCCCACCTTAATCGTATACACGGCTCTTGGGTGGATAAGGCGTTTCATCTCACGAGCACCTTGTAAGGTAAGCAATAAGATACGGATCACTTTCATGCCACCGCCCGTAGAGCCAGCACACCCACCTATAAATGAAGAAAACAGCAATAATACAGGTAAGAATAACGGCCAATCTGCAAAACCTGTTGTGGTAAAGCCTGCCGTCGTCGAAATGGATACCGTTTGAAATAGCGCCTGATCAAAAGCGTCATAAAAAGAGTCGTAAGAATGGTGTTTGAGTAAAATCGAAAAGCAAACCGCAAACAAAATGACTTGTATAAGAGCGAAAGCTCTAAACTCTGGATCTTTAAGGTAATATTTTGGATGAACACCACCTGTCGCAAACGCCGCGTAATGGAGCGTAAAATTACAGGCTGAAATGAGCAAAAAAACAACCGTAATTAAATTGATCGCATAACTGTCAAAATACCCCATGCTTGCATCATGAGTCGAAAACCCACCAATAGCGATCGTAGAGAAGCTATGACAAATCGCATCAAATAGGGTCATCCCTGCTGCCCAAAAAGCAGTCGCGCAGGCAATCGTTAAGCTTAAATAGATGTACCAAAGTGCTTTAGCGGTTTCGGCGATTCTTGGAGTGACTTTAGTATCTTTGACCGGGCCTGGAATTTCTGCTCGATATAACTGCATTCCCCCAATTCCCAATACTGGCAAAATGGCCACCGCTAGAACGATGATCCCCATCCCACCAAACCATTGTAAAAACTGCCGATAGAACAAAATCGCTTTAGGTAATTCATCTAACCCAACAATGACGGTTGCTCCGGTGGTGGTTAATGCTGAAAACGATTCAAAAAACGCATCCGTCACCGATACATTAGGGTTATCCGCTAACCAAAATGGTAATGAACCCGCACTACCGATAACCGTCCAAAACAGTACAACGATCAAAAAACCGTCTCTGGCTTTCAATTCATGTCGATAGCGGCGGTTTGGAAACCAAAAAAAACCGCCACACATCAACAATACAAAAAAGGTCGTGACAAAAGGTACACCTGCACCATCGCGGTACAGCAAAGCCACCAGCGCAGGGGCAAGCATAGAGACACTAAATAGCGCGAGCAAAAGCCCGACGATACGAATAATAGATCGAATTTGCATTGCTTTTTCTGAAGCGAAGCTTCTGACTTCCTAATTATTTTTTATGGCGGTCACTACAGCTTTTGCACCGCTTTTATTAATGATAGTTTGAGTAAAGGCATCAAGATGGAGCAATTCTATCTCAACAAGAAATTTAACCTGTTCTTTATAATCGGCTTCGACTTCTAATGCTTCATACTGCGCGATGATGGATTGAGCAATCGGCACAAAACTGTAGTCTAACGTTAGGGATAATTTTGTGGTGATTTTTTTCTCAATAGTTTGAAGCTGCTTGAGTGCTTGTTGTACTCCGCCACCATAAGCTTTAACTAACCCACCAGTGCCAAGACGAATCCCACCATAATAACGAGTGACGACAGCCGTTAACTCCCCGACACTCGATCCGGCTAGCTGCGCCAATATCGGTTTGCCCGCCGTCCCTGATGGCTCACCATCATCACTAAAACCCCACAACATCGAATCTTCCGGTCGTCCGGCAACAAAGCCCCAGCAGTTATGTCTGGCGTCGCTATGTTTTGTCTTTATTTGCGCAACGAAGGCTTTGGCAGCATCTACACTCGGAGTATGGGCCAAATAGGTAATAAAGAGGCTTTTTTTGATTTCCTCTTCAAATTGGGTGGGCAACGCTGGAATTAAATAAGGTTGTTCGTTCATGTGAAATCATAGATCGAGCGGATGGCAAGAGTGTAACACGTGCACTTAAAAAAGCAGCGCTGATCTCCATTTGCACTCAATGTTAAACAGTTGTTTAAAAAATGTATTGAAATTAAACAATCCTCAGGTCAAACTAAACCGACTGGTCAAACCAGAACCATTAATACAACAAAAACTCTCACACACGATCTTAAGGTTGTATGTCACGGAGATAGACAATGATTTACCAAGCCAACACCCTACAGGTAAAGGAATTACAAGATGGTATTGCGGAGTTGCGTTTCTGCTCCAAGGAGTCAGTGAACAAACTTGACCTTGCCACTCTTGAATCGCTCAACCATGCACTTGATGCCCTAAAAGCCCACCAAGGACTGAAAGGCCTTATTCTTACTTCCGATAAAGAATCTTTTATTGTCGGGGCTGATATCACTGAGTTTTTAGGCCTCTTTGCTAAACCTGCGCAAGAACTCGACCAATGGCTGCAATTTGCCAATAGCATTTTCAACAAACTAGAAGATCTACCCGTTCCGACACTAGCCGCTTTAACAGGGCACGCGCTAGGCGGTGGATGTGAGTGTGTACTCGCTACCGATTTCCGTATTGGTGACGCGACCACCAGCATAGGATTACCGGAAACAAAGCTTGGTATTATGCCGGGGTTCGGTGGCTGTGTGCGTCTGCCTCGTGTAATTGGTGCCGACAATGCTATGGAAGTGATCACTCAAGGCAAAGCATGTCGTGCTGAAGAAGCCCTTAAAATTGGGCTGCTCGATGCGATTGTTGATAGCGACAAACTGCTTGAGTCAGCACTCAAAACCATCACATCGGCCATCAATGAAACCGTTGATTGGAAAATGCGTCGCCAGCAAAAAATGTCCGCGCTGACACTCAGCAAATTAGAAGCCATGATGAGCTTCACCATGGCCAAAGGCTTGGTTGCACAGCATGCCGGACCTCATTATCCAGCGCCAATAACCGCTGTTATTGCAATAGAAGAAGCCGCGCGCTGTAGCCGTGATGAAGCATTGGCCATTGAGCGTAAACACTTCGTTAAGCTCGCTCATTCTGAAGCGGCGAAATCCTTGGTCGGTTTATTCCTCAACGACCAATATATTAAAGCACTGGCAAAAAAAGCGGCTAAATCAGCCAATAAAGAAACCGGACGAGCGGCTGTACTTGGTGCGGGGATCATGGGCGGCGGCATTGCTTATCAATCGGCAGTAAAAGGCGTGCCTGTTTTGATGAAAGATATTGCTCAATCGTCCCTTAATTTAGGTATGACCGAGGCATCTAAGTTACTTAACAAGCAGCTAGAGCGCGGAAAAATTGATGGTTTTAAAATGGCCAGTGTGCTGGCATCGATTACGCCTAGCCTGCATTATGCGGGGATTGAGCAAGCGGATGTGGTTGTTGAAGCTGTGGTTGAAAACCCGAAAATCAAAGCCGCGGTACTAAGTGAAGTCGAAGCCAATGTTGGTGAGGATGCGGTTATCACCTCGAACACCTCAACCATTCCAATCAACCTACTGGCCAAATCACTCAAACGTCCAGAAAACTTCTGTGGTATGCACTTTTTTAACCCAGTACATCGTATGCCATTGGTGGAAATTATTCGTGGTGAACACACTTCCGATGAAACCATCAATCGAGTTGTCGCTTACGCGGCCAAAATGGGTAAATCCCCCATCGTGGTCAATGACTGCCCTGGGTTCTTCGTAAACCGCGTACTTTTCCCTTACTTTGGTGGCTTTAGTTTATTACTGCGCGATGGCGCTGATTTCACTCAAATCGATAAAGTGATGGAACGTAAGTTTGGTTGGCCAATGGGCCCTGCTTATCTTCTAGATGTGGTCGGTATTGATACCGCTCACCATGCACAAGCAGTAATGGCACAAGGTTTCCCCGAACGTATGGGTAAACAGGGCCGCGATGCTATTGATGCACTGTTTGACGCCAATAAATATGGCCAGAAAAATGGCAGCGGTTTCTATCAATACACTTTAGATAAGAAAGGCAAACCGAAGAAAACTTTCTCTGAAGAGGTTCTCACTGTTCTTAACGTAGAATGTGGTGATAAACGTACTTTTGATGATCAAACCATCATTGAGCGCATGATGATTCCGATGATCAATGAAGTGGCACTCTGTTTAGAAGAGAAGATCATCGCTTCACCCCAAGAAGCGGATATGGCGTTGGTGTACGGCTTGGGGTTCCCTCCTTTTAGAGGCGGCGTATTCCGCTATCTCGATAGTCTTGGCTTACAAAACTACGTTGCAATGGCAAGCCAATACCAAGCATTGGGCGCGATGTATCATGTACCTCAACTGCTGCTTGATATGGCAGAAAAAGGCGAGACCTTCTACGGTACTCAACAAGCAAGTTCTATCTAAGGAGAGATGTCCAAATGACTTCACATAAGAGAAATGTCGTAATTGTTGATTGCCTACGCACCCCGATGGGTCGTTCAAAAGGTGGGGCATTTCGTCATACTCGTGCGGAAGATTTATCTGCACATCTGATGAAAGGCATTTTAGCCCGTAATCCACAAGTCAACCCAAAAGAGATCGAAGATATCTACTGGGGTTGTGTGCAACAAACCTTAGAACAAGGCTTTAACGTCGCGCGTAATGCGGCACTGTTGGCTGGCTTGCCGATTGAAATTGGTGCCGTCACCGTTAACCGTTTATGTGGTTCATCAATGCAAGCACTGCATGATGCCACCCGCGCCATTATGGTTGGTGATGCTGAAATCTGCCTTGTGGGCGGCGTTGAGCATATGGGACACGTACCGATGAACCATGGCGTTGATTTCCATCCTGGCATGTCAAAAACCGTTGCCAAAGCTGCGGGGATGATGGGGTTAACGGCTGAGATGTTAGGTAAAATGCACGGCATTAGCCGTGAGCAACAAGATGCCTTTGCCGCTCGTTCGCATCAACGCGCTTACGCAGCAACCGTTGAAGGCCGCTTCAAAAATGAAATCCTCCCCACTGAAGCTCATGCCGAAGATGGTACTCTGTTCACGCTCGATTTTGATGAAGTGATCCGCCCAGAAACCACTGTTGAAGGGCTAGCACAGTTACGTCCTGTTTTTGACCCAGCCAATGGTACTGTAACAGCAGGCACCTCATCGGCTCTGTCCGATGGCGCATCGGCGATGTTGATCATGAGCGAAGAGAAAGCCAATGCGCTTGGCTTAAAGATTCGCGCGCGTGTGAAATCAATGGCCGTCGCTGGTTGCGATCCTTCAATTATGGGTTACGGGCCAGTTCCGGCGACCCATAAAGCGCTACAGCGCGCAGGCCTCACCATGCAAGATATGGATGTGATTGAGTTAAACGAAGCGTTTGCAGCTCAATCTCTACCTTGCGCGAAAGATCTTGGTTTGCTCGATGTAGTGGATGAGAAGGTTAACCTAAACGGAGGGGCGATCGCACTGGGTCACCCTCTCGGGTGTTCTGGCACGCGCATCTCCACCACACTGATTAACTTGATGGAAGCGAAAGACGCCAAATATGGTCTAGCAACGATGTGCATTGGTTTAGGCCAAGGCATTGCGACTATTTTTGAGCGCCCATAACCATTCTGTTTTTCTTCTCACTGAAGAGTCTTTTAAGAGCCAGCACTGCTGGCTCTTCTTATTAGGTTATTTAGCTTGAAGCCAATCACGATAAAGTTGATCGCTACTGCCCAGATAATTTACCATCCACTCGATCAATTTATGATTATCATCTTTGCGCCATACTAAACAGCATTGACTAAGCAGTTTATCAACGGTGATAACCCGTTCAACCAACCCACCATCAACAATCAAAGGTTGTGCAATGTGTCTTGGCATGTAGCCCACACCGACTTCATTTTTTAAGCATTCAATCGCACTATACCAATTCGGTAAAAGTAAGCGCCGTTGCTGCGGGTAGTGATCCGTATGCCGCTTGGGTAATACACTTGACGTGTCATCCAAACAAATCGCCGGGAACTGACTGACAAAATCTTCGCTTAAATAGGGCTCTTGAGCACAAGGGTGATGAGGAGACATCACAAATGCCCAATCCAACACACCCATGTCACGCACTTCAAAATCACCACCGACAGGAATCGCAGAGGTTGCACCAATCACAATGTCAGCTCGACCTTGAGCAATAGCTTCCCATGAGCCATTAAACACTTCCATGTTGATTTGCAGCTCAGCAAACTCAAACGTGCGATAAAAATCTTCCACCAGCGGTTTCATTTTGTCGAGTTTGACCACGTTATCAAGCGTCAATTTTAGCGTTTTCTGCCAACCATGCGCCGCGCGTTTAGTTTGTGAACGAATCTCTTCCATCTGCCTAAGCAATTGGCGAGCCTCCACCATAAACAGCTCACCAGCGGGCGTCAGCTCCACCTTTCTAGGTAAACGGCGAAACAGCAGCACATCCAAATCTTGTTCGACTTGGCGAACGCCGTAGCTGATCGCTGACGGCACTTTATGCAAAACCTCCGCAGCGGCGGTAAAACTACCCAACCGTGCGACAGTATCAAGCATTTCTAATGAGGATTTAGAAAACATAAGCCTTCAATTTTTTTGATGAATAACCAACAAACTTAGCGTTTCATTTAATATTAAACGAAAAATAGAATAGATGAGTAGATAAATTAAGGTTGGCATAGATTAATGCTGGCCAAATATTGATTAATTTTTTTGAATGGTAATAAAAATGAAAGCATCAAAATTACAGTTGCTGTACTTAGCCGCACTCTCTATGCTTGGCTTCATTGCCACAGACATGTACCTCCCTGCCTTTAAAGCGATGGAAATGGACTTTGCCACAGGGCCAGAGCAAATAGCCTTGTCTCTCACCGTTTTTCTGGTCGGTATGGCATTAGGTCAACTGGTGTGGGGCTTAGCTTCCGATAAATATGGTCACCGTAACACTTTAGCGGCTGGCCTAGTTCTCTTCACGTTGGCATCATTTGGTTTAGCTTTTAGCGAGCAGGTGTGGCAATTATTAGCGTTGCGCTTTGTGCAAGCTTTAGGGGTGTGTGCTCCCGCAGTGATCTGGCAAGCAATGGTAATTCAACGCTACCCAGCTAAAACAAGCCAGCAAATATTCGCCACCATCATGCCTTTGGTCGCGCTTTCACCCGCGCTTGCACCTCAATTAGGCGTCTTACTGGCCGATAACTTTGGTTGGCACAGTATTTTTGTGACATTGACATTAATGGGCGTTGCGCTTGTAGCCTGTACTTTTGCTCAAAAAAATGAACAATCACAACCCAAACAAACCTCAATTAAGCAAGATATCAAAGCTCTGCTCAGCACTAAAACCTACTTGGGTAATGTGATGATGTTTGCTTGCGCTTCTGCGGCCTTCTTTGCTTACTTGACTGGGATGCCAGAGATTATGGCACGCCTTGGTTATGCCGCTAAAGATATCGGTTTGAGTTTTATTCCTCAAACGATCGCTTTCATGGTTGGTGGCTACTTAGGTAAGGTGGGAGTGAATAAATTTGGTGACGAAAAAGTGCTCAAGCAGTTGATTGGCCTCTTTAGCGTTGCCACTTTATTAGTATTCATTGCATCACAGTGGCAACTGACCTCCATTTGGCCAATTTTGGCACCGTTTTGCTTAATAGCAGTTGCCAACGGAGCGCTTTACCCTATCGTGGTGAACCGCGCACTATCGAGTGCCAAACAAAGCCCAGCCACTGCAGCGGGTTTACAAAATAGCTTACAAATCTGCGTTAGTAGTTTAGCCAGCGCATTGGTCGCAACGTTGGCCAGCCAAGCACAAATGGTGACGGGTATTGCAATTATGATTTGTATGGGCGGGCTATGGATTGGTTATATCGTCTCGAACCGCGAACTTTCTCAACACTTCACCGCACCAGATAATGCACGCGTAGTCAGCGATGAAGAGTAAGTCTTTTAATAAGAACTGATAAAAAGCCGCTCATTATAAGCGGCTTTTTAATCGTTCATTTGTTAGCTACGCTTAACAGGACGCTTCCAACCATTGATTTTTCGCTCTTTCGCGCGAGTGATGACTAACTCACCTTCAGCAACGTTACTGCTTAGCGTAGTGCCAGCACCAATCGTTGCACCATTGGCGATCGTTACAGGAGCAATCAACTGGCTGTCTGAACCGACAAACACATCATCACCAATTGTGGTTTTGAATTTATTGACACCATCGTAATTACAAGTAATAACGCCAGCTCCGACATTAACACGCTGGCCAATTTCAGCATCACCAAGATAAGTTAAGTGATTGGCTTTTGAACCTTCACCCAAACGAGTATTTTTTACTTCCACGAAGTTACCTACGTGCGCATCATTACGCAGTTCAGCACCAGGACGTAAACGGGTAAAAGGCCCAACGGTACAGTTTTCTGCAACGGTTGCCCCTTCAATGACGCTGTATGGGCGGATCACTGTGTTGTCATCAATTTCGCAATCTTTAAGCACGCAACCCATGCCGATAATTACGTTATCACCCAAAGAGACATTTCCTTCGATGATGACGTTTGCATCAATCTCAACATCCATCCCACACTGTAATTCACCACGCAGATCAAAACGCGTAGGATCGCGTAGCATCACACCTTGTTCTAATAGCTTTTTCGCTTGTGTTGCTTGATAAGCACGCTCTAAACGAGCCAGTTGAGCGCGATCATTTACTCCTTCCACTTCAATAGAGCTGGCAGGATGAACAGCCTCAACTGCGCGGCCTTCATTGTGCGCGGCAGCGATAACATCTGTCAGATAATATTCGCCTTGTGCGTTCTCATTACTTAAGCCTGACAACCAGCGCTTGAGATCGCGCCCCGTTGCCACCATCACGCCCGTATTGATCTCTTTAATTAACTTTTGCTCATCAGTGGCATCTTTTTGTTCAACAATTGCCACCACAGGGCCATGCTTACGCACGATACGGCCATAACCGGTTGGGTTATCCAGTACCACTGTCAGCAAGGCTATTCCATCATTAGGCTGTGCATCTAACAAGCTTTCCACGGTTTCTTCCGAGATCAATGGAACATCACCGTACAACACGAGGATCTTCTCATCGTCTTGGAAATGAGGCGAGGCTTGATCAACGGCATGGCCAGTTCCTAATTGATCCGCTTGCAGCACCCAGTTAACCGACTCTTCGGCAAGCGCTTGCTGCATTTGCTCACCACCATGACCATAAACCAAGTGGATATTTTGGGCACCTAAGCTATTGCACGTATCAATTACGTGTTTCACCATTGGCTTACCCGCCAGTGTGTGCAGCACTTTAGGCATATTAGAATACATTCGAGTACCTTTACCTGCTGCGAGGATCACTGCGCTAAATTTCATTGACAACCTATTGACGTTAAAAAAGTTAAGCCGCATTTTAGCGGTAATTAAAGAGATAGTTAATTTAACTAAATAATTTTCTGTTAAAAAATAAGCAAAAAGGCGACCTATAGGTCGCCTTTTTACATCACGTCTTAATTATAAAACACATTAACGACGTTTTTTGGTCAGCTCGATAACTCGTAACTGAGCCATGGCTTTAGCCAGTTCACTGGCCGCTTGTGCGAAGTTCATATCGCCATGCTGATTTGAAATATTCTCTTCAGCTTTGCGTTTGGCTTCTTCTGCCTTAGCTGCGTCTAGTTCTTCACCACGAATTGCCGTATCAGCCAGTACTGTAGCAGTACCCGGTTGCACTTCGACAATACCACCCGAAACATAAATAATTTCTTCGTGGCCGTGTAGCTTAACGATACGCACCATACCAGGCTTAATAGCGGTCAGCAGCGGTGTGTGACCGTGGAAAATTCCCAGTTCACCTTCGCTACCGGTCACCTGAAACGTTTCGACTTGGCCAGAGAAGATTTTCTTCTCTGCACTGACGACGTCTAGGTGAAAGGTTATTGCTGCCATATCGCCTCCTAGTTAGCCTTATAGCTTCTTAGCATTCTCAATCGCATCGTCGATAGTACCGCAGTACATAAACGCTTGCTCTGGAATGTCATCGTATTCACCAGATAGAAGACCTTTGAAGCCACGTAGCGTCTCTTTTAGAGGTACGTAAACACCAGGGTCACCTGTAAATACTTCAGCTACGTGATAAGGCTGAGTTAGAAAACGTTCAATCTTACGTGCACGTGATACAACTTGCTTATCCGATTCAGACAACTCGTCCATACCCAAGATCGCAATGATGTCTTTCAGCTCTTTGTAGCGCTGAAGCGTCTGCTGAACGCCACGAGCGATGTCGTAGTGCTCTTGACCTACGACGAGTGGGTCTAGCTGACGAGACGTTGAATCGAGTGGGTCGATCGCTGGGTATAGGCCCATTGCTGCGATGTTACGGTTAAGTACAACCGTTGCATCCAAGTGCGCGAACGTTGTGGCTGGAGACGGGTCCGTCAAGTCATCTGCTGGTACATATACCGCCTGTACAGACGTGATAGAACCTTGCTTAGTTGACGTAATACGCTCCTGAAGCACACCCATTTCTTCTGCAAGAGTAGGTTGGTAACCTACCGCTGAAGGCATACGACCTAGCAGTGCTGATACTTCCGTACCGGCAAGCGTGTAACGGTAGATGTTATCGATGAACAGAAGTACGTCACGACCTTCGTCACGGAAACGTTCTGCCATTGTCAAACCCGTCAGTGCAACACGTAGACGGTTGCCTGGTGGCTCGTTCATCTGTCCGTAAACCATCGCTACTTTTGATTTTTCAGGCTCTTCGATGTTTACAACACCGGCTTCCTGCATCTCATAGTAGAAATCGTTACCTTCACGAGTACGTTCACCAACACCCGCAAATACTGAAAGACCTGAGTGTTGCAGTGCGATGTTGTTGATAAGTTCCATCATGTTAACGGTCTTACCTACACCTGCACCACCAAATAGACCGATTTTACCACCCTTAGAGAATGGACAAACCAAATCGATTACTTTTACACCGGTTTCAAGAAGAGCAGTTTCGTTTGATTGCTCTTCATAGCTTGGAGCTGGACGGTGGATAGAGTAAAGCTCTTCCGCACCGATTTCACCACGCTCATCAATCGCATCACCAAGCACGTTCATGATACGACCTAAAGTTTTAATACCGACTGGTACTGAAATTGGAGCGCCAGTATTTTCAACTACCAAACCACGACGTAAACCATCAGAGCTACCCATTACGATTGCGCGAATCACGCCACCGCCAAGCTGCTGTTGAACTTCAAGAACGAGACGTTCTTTTGAATCCACAACATTCAGAGCATCGTAAACACTTGGTACTTCGCCCTGTGGGAACTCTACGTCGACTACCGCACCGATGATCTGTACGATCTTACCTGTAGCCATCGTTAATCCTCTAAACTGTTTGTTTTACCTAAGCTTAAACCGCTGCTGCACCAGAAACGATTTCCGATAGTTCTTGTGTAATCGCCGCCTGACGGGCTTTGTTATACACAAGCTGTAAATCATCAATCAAGTTGCTTGCGTTATCGGTAGCTGCTTTCATCGCAATCATTCGAGCAGCTTGCTCACAAGCAAGATTCTCAACCACACCCTGATAAACCTGAGACTCTACATAACGCAGCAATAGTGCATCGAGTAGAGGCTTTGGTTCAGGCTCATAGATGTAGTCCCAAGAATGTTCGCGTTTCATCTCTTCGCTATTCGATCTAGGCAAAGGTAGTAATTGATCGATCGTTGGTTCTTGAACCATAGTATTCACAAATTTGTTGAACACTACGTATAGGCGATCCAACTCACCTGCATCATATTTCTTCAGCATAACACCAACGGAACCGATCAAATCTTCCAAGGTTGGGCTATCGCCCAAACCAGAGACTTGAGCAGCGACTTTAGCGCCACTGTTTCTAAAGAAAGCCGTTGCCTTTGAGCCCACAATTGCCAGCTCAACCTCAGCACCTTTCTCCGACCAATCTTTCATGTCATGTAGAGCTTTTTTGAACAAGTTCACGTTCAAACCACCACACAAACCACGGTCTGTTGAAATAATGATGTAACCAACACGTTTGGCTTCGCGCTCTTCTAGATAAGGATGACGATATTCTAGATTTGCACTCGCCACATGACCGATCACTTTACGCATTGTTTCAGCGTATGGACGAGAAGCTTCCATGCCGTCTTGCGAACGACGCATTTTTGAAGCTGCTACCATTTCCATCGCTTTCGTAATTTTCTGCGTGCTTTTAACACTACCGATTTTATTACGTATCTCTTTTGCGCCGGCCATCGTTTTACTCTCTTTTAAGGTAATCCGTTATTGGTCAGTGGTGACCCTAAGGTCACCCACCAATTACCAGGTCTGGGTTGCCTTGAAATCGTCAACCAGTTTCTTGAACTGAGCTTCGATTTCATCGTTATAAGCACCCGATTTGTCGATATCTTTTACAAGATCAACATATTGACCACGAGCATACGACAGTAGAGCAGATTCAAAATCAGCCAGTTTATTCAACGCAACATCATTTAAATAACCACGCTCTGCCGCAAAGATAACCAACGCTTGGTCAAACACAGACATCGGAGCATATTGTTTCTGCTTCATCAGCTCTGTTACTTTCTGACCATGGTTTAGCTGTCTCTTCGTCGCTTCATCAAGATCTGACGAGAACTGAGCAAATGCAGCAAGTTCACGGTACTGTGCAAGCGCGGTACGGATACCACCTGACAGTTTCTTGATGATTTTCGTCTGAGCGGCACCACCTACACGAGATACTGAAATACCAGGGTCAACGGCTGGGCGAACACCCGCGTTGAATAGTTCAGTTTGTAGGAAGATCTGACCATCGGTAATCGAGATTACGTTAGTCGGTACGAATGCTGAAACGTCACCCGCTTGTGTTTCAATGATAGGTAGAGCGGTTAAAGAACCGGTTTTACCTTTCACTTCACCCTTAGTGAAACGTTCTACATACTCTTCGCTAACACGAGCAGCACGCTCAAGTAGACGAGAGTGGAGATAGAAAACGTCACCTGGGAATGCTTCACGGCCTGGTGGGCGTTTGAGTAGTAGTGATATCTGACGGTAAGCAACCGCTTGTTTAGATAAGTCATCATAAACAATCAGTGCATCTTCACCGCGATCGCGGAAGTATTCACCCATTGCACAACCTGCATATGGCGCAAGGTATTGCAATGCCGCTGATTCAGAAGCCGATGCAACAACCACAACTGTGTTTGCAAGCGCGCCGTGCTCTTCTAATTTGCGTACTACGTTAGCGATAGTTGAGGCTTTTTGGCCAATCGCAACATAGATAGAGTAAATACCTGAATCTTTTTGGTTAATAATTGCGTCGATCGCCATTGCTGTTTTACCAGTTTGACGGTCACCGATGATAAGTTCACGTTGGCCACGACCGATTGGGATCATAGAGTCAACTGACTTATAGCCGGTTTGTACTGGTTGATCGACTGATTTACGGTCGATTACACCAGGTGCAATCATTTCAACAGGTGAAGACAATTTCGCTTCGATAGGACCTTTACCATCGATAGGCTGACCGAGTGTATTCACTACGCGACCTAACAATTCAGGACCAACTGGCACTTCAAGAATACGACCAGAACCTGTTACTTTCATGCCTTCCTTAAGGTCAGCATATGGGCCCATGACAACCGCACCAACCGAGTCACGCTCAAGGTTAAGTGCAAGTGCATAACGGCCACTCGGTAATTCAATCATTTCACCTTGCATCACGTCCGCTAGGCCGTGAATGCGAATGATACCATCGCTTACCGATACGATAGTACCTTCATTGCGAGCTTCACTAACAACGTCGAAAGATTCGATACGTTGTTTAATTAGATCGCTAATTTCCGTGGAATTAAGTTGCATGCTCCAATCCCCATCAAGACTGTAATGCATCGCTCAGGCGGTTTAAACGACCGCGGGCTGAGTTATCGATGACAAGGTCTCCGGCTCGAATTATAACCCCACCAAGTAGGGTCTCATCTATACTGCAATTCAGCTGAACTTTGCGTTCAAGACGCTGCTCAAGTTTGGTGCTGATATTGACAAGCTGTTCATCAGAAAGCTCAGTTGCTGAAATCACTTCAACATCCATCTGCTTCTCATGCTCTTGTTTCAGAGCAAAGAACTGTTCACTAACATCAGGAAGAGCCTTTAATCGGCTATTCTCAGCCATCACCTTTAACAGGTTCTGGCCATAAACATCAAACTGTTCGCCACAAATTGCGATGAAAATTTCCGCTAATTTCTCAGCCGAAACAGAGCCCGTTAGTAGCTCTTTCATTTGCTCGTTCTTTGCGACCTCGGCAGCAAAAGCTAACATCTGACCCCATTGGTCAAGTTGCTTTTTCTCTACCGCAAAATCGAATGCTGCTTTAGCATAGGGGCGTGCAATTGTAGTCAAATCAGACATAAAGCGCCCCCATCCTTAAAGTCTTGCAGTAATGTTGTCGAGAATATCTTTGTGCGCATCTTTATCGATAGAACGCTCAAGGATTTTCTCAGCACCAGCTACAGCCAGAGTTGCAACTTGTTTACGCAGCTCATCGCGGGCACGGTTACGTTCAGATTCAAGTTCAGCTTCCGCTTGAGCAAGGATTTTCTGGCGTTCTGCCTGAGCTTCCTCACGTGCTTCGTCTAAAATTTGAGCTTTACGTTTATTTGCCTGTTCGATGACCTCAGTTGCAGTGCGCTTCGCTTCTTTCATTTGTTCAGAAGCGTTGGCTTGTGCTAGATCCAAGTTTTTAGCAGCGCGCTCAGCGGCTGAAAGACCGTCAGCAATTTTCTTCTGACGCTCTTCGATCGCATTCATGATTGGCGGCCATACATATTTCATGCAGAACCACACAAACAGTGCAAACGCGATTGCTTGACCTAGCAGAGTTGCGTTCATATTCACAACAGCTACCCCTCTATTTGTTCACCAACGAAAAGTATTAATCAACGACAAATCATCAATTTGTGTGATCGGTTGATTAACCTAGTTGACCAACAAATGGGTTCGCGAAAGTGAATAGAAGCGCAATTACGATACCGATCATAGGAACCGCATCAAGTAGACCCGCGATGATAAACATCTTAACTTGTAGCATAGGAGCCATTTCTGGTTGACGAGCAGCACCTTCAAGGAATTTACCGCCTAGAAGTGCGAAACCAATCGCTGTACCAAGAGAAGCAAGACCGACGATAATACCTACGGCGATTGCAGAAAAGCTCAGTAAAGTTTCCATTACTATCTCCAATTTATAGTTGTTGGCTTATGTGCCCAAATAAAAAGCTTTAAAAAATTAATGATCACTATCTTCGTGTGCCATTGATAGATAAACAATAGTCAGCATCATGAACACGAAAGATTGAATCAGAATTACCAGAATATGGAAAATCGCCCACGGTAGTGAACCCATCCATTGTAGCCACCATGGTAGCATCGCTGCGATAAGAATAAATACCACCTCACCTGCGAACATGTTACCGAATAGACGCATACCGAGTGAGAGAGGTTTCGCAAGTAACGATACCACTTCAATAAGTAGGTTAAACGGAATCATGGTCCAGTGATTGAATGGATGTAGAGCTAATTCTTTCGCAAAACCACCTAGGCCTTTCACTTTGATGCTGTAGTAAATCATCAGAGCAAATACGCCTAGAGCCATAGCCATGGTGATATTCACATCAGCTGACGGAACCACTTTTAGATAAGGGATACCAAGCCAATGTTGTGCTGGATACGGTAAGAAATCGATGGGCACTAAGTCCATGATGTTCATTAACAATACCCAACAAAAGATAGTCAGTGCCAGCGGTGCTATAAGTGGATTGCGTCCATGAAAGGTGTCTTTGACGTTTTGATCGACAAATTCTACCAATATTTCAACAAAACACTGCAGCTTACCGGGTACACCCGCTGTTGCTTTCTTTGCTACAGAGCGAAATATCCATAGGAATATTAAGCCAGTAAACAAGGAAAAAAACAGGCTATCGATATGTACGTTCCAGAAACTCGTCTCACTAATTGACAGCCCCAAATCGTAATGCTCAGAAATCTTCGCAAGAGAGAGGTTCGTCAAGTGGTGTTCAATGTATCCGGACGATGTTAGCGCTTCACCTGGCGCAGCCATAACTCATCCTATTTTTTGTTGTTAATGAATAGCACTGGCGCACAGATATTAATACCTAGAGCCAGCAAATAGGTTAGTTTGAGGGGAACGAGTTCCACCTGCATATACATGTAGGCAACACAGAACAGTGCAACTGTGATGAGGATCTTGAGTACTTCGCCAGTGTAGAAAGAGGCCGCGACTTGCTTCGCAGCACGAGCTCCACTAAACATAAAAGCACACAGCGCAAAAACCGCATTGGCAATGACAAAGATGCCACCCCCAATCAGCGCAGAAAAGCCCCATTCAGCATTTACAGCTACCGCCATCCCTGCCGCCACAAAAATAACCGCGCCAGACTGGATCATTAACAATCGCTTAGCAAGCTCTCGTCCTGGTCTAGCCAACGCAGCTACCATGTATTCGTACCTCTAGTAATATCCTCAGCTCATCTACAACATAGGGCTGGGAAATTGGCGAAAATTATACGGTGAGTCGAACTGATTGCAATTGAAAGACAGCAAAAAGTTACAATTTTGTTTACAAACCGACAACTTTCAAATAAAAAAACGTTTTTTGCATAATTGACTTAAATCAATTATCTCATTTAGCTTTCTAGCTTGGCAATTAGTTGCTCTAATTTGTGAGGCTCATCAAGACTAATCGTCATTTTGGCTTTGCCACCTTTTGAACGAATGATCGACACTTTAGCCCCTAACATTTCACTCAATCTTTGTGACATTTGTTGTGCATCTAAGTCTTCCGATGCCGATCCGTCCTCAGAAGGCTGTGTTAGACACTTTTTCACTAATTGCTCAGTTTGTCTCACGGTCAGCTGTTTTGCGGCCACACGTTGTGCAATTTCAATTTGTTGATCGCCTTCGAGCATCAATAATGCTCGTGCATGGCCCATTTCAAGCTGCTTGGTTTCCACTAAACGCTTCACGCCATCCGCCAATTGATTTAAGCGTAATAAGTTACTCACGGTAGTGCGTGATTTACCAATCACATCAGCCACCTGTTGGTGAGTGAGCTTAAATTCGTCTTGCAACCGCTCTAAAGCTTGTGCTTCTTCAATCGCATTCAAATCTTCGCGTTGAATATTTTCTATCAGTGCCATCGCAATCGCAGCGCGATCTTGGACATTTTTGATCAAACAGGGCACTTGCTTTAAACCTGCTTGTTTTGCAGCGCGCCAACGGCGTTCACCTGCAATAATTTCATAGCCGCCAAGCTCTAAACGTCTTACCACGATCGGCTGGATAATACCTTGCGATTGGATAGACGCAGATAGCTCTTCCAACGCTTCTGCCGACATATCTTTACGTGGTTGATACATGCCAGGTTTCAAATTTGATACCGCGATATCCATTAATTCGCCATCAGAAGAGAGTGCTTGGCTATGTGAGGCGGCTTGCTCCTTTTCACGAGCAAGAGAACTGGTTGCGAGCAATGCATCCAATCCTTTTCCTAAACCACGTTTAGTCATGTAGACGAATTCCTTTAGTTGAGATTATGCGGGTATTTCTTCTCGACGAAGCATTTCGCCAGCTAAGGCGAGATACGCTTTTGCCCCAGCTGAATACTTGTCGTAGTACATTGCTGGCTTGCCATAACTTGGCGCTTCAGCAAGACGGACATTACGAGGAATAACGGTGCGATAGACTTTGTTTCCAAAGTGCTTTTTCAGTTGATCGGATACTTCATTGGCTAGGCGATTACGCGGATCGTACATCGTTCGAAGTAACCCTTCGATTTTCAGGTTTTCGTTGACTACCGCGGCTAACTTGCTGATGGTATCCATTAACGCCGTTAAACCTTCTAATGCAAAATACTCACATTGCATTGGCACTAACACAGAATCCGCTGCGGCCATGGCGTTGATTGTAAGAAGATTTAAAGAAGGAGGACAATCAATAAAGATGAAATCATAGTTATCACGAACTGGCGCGAGGGCATTTTTCAAACGCACTTCGCGAGCAAAGACTTCCATTAATTTGATTTCAGCGGCTGTCACGTCTCCGTTCGCCGCAATCAAATCGTAGTGTCCCGTTGTTTTGCGACACACGACTTCATCAAAAGGGGTGTCTTCGACCAACAATTCGTACGCGGTTGCATCTACTTGATACTTATCAACACCACTGGCCATCGTTGCATTGCCTTGTGGGTCGAGATCGATCACTAAAACTTTACGCTTAGTCGCCGCCATAGAGGCCGCTAAGTTAATGCACGTTGTTGTTTTTCCTACGCCACCTTTCTGGTTGGCGATTGCTACGATTTTGCCCACGGTATGCCTCGCTGTTATCCCTTGCGAGATAAGATTACAAGATGACGGTCACCTTCCAACTCAGGAACTTTCAAAGCTTTGACATCAGTCACAGAACACCACTCAGGTAGTGTGGCTATTTCCTCATCTGGCCGTTGTCCTTTCAGGGCTAAAAATCGGCCCGATGTTTTTTTTGGTAAATGGTGACACCATTCCACCATATCGAGCATTGAAGCAAACGCACGGCTCAGTACGCCATCAAATTTTACTTCAGGCTGAAACTCTTCGACTCGACTTTGAATCGTAGTCACATTTTTAATACCAAGCTCATGCAGAACTTGTTTAATAAAACGAATGCGCTTACCCAAACTATCGAGTAAGTAAAAGGTTTTATCAGGATTCATGATAGCGAGAGGTATACCAGGTAAACCAGGCCCAGTACCAACGTCGATAAAACGCTCACCCTGTAAGTGAGGACTTACCACTATACTATCTAAAATATGTTTCACCAACATATCCATAGGATCGCGCACTGAGGTGAGATTGTAGGCTTTGTTCCATTTATTCAGCAGTTCCACGTAACCGACTAATTGGCTACGTTGCTGCTCATTGACCTCGAGATCGGTTTGACCAATTAAATCATCGAGACGCGTTCTTAACTCGCTCATGCGGCGTCTTCCCCTTTCTTCAGTACACCTTGCTTTTTCAAATAAACCAATAAGATAGAAATAGCAGCTGGTGTAATACCAGAAATACGAGAGGCAATACCAACTGTTTCAGGCTTGGCATTGTTAAGCTTAAGGATCACTTCGTTGGACAAGCCTTTGACCTGTTTATAGTCAAGATCCAGCGGCAATTTAGTGTGCTCATGGCGCAATGATTTGTCGATCTCATCTTGCTGACGCTGAATATAACCATCGTATTTGATTTGAATTTCAACTTGCTCAGCCGCTTCACTATCGTTCAATGCTGGTGCAAATGACTCAAGCGACGTGAGCTGTTGATAGGTGATTTCAGGTCGACGTAGTAGATCTTCACCACTTGCTTCACGAGACATCGGTGTTTTGAGCAACGCATTCAGTGCATCAACACCAACGGAGTTCGGGTTCATCCACGTTTGTTTCAAACGTTGACGCTCAATTTCCATGTTTTCCATTTTTTGATTAAAACGCGCCCAGCGCGCATCATTGACTAAACCTAACTCTCTGGCTTTTTCGGTTAAACGCAAATCGGCGTTATCTTCGCGTAGCAGTAAGCGATATTCAGCGCGAGAGGTAAACATGCGATAAGGTTCTTTGGTACCCATAGTGGAAAGATCATCGATCAACACGCCCATGTAAGCTTGATCACGGCGTGGACTCCAGCCTTCTTTTTCTTGGCTAAATAAGCTTGCATTCAAACCAGCCATTAACCCTTGCGCTGCCGCTTCTTCGTATCCGGTGGTGCCGTTGATTTGACCAGCAAAGAACAAACCACTGATGAATTTGGTTTCATAGGTTTGTTTTAAATCTTGTGGATTGAAAAAATCGTACTCGATGGCGTAACCCGGACGAACAATATGTGCGTTTTCAAACCCTTTCATTGAGCGAACGATCTGCACTTGTACATCAAACGGTAAGCTGGTGGAAATACCGTTAGGGTAGAGTTCTGTCGTGGTCAAACCTTCAGGCTCGATAAAAATTTGATGGCTATTTTTGTCGGCAAAACGCATGACTTTGTCTTCGATCGATGGGCAGTAGCGTGGGCCGATACCTTCGATGACACCTGCGTACATCGGACTACGATCAAGATTGGCACGGATCACATCATGCGTTTTATCGTTGGTATGCGTGATGTAGCATGGTATTTGACGTGGATGCTGTTCACGTTGTCCCATGAAGGAAAAAACAGGCGTTGGGTTATCACCGTGTTGTGTTTCTAACACTGAGAAGTCCACGCTACGCGCATCGATCCTTGGTGGCGTACCCGTTTTTAAACGATCGACTCGAAACGGCAGTTCACGTAAACGTTGCGCTAATGCGATCGATGGAGGATCTCCTGCGCGGCCTCCTGAGAAGTTTTCAAGACCAATGTGGATCTTTCCACCAAGGAAGGTACCTACTGTCAATACCACCGCTTTGGCGTGGAATTTGAGGCCCATTTGAGTCACAACGCCCATTACACGATCATTTTCAACGATAAGATCATCGACCGCTTGTTGGAACAAAGTTAAGTTTGGCGTGTTTTCAAGCACATCACGCACATACGATTTGTAAAGCGCACGATCTGCTTGGGCTCGAGTCGCTCGAACCGCTGGCCCTTTTGAGGCATTGAGTGTTCTAAATTGAATACCTGCATGATCAATCGCTTGTGCCATTAGACCGCCCATGGCATCGACTTCTTTAACCAGATGTCCTTTACCAATTCCGCCAATAGCAGGATTGCACGACATCTGTCCTAGAGTCTCAATGTTATGGGTAAGCAATAGCGTACTTTGACCAGTACGAGCTGCAGCGAGAGCGGCTTCCGTTCCAGCATGGCCACCACCGACCACAATGACGTCAAATTTTTCGTGATAAAGCATGAACCGACCTCAGGTATTCAATGAAGCATGGACTGACAAAAGAGGCGTATTCTACCTGCTTTCCACTGGCTAGAAAATCGCTTTTCTGCTTTTTTAATCTGAGCTTGGTAAGTTAATAATATATAAGATCTATATAGAGATCTTTTATTAGATCTATTATTAGGATCGAGCATATCTGTGGATAACCGATAAATGATCAACAAGATCATGGTTTTTAAGAGGATCACAAGCTGTGATCCTGACATGATCTAATCGTGTATTAGCTGGGATCAAAAAGGCTAGTTATGCACAGGGTCGTAAAATGCATAAGTTATTAATTGGATAACTATAGGTTAATCACCGAATAACAGCATAGTTATACACATTAAAATATTTAAAATGGACTTAACTTTTCTATGGTGAGTATTGAGACAGTTATACACAGAGCTTAAGGGTACAAAAAAAGCGGCTCACAGGCCGCTTGGTGACTTTATGCCATTCGCTAGAATTGTTCGATGTGCTGTTTGAGCCATACTTCAGCGGCATCTTCAGGAACGGAGTATTCTAATATATCTATGCTGAAACAGTCGCTAATTGGCGTTGCACCTATATCCTCAAGCAGTTGATATGCATGCTTACCTGCTGCGCAAAACGTGTCATAGCTTGAATCGCCAAGTGCTACCACGGCATATTTTAACTCGCTCGTATTCGGTGGTGTTGACTGCAAAGAAGCGATAAAAGGTTGGATATTGTCTGGGTAGTCACCCGCTCCATGCGTGGAGGTGACAATGAGCCAAGTCCCTTGTGAGGGTATATCACTTAAGTTGGGTTGGTTGTGGATAGTCGTAGTATAACCTTGCTCTTGCAGTAGATCGTTGAGATGATCGGCGACATATTCAGCGCCTCCTAAGGTGCTGCCAGTGATGATATGGATCATGAGATATTCCTATAATTAAGAGTGATCAAGCTTCTCACTGCGATCATTTGCCGATACAGAACGACGAAAAGATGCGCCCTAACAAGTCATCGGAGCTAAATTCGCCCGTTATCTCGTTTAGATGTTGCTGCGATAAACGCAGTTCTTCCGCTAAGATTTCACCGGCCATGTAGCCTTCGAGCTGCTGCTGACCAATCATGAGGTGCTGTGCGGCGCGCTCTAGCGCGTCCAAATGGCGTCGTCTGGCCATAAAGCCGCCTTCATTGCCCCCAGCAAAGCCCATGCACTCTTTGAGATGAGTACGCAGAGCATCAACTCCCTCTCCAGTTTTTGCCGACAGACGGATTAAGGTTGGAGAATTAACATGACAGATACCGAGCGATTCTTTGGTTTGATCGACTTTGTTGCGGATCACCGTCATGCCGATGTTTTCAGGCAATCGATCGACAAAATCTGGCCAGATTTCTTTCGGATCGGTGGCATCGGTGGTGGTGCCATCAACCATAAAGAGCACACGATCTGCTTTTGCTATTTCATCCCAAGCACGCTCAATACCTATTCTTTCGACTTCGTCATTGGCATCACGTAGGCCAGCGGTATCGATGATATGCAGTGGCATGCCATCGATGTGGATGTGCTCTCTCAGTACGTCACGCGTGGTTCCTGCTATGTCTGTAACGATGGCGGAATCTTTGCCTGAAAGCGCATTCAATAGACTCGATTTACCCGCGTTAGGACGCCCTGCTATCACCACTTTCATCCCTTCGCGTAAAATGGCCCCTTGATTCGCCTCTTTGCGCACGGCGTCTAAGTTGTCGATGATATTTTGCAGATCTGCGGCAACTTTACCATCGGCAAGAAAATCGATCTCCTCTTCAGGAAAATCAATCGCTGCTTCAACGTAAATTCGCAGGTGGATTAGGGAATCGACCAAGGTGTGAATGCGTTTGGAAAATTGACCTTGCAATGAATGCAGAGCGGATTTGGCCGCTTCTTCAGAGCTGGCATCAATCAAATCGGCAATCGCTTCCGCTTGGGTTAAATCCATTTTGTCGTTTAAAAACGCACGCTCAGAAAATTCACCCGGGCGCGCTGCGCGCAAGCCACTGATAGCCAAAATGCGTTTGATCAGCATATCCATGACGACCGGACCGCCGTGTCCTTGTAGTTCGAGCACATCTTCGCCGGTAAAGGAGTGAGGGTTAGGAAAATAGATCGCGATGCCTTGGTCAAGTTCGGTGCCATCTTGATGCTTAAAAGGCAAGTATTCCGCATAACGAGGTTTCAGTGTTTTCCCGGTTACTTCAAGCGCGACTTGAGCGGCTTTCGGGCCTGAGACGCGAATAATCCCCACGCCACCTCGGCCTGGAGCGGTTGCTTGAGCAACAATGGTGTCTGTAGACATAAGGGTACCTAACATAGGGGTGTATGAGCGCAATTGTAATCAGCCAAAAACAAAAAGGCGACCAAAAGGTCGCCTTTGTTTCACTTGTCAGTGTGACTTCTTGCTGAAGTGGCTACTTAGAGTGTAAGCCTTTTTTCTCCAGCGCTTTGTAAATCAAGGTTTGCTGGATCAAGGTAACGATGTTCGATACCAACCAGTAAATCACTAAACCTGATGGGAAGAACAAGAAGAAGAACGTAAACATAACCGGCATAAAGGTCATGATCTTCTGTTGCATCGGATCAGTGACTGTCGTCGGGCTCATTTTCTGGATCATAAACATACTCACACCCATCAGCAGTGGCAAGATGTAGTATGGGTCTTGTGCTGAAAGGTCATGAATCCAACCAAAGAAAGGTGAATGACGCAGTTCAACCGATTCCATTAATGACCAGTAAAGCGCAATGAAGATAGGCATTTGCAGGAAGATAGGTAAACAACCACCGAGTGGGTTTACTTTCTCTTTCTTATACAGCTCCATCATTTCTTGGCTCATGCGTTGGCGGTCATCGCCGATGCGCTCACGCATTGCTTGCAGCTTTGGTTGCAGCATGCGCATTTTTGCCATTGAGGTGTATTGTGCTTTGGTCAGTGGGTACATAGCACCGCGAACAATGAAGGTTAAGCAGATGATTGCTACACCCCAGTTGCTAACGAAGCTTTGAATGAATGAAAGCAACATGTGTAGTGGTTTTGCAATAAACCATAACCAGCCGTAGTCGACAACTAGATCAAGATTTGGCGCAACAGCAGCCATCTCATCTTGCAGTTTTGGACCGACCCAAAGTGTGGCTAAGAATGTTGCTTTTTCACCGTTGGCGATGGTTTTATTTGGCATGCGAACACCAATATCACCTAAGTTGCCAATCACGCGAGTGTATAAGTTTGACCCTGCTGCATCACGTGGGATCCACGCGCTGGCAAAGTAGTGTTGGATCATCGCCGCCCAACCTTCACCGTTAACCAAAGGCAGTGACAAGTTACGATCTTGCATATCATCGAAACTGTATTTCTTATAACGTGTATCTTGTGTTGAGTAAGCACCGCCACGGTAAGTTGGCATAGCCAAGCTGCCACCAGCGTCCAATAAATTTTGGCGTAGGTGTGCATACATACCCAGTGTCGCGTTATTACCAGATTGGTTGACTACATCAAATTCAACATCCAAGGCGTAGCTGCCACGTTTAAGGATGAAGGTTTTGGTGTATTCAAGGCCATTGGCTTGATAAGTCATGGGAATGCGCAGTTCGTCTTGACCATCCGCTAGAGCAAAGGTGTCGGCGCTAACAGTATAGTTTGGACGATTGTTGCTGCTTAAATCGATCCCTTGCGGTCCCACTAAACCACTTTGCGCGATAAACTGGTGACCAGGAATGTCTTTAAGTAGCACAAATGGGTCTTCTGAATTGAGTTCAGCATCGTACTTATTCAGCTCGGCCTTCACTACATCACCACCTACCGTGTCAATTGACAGAGTCAGTACATCAGTCTTGACGGTGATGGTTTTTGCAGACGCATTGGTTACTGCTGGTGCTGGGTCTAACTCATCAGCCATAGATGGTGCAGTTAGAGTGCTGCTATTTTGTGCCTGCTCAACCGCTTGAGGTGCTGGGTTCTTTGCTACTTGCCATTGCTGGAAAAGTAAAAAAGAAACGAGTGCCAAGGCGATTAACAGGATATTACGTTGAGAATCCATCGTTAATTATCTCTGTCTTGTTTTTGGACTGGTGGCGGAACGGGGTCAAAACCCCCTTCGTTCAAAGGGTGGCATTTTAATAGACGTTTGCCTGATAACCAACACCCTTTTACAAAACCGTGAGCTTTCAACGCTTCTATCGCATAGTTTGAACAGGTTGGAGTAAAACGACAGCGTGGTCCAAGCAGAGGACTGATGATTCCTTGGTAAAGACGGACTAATCCGATTGCTAACCACGCGAAGGGCGAGACAGGCGATGCCATAATTTTTCAAATAGTTTGAACATTTCTTCATTGCTTAAATCTTGCGCGCTCTTTTTCGCAATCACAACAAAATCTTTGTTAGGAAGTTGATGCTGTTTATTACGGAAGCTTTCGCGAGCGAGGCGTTTGAAGCGATTACGGCCAACAGCAGTTTTGATCTGTTTTTTGGGGACGGCCAACCCTAACCTTGGGTGGGTAAGAGCGTTTTCGCGAGCAATGATAGTGAAATGGGGGGAGCCTGCGCTGTGCGCTTGCTGGAAGACTTTTTTATAATGTTCGGGAGTTAACAAACGTAACTCCCGATTGAACGCGTACGTATTCAAAATAATCGCGAATTATTTTGACAGGCGCGCGCGGCCTTTAGCACGACGTGCATTAATAACCTTACGGCCATTCTTAGTTGCCATGCGTGCACGGAAACCGTGAGTACGCTTGCGCTTTAGAACGGTAGGTTGAAAAGTGCGTTTAGACATGTGTAATTACCTTACTGATCAGTAGTTTTTAGGTTCAAATAAACCCGGCGTGGGCATATTTTCGCTTCTTTAATAGAAAGAAAGGAATCCGACGCCTCTCAACAAAGAGGCGGAATTGTAATCACTGTCACAATAAGTGTCAACGATTGGGTTCACTAAAATTCCGGTCGGGGGATTATACGCAGTCTCCTTTAAATCACAAGGATCCTTCGTCGATCCCCACCTGATTTAAAAATTTCTTGAGCTTAGGATCCTGTGGATTACCAAAGATATCCTGTGGAGAGCCTTGCTCTACAATTTGCCCATCGGCCATGAAGATCACGCGATCGGCTACCTCCTTTGCAAACTGCATCTCATGGGTAACCACCAGCATTGTTTGGTGATGAGTGGCTAATTTCTTCATTAAAGCAAGCACTTCGCCAACCCATTCAGGATCGAGTGCTGACGTAGGTTCATCAAATAGCAGCAATTCTGGTTGTAGCGCCATCGCACGACCGATCCCAACGCGCTGCTGCTGGCCACCTGAAAGCGCTGCGGGATAACTCTCTCCTTTATCCCCAAGACCGATGTCATCCAAAATCTGCTGTGCGCGGGTCAGGGCGAGATCTTTTTTCCAACCGTGCACCGTAATGAGCCCTTCGGCGACATTTTGCCTCGCCGTCATATGAGCAAACAGCGCGTAGTTTTGAAAAACAAAGCCTGTTTTTCTGCGCAGTGCTAATACATCTGCTTTGGTCTGTTGCTGGGTGTCGACGGTGACATCATCAATAGTAATGGAGCCTTGGTCTGCGCGTTCTAGGAAGTTGACGCAGCGCAGTAAGGTCGATTTACCTGTACCGCTTGAGCCAATAATGACGATGATTTCACCTTTTTCTATTGCTAAGCTGATGCCTTTGAGCACTTCAGTATCGCCAAAGCGCTTATGAATATTATCGAGTTTAATCATCGTACATACGCCTTATTGAGTCTCTCTTCAGCCCAAATTTGTACCCGAGTCAGTACCACCACTACGGCCCAGTAAATTAATGCAACGGCGAGGAAAGCTTCAAAGAAGCGAAAGCTTGACGAAGCTTCCATCTGCGCTCTAGCCATGATCTCAGCGACTCCTAATGTAAAAGCTAATGAGGTCGATTTGATCATATCAATGAAGTAATTCATTAATGATGGCAACGCGATACGAGTAGCTTGCGGCAAAATAATGCGGCGCATTGCTTGGCTTGTGGTCATACCCACAGACAAACTCGCTTCCATTTGGCTGCGATCAATACCCAAAATGGCGGCGCGAATACTTTCTGCCATATAAGCGGCGAAGTGAAGAGTTAGCCCGATCACCGCGGCGCTAAATGCATTTAAACCGACCATCCACGGTAACACTTGCGGCAGACCATAGTAGAGTAGAAATAGTTGTACCAGCAGGGGAGTACCGCGGAAAAAGCTGATGTACAGCTGGCTTAGCGGATCCAAAATGGGCACTTTGAACACACGAATATTGGCTAAAATGACCGACAGGATCAAAGCAAACACTAAGCCCCAAGTCGCCATCTCCATGGTGGTGCCTAAATACCTGAGCAGTATTGGCATCAGCTCAAGCATATAGTGAAAATCAAATCCCATCGGCTTACCTTTTTAAAACAAAAAAGGTGGAATGTGTGGTTCCACCTCAATCCTATCTTTTGATAATAGGGGAATTTACTTATTGGTGATATCGGCAGCAAACCATTTTTCAGAAATCGCACTCAGTGTGCCATCAGCGCGCATCGAGGCTAACGCTTGATTCACTTCAGCTTGCAGTTTTTGGCCTTGCTCGTTGTTAACAAACGGCCAAGCGTTTTCAATGGTTTCAAAAGGGTGACCAGCCAATTGCAACGGTAAGCCCGTTGTTTTAATCAATTCCAGAGCCGAAAGGCGATCCATCACAAACGCATCGGCACGACCAAGAGCAACGTCATGTTCAATGCTAGTATCGTAAGTTTTGATTATGATTTTATTGTCTTTGTCAAAGCTGCGCAGTAGCTGCTCGAAGTTTGAGCCTAAATTGACCGCGACCGTTTTGCCGGCAAGATCGTCAATCCCTTTAATGCTGTCATTACCTTTGCGAACGGTAATTTGTGCACCGTCGATGACATACGGGTCAGCAAATAAGTATTTCGCTTTACGTGCTTCTGTGACGGTGATTTGGTTTGAAATGGTATCAATTCGGCCAGTTTCAAGCAGGCCAAAGAGACCGGAGAAATTAGCAGTAACATATTTTACATCGTAATCATTGCGTTTACCTATCTCATCCCAAACATCCACTTCAAAGCCTTGCAGCTTGTCTTGTTTGACAAAAGTGAATGGAAAATAGCGCCCTGACATGCCGACTTTTATTTCCGTTGCCGCGTGTACGCTTGCAGCGGATAGTGCAATTGCAGTAATGGCGACTTTAACCCAGTTTTTCATCTTGAAACTCCTTATATTTATAGAGAGGGATGTTACTGGTAAAGCACTCAATAGAATAAATAACCAGTAGTTATTAACCATAACCGAACATAGTGACACAATTGGGGATAAGTATAGAGGATCCTTGTATATGTGGATCATCGTGTGGGTAAAGTGGTGCTAATTGTGAAGATCGACAAAAATCAAGCGCAAATTGTGTGAATAACTTCGATCTTATTCACTGGATCACGGATCAATCGCTGGCGATCTTGGTTATCAACAGGTAAAATCGCCAGTCTTTTCGATCATTTACTTAAGGTGAGGGCAACCGTGTCATCTTCGCTTTGGTTGCAATGTTTGCAACAGCTTCAAGAAGAGTTACCAGCAGCGGAATTCAGCATGTGGGTACGTCCGTTACAAGCGGAGCTCAATGACAATACTCTCACTTTATTCGCCCCAAACCGATTTGTGCTTGATTGGGTGCGCGATAAATACATCAACAGCATCAACCGACTACTGCAAGAGCATTGTGGCCACGATACCCCGAACCTGCGTTTTGAAGTGGGTAGTCGCCGGGTCAGCGCGCCTAAAGCTGCTCCCGTTCGTACTCAAGCGGATGTCGCGGCTGAATCTTCAGCTCCTGCACAGTTACAAGCGCGTAAACCAGTACATCGTACGTGGGAAAACGACACGGTTGTGGCAGACATTAATCACAGATCAAACGTTAACCCTAAACATAAGTTCAATAACTTCGTTGAAGGTAAATCGAACCAACTTGGTTTGGCTGCAGCGCGTCAAGTTTCCGATAACCCCGGCGCGGCCTATAACCCACTCTTCTTATACGGTGGTACAGGGCTAGGTAAAACACACTTATTGCACGCCGTTGGTAATGCGATTGTTGATAACAACCCTAATGCGAAAGTGATTTACATGCACTCAGAGCGTTTCGTGCAAGATATGGTGAAAGCGCTGCAAAATAATGCGATTGAAGAGTTCAAACGCTATTACCGCAGTGTCGATGCACTCTTGATCGATGATATTCAATTCTTTGCCAATAAAGAGCGTTCGCAAGAAGAGTTCTTTCATACCTTTAACGCATTGCTTGAAGGTAACCAACAAATCATTTTGACTTCCGACCGCTACCCTAAAGAGATCAATGGGGTGGAAGATCGCCTGAAATCTCGTTTTGGTTGGGGTTTGACGGTCGCGATTGAGCCACCAGAGCTTGAAACGCGTGTCGCGATTTTAATGAAGAAGGCAGAAGATCACCAAATTCATCTTGCCGATGAAGTTGCCTTTTTTATTGCCAAACGCTTACGTTCCAACGTGCGTGAATTGGAAGGTGCACTAAACCGTGTTATCGCCAACGCTAACTTTACCGGCCGTCCGATCACCATCGATTTTGTGCGTGAAGCGCTGCGTGACTTATTAGCTTTGCAAGAAAAATTGGTCACCATTGATAACATTCAAAAGACCGTGGCGGAATACTACAAAATTAAAGTGGCGGATTTGCTTTCTAAACGTCGCTCTCGCTCGGTTGCTCGTCCACGCCAGTTGGCGATGGCACTGGCTAAAGAGCTGACTAACCACAGCTTGCCTGAAATTGGTGATGCGTTTGGTGGCCGAGATCATACGACAGTGCTGCACGCTTGCCGTAAAATCCAGCAGTTACGTGAAGAGAGCCACGACATCAAAGAAGACTATTCGAATTTAATTCGTACCCTGTCTTCTTGATGCACAACCTTCTTATATCAGCTATTTTAACCCTCACATTTAGGGTTGCCCGATAACATCGTAAGAGCTAACTATGAAATTTACTATTGAACGTAGCCACTTCATTAAGCCACTTCAGCAAGTATCTGGAACATTAGGCGGACGTGCGACTTTGCCAATTCTTGGTAATTTGTTGCTCAAAGTGGAAGAGAACGAGCTGTCGATGACGGCGACCGATCTTGAAGTCGAACTGATTAGCCGCGTGACACTTGAAGGTGAGTGCGAAGCAGGAAGCATCACTGTCCCTGCGCGTAAATTTTTAGATATTTGTCGCGGCTTGCCCGATAGCGCCGTGATCACTGTGGTATTGGAAGGCGATCGCATTCAGATGCGTTCTGGCCGTAGCCGTTTCTCTCTGGCAACCTTACCTGCCAGTGACTTTCCTAATATTGAAGATTGGCAAAGTGAAGTGGAAGTGTCGCTCACTCAGGCAGAACTGCGCAGTTTAATTGAGAAAACCCAGTTTTCGATGGCTAACCAAGATGTGCGTTATTACCTGAACGGTATGCTATTTGAAATCGACGGTTCAACCTTGCGCTCTGTGGCAACCGATGGACACCGTATGGCGGTTTCGCAAACGGCACTCAGCGCGGATTTTGCCAATAAACAGATCATCGTGCCGCGTAAAGGGGTACAGGAACTGGTCAAGTTACTTGATGCGCCAGAACAGCCGGTTGTGCTGCAAATTGGTAGCTCAAATTTGCGCGCCCAAGTGAATAATTTCATCTTCACTTCTAAGCTGGTTGATGGCCGCTTCCCTGATTATCGCCGCGTTATGCCGCAGCAAACGACCAAAACCTTAGAAACGGGCTGTGATGAGTTACGTCAGGCATTTTCTCGTGCCGCGATTCTCTCAAATGAAAAGTTTCGCGGGGTACGGGTTAATCTTGCGGATAATGAAATGCGCATTACCGCCAACAACCCAGAGCAAGAAGAAGCGGAAGAGTTGTTGGATGTCACCTTTGAAGGCGACGCTATCGAAATCGGTTTTAACGTCAGCTATGTGCTCGATGTACTGAATACATTACGTTGTGAACAGGTTCGTGTATCGATGTCTGACGCCAACGCCAGCGCGCTGATTGAAAATCGCGATGACGACAGCGCGATGTATGTCGTCATGCCGATCCGACTTTAAGTTTGCGCAATGCCGCTGACTCGTTTAATCGTCCAACAATTTCGCAATATTAAAGCCTGTGATATCCCATTATCATCAGGCTTTAACTTTCTTATTGGCCCTAATGGCAGCGGCAAAACCAGTGTATTGGAAGCGATTTACCTGCTGGGTCATGGTCGCTCGTTCAAAAGCGCCTTAACCGGACGCGTCATACAAAATGAGTGTCAGGAGCTGTTTGTGCATGGGCGTTTTTTGACCTCGGATCAATTTGAGCTACCGATTGGCATTAATAAGCAGCGTGACGGTTCAACAGAGGTTAAAATAGGCGGTCAATCTGGGCAAAAACTGGCGCAACTGGCACAAGTTTTACCTTTGCAATTGATTCATCCGGAAGGGTTTGATCTGCTCACCGATGGACCAAAACAACGACGTGCATTTATTGATTGGGGGGTATTTCATAGTGAACCTGCCTTTTATGATGCATGGGGGCGTTTTAAGCGCCTCAATAAGCAGCGCAATGCGTTGTTAAAAACGGCAACCCATTATCGTGAACTCAGTTACTGGGATCAGGAGATGGCGCGCTTGGCTGAACAAATCGATGCATGGCGCACACATTATGTGACGCAAATGAAGTGTGTTGCCGAGGCGTTGTGTCGCAGTTTTTTGCCAGAATTTGATGTGCAAATGAAGTATTATCGTGGTTGGGAAAAAGAGACGCCCTATCAACAAATCCTCGAGAAAAACTTCGAACGCGATCAATCGCTAGGCTACACATTCAGTGGCCCGAATAAAGCGGATTTAAAAATAAAGGTCAATGGAACACCGGTTGAAGATGTTCTATCACGCGGTCAGCTTAAATTAATGGTGTGTGCACTGCGCGTCGCACAAGGACAACACTTAACCGAGCTGACAGGTAAGCAATGCATCTATTTAATTGATGACTTTGCTTCCGAATTAGATAGCCATCGTCGTAAGCGTTTAGCGGATTGCTTAAAATCGACGGGGGCACAAGTTTTTGTAAGTTCTATTACGCAAGGCCAAGTTGCAGACATGATTGAGTCAAACAGCAAGATGTTTCATGTGGAACATGGCACAATAGAGCACGGATAAAATAGTGAGAGAGTAACTCATGTCGAATAATTACGATTCATCGAGTATTAAGGTACTGAAGGGTCTGGACGCGGTTCGTAAACGTCCAGGAATGTACATCGGCGACACGGATGATGGCACCGGTCTGCACCACATGGTTTTTGAGGTGGTGGATAACTCAATTGATGAAGCGTTGGCAGGTCACTGTAAAGACATCGTAGTGACTATTCACGAAGACAATTCAGTTTCAGTTAGCGATGATGGCCGTGGTATTCCTACCGACCTTCACGAAGAAGAACAAGTTTCTGCCGCGGAAGTTATTATGACGGTTCTGCATGCGGGCGGTAAATTTGATGACAACTCATACAAGGTTTCGGGTGGTCTGCATGGTGTCGGTGTGTCCGTCGTCAACGCGCTGTCTGAAAAAGTGCTACTGACTATCTATCGTAACGGCGCTATTCACACACAAACTTATTGTCACGGTGTGCCACAAGCACCGTTGGCTGTGGTGGGTGAAACCGATAAAACCGGGACAACCCTGCGTTTTTGGCCAAGTGCTGAAACCTTTACCAACATTGAATTCCATTACGATATTTTAGCTAAGCGTCTGCGTGAGCTCTCTTTCCTAAACTCTGGTGTATCCATCAAACTGTTTGATGAACGCGAAGAAGACAAAAAAGACCACTTCAGATATGAAGGTGGTATTAAAGCGTTTGTTGGCCATTTAAACCGCAATAAAACGCCGATCCATGAAAAAGTATTCCATTTCAGCTCTGAGCGTGACGATGGGATTACCGTGGAAGTGGCGATGCAGTGGAACGATGGTTTCCAAGAAAACATTTACTGCTTTACCAACAACATTCCTCAACGTGATGGTGGTGCCCACTTAGCGGGTTTCCGTGGGGCGTTAACTCGTACCCTAAACACCTTCATGGATAAAGAAGGCTTCTCGAAAAAAGCGCAAGCGGCGACCTCGGGTGATGATGCTCGTGAAGGCTTAACCGCGGTGGTTTCAGTGAAAGTGCCGGATCCTAAGTTCTCTAGCCAAACTAAAGATAAATTGGTTTCATCCGAGGTGAAATCTGCGGTTGAGTCAGCAATGGGTGAGAAATTGGCGGAGTTTTTGGCTGAAAACCCAAGTGAAGCCAAAATGGTCTGTTCAAAAATCATTGATGCGGCTCGTGCTCGTGAAGCGGCGCGTAAAGCGCGTGAAATGACACGTCGTAAAGGTGCGTTAGATCTTGCCGGTTTGCCGGGTAAACTCGCCGATTGCCAAGAAAAAGATCCTGCACTATCTGAACTGTACATAGTGGAAGGGGACTCTGCTGGCGGTTCTGCCAAGCAGGGACGTAACCGTAAAAACCAAGCGATTTTGCCGCTGAAAGGTAAAATTCTTAACGTTGAAAAAGCTCGTTTCGACAAAATGCTTTCTTCGCAAGAAGTCGCAACGCTTATCACCGCATTAGGCTGTGGCATTGGCCGTGATGAATATAACCCAGACAAACTGCGTTATCACAACATCATCATCATGACCGATGCGGACGTCGACGGTTCGCACATTCGTACGCTACTGCTGACCTTCTTTTATCGTCAAATGCCTGAGCTGATTGAGCGTGGCTACATCTACATTGCTCAACCGCCTTTGTATAAAGTGAAAAAAGGCAAGCAAGAGCAGTACATCAAAGATGAAGATGCGATGAACCAATACCAAGTTGCTTTGGCATTGGATGGTGCCTCACTGCATGTTAACCCTCAAGCGCCAGCATTAGCAGGCGAAGCGTTAGAAACCTTGGTTAAGCAATACAATGTCGCCATTAAGCTGGTGGAGCGCATGAGCCGCCGCTACCCTTACGCCTTGATCCATGAATTCATCTATATGCCGCGTATCATTGTTGATCAATGCGCTGATTCTGCAGTAGTAGAAGCGTGGGGCAAACAGCTGGTGGAGCAGTTAAATGCGAAAGAAGTTGGCGCAAGCCAATACAGCATTGAAACTGAGCACAATGCAGAGCTTGGTATTTATCAGCCTAAGATTGTAGTGCGCACTCATGGTGTAACGCATCAACATCTATTAAGTGCTGATTTGCTCAATTCGAAAGAGTACAGCAAGCTGGCGGACCTTTCTGAAGCACTTTATGGCTTAGTTGAAGAAGGGGCTTACATTCAACGTGGTGAGCGTATTCAACCTGTCGATAACTTTGTTGATGCGTTGAACTGGTTAATTAAAGAGTCTCGTCGTGGCCTAAGCCTACAACGCTACAAAGGTCTAGGTGAAATGAACCCAGATCAGCTGTGGGAAACGACGATGGATCCTGAATCTCGCCGTATGCTGCAAGTCACGATTGAAGATGCTGTTGGTGCTGATGAACTGTTTACCACCTTGATGGGTGATCAAGTTGAGCCGCGTCGCGCATTCATCGAAGAGAACGCCTTAAAAGTTGCCAACCTCGATGTCTAAGTCGTTGCTATAAAGCAAATCCCAAAAACACCGTTTCGCAAGAGCGGTGTTTTTTTATGGTCAATACAAAGTCACCCAACGTGGGAGCAACCATTTTTAGCATCAACACTTTCTACTTATCTTAGGTTGTCTTCAAGGATAAAAGGTCATAAACGTTTTTTTATTGGGATTTTCTCTCAATAAAAAAAAGTATCTACTATTTTATTTTATTCCATGTTTTTAGAGGTTTTTATGAGCTTGAATTATATTTTTTGGCCGATATAGTATTCATTAATTACTTTTTAGGAGATGTGGGTTTGTTATTTATCTTACAGTAATAAATCCGAAGGTCTAACTTTCGGATATTATCTAATCTATTTTTGGAATTATTGTAAGGAGTAATAAATATCAATTTATTTAAGCGTTGGCTTGTTTTTTTTAAAAGTAAAATAATAACAAGCTTATTTGTTACCTATCAGTCTCCACTGATTTTACTGACTCTTTTCGAGAGAATAGAAGCAGAATCATTGGCCAGATATTCTACGGCAGAGCGCCGAGTCAACGTTGGAGATAGGGTCAGTTTTGTTGATACAGAAAAGTGTCAACCTTATCAAATTATTATAGTGCTTGGTGAGCGGAACAACCCTAATGATGGTCTCGTATCACTTTACTCTTATTTAGGCGCTTCTATTTTTGGATTACGTGAGCAAGAGTGTTTTAAATTATATATTTTAGGAAAAGAGCGAGAATATAAAGTGGTTAATATTCTTCCTGAAAAGTCACTAACGTGTGTAAATTAAATTTCTTCGTTAAAATAAGGAGATTACTATGAGTAAGAAAGATATGAAAAAAGCGCAACTTAGCCTAAAAGAAAAGCGGAAATTAAAGCAAGAAAAAATGGAAGAAAGCAGTGTAATTAAAGAAAGGAAAAAACGCGGAAAATAAAATAAGTTTTCATCGGTTAAAGTGCAAAATAAAGCCTAATGATATCGTTAGGCTTTTTTATGTCTCTGTATTGACTCTATATCCTGCTAATGAAGGCTTTGTAACCCTACGAAGTATCAGTTTGATTTGATGTCCTCTTTCTAGTTTCTGCTCGCTTTAGCGAGGACTAAAAAATTTTTCAAAAAATCCTTGAAAAGAATTTTAGTGCCCCTATATCTATCAATGAAGAGGATGCCGTAAGGACCTCTGGAATGGCGACACAGGTTTGCTCTCTTAAGAGGAGCCTTGTGTTGTGATCATTAAATGTGTTGTTAGCTCCATGTTGAAAGAATGGCTGCTAACGGCTTAGCGCCTATGCGCTAAGGCTATTGCTTATGATGAGGATAGTATGATGAGAACAGTAGATTTCACTCCTTTATACCGCAACGCAATTGGTTTTGACCGTCTATTAAACATGATGGAATCCAGTTCAGCGAAGAATAGCTCTGCGGGTTACCCTCCGTACAATATTGAACAGCAAGACGACAATAAATATCGCATCACGATGGCGGTAGCTGGTTTTTCTGAAGAGCAGATTGAGATTACTCAACAAGAAAATACGCTGATTGTGCGTGGCGAACGTAAACCCGAAGAGAATAAAAACTACGTCTACCAAGGTATTGCTGAGCGCGATTTTGAACGTAAATTCCAATTGGCCGACTATGTCAAAGTGCTCGGAGCCACAATGGAAAATGGCTTGCTACACGTGGATCTTGAACGTGAAACACCTGAAGCGATGCAACCACGTAAAATTGCGATTAATGGTAAAAACTTAATTGAGAACAATTAAGTTACTGGCCACATTAAAGTAGTGAAAGAGCGCCTTTTGGCGCTCTTTTTCATGGCAGAAAGGATGAATTACTGTTGATAAGCTAATGCCACTTCTTGAGCAATAATTTGAATGCCCTTTTGCATGGCTTCATCATCTTGCACGTAGTTCATGCGCAGACACTGATGCGCGTGTTGCCAATCGTCTTGTTGACCAATAAAGAAATATTCACCCGGTACAATCAATACTCCTCTGGCTTTTAGACGTTGGTAAAGTTCCATGGTGGTTATAGGGAGCTCATCAAACCAGAGCCATAAAAAGATCGCCCCTTCTGGTTTATGGATACGAAAGCGCGGGTCGCTAATGGCTTGCTTGAGTAACTCGACTGCTCTTTGTGATTTCTGCTGGTAGAAGGGCTTGATCACATCGCGACTGAGCCTTAATAGATCGCCTTTTTCAATCATATGATGAGCAATGGCTGGGCCGATGCTGCCTGGCGCTAAGCTAATGATGCCATTCATGTTGGTTAATGCTTGGGTAATGGTTTCGTTGGCAATGACGATACCGCAGCGCACACCGGGTAAACCCAGTTTCGAAAGGCTCATGCATAAAATGGTGTTGTCATTCCAAAAGGGTTCAATCTCTTCAAAAATGATGTTGGGAAATGGAACGCCGTATGCATTGTCGATAATCAGTGGGATATTGTTCTCTCTAGCCAGCTTATCGAGCTTGTGGATCTCTTGTTCTGTGAGCACATTTCCCGTCGGATTGGTTGGACGGGAAGCACAAATGGCGGCTACCGACGAATCCACGCTCAAGGTTTCGAAATCCACGTGGTATTTGAATAAGCCATTGTCGAGTAGTTCTATTTCTGGGCGATAGGAGACAAAAATATCTTCATCTATCCCGGCATCACCATAACCAATATATTCAGGCGCTAATGGCAGTAAAATTTTCTTATGTGAACCATCAGCTTGCTGGCCAGCAAATAGATTAAATAGATAGAAAAATCCACTCTGGCTGCCATTGGTTAAGCTAATGTTCTTTTCACTGATTTCCCAGCCATAGGTTTCTTTGAGCAGTTTTGCGAGAGATTTAACGAACAGATCTTTACCTTGTGGGCCATCATAGTTGGCGAGGGCAGCGATCAGTTCACCACTGCTAAGCATGTCAGCACTGGTTTGATGAAAGTAGTCAATCATGGCGGGAATGGCAGCTGGGTTACCACCGCCGAGCATAATGGCTCCGGGAGTGCGCAGGCCATCATTGAGATCGTCCATTAACTGGGTAATACCGGAATACTGATTAAATTTTTCACCAAATTTCGAAAACTGCATTGCTGACTGCCTAATTCATTCTTGTATTTGCTTGCATAAAGGGGCATGAAACGATGCCATGCCCATCGAGTAATCCTTGAACATACCCCAATGTTTTTGCGAGTCAAAGCACTATTTTTCGCCAAATAACACACTGCGGTCAGATAAAACAAAAAGCCCAGCGGATGGCCGCTGGGCTTTGATAGATTAATTTGTGTGCCGAAATATCAGCGACTACTTTTGCAGCAGTGAAATATCAGCAATTTGTAGGAACAGATTACGCAAGTTGTTGAGCAGCGTTAAACGGTTTTGTTTTAATGCTTCATCGTCTGCCATCACCATGACATTATCAAAGAAAGCATCAACAGGTTCACGTAGTGCTGCCAGCTTGCTCAGTGCTTGTTGGTAATCACCGGTAGCGAAAGCAGGTTCTAGTGCTTCGGTCATCACTTCCACTTCTTCCGCTAAGGCTTTTTCGGCCACTTCTTGAAGAAGTGTTAGGTTGATTTCTGCAGCCAGTTCACCGTCAAATTTCGCTAAAATGTTACCGACACGCTTGTTTGCCGCCGCTAGGGCTTCAGCCGCTTCCAGTTCACGGAAGTGGGAAACCGCTTTAACACGTTTGTCAAAATCAGCGGGTTTGGTTGGACGACGAGCAAGTACCGCTTGGATGATGTCGACGCTAAAACCTTCATCTTGATACCAAGCACGGAAACGGCCAAGCATAAACTCAATTACATCGTGCTCAACGTTGTCGTTGGTAAGGCGATCACCAAACAGCGATTTCGCTTTTGCTACGAGGTCAACTAAGTCCAAGTTATAGCCGTATTCAACGATGATGCGCAGTACACCCAGTGATGCGCGACGCAGAGCAAAGGGATCCGAGCCTTTTGGTGCTTGGCCAATACCGAAGATGCCGACTATGGTGTCTAGCTTGTCTGCGATTGCCACAGCGGCGGAAACGCCATTGGTTGGCAGAGCATCGCCAGCAAAGCGTGGCATGTACTGTTCGTTTAGTGCAACGGCGACTTCTTCTGCTTCTCCGTCATGGCGAGCATAATGCATACCCATCACGCCTTGCGTGTCGGTAAATTCAAACACCATTGAGGTCATCAAATCGCATTTAGCCAGTAAGCCCGCACGTTTTGATTTTTCTACATCCGCGCCAATCTGTTCTGCAATGTAACCAGCCAGTTCAGTAATACGGTCAGTTTTATCTTTAATCGTACCTAACTGCTGCTGGAAAATCGCGGTTTCTAGTCGTGGTAGACGATCGACTAATTTGCTTTTGAGATCGGTATTAAAGAAGAATTCCGCGTCCGCTAAGCGTGGACGAACGACTTTCTCGTTGCCTTCGATAACATGGCGAGGCTCTTTCGACTCGATGTTAGAGACGAAAATAAAGTTAGGCAGCAATTGCTTATTCGCATCGCTCATCTGATGAGAATAAACCGGGAAGTATTTTTGGTCACCTTTCATGGTGTAAACCAAAGCTTCTGACGGTACTTTAAGGAATTTTTCTTCAAATTTCGCCGTCAGCACCACTGGCCATTCAACCAGTGAGGTCACTTCTTCAACCAAGTCATCGTCAAGATCGGCAACACCGCCAACCTGTAGCGCTGCTTTTTGTGCATCCGCAATAATTATTGCTTTACGTGCATCGTAATCGGCGATTACTTTACCGCGCTGTTCTAAAATCGCTGGGTATTGCTCTGCTGAATCGATGGTGAACTCTTTTTCGCCCATAAAGCGGTGGCCACGAATGGTGCGCGCAGAAGCTACGCCTAAGATCTCACCTTCGATCAGTTCATCACCCATCAAAATAGTCAGAGTTTTTACTGGGCGGATAAATTGTGTTTCTTTATCACCCCAGCGCATGGGTTTGGCGATAGGCAAGTTTGCTAACGCTTTGGCGGCAAGTTCAACCACAATAGCTTTGGCATCTTGGCCTTTGACTTCCTGTTTGAACAGTAGCCATTCACCTTGTTCTGTTGTTAGGCGATCCGCTTGCTCAACAGTAATGCCGTTACCACGCGCCCAGCCTTGTGCTGCTTTGGTTGGATTGCCATCGGCATCAAAAGCAACAGAAATAGCGGGGCCACGTTTTTCGACCACTTTATCCGCTTGACCTTGGGCCAAGTTGGTCACTTTCAGTGCTAAACGGCGAGGGGTTGCAAACCATTTGATGCCTTCGTGTGCCAGTTCAGCGGTTTTCAATTCTGCGGCAAAGTTAGCCGCAAACGCTTCAGCCAAAGTGCGAAGTTGTTTTGGTGGTAGCTCTTCTGTGCCTAATTCAATTAGAAATTCTTTTGCCATCTTATTTGTCCTCACCCTTTTTACACATAGGGAAGCCAAGTGCTTCACGAGATGCGTAGTACGCTTCTGCAACCGCTTTGGTCAGGTTACGGATGCGTAGGATGTAACGTTGACGTTCTGTCACCGAAATCGCTTTACGCGCGTCCAATAGGTTAAAGGCATGGCCCGCTTTCAAAATACGCTCATAGGCAGGAAGTGGCAGCGGTTTTTCTAGCTCAAGTAGATGCTTACACTCTTTTTCGCACTGGTCGAAGAAAGTGAAAAGAAAATCGACATCCGCGTGTTCGAAGTTGTAAGTGGATTGTTCGACTTCATTTTGATGGTAAATGTCACCATAGGTGACTTTACCTAATGGGCCATCTGTCCAGACTAAGTCATACACTGAATCCACGCCTTGAATATACATGGCGAGACGTTCAATACCGTAAGTGATTTCGCCGGTGACAGGCTTGCACTCAAGGCCGCCGACTTGTTGGAAGTAAGTAAATTGAGTTACTTCCATGCCGTTTAGCCACACTTCCCAGCCAAGACCCCAAGCACCTAAGGTTGGGTTTTCCCAGTTATCTTCCACGAAACGAATATCGTGTACTAGTGGGTCAACACCGAGCACCTCTAAAGACCCTAAATACAACTCTTGAATGTTGTCTGGTGAAGGTTTGATGATGACTTGGAATTGGTAATAGTGTTGCAGGCGGTTTGGGTTTTCACCATAACGACCGTCCGTTGGACGACGAGAGGGTTGAACATACGCCGTTGCAATGGGCTCTGGGCCTAAAGCTCGCAGGCATGTCATTGGGTGAGAGGTTCCTGCACCAACTTCCATGTCTAATGGTTGAACAATGGTACAGCCTTGTTGGGCCCAATAATCCTGCAGCGCGAGGATCATACCCTGAAAGGTTTTGATATCGTATTTTTGCATAGTCAGGTTCGCGCGATTCTTCTGTCTGAATGGATGAAAATAACGAACAAGTATACCCAGATATTCGCTCAGCGAGTAGGGGTAATCTTGCTTAATTAATGGTCGAAAATCCGTTTTGGTCGAATTTATCGCATCGATTGTGCCAAATTCCTGCACATGAACGATTTTGACTTATTTCTAACTTGAGATTTTCACTCGGCCTGATTAGAATTGCGCCGTCTTTGGGGAGTAGCTTACCAGTGAGATTTCTTATCTTAACGGTTCGTTCGTCAACATAATTGGTGCCAAATCACCGTGGCGTTCGAGGCTAAAGTCATTTTAGCTTAGCAAGACCTTAGACAAACATCACAAACCGGGGCGGGGAGTGGCGTTTGTCTATGGTTATTATAATTATCCTGCCCCATTGAGCCTGTCGTGAGCGTATTAGCTATTTCAATTACTACCGTCGCCTTAGCTGAAATTGGCGATAAAACCCAACTGCTTTCTCTGCTGCTAGCCAGTCGTTATCGTAAACCTTTGCCTATTATTGCCGCCATTTTTGTCGCAACGATGGTTAACCATGCACTTGCTGCTTGGTTGGGCGTGGTCGTTGCCGACTACCTGTCACCAGAAATCCTTAAATGGGTGTTGGTCGCTAGCTTCCTTGCCATGGCGGGTTGGGTGTTAATTCCAGACAAACTCGACGGTGATGAAAAAATTACCAATCGAGGCCCTTTTGTCGCTAGCTTCATCGCCTTTTTTGTCGCTGAAATTGGCGATAAAACCCAAATAGCAACGTCTATTCTTGGTGCGCAATATGCGGATGCTCTACTGTGGGTGGTGCTCGGAACGACAATTGGTATGTTGCTGGCTAACGTACCTGTGGTGCTGATTGGTAAATTATCCGCCGATAAAATGCCGCTAGGACTTATTCGTAAAATCACGGCGGTACTCTTTTTGATATTAGCGATCGGCGCGGCGATTTGGTAATTCCAATCGATTAGATGATTGGGCGAGTGAGCGTGACACAATTTATTACTCAACTTGTCGCCCAACGTCTACGGTTGCGTGATGAGTGACAAATTTATGCCATACTGGTCATGTTACTGTAGTGCTAGATGATGCAAGTCTAAGAGGGAATGCATATGCTGACACGTTATATGGGAATGACCGCCAAGAGCCAAAGTTACTTGTTTACGTTCGGTTTTGTGCTGACGTTGTTGGGTATGGCGTTGACGGAAATGTGGCTACCCATGGTGGCCGGCGCAATCATATTGTGTGGCTTAATGGTGGAATCTTGGATCCGAGTCGCGCACATTATCCCGATGCACGATGAAATTCGAACCCTGCAAAAGCAGATAACAAAACTGCAATCAGAGATCCGCACCATCGAGTTTAATGAGTAGTGTGCAGCGCAATGAATCAATGAATCAATGAATCAATAGCAAAAGGCGGCCTTTTTGAGGTCGCCTTTTCTTTTGCGTACGCATTACTTAGATCGAGGCTTAACTCAATCCTTTCTTAATCAAATAGAGATAGGGCAATGTGTCCACTTTCTCCGCAATTAACTGATGATCCATAAAGCGGCAAAAACTGGGAATGTCTCGAGTGGTTGACGGGTCATCGGCTTTCACTAGTAAAATTTCGCCATCTTGCATGGTTCGAATGGTTTTTCTGACCATCATTACAGGCTCGGGACAGCGCAATCCTTCGGCTTCGAGTATTTGTGTGGCAAGTGCCGGATCAAATGTCATATTCAAACCTAATCGATGTTATCGCAAGGCGTAGATAATACTGGCGAGGAAAAAATATTCAATAACCACTTGGCAAAGTGATCTTTTTGTTTTAACTTACTTAACAAGTTGATAACAATTTGGTGAGGCACTTATGTTAACAGCGCTTGATAGGTTAACCATTTATTCGGTTCTCTGCTTTATCTCATTTTGTGCCTTAGTGATGCGAACGCCTGCAGAAACGTCATGGATGCCACTTTTTGGTGTCAGTGCGTCACTGGTTGGGATCTGGCTTGAGATGCATCTTTGGAAAGGCATCTCAGAAGAGCAGAATCACTAATCCATCACATATTGATCAACGCATTGCACTAATACGACACGTAACACATTCCGACACTATCCCCATTTTCTTGGGCTTCCCCGCTGAAAGGCGGGATTTTTTTTGCCTAACGCGTACACTGAGCCTATTTACCAATGACAAAAGTGGGGTTATTGCATGGAGTTGGAAGATATCTATCGTCGCGATCTGAATTTATTGATTGCACTGAGAGTGTTGATAGAAGAGAGCAGTGTCAGTAAAGCGGCCCAGCGTTTAAATCTTAGCCAGTCAGCCATGAGCCGTGTATTAGGCCGGTTACGTGATCTGCTCAATGATCCTCTTTTTACGCGTCAAGGTCAGCATCTCATTCCGACTGAAAAAGCGCTGGAGCTTAATCGCGCCTTAGGCGAGCCATTGGAGTCTCTACGTCAAATCCTTTCACCTATTGAATTTGACCCCCAGCAATGTGAACAAACCTTCACCATTGCCACGACAGATTACGCAATGCAGACCATCTTACCGTTTGCTTTACCAAGGATATATCAAGAGGCACCAAACGTGTCGTTTGAGTTTTTACCTTTGCAGCATGATAGGTTGGCCGATCAACTGACTTATGAAGGGGCTGATTTAGCGATTTGTCGCCCAACGTCGCCAGTAGCACCATTGATGAGTGAGGTGCTTGGGCGAGTCGGTGTGCTTTGTTTGCTCTCCCAACACCATCCGTTGGCGAATCGGCAGATCTCTTTAGCGGATTACCTGACATACCCTCATGCGATGATTGCGATCAGTGATGGTGTTAATGCCTTAATTGAACAAGCATTAAGTGGGCAGCCTAAACGGAAAATGGTGCTCAGAGCCTATCATTTAGAAGCTGCGCTAGCGATTGTTGATACCATGCCATTGATTATTACGGTGCCTGCGGATCTGGCCTATTTAGTGGCAGAGCGTTACGCATTGGTGGTGAAGCCGTTACCGTTTCAGTTTACGCCGTTTGACTACTCTATGATTTGGCACTCGCGATGTGAGCATTCTCCTGCCCAAGAATGGTTAAGGCAGATCGTCAAACAAGAGTGCAGCCGGTTGATTGCTAAACGTATTGAAGAGATGCAGTTAGAGGGGTAAAAATCATCAAGCTTTGAGTAAGACCAAAGCTTGATGAATGAATAGTTTAAAGCTTAATCACCACGCGACCAGTCACTTGACCATTGGTGATCGTTTCAGCGTACTGCGCTGTTTGTTCGAGGGTGATTTCCTCACACGCTTGCTCAAAGTAGCTTGCAGGTAGCAGTTTCGCTAAGCTTTCCCATGCTGCCATGCGTTTTTCTAGCGGGCAAGAGACGGAGTCGACACCTTGCAGGCGTACATTGCGCAAAATGAACGGCATGACGGTGGTGGGTAAATCAAAACCACCCGCTAAACCACACGCGGCAACTGTGCTGTTGTAGTCCATTTGGGCTAACACTTTGGCTAACATTTTGCTGCCTACTGTATCGACCGCGCCAGCCCAAATCTGTTTTTCCAGCGGACGATCTGGCTCTTCAAATTCGCTGCGATCAATAACGCGGCTTGCTCCTAGTTTTTCTAGCAGTGGACCATTTTGTTCAACACGACCAGTTACCGCAGCAACTGTATAACCTAGCTTAGCTAATAGTGTTACAGCAACTGAACCCACGCCGCCACTGGCACCCGTCACCAATATTTCACCCTTTTCCGGTTGAATACCCGCATCTAAAATGGCTTGCACGCAAAGCATGGCAGTAAAGCCAGCAGTGCCAATCATCATCGCTTTTTTGCTATCAAGACCGTGCGCGAGTGGTACTAACCAATCGGCTTTCAAGCGTGCTTTTTGCGCCATACCACCCCAATGGTTTTCACCCACTCCCCAACCGGTTAGTACAACTTTATCACCGGTTTGGTAGCGAGTATCTTGGGATTCAAGTACGGTTCCCGCAAGATCAATGCCCGGTACCATAGGGAAATTGCGAATGATTTTGCCTTTACCTGTAATGGCTAAACCATCTTTGTAATTCAATGATGAGTAATCGACCGCGACTAAAACTTCACCTTGCGGTAATTGTGATTCGTCGATTTGTTCAATGGTGGCAACTGTGTTTTTTTCTTGTTGATTAAGGATTAACGCTTTAAACATTCGGATCTCCAGATTGGCACAGCAAGCATAAGATGTCGCTAAGTGTAGTACTGAATTAACTATGACTAAAATGAAACTTTAGCATTGGTTCTATGCGTATTATGCATCACTCATAAAAATGCCAGTCGTGGGACTGGCATTGAGCTTTAGGATAAGAAGAACTGGTATGAAGGATTGTCCGTCTCATCTTTGCATTGGTAACCCAATTCTCTAAGGTGAGCGGAGAAGCGGTTTAAATCGCTCTCTTCGAGTTCAAAACCACACAATACGCGGCCATAATCGGCGCCATGATTGCGGTAATTAAACAAGCTAATGTTCCAGTGTGTGCCAAGCGTGCTGAGAAATTTCAGCAGAGCGCCCGGATATTCCGGAAATTCGAAGCTGTATAATCGTTCTTTTAGCGGCTTAGAGGGTTTGCCTCCAATCATATAACGGACATGCAGTTTGGCCATTTCATCATCCGATAGATCCACCACAGGGTAGCCACCTTGGCGTAAATCGTGAATGATGTTGTCGAGCTCTTCTTGCCCACTTAACAGGCGTACACCGACGAAAATGTTGGCCAGCTTGTCATCGTTATAGCGATAGTTGAACTCGGTGACCGCACGGCCGCCAATGATATTGCAAAACTCAAAAAACGCGCCTTGACGTTCAGGTATGGTCACCGCCAAAAGCCCTTCACGTTTTTCGCCTAGCTCACATCGCTCCGACACGTAACGCAAGCCGTGGAAATTGGTGTTAGCCCCTGAAAGTACGGTGCCTAACTGTTTATCCACCAGCTTATGTTTTTCCGCGAATTTCTTCAGACCAGCCAGAGCAAGCGCTCCAGAAGGTTCGGCAATCGCACGCGTGTCTTCGAAGATATCTTTAACCGCCGAGCAGATTTCATCGCTTGATACCGTGATGTGGCCATCAATGTATTGCTGACACAAACGGAAGGTTTCATCACCAATACGTTTTACCGCGACACCGTCGGCAAACATGCTGACTTGGTCAAGCACCACGGGTTTACCTGCCTCGAGTGCTGCTTTTAAACAAGCAGAATCTTCAGGTTCAACCGCAATGACTTTGATTTCTGGCATCAGCTGTTTGATGAGCACCGCGACCCCAGCGGCTAAACCGCCACCGCCGACCGGTACAAAAATGTAATCAAGGTGGCCATTTTGTTGCAGCATTTCCATGCCAATCGTGCCTTGCCCTGCAATGACCAGTGGGTGATCGAACGGTGGGACAAACGTATAACCTTGCTCGTGAGCCAAGCATTCCGCTTCGGCTTTGGCTTCATCAAAGTTGTTGCCATGCAAAATCACCAAACCGCCAAAACCGCGCACCGCTTCGACTTTGATATCAGGGGTAGTTTTAGGCATCACAATGGTGGTTTTAATGCCTAATTTTGTTCCCGATAGAGCCATTCCCTGCGCGTGGTTGCCTGCTGACGCGGCAATCACCCCAGCTTGTTTTTGCACCTCAGATAAACTCGACACCATATTATAAGCGCCGCGTAATTTAAAAGAGTGCACAGGCTGGCGATCTTCACGCTTGAGCTGAACGCGATTTTTGATGCGCGCCGATAAGCGGGGCATATCCTGCAGTGGCGTCACCGTTGCGACGTCATACACGGGGGCGCGCAGGATCTGGCGCAGATAATCTGCGCCAGTTTGAGTTGCGTTACCTGAGTCGCTCATCCGCTAGCCCTCTAGCTTAGATTTGTCTCGAACAGCCCCTTTATCAGCGCTGGTGGCCATACTGGCGTAGGCTTTCAATGCCAAAGAGACTTCACGCTGGCGATTGACAGGTTTCCAACCGAGCTGGTCTTGTTTTACGCGGCGCTCAGCCAGTTCAGCTTCTGAAACGTTGAGCGTAATGGAGCGGTTCGGAATATCGATGGCGATAATATCCCCAGAATTCACCAAACCTATCGTTCCGCCGTTCGCAGCTTCTGGAGAAACGTGACCAATTGATAAACCGGAAGTGCCCCCAGAGAAACGACCGTCAGTCAGTAGCGCGCACTCTTTGCCTAGCCCCATTGATTTGAGGTACGTGGTTGGGTAAAGCATTTCTTGCATACCCGGGCCGCCTTTCGGGCCTTCATAGCGGATGACGACAACATCACCGGCCTTCACTTTACCGCCTAAAATACCTTCAACGGCACTTTCTTGGCTTTCAAAGACCACGGCTGGGCCTGCAAATTTCAGGCTACCCTCATCAACCCCTGCTGTTTTTACAATACAGCCATCAACGGCAATGTTGCCTGATAGCACGGCTAGGCCACCATCTTGGCTAAAAGCATGTTCTTTGGTACGAATGCAGCCTTCTTTGCGATCGTCATCGAGGTGATCCCAGCGACACTGTTGTGAGAAGGCTTTAGTGGTACGAATGCCCGCAGGACCGGCACGGAAAAAGGTTAAGACGTCTTCGTCGTCCGTTTGCATGATGTCGTATTGAGCCAACTGCTCTTTCATCGATAAACCCAACACGGTGCGAGTTTGATTGTTGATGAGACCGGCGCGATCCAATTCACCAAGAATCGCCATCACGCCACCCGCGCGGTGCACATCTTCCATGTGATATTTTTGAGTCGATGGGGCCACTTTACACAGATGAGGTACGCGGCGTGACATGCGGTCGATATCACCCATATCAAAATCGATTTCACCTTCTTGAGCGCCTGCTAATAGGTGCAATACGGTGTTGGTTGAGCCGCCCATGGCAATATCGAGCGCCATCGCATTTTCGAATGCGGCTTTGTTGGCAATATTACGCGGTAAGGCGGATGCATCATCTTGTTCGTAGTAACGCTTGGTTAATTCAACAATGCGTTTACCTGCGTTGATGAAGAGCGCCTCACGATCGGCATGCGTGGCCAACATTGAACCATTACCCGGTTGAGAAAGCCCCAACGCTTCGGTGAGACAGTTCATCGAGTTGGCGGTAAACATGCCAGAACAAGAACCACAGGTTGGGCAGGCCGAGCGTTCAATTTGTTCACTTTGTGCGTCGGAGACTTTAGGGTCAGCGCCTTGGATCATCGCATCGACTAAATCGAGTTTGATGATTTGATCAGAAAGCTTGGTTTTACCCGCTTCCATTGGCCCGCCAGAAACAAAGATGACGGGAATATTAATGCGCAGTGCCGCCATCATCATCCCAGGGGTGATTTTGTCGCAGTTGGAAATGCAGACCATCGCATCAGCGCAGTGCGCATTAACCATGTACTCGACAGAGTCTGCGATCAACTCGCGTGAGGGCAGTGAGTACAGCATGCCGCCATGCCCCATGGCGATACCATCATCTACCGCGATGGTATTAAATTCTTTGGCGATGCCGCCGGCTTTTTCGATTTCACCCGCAACCAATTGCCCCATATCTTTGAGGTGCACGTGGCCCGGTACGAATTGAGTGAACGAGTTAACCACCGCAATAATCGGCTTACCGAAATCTTCATCTTTGACGCCAGTGGCGCGCCATAATGCGCGCGCTCCAGCCATATTACGTCCGTGTGTCGTTGTTGCGGATCTATACTTTGGCATTGTCTATCGTCCTCTATTACTTCGGTTGTGGGTACACGTAATCCAACCAGCCCCACTTGTCTTCAGTGGTGCCGTTAAATAGGCCAAAGTAAGCTTCTTGCATCACTTTCGTGATTGGCCCACGTTTGCCCTCTCCAACCGTAATTTGGTCTACGCTCCGTACAGGGACGATTTCGGCGGCGGTGCCAGTCATAAAAATTTCGTCAGCAAGGTAGAGTGCTTCACGCGCAATGTTCACTTCACGCACTTCGTAGCCCATTTCTTTAGCCAGCGTCATGATCGAATCACGCGTGATGCCCGGCAAGATGGAGCTGGTGGTTGGTGGCGTGAGCAGCACACCGTTTTTGATGACGAAAATGTTTTCGCCTGCACCTTCAGATAAATAACCATCCACGCTTAAGGCGATACCTTCGGCATAGCCATGACGACGAGCTTCACCACCGACAAGCAGAGACGATAAATAGTTACCACCCGCTTTGGCTGCGGTTGGAGTGGTGTTTGGCGCAGCGCGATGCCAGCTAGAAACCATCGCATCCACACCATTTTCTAGCGCTTCATCACCTAAGTAAGCACCCCAAGGGAAGGCGGCAATGATTAACTCCATTTCAGTATTCACTGGTGGGCAAACGCCAAGGCCAACGTTGCCAACAAAGCCAAGTGGGCGAATGTAGGCTGAATCCAGTTTATTGACGCGCAATGTTTCACGTGTCGCTTCCATGATCTCTTCTATCGTATAGGGGATAGGGAAACGGTAAATTTTTGCTGAATCTTTTAGGCGTTGAGCGTGCTCTTTATGACGGAAGACGATTGGACCTTTAGGAGTGTTATAACAACGCACACCTTCAAACACCGAAGTGCCGTAGTGCATTGCGTGTGTCAGTACATGAACGTTTGCATTTGCCCACGGAACCATTTCACCGTTGAACCAAATGTAATCTGCAGTTTTTGTTGCCATTTATTGCCTTCCTTATGCACAAATCTTTTGTTGTAAATTGTTATTCGGTAGTTCGTTATTTTTTATTGGGGTGACATCGACACTGCGAATATCCCATAATTTTTCAATTTGATTGATCAGTGTGCTGATGGGGCGATCACTATCAACAATGATTTCAACACTGGCGACTTTGCTGGCGTGGTTTTGCGTTGCGGCCACTTGTTTTATCACAAATCCACGATGGCGAATCACGCGCAGAACACGCTCTAATAGCACCGGTTTATCATCGGCTTTGATGTCTAATAGGTATCTATCCATTAGGTGTTCTCCAACATATCACTATTTGAGGCGCCCGGTGGTACAAGCGGCCATACGTTTTCTTCTTCATCAATCAAAACGTGAAGCAGATAAGCTGTTTTGCTGGCCAGCATTTCTTTAAGTGCTGGTTCAACTTCTTCTTTTTTGGTGATGGTTTTGCCAGGAATATCGAACGCCTTAGCTAGCATCACGAAATCTGGGTTGTCATCCAAAATCGTTTCACTATGGCGGCCATCAAAGAACAGCGATTGCCATTGGCGCACCATACCCAAACGGTGGTTGTTCAGTAGTACCATCTTGACCGGGATTTGGCGGCGCTTGAGCGTACCAAGTTCTTGAACATTCATCATGAACGAGCCATCCCCAGAAATGAGAATGGATTGATCATCTGGGCGAGCAACGGCAGCGCCCATTGAGGCGGGCAACCCAAAGCCCATAGTTCCAAGGCCAGCTGAGGTGATGAAGTTCTGTGGAGCACGCGGCTGAATGTGCTGCGCGGCCCACATTTGATGTTGGCCAACGTCGGTTGAGACGATGGCTGAATCGGGCATCATGTCGGACAGTTGTTTGAGTAACAATGGTGCAAAAATGAGATCGCCCGGGTGGTCATAGCGCCACTTAAAGCCACTGCGCAAACTTTCACTGTGGTGAACCCACGGTGCGATATCACGCGTCAGTTCCAGTTGTGGAAGAATGAGATTGATGTCACCACGTAGTGACGCATTGGCGATACGGAGTTTATTAAACTCGGCCGCATCGATATCGATATGAATCACTTTGGCGTGTGGTGCAAAAGTATCCAGTTTTCCCGTTACTCGGTCATCAAAGCGCGCTCCAACCACAATCAACAAATCACACTCTTGAACGACCAAGTTTGCCGCCTTAGTCCCATGCATACCAAGCATGCCAAGGTAGTGCGGGTCATGGCGCTCAATCGTGCCCAAGCCTTTTAAGGTACTTACTGATGGCATCGGATTGAGGCGTAAAAACTCGCGTACGGAATCGGTCGCTTTGGCCAGTTGAACGCCACCGCCAACATACAATACAGGACGAGAGCTTTGTGAAAGCAGTTGTTGCGCTGCGTGAAGCTGCTCTTGGCTGGCAACTGGCATGGCTGGCGCAGTGAACGCAGGTAGCTCAGTCACGGGGGTTTTTGCCAGTTGTACATCTTTAGCGATATCCACAATCACCGGGCCGGGGCGACCCGCTTTCGCTACCTCAAAGGCTTCGGCAAGGGTGGGTGCGAGATCGTGGATATCGGTAACGAGGTAGCTGTGTTTGGTGCAAGAGAGTGACATACCAATCACGTCCATCTCTTGAAAAGCATCGGTACCAATGTGCGAGCTTGCGACTTGGCCGGTGATGGCGACAAGGGGGATTGAGTCAAGAAATGCATCGGCAAGACCGGTGACCAAATTGGTCGCTCCGGGTCCTGAGGTGGCCATGCACACCGCGACATCTTGTGTCGAGCGCGCCATGCCAATCGCCGCCATGGCTGCACCTTGTTCGTGGCGACAGAGAATGTGTTCTACACCGCCATCGTATAATGCATCATAGATTGGCATAATAGCGCCGCCGGGATAACCAAAAACGGTTTTGATTCCCTGCTGCTTTAATGCGGCTACAACCAGTTGTGCTCCTGTCATCGTAACCCTCCCAAACTGTGTATGGCACAGTAAACCATGTTGTGTTTGCACTTCATGTGCGCTCCCATTCTTCCTGTCATATCGGGTTGGATAATCGCCAACCAGTATGAACTTTTTAGTTTAATAGTTGTAAAAAAACCCCCGGACTTTTCAGTGCGGGGGTCTTTTGAATCTGGTGGTTATTTTGCGCCCACTAGCCCCCGCGCGGAATCAATAATGACCACGATAATCAGGCTTAGCAGTAGGTTAATGTGAGCGTTCAAATTCATCACTTAATTCTTAAAATAGTTGGCGTAATATCTTACGAAATTGTTTGCGTCTCTAGTGGTAACACACAATTCCGTTAAATGACAAGCAAAAACTCATTCTTTTTTCACATTCTTTCAGCATCACAACAAGCTATATAACAATCTCTCGTGTGCAAATAAGGGCGCAGAAACAGAACGAACACTTTTTAAACAACCACAAAGGAATGAAATGGGACTCGCAATTATTCACAGCCGAGCCAGTGTTGGCGTGCAAGCACCGACAGTGACAGTTGAAGTACATATTAGCAATGGTATGCCCGGTTTTACGTTGGTCGGCTTGCCAGAAACGACGGTCAAAGAGTCTCGTGATCGCGTGCGCAGCGCTATCATTAATTCCCGTTTTGAGTTTCCCGCCAAGCGTATTACGGTCAATCTAGCCCCTGCGGATCTCCCCAAAGAGGGTGGTCGATTTGATTTACCGATCGCGTTGGGTATTTTGGCGGCCTCACAGCAGATAGCGCTAACGAAGTTAGATGGGTATGAGTTTATTGGTGAATTAGCCTTATCTGGTGAGTTGCGTCCTGTTAAAGGTGTATTACCCGCCGCTTTAGCTGCGAATCGAGCCAAGCGCTGTTTGGTGGTGCCTCATGGTAATGGTGATCAAGCCGCGTTAGTGGCAAAGGATCAGCATAAATCGGCGCAAACGCTGCTTGAGGTGTGTGCTGATTTGTGTGGCCAGCAAACCCTCTCTCTTTTTCAAACCGAACCTAAACCGTGCCAAGCGAAAAGTACTCGCGATCTGCAAGATATCATTGGTCAACAGCAAGGAAAGCGAGCGTTAGAAATCGCAGCCGCGGGCAACCATAACCTGCTTTTTCTCGGTCCACCCGGAACGGGTAAAACCATGCTTGCCTCTCGGTTGTGTGATTTATTACCAGAAATGAATGAGGATGAAGCGATGGAAACCGCTTCGGTTGCTTCTCTGACTCCACAAGACATTAACCAGCACAACTGGAAGCAAAGGCCATTTCGCTCGCCTCATCATTCCAGTTCAATGGCGGCGCTGGTCGGTGGCGGTTCTATTCCGAGGCCGGGGGAAATTTCTTTGGCACACAATGGGTTATTGTTTCTTGATGAAATGCCGGAATTTGAACGAAAAGTGCTCGACTCATTGCGTGAGCCATTAGAGTCAGGTGAAATTATTATTTCAAGAGCGCAAGGCAAAACGCGTTTTCCAGCTCGCTTTCAATTAGTGGGTGCGTTGAACCCCAGCCCAACCGGTTATTACGAAGGCACGCAAGCCAGAGCCAACCCGCAGAGTATTTTGCGCTATTTGGGACGCTTATCGGGGCCACTGCTTGATCGCTTTGACATGTCGATAGAAATCCCCTCGCTTCCCAAAGGAATGCTGGCAAATGGCGGCGAAAGAGGTGAAGCAACGGCTGTGGTTAAAGAAAGAGTGTTGATTGCTCGTGAACGGATGGTGATTCGTAATGGCAAGGTTAATGCTTTGTTGGGGAGCCGAGAAATTGAACAGTATTGCCCTTTAACTAAGGCTGACGCCGAATTTTTGGAAAATGCACTGCACCGCCTAGGGCTCTCCATCCGCGCGTATCATCGCATTATCAAAGTGGCGCGTACGATTGCTGATTTAGAAGGGGCCGAGCAGATTGCTAAGCCCCATCTAGCGGAAGCACTCGGCTATCGAGCGATGGACCGCTTGTTGAAACAACTGACCGCACAAGCGGTGTAATGAACTTAAAATTGGTAATTTAACCCTAGCGCTGTAAAGAGAGACGATTCGTCGTAAAACGAGAGGTTTGAGCTCGATTGGTTATAACCGGCTAAAGCGATTAATGACCAATCATCCCAATCCATAAATTGGCTGTATTCGTACGCGAAGAATAGGCTCAGTTCATCGTCATTACGCACAGTGTGATTAAACAGTGAATTTCCACCTTGATAGTCGCGCTTGGTATAACCAGCGGTCAGCGCCAGTTTATGGCGATTGATAAACGTGAAGTAGGAGAGATCGGCGGCGTAAGAGTGATGAGTATTGGCGTCGCCATCCGCTTGGTGGTTGATATAAGTGATGGAGGGCTGTAACAAACTGGTTGGGCTCAGAGAGTAACGGTATTGGCCTTTTAGGTAGTAACTTTTACCATCACGAGCCAGTTCAGGGCTTGGAAACTGATCGTTGTCGATCTCTTTGGTCGCGTAAGCGACATCGATAGTCCATGGGCTGCCTTGAATACTATTGAATGTTAATCGGTAGGCATTTCCTGACTCATCGGTTTCTTGGCGCTGACTGTTTAGTTGGTAAGGGTTAGCCCAGGTTTTTCCAGACATCACGGTCGGTAAAAAAGCCACATCAACCACGGTACCTGTCTCCATCTCATATTGATACCCCAGCTGAAGCGCTAAAGTGCCGACGGCAATATCATCACGTGAGGTGCCTAGATAAACCTGTTGTTGACGTTTGTCCCCGAAGGTGTAAGCAAGGTTACCCAAAGGCCCAACGGCAAAGTTTGACTGCCGGCTACTCTTTGTTTCGAGTGATGTAATACGCTCATCTCCACCCGTATCAAACGATGATTGGGAAGATGCAAAAATAGTATTAATGGCAATCTCACCACTTAAACCTGTTTCTGGAGCCAGTTCGGCAGATACATGAAAAGCCAGAGCGCTAACAAGCGTCATGGACAGGTATTTATTCATTAGGAGTTTCCATACTTTGATTCAATAGTGGTTAAGTATATGAATAAACTTGGATGACGACACGATAAAACTAATCTGACCGTTTTATGAATGAAGGGTGAGCTTTGTCTTAGGCATACACAGTTTTGTGCTGCGATGGCTTGTGTTTCAAGATTGGTTGTATGAGAAAGCGCTGCAAGGTTGAACTTGATTAAGTAAAAATGAGGAGCCGTTGTGCTCCTCATTTGGGAATGATTACTTGGTCAGTAGGTAATTGACCAGTTCGAAGTATTCATTGGTCGATTTAACACCTTGTCCCTGCACCAAATAATGATTGTTAACCACGACAGCAGGCACACCTGAAAGGCCGCTTTCTTGGAACTGTTTATCAAAGCGGCGCACCATTGAATCGACGGCAAAACCATTAAAGGCGGCATCAAATTTTGCTGCATCAATACCTTCGTCTAGGAAGATTTGGCGTAGATCCGCATCATCTCTTGGTGGTTTACGCATCGTGTGGATGCGGTTAAACATCACGGGCACCATTTTGTCTTCAACTTTGAGGGCAAGCATGGTGGCGTAAGCTTTACTCATTGATTTACCCATAGAGCCACCCATAAAAGAAACATGGTTTTTCTGCAGGGTAACCCCTTGTGGGAGCTGCTTTTTCAGTTGGGCGATGATCGGCTCAAAGGTATTGCAGTGTGGGCAGTAAAAGGAGAAAAACTCCGTCACGGTTGGATTTTTAGAGGGTTCAAGATCAAGCACTTTGTAATGCTCACCTTCTTTAAATTGGGCTGCATGAGCCGATAAGCTCAGCAGTAAGGTTGCAACCAGTGCAAAAAGCTTCTTCATTGTATACTCCATTTATTGCTTCAAGGTGACTTACCATTGTGGCATTAGTGAGAGTGTAGGCTCGTCTAATGCTGCTATTTGTTCTTTAAACGCAAGCACTTGGCTTTCCCAATATTTAGGGTCATTAAACCAAGGGAAGGCGAGTGGAAAAGCAGGGTCCTGCCATCGTTTGGCCAACCATGCCATGTAATGCACCATTCGTAGACCGCGTAACGGTTCAATTAGTTTCAATTCGGCTGGATTAAAATCGTGAAACTCTTGATACGACTCTAAGATAATGTCCAACTGCATTCGCTTATCTTGCAATTCGCCATTGAGTAGCATCCACAAATCCTGTACTGCTGGTCCATTGCGAGCATCGTCTAAATCGACAAACATAGGCCCATCTCGCCACAAAATATTGCCTGGATGGCAATCACCATGCAAGCGGATGGCCGCGGATTTTGCTGGCCATTGCTGTTCAATTTTGTTGATCAATAACGATAAGTCACTGAAAAAGGTATTTTGCAAGTGCTGAGGTATAAAGGACGCATTTTCCAATAGCTGTTTGGGTTGATAAAGATACTCATCTAAGCTGATGGTCGGGCGATGAACAAATGTACGAGTGGCACTGATGTGATGAATGCGTCCAAGAAATCGGCCCACGCCTTCTAATTGGTCCATATTGTCCACTTCAAACTGCCGCCCACCCACACTGTTAAACAGCGCGAAATGATAGCCCTGATAGTGATGTAAGGTTGCACCGTTGATGAGTAATGGCTCAGCAATCGGAATTTCCGCCGCGTACAGCTCGCGTGTGAAATCGTGCTCCTCTTGAATTTGCTCAACACTCCAGCGCTGAGGTCGATAGAATTTCACCACATAGCGTTGGCGTTCTTCATCGATGAATTGATAAACGCGGTTTTCGTAACTGTTGAGTGCCAGAAATCCTGATTCAGCACGAATGCCGATGCTTTCTAAGGCATACCACATGGTATCAGGGGTGAGTGCATCAAAATGGAAAGAAGCTTTGGTCATGATTAAAAAGGGCCCATTACTGAGCCCTTTTCCATTCGTTACGAAGTTAGAGTTTATTAATAAACCGGCTCTCAACTTCTATCGTGAATTGGTTACTGTCCGTGAGTATAAACTGAATCGTCGCTATAGGAGAGCTGAGTTTGTCAGGAGCGACGCCAAGGCTGGTTGGTAGGTTCAATACCTCTCCTGGTTTGACTTGGATGGTTTGTTTACCATACCAAGAGACGTCCGATAGCCCTTTCACGTCAAGCTTATACTCTTGCGTTTGCTGAGTTTTGTTGATGACTTTCAAGGTGTAAGTGTTCTCAATTTCACCATTGCTGTTGGTTTTAAATAGCTGGTTTCTATCACGCAATACACTTAAGCCGACCGGATCAACGCTGGCCACTTGAGCGATGAATAAGCCAAACATCACCAGCAGTACCGTGCCATAACCGAGCAATTTAGGCCTGAGTATTTTGGTGTGGTGGCCGGAGAGGCGGTGCTCCGTGGTATAGCTGATGAGCCCTTTTTCATAGCCCATACGTTCCATCGTGGTATCGCACGCATCAATACAAGCGCCGCAGTTAATGCATTCGTACTGCAAGCCATCACGAATATCGATGCCAGTCGGACACACTTGTACGCACAAATCACAATCAATGCAGTCACCTAAACCGAGTGCTTTGTGATCGGCTTTACGAGCGCGTGGCCCGCGAGTTTCACCGCGTTTGCTGTCATAGCCAACAATAAAGGTATCTTTATCAAACATCGCAGACTGAAAGCGAGCATAAGGACACATATGGATGCAGACGATCGAACGCATCCAGCCTGCATTTCCGTAAGTACAAAGGGTGAAAAAGAGTACCCAGAAGACGGGCCAGAAGCTTTCATCGAGTGTGAAAAAGTTCACCACGAGTTCGCGTACCGGGACGAAATAGCCGACAAAAGTAAAACCAGTACCGAGTGCAATCGCCAGCCAAGCAATGTGTTTGATGGCTTTTCTTATAGCAAGATTAGCTGTGAGTTTTCCTGAGTCCTGCTTGCGGCGTTTATTGGCGGCGCCTTCGAGTTTTTCTTCAAACCAAATGTAGATAAATGTCCACACAGTTTGCGGGCACAGATAGCCACACCAGATACGGCCAAGAAAAGTGGTAATAAAAAACAGGCCGAATGCCGCAATCATAAACAACAGGGCCAGTAGAGTTAGGTCTTGTGGGTAAAGTGTGGTGCCGAAAAAGTTAAATTGCTGATGGCCGATATCGAGCAAAATCGCTTGGCGATCACCATAAGAGATCCACGGTACTAAAGTAAAAAGCAGCAGTAAAAACCAGCCACCATAGCGGCGGAGTTGTTGATAAGTACCTTTACTTTCGCGCACATAAATACGGTTGCTGGGGTTAAAACGGTCACCGTTGCCTTTGTGAGTTTTGGGGTTGAATATTTTAGGAGTCACATCCTTTATATCGATTTTGTCCTGACTCATGAAATGATCCTTGTTGGGCTGTAAGGTGTGATTTCTTTTAGTTCACACTCTGCGACATTGCTGTTTTCTCTTTGGGTGCAATACCAAGATGAGAAATTATCATTGTTCAATCTTTACTTATTAAGCGGCAAGTATAACGCCAATAACAATTTTATTTCTTTAACACTATCAACCTTTAACAATAAAGCCTCAACTCGTGAGGCTTATCGCTAATAATAAAAAAGCGACCTAATAAGGCCGCTATCTTGATCATTATCACAGGGGCTACATCATTTTATGATGCCACGCGCGCGTAAAATGGCTGTTTTAAAATCATCTTCCTGATCTTTCTTCAGGCCAGGAATCATTTCGTCTTTGGCGCTGTTGCGCATTTTTAGATGGTAGATCAATACATCATCCGTGAGTGCTTCTAAAGGTCCTTTATAACCCGCTTCTTGAGCCAGTTTGGTGATGAATTGCATTAAGTTGAGCTGCTGATCTTTTTGCCATTCAGGCGCAAGTAGTTCAATTAGCTCTTCAATTCGATGACATTGCATTCTCTTTTCCCCAATTTTTATAAGTATTTTGAGTAAAGGTATCAAATTGCGGATTGAAGTCCAATTGAGCGCAAAGAAAAAGCGCAGGGTTTAGCTGCGCTTTTTAATTATGCTGCCTGAACAACATTAGTTGTGCTCGATGCAGTAAGGGCATTTTTTTCAACTAAAGTCATTGCTGGAGCGACTTTTTTTGCAGTCGGAGCAGCAGCAAAACCACTACGACGACGCATTGCACTACGGTTTGTGTGCGAAAACCTGACAGCTGTTGGGCGCATTCATTAACCTAACGGTCAGGCACATCCATTGCCAATCTAATGGCCTGAATCACCATGAGTTGAGCTTCATAATTGAAGGGTGGCTCTTCTGGCTCTCGCCAATCCAAATAATGATTCAGGAATAACGATATGCTTTCATATCGTAGTTAGATTAGCACCAAGTTTTGAATTGATCGATAGTTGAACGATTGTTGAGATGAATATTCTTGTAAATAAAGCTTAAAATTGTGTGAGATGCTTGGTTGAGTTTGTCATCTGATCGGCATTACATCGCGTTTTGTTAAATAGGAGGTACCTATGTCGTTTACAAAAAACTCGCGATTTATCGCTCTCCTTGATACCCGTTTCGTTACGAAATTTGTATTTAGGCTTACAACTGTAAGCTGAGGTGTGCAATACTAAGCCCACATTTTGTTGCTTTTGGTATGGTGTTTATGTCTGCTGTTGACAATGACGGCTATGGTGCTGGTGAAGAACGGGCGAATGCACTGAGTCATGGTTTGGGGCTATTGCTTAGTTTTGTTGGTTTAGTCTTGCTGCTGATCAAGGCAACAAGTGCGCAGGCCGATGCATTGACTTATATCAGCATGAGTCTCTATGGTGGCAGCATGATAGCGTTATTCCTTGCTTCAACGCTGTATCACTCCGTTGCGACACCGAAAGCCAAACGCTGGCTAAAAACGTTCGACCACTGTGCCATTTATCTACTGATTGCCGGAAGTTACACCCCCTTTTTGTTGGTTAGCCTTCGCACTCCTTTGGCGATAGGTCTTATGGTGGTGATCTGGCTGCTGGCGCTGCTCGGTATCATCATGAAAATTGCCTTTGTCTACCGTTTTAAAAAGTTCTCACTGGTGACTTATTTGGCGATGGGGTGGTTATCCTTGGTTGTGATCTACCAACTGGCCATCAATATCGAGGTCGGTGGTTTGGTGCTACTTGCTGTTGGTGGTTTGGTCTATTCGCTCGGGGTGATTTTTTATGTAGCGAAACGCATTCCCTATAACCATGCGATTTGGCATTTATTCGTGCTAGGTGGCAGTGCTTGTCACTTTTTTGCGGTTTACCTTTTTGTTCACCCAGTAAGTGCTTAACGCATTTCGACCCGCTCAATGTTGGCCGAAATTTGATAGCCTTGCTGGCGATCAACCTGAAGGGTAATCGGCTTTCCTTGCGCTTGAGTTTGTGGGCGTAAATAGCTATCAGCCATCCGTTTAATGGATTGCCAAATGGGTAACTGCTGAGTGAGCAGTGGTTGACCTTGCTCGTTATAAAGAATGATGCTGAGCACTACCGCAATGACAGATTGCGAGCTTTGATTGGTGATGGCTGTTGGGATAACGAGTGTATCTCCTTGGTAGTAAGCCGCGCCGAGTACCACTTCCACTCCAGAATCTGACAGTTGTAAAATCGGTTTTCCACTCTCCATCTCAAAGGTGGTTGCTCGGGCTTTTTGAGCAATAGGGGCCGCGTGAATGACGGTTTCCGGCGACATTGATTGCGGTTCAACATATTGCCATGTGAAATCATCATTGAGTTTCACCTGGCGGCCATCTTCTAAGGTCAGAACTTGCGCGCAAGATACGGCGCTTGCTGTCATGCTTAACAGTATCATTATCACAGGTATTGTCTTCATCTTAACGTCGCCAAAATGCAGGGAAAAACAGAACGATAATCGTCAAAATTTCTAAACGCCCCATCAACATCCCTAAGCTCAGAACCCACTTTGCTGCGTCAGGCAGTGGTGCGAAGTTGCCCGTTGGACCAATCACCGAGCCCATTCCGGGACCAACGTTGGCCACTGCTGTGATGGAACCTGAAATGCTGGTGACAGGGTCAAGGCCCATAGCACTGAGCGCGCCTGCGATAGCAATGACAGTGATAAAAAAGGTCAAACCAAAAGCGACGACTGAGCGGACAATATCATCATTAACTGGACGATGATTATAGCGCTGTACGAAGATGCCTGATGGATGGACCAACTTCATAATTTGTTTATTGAGCAGCGTCATCGCAATTTGGAAGCGGAACACTTTAATCCCACCAGAGGTTGAGCCGGAACAAGCTCCTGCTGCCATTAAGAAGATAAACAGTGTGCTTGGCAGTGCGCCCCAGGCGGTGAAATCTTCCAAACCAAAACCAGTAGTCGTGACCACTGAAACGATATTAAACATCGCCACTCGCAGGGCGTCCAACCAGTAGTAGCCTAGTTTGAGATTCAGCCACAACGCAATGATGAGACTGGCAATTAGGAAAAGATAAGCAAATCCGCGAACTTGTGCGTCTTTTATGATCACTTTGATATTTTGTTTTCGGGCCGCAGCGACAAACAGTAGAAAGGGCAAGCCCCCCAAAAACATAAACAGCGTTGCTACCCAATGTGCACCGTTTGAGAAGTGGTTCATCGAACCGTCGGAGGTGGAATATCCACCAGTCGACAAGGTGGTGAATGAGTGGTTGATCGCTTCAAAAAGCGTCATGCCAGTGAGGATATAGCCAATCAAGCACAGTAAGGTCAGTACCAAATAGACCAGCACAATATTTTTCGCGACAGTTTTGGCGCGTGGGCTACTTTTATCGGACCAATCAGACGATTCGGTTTGGAACAATTTCATCCCACCCACATTGAGCATTGGTAATACCGCTACCGCCATTACGATAAACCCAACCCCACCAAGCCATTGCAGAATAGAACGCCACAACAAGATGCTGGGCGGCATATTATCAAGGCCACTGAGCACGGTTGAACCTGTAGTGGTTAACCCTGACATGGTTTCAAAATAGGCGTCGGTAAAGCTGATGTGGTTGATAAAGACGAAAGGGAGCGCCGCGAAAGCGCTGGCAACCGTCCACACTAAGCTGGTGATGAGAAACATATCGCGCACGCTGAGCTTAAAGTGTGCGGTACGCCCCAAGCTTAAGCAGATAAAGGCGACAATATGAGTGATGATGACCGCTTGAGCAAAATCAAGGAAGCCACCCGTACCGGTAAAAAAAGCGACCAGTGTCGGCACATACATAAATAGGGCGAGCTTAGACAGCACGAGTCCTATAACGAATGAAATGGGGCGTAAATTCAGCATGACGCCAATGACCTATAGGAAAAATGGGCTAGGTTGGAACAAGGCTTCCACATCGGGCACGTATTTTTTATCCACTAAGAACATCACCACGTGATCATCTTGCTCGATAATAGTGCGGTCATGGGCGATTAACACTTCTTCACCACGCACAATCGCGCCAATGGTTGTGCCCGGTGGCAGTTTAATATCACCCACTGCGCGTCCCACCACTTTAGAGGTGTTTTGGTCGCCATGTGCAATTGCTTCAATCGCTTCTGCCGCGCCACGGCGTAGCGAAGAGACGTTAACGATATCGGCACGACGTACGTGAGTCAGCAGTGCGGAAATGGTGGCTTGTTGGGGTGAAATCGCGACATCAATCACGCCGCCTTGTACGAGGTCGACATACGCGCCACGCTGGATAAGCACCATCACTTTTTTCGCACCCATACGCTTGGCGAGCATGGCGGACATGATGTTGGTTTCATCTTCGTTGGTGAGCGCAATAAATACATCAACTTGGTCGATGTTCTCTTCGGCTAGCAGCTCTTGGTCCGCCGCATCACCACAAAATACTATGGTGTTTTCTAACTCTTCCGATAACTGCTCTGCACGTGGGTAATTACGCTCAATCAGTTTAACGCTGTAGCTGTGCTCTAAACGTTTGGCTAAGCTTGCCCCAATGTTACCCCCGCCAACAATCATGATACGACGATAGGTTTTTTCCAGCCGCTGTAACTCACTCATGACCGAGCGAATATGATTACTGGCGGCCACGAAGAACACTTCATCGTCAGCTTCAATAATGGTGGTGCCTTGCGGGCGAATCGGCCGACCTTGGCGGAAAATTGCCGCGACGCGGGTATCAATGTGCGGCATGTGTTCACGTAGCGCTGAAAGAGCATTACCCACCAATGGCCCGCCGTAGTAAGCTTTCACAGCCACTAGGCTCACTTTCTCTTCGGCAAAACTCACTACTTGCAGTGCGCCGGGGTATTGGATCAACCGTTCAATATAGCTCGTCACTAGCTCTTCAGGAGCGATGAGGTGATCCACCGGGATCGCGCCTGACTGAAACAAAGTCTCTTTTTCAAGCAGATATTCAGGAGAACGAATACGCGCAATTCGGTTGGGCGTATTAAACAAAGAGAACGCCACCTGGCATGCCGCCATGTTGGTTTCGTCGGTATTAGTGACCGCAACCAGCATGTCCGCGTCCTGTGCGCCCGCTTCACGCAGTACATCAGGGTGGCTGGCGTGGCCATGAATCACCCGCAAATCGTACTTGTCTTGCAGCTCGCGCAAGCGGTCACTATTTTTGTCGACAATGGTGATGTCATTGTTCTCGCCGACCAAGTTTTCGGCCAGTGTGCCACCGACCTGACCTGCACCAAGAATAATGATTTTCATACTCTGTTCTCTTTCTACCTGCCGAATATCGGCCACTGAAAAGGCAGCAATAATGCTGCCAATGTGCGTCGAATTTACGCTTGTTTGGTTAATACTGCGTAGTAAAAACCGTCCATATCTTCTTCTCCGGGGAGTATCTGACGCCCCGGCTGCTCACGATCGGAACCCACTAATTGAGCGTTATGAGTTCGTTCTAAGAAGGCTTTGACCTGCAAGCTGTTTTCTTGTGGAGTGATCGAGCAGGTTGCGTAAACCATAGTGCCACCGACTTTTAATTGCTTCCACATTGCGTCCAGTATTTCGCTTTGTAATTGAGCCAATGCCTCAATATCGCTACCACGACGTAGCCATTTGATGTCTGGATGACGGCGAATAACCCCAGTGGCAGAGCAAGGTGCATCTAATAAAATTCGGTCAAATTGTTCGCCATGCCACCATTCTTCAGGATAACGAGCATCACCGCAGATCACATCAGCGCGAAGTTGCAGGCGTTCTAAGTTGTCATAGACGCGTTCAAGGCGGGTTGCATCGCTGTCAATCGCAACCACTTCAGTATCGTGTGTGTGTTCCAGGATGTGCGCGGTTTTACCCCCTGGGGCGGCGCAGCAATCTAAAATCAGCTCGCCTGCTTTAGGTTGAAGGTAGTCAATCGCTAGCTGCGCAGCGGCATCTTGCACCGATACCCAACCACGGTCAAAACCGGGTAAAAGCGTTACATCGCAAGGTGCAGCGAGTTTTATTGCGTCGGCGGCGTGAGAGTGCACGCTGCACTCGATATTTTCGCTAGCTAATAGTGCAAGATATTCATCACGAGTGTGGTGCTGACGGTTGACGCGCAACCACATTGGCGCTTTTTGATTGTTGGCTTGCACAACCGTTTCCCACTGTTCTGGGTACGCTTGTTGTAACAGTTTAAGTAGCCAACTTGGGTGGCCATATTTGCCTGCGTTGTGGCTAACGGCGATAGCGTCCAGTGCTTCTTGATCGCGCAAGTAGCTGCGCAATACGGCGTTGATTAGCCCACCTAAATTTTCACCGCGCAATGTTTTGGTGCCTTCAACCGTCTCGGCTACTGCGGCGTGAGCGGGAATGCGCATAAAGCTCAATTGGTAGATACCAACTAAAATAAGATGGTGAAAAACCCGCTTTTTCCCTTTCAGTGGGTTGTCCATTAGCTCATTGGCAATTGATTCCAAACGAGGCAAATAACGCAAAGCCCCATAGCAGATCTCTTGCAACAGAGCGTGGTCTCTTGGGCGGATGGTTTTTTGCGCCGCAGGAAGTGCGTGAGAAAGTGAGTGGCCTTTATCAACCACTTGAAACAACACGTTAGCCGCAGCTGCGCGAACATTCATAGAAGTACCGATTTTAAATAAATGAAAATCAATGAGGGCATCTCTGCCCTCGTTAAGGTTTAGCTAAGCTGTGTGCCGACTTCAAACCAGCTTGCGCGCGAATTGAGAATGTCTTGCACTGACATCGCTTTTTTGCCCGGCACTTGCAACTGCTCAAGCACCAGTAAGCCGTTGCCGGTTGCCACATAAATACCCGATTTATCGGCTTGAACAATCGTGCCTGCAGGGTGGTCGCTGGTTTGTGCTTCAACGCGACTTTGCCACACTTTAATGCTGTTCTCAGCCACATCAAAATGGCTCATTGGCCATGGATTAAAAGCACGCACGCAGCGTTCAATAAAAGCAGCATCCGCTGACCAATCGATTTTGGCTTCTTCTTTGCTAAGTTTTTGTGCGTAGTTAGCCAATGTATCATCTTGTTGAGTGGCAATCGCTTTGCCACTGGCGATATCGGCGATGCATTCTACCAACGCTTGTGGGCCTAACTCGGCCAGTTTGTCATACATAGAAGCGCTGGTGTCTGTTGTCTCAATCGGCAGCTTAGCAATTTTGAGCATATCGCCCGTATCTAGGCCGACATCCATTTGCATGATGGTTACACCCGTTTCACTGTCTCCCGCCCAGATCGAGCGTTGGATCGGTGCGGCACCACGCCACCGTGGCAGAATGGAACCGTGTACGTTAATACAGCCAAGCCTTGGCATATCAAGTACGGCCTTTGGTAGCAGTAATCCGTAGGCGACTACTACCATTAAATCCGCGTTGAGATCGGCGAGCGCTTGCTTGGCTTCGTCGCTCTTAAAGTTCTCTGGTTGATACACAGCAATATTGTGCTCAACGGCCATCTGTTTCACTGGGCTGGCGGTCAGTTTTTTACCGCGCCCTGCCGGGCTATCTGGTTTAGTGTACACCGCGATAACCTTATGCTCCGAAGACAACAACGCCGCCAAATGACGGGCGGCGAAGTCCGGAGTACCTGCAAACACAATGCGTAATGATTGGCTCAAGGTAACCTCACTTAAGTTAGTTTTTTTCGTTATAGCGTTTGATTTTCTCTAGCTTATCTCTAATACGCTTACGCTTTAATGGCGAAAGGTAATCCACAAACAGTTTGCCTTGTAAGTGATCAAGCTCGTGTTGAACACAAATGGCTAAAAGGTCATCCGCTTCAAATGAGAATTCGTTGCCATCACGATCTAACGCTTTGACTGTGACTTCTGCTGCGCGAGGAACAAGGGCGCGTGAGCCCGGGACCGACAGACAGCCTTCTTCAATGCCATCTTCACCGCGTTTCTCTAAAATTTCAGGGTTAATCAGAACCATTGGCTGGTCGCGACTCTCTGAAATATCGATCACAACGATGCGTTGGTGAATATCGACTTGCGTTGCGGCAAGGCCGATACCGTCCTCGTCGTACATAGTCTCAATCATGTCATCGACGATTTTTTGGATCTCAGGTGTTACTTTCTCTACCGGTTTTGCAACGGTACGAAGACGATCATCTGGGAATGTTAATACTTGTAATACAGACATATACACTCGAAATATTGAACTGTGCCGAAACAGCTTAAAGCTTGTTGGCTCAATTCTAGACATTTTATGACCCAAATGACAGCATCCAAATGTTAATAATCTGATTCATCCTTACTTATTTCGGCCAAGGAACAGAGGTCATGTCACGATTTATTCGTTATTTAGTGTGTGTTTTTTTACCGTTGTCATTGGTCGTTAATGCGTTGGCGGCGGAGGATATGGCGCTCACCGTCAAAGCAAATGCCCCGCAGACATACACGGTCGTCAAAGGAGATACCTTGTGGGATATTTCTGCGCTCTATCTTGATAACCCGTGGTTGTGGCCACGTTTATGGCAAATTAACCCAGAGATCGATAACCCGCATTTGATTTATCCCGGCGATAAGCTGACCTTAGTCTGGCGTAACGGACAGCCGGTGTTGAGTTTAAAACCTATGGTCAAGTTGAGTCCGAAAGTGCGTGTGCTTGAGAAAAAAGCGGTTCCGACGGTGCAAGAGGGATTAGTGTTGCCGTATCTGTATACGGATCGCTTACTGGATAAGCAAACATTACAAGAAAGCCAGCGTGTGCTCGGTGCCAGCGACGGTAAACAATACCTGACGGCGCAAGATACGCTCTACATAAGCGGGCAACAGACTCATCCCAAATGGGGTATTTATCGTGAAATCGCTGAGTTTTCTCGTCATGATGCTGCCGCGAAAAATAAAACTATGGTTGCTTTGCGTTTGATTGCTTCTGGTGAATTGGTCTCCGCCGATGAGGCTTTTAGCGGGCTAACCATCACCGCACAGCAACAAGAGATAAGAGTCAATGATATTGCCCTACCTGAAGTGGGCGTCGAAACCTTAACGCTTTCAACCACTTTTTTCCCATCGCCATCGCGACTACAAGCTGAAACGCATATCCTCGGATCGTTGGAGGGTAGTGAGTATTCGGCGCAGAATCAGGTAGTTGTGATCGATAAAGGCCTTGCAGATCAACTGCGTCAAGGGACGATGTTTGATTTGATTCAAGCCGGTTCTAAAGTGTCTGGAAAGAAAGGACAGCACCAACAGAACCTTGATGAAACCCTGCAATTACCAAGCAGCTTGGTGGGCAGTTTGATGGTCATTCGACCTTATGAACATTTTAGTTTGGCTTTGATTACCGATAGCCTCGTGCCGATTGGTAAAAGTGTAATCGCGGTTTCGCCGCTCAAACCAGAGCTAACAATCGAGCCAAATGAACAAGCCGATACGGACTCGGTGGTTAAGGATGATACCGCAAGCTGATGGAGCAGAACGAATTAGCGGCGTGGCTAGCATTCAGCTTTGTGCCAAAATTGGGTGGCAAGAAACTTTCTCGTCTTGCTAGCGTCGCTTCTCTTGCTCATTTAATTGACTATTCCGAGCGGGAGTTAGCCGCGTTGGGTCTAGTTCAAGATCAAATCCGTTATCTGCGCGAGACGGCCCCTCAAGAAGTTGAAGAGTGCCTAAGTTGGCAGCAAGCTAATGAGTCTCATCATATCCTTACTCCATTTTGCGATGGTTATCCTTCTTTACTAAAAGAAATTGCTACCGCACCTCCGGTTTTATTTGTCAAAGGACGAATAACAGCACTCTCTGATCCGCAAATAGCGATCGTCGGCAGTCGTAATGCGAGCCCTGATGGCCAACGAGTTGCTCATCAGTTTGCGCGAGAATTTGTGCAACAGGGCTTGCTTGTTACCAGTGGTTTGGCATTAGGTATTGATGGACATGCTCATGACGGTGCGTTGCAAGCGGGTGGTGAGACGATAGCCGTGCTCGGTTCGGGCCTTGAATCTATTTACCCAGCGCGACATAAAAAATTAGCGCAACGGGTGATGGAAAGCGGAGCATTAGTCTCGGAATTTCGTCCCAAAGCCAAACCAAGGCCAGATAACTTTCCGCGGCGAAATCGCATTATCAGTGGGTTAGCGGTTGGTGTTTTAGTGGTGGAGGCGGCGGAGAAAAGTGGCTCGTTGATCACGGCGCGCTATGCGGCTGAGCAAGGGCGAGATGTGTTTGTTATTCCGGGCTCCATTGCTAACCCAAATTGCCACGGTAGTAATCAACTTATTCGTTGTGGGGCGTGCTTGGTGCAAAACAGTGAACAAGTATTATCTGAAATTGGCACCTTAGTAGACTGGTCATTGCGCCAAAAGCAGCCTCAACCTGATTTATTTTCTGTACAGAGCGATCAGCAATTGCCATTTGCTGAACTGTTAGCTAACGTAGGAGTAGAGGCTACGCCTGTTGATATTCTTGCGAGCAGGACCCATATACCTGTCCATGAAGTCATGATGCAGCTTTTAGAACTTGAGCTTTCAGGTCATGTTGTTGCCGTTTCTGGCGGCTATATTCGTAAGGGGAAGGGTTAGCTATGATGATGGATATATTGATGTATCTATTTGAAACCTACGTCCATAGCGATGTAGATTTGCAAGTCGATCAAGATGAGCTTGAAGATGAATTGCTTCGAGCCGGTTTTCACCAGAAAGATATCTATAAGGCCCTGAATTGGTTAGAAGAGCTTGCGGCATTGCAACAAACCGATGCTCATTCAGCGATGGCAACCAGTGCTGCGACTTCGATGCGGATGTACACAGCACAAGAGATGGACAGGCTGGATCTTGAAAGCCGAGGTTTTTTATTGTTCCTTGAACAAGTGAAAGTATTAACTCCTGAAATTCGTGAAATGGTGATTGATCGAGTGATGGGTTTAGAAACCAATGAATTTGAATTGGATGACTTAAAGTGGATCATTTTGATGGTGCTATTTAATGTACCGGGAAATGAAAATGCTTACACGCTTATGGAAGAGCTGCTATACACCAAAGATCAAGGTATTTTGCATTGATTGCAGCCGTTCGTTTAGTTGAGCATTATGAGTCGTAAAACCGAGTCCCCCCTTTTTTCTGCGCATGGACAAGCGCTGCAGCATGAGCCTTGTCCGCAATGTGGTGGCCAATTACAGCTTCGCCAGGGTAAGCATGGGCTGTTTTTAGGCTGTAACCATTATCCCAATTGTGACTATATTAAACCGCTGCAGCAAAATGATGGTCATATCGTTAAGGAGTTGGGTGTGCCATGCCCAGAGTGTGGCCATGAATTAGTGTTACGCCAAGGTCGTTATGGCATGTTTATCGGGTGTAGCCATTATCCGCATTGCCACCATATCCAAGATACAGATTCCCCTGCAGACAATGTTTCTCAGTCAAAACAGCTTTGCCCTGAATGTTTGAAAGGCCATTTAGTGGAGCGAAAAACGCGCCATGGTAAAACTTTTAATGCTTGCGATAATTACCCTAAATGCAAGTTTGCCGTTAATCAGCAACCTGTTGCCGGTAAATGCGAAAAATGTGGGTTCGGATTATTGATAGAGAAAAAACTCGCCAGTGGTATTAAGCTGCAATGTGCTGATCGAAAATGTGGTCATATTCAATCCGCCACAGAGTAAAGTGACGGCATATGAAAATGGCACATTGAACGTGCCATTTTTTATCCGTATTTATCGTCAATTAGGTTTGTTTTAGAGCGTCGGCTTGATCGCTTGAACAAAATGGTGCAAGGCTGGATACGTTGTCGCATCAAGTACTTCAGCCAAGCGACAGAGCGTTCGTTGCAACTGCGCGTTGTAATCTGCACTGACATTAATATGGCCCATTTTGCGCCCAGCACGTTTCTCTTTGCCATACCAATGAATGTGGCAGCCTTCAATCGCCATCACGGCTTCTGGTAAATTGTCCTCACCCAAAATATTAATCATCGCGGTTGGGCGAAGTAACTTCGTGCTGCCTAAAGGTAAGCCACATACTGCGCGAAGGTGATTCTCAAATTGACAGGTTTCTGCGCCTTGCTGTGTCCAGTGACCAGAGTTATGGACTCGTGGTGCAATTTCATTCACCAACAATGTTCCCTGCACATCAAAAAACTCGAGCGCTAGCACACCGACATAATTGAGACGAGCGGCAACCGAGGTAAACATCGACAGTGCTTGCTCTTGCAAGGCTGGGTCATCTATCGCTGTTGATAAACTCAGTACACCGTTAATGTGCACATTTTCTGCCAGCGGGTAAACCGCGATGCTGCCATCTTTGGCACGCGCGCCGACTAACGAGACTTCACGATCAAAGGGGACAAACTGCTCTGCCACTATCGCTTGAGTCGGAGTGACTTGGATACAGGCTTCCATTTCTGGCCAAATGAGCTCTGCTTGTGAAGCTTCTTTTAAACGCCATTGACCCTTTCCGTCATAGCCACCCAGTGCACTTTTTAGAACCATGGGCAGGCCGACGCTGGTTATCGCGGTATCTAAATCTTCACGAGTATTAATCACAAAGTATTGGGCATTTTTTGCGTTGGCTTCATCGAGTAGCGCTTTTTCAAGACGGCGATCGCCTCCGGCTTTAATGGCTTCGACGCTAGGAAGAAACTTACCACTTTGCTCACAAACGGTGAGAATTTCATGGGGAATATGCTCAAATTCAGCGGTAATGACATCCGCTTGTTTGATCGCATTGTCTAAACCATGACCAGTGATGTGTAATGTCAAAGGATGGACGATGTTACCGCTGCCCACATCAAAAGCGGAGATTTGAATGTTCAGAGGAGCGCCAGCCAGCGCCATCATGCGTGCCAGTTGCCCAGCGCCCAAGACTAAAACGTGCATAGTATCAATCCTCTGCAGGGTTAGGGTGGCTCAACACCGCTTCAGTTTGTGCTAAACGAAATGCTTCCACTTTTGCCATGACGGCCTCATCACTGGTGCCGATGATTTGCGCGGCAAGCAACCCAGCATTGGCCGCGCCTGCTTCTCCAATAGCTAAGGTGCCCACCGCAATCCCTTTTGGCATTTGCACAATCGAGAGTAAAGAGTCCATCCCTTTGAGTGCCTTTGACTGAACGGGAACGCCAAGTACCGGTAAGCTAGTAAACGCTGCCGTCATGCCCGGCAGGTGTGCGGCTCCGCCTGCGCCAGCTATGATGACTTTAAGGCCGCGTTCTCTTGCGCTGGTGGCGTAATCGGCAAGAAGTTGAGGTGTGCGGTGAGCAGAGACAACTTTGGTTTCGTATGCCACACCAAATTGATCCAACATGTCAGCAGCTAGCTTCATTGTGGGCCAATCGGATTTTGAACCCATGATAATTCCGACTTTCATCTCAAACTCCTTAATACTTCTAAAAATGGGGTGAGCGGGATAATTTGCGCGCATTATACGAGTATTTTTTCCTTAGGAAAACGTTTGCGTCAGCTTAATTGTGCAATTGATACATTTTATAAACAAATAGCTTTAGCCAGTTTTCAACGAAGTTTGTACACTTAGCCGCACTGTATTAAAGAAACCGATGGACAGTTTTTGTGAATAACTTTGAACACACTTTGCAGGCTCTACGTGACGGTGAAGTAATTGCCTACCCAACGGAAGGCGTGTTTGGGGTTGGGTGTGACCCAGATAACCCGCAAGCCATTCAGAAGCTCTTAGCGCTCAAGCAGCGTCCTGTGGAAAAGGGGTTGATTTTAATTGCGGCCTCTTACGAACAATTGCTTCCTTATATTGATGAGAGCCAGTTGACATCAGAGCAGCTTGCACGAGTACATGCCACCTGGCCTGGCCCTGTGACATGGATAATGCCGACCAGTGATAAAGTCTCTACTTGGGTGAGTGGGCAATTTGATTCAATAGCCGTACGTGTGACAGATCATCCTTTAGTGCAAAAGCTATGCAATGCGTTTGGAAAACCATTAACCTCGACCAGTGCGAATTTAAGTGGTCTTGCACCTTGCCTGACAACGGAAGAAGTTGAATCGCAACTGGGTGAGCAACTGGTTGCGATTTTAGATGGTCAAACCGGTGGTCGAAATAAGCCCAGTGAAATTCGTGACGCGAAAACCTCACAAGTATTAAGACAGGGTTAACCCTGCTAAGGAAGCAAGCGATGCCAACCATTGATAAGCAAGCCGTCAAACAATTTTTGCTTGAGCTGCAAGATTCCATTTGCCAGCAACTTGAACAAGCGGATGGCCAAGCACTGTTTGAAGAAGATGCATGGCATCGCGAACCGAGTGAGCGTTTGGGAGGCGGTGGGCGAACTCGAGTGATGAAAGAAGGCCGTGTTTTTGAACAAGGCGGCGTGAATTTCTCACATGTGCAAGGGCAGCAAATGCCCGCTTCAGCGACCGCGCATCGCCCTGAATTAGCTGGGCGTCATTTTGAGGCGATGGGGGTTTCTTTGGTGATGCATCCAAACAATCCCTATGTTCCAACTTCTCATGCCAATGTTCGTTTCTTCATCGCTGAAAAAGAAGGCGAAGATCCTATCTGGTGGTTTGGCGGAGGATTTGACTTAACGCCTTTCTATCCGTTTGAAGAAGATGCTCAATCATGGCATGCCACGGCGAAAGCACTGTGTGTTCCTTTTGGTGAAAAAGTGTATGCCGAACATAAATCGTGGTGCGATGAGTATTTCTTCCTCCCTCATCGCAATGAAACGCGCGGTATTGGTGGCCTATTTTTCGATGATTTAAACGCTTGGGGATTTGAGCGCTGTTTTGCTTATATGCAAGCTGTCGGTAAAGGATACACCGCTGCGTATTTGCCGATTGTTGAACGTCGTCAAGCGATGGAGTACGGTGACAGAGAGCGCCAGTTTCAACTTTATCGCCGTGGTCGCTATGTAGAGTTCAACTTAGTGTATGATCGCGGCACATTGTTTGGTTTGCAAAGTGGCGGTCGAACGGAATCGATTTTAATGTCGATGCCGCCATTAGCTCGTTGGCAATATCGTTATCAAGCGGAAGAGGGCAGCGCAGAGGCGAAATTAAACACCTTCTTGCTGCCGAGGGAGTGGTGACAGCGGTACATTTTCAATGATAGGGGCGCCGAGGTGGCCCTGTTAATTATCGAGAGGCAAGGATATGGCTCAGCACATTGATCAATATGCAGTATTTGGTAATCCGATTGGGCACAGTAAGTCGCCGATGATCCACACACTTTTTGCACGGCAAACCAGTCAGGAAATGCACTATACCGCTCAACTCGCGGCTCTAGATGGCTTTAAACAAGCGGCTGAAACCTTTTTTGCCTCCGGTGGCCGAGGGTGCAACATTACCGTGCCTTTTAAAGAAGAAGCGTATCAGTTTGCGGATCGATTAACCGAGCGAGCTCAACTTGCAGGCGCGGTCAATACACTGAAAAAATTAGATGATGGCGAAATCATCGGTGATAACACTGATGGTGAAGGGCTGGTTCAAGATCTGCTTCAGTACCAAGTGCCACTACGAGACGCTTCCATTTTAGTGATTGGTGCTGGCGGCGCGGCGCGCGGCGTGATTAAGCCCTTACTCGATCAGCACCCTACAAGTATCGTGATTACCAACCGCACCTTTGCAAAAGCCGAGCAGCTCGCCACGCTTTTTAGTCCCTTTGGCGCGGTAAAAGCAATCGCGCTGGAAGAGATTAATCAGCATTTTGACCTCATCATTAACTCGACCTCGGCTAGTTTAGATGGTGAATTGCCAAATATCGCTCCGACGATCTTCAGTAAGAGCAGTGTTGCCTATGACATGATGTATGGCAAAGGATTAACAACATTCAATCAGTGGGCATTAAGTCATCATTGCGCTCATGCTTATGATGGTTTGGGGATGTTGGTTGGGCAAGCTGCGGAGAGCTTTATGCTATGGCGCGGACTCAGGCCGGGTTCTCGACAAATATTGAGAGAACTGAGAAAAAATCTAGAAGGCTAATCATGAATCAAGCGATTTTATTTCCTGACCGACAAACGTGGCACTCGGCAAGCCAAAGCGTACTTTTTCCTGCTCAACACGCGGGAGCTTTGCTCGAGTGTACGGTACACAAGTCAGTACTGAGCCATCTGTCTGGTGAAATGATTACTAACGGTGAGCAAGCTATTCAAGTTTTTGAACAATGGCGATTTGACCTTGAAGAGCTTGCTGAAAGCTTGATTGAAGATGAAGCGTTCAATTTAGATGGACAAATAGAGATTAAAGCTTAGTTAATGGCTTTCTTTGACACTCGTAAGATAGTCATTTTTGTTCTGCACATAGTTGTCGGAAGATTTAAGCAAAAAAGCTCGCTCTTTATCTGTTAGCGGGCGGATCTGTTTCACTGGGGATCCTACATAAAGATAGCCGCTAACCAATACCTTGTTTGGTGGCACTAAACTGCCAGCTCCAACCATCACCTCCGACTCAACGACTACGCCATCGAGCACAATTGCTCCCATGCCAATTAAGACTCGATCATGGATTACGCAACCATGCAGCATCACTTTATGGCCAATTGTGACGTCATCGCCAATAATAAGTGGAAAACCATCCGGGTTTTCGGTGTTTTTATGAGTCACGTGCAGTACGCTGCCATCTTGAATGTTGCTACGTTGGCCAATGTGAATATGGTTTACATCGCCTCTGGCTGCAACCAATGGCCATATGCTGGAATCATCGCCTAAAACAATATCGCCAACCAACACCGAGCTACTATCTATATAGACGCGCTGTCCGATTTGTGGGGATATTCCTTTATAACTACGAATTGATGACATGCTCGTCTCCTTTAATAACTGACGCCATAAGATAAATTAAACAGAAATAGCGTCAAAACAACTCTTTTTGAATAAAAATTATCCCAACGAACAGAAAATCAAAAAAAACAGCAAAAAGGGGTTGCCAACGTGACGGCGATCTCTATAATGCCGCCTCACTGACACGGCACAGCCAGTAAGGGTTCAAGCCCAACCAGCAGCCAATCAGTAGGTCAAATCGGTAAGACGAAATAATTTAATAAAGTGTTTGACACTTTCCATTATCTCGCTAGAATGGCCGCCTCTTCAAAGGAAGCCTCGGCAACCCAGAGAAGAACGCTCTTTAA
>NZ_CP031479.1:123612-148425 GCF_003390515.1 Vibrio anguillarum | reverse complement strand
ACATCGCCAGGCTTTGAATATCGCTTACATATCATTAAAAATATGAAAGCAAAACTAAAAATATAGCATTATCAAAGTAAGACTAATTTTTAGTGACAATTTGTGGAGAGATGGCTGAGTGGTTTAAAGCACCGGTCTTGAAAACCGGCGATGGTTAATAGCTATCCTAGGGTTCAAATCCCTATCTCTCCGCCACTTTTAAAGAAAAAACCGCTGTTTTTACAGCGGTTTTTTTCGTTTTATATCAACATGCCAATCTGGAAAATTAATAGCTTAATTCAATCCCTCGAACATATCTTGATCACCCTATCTGTACTTTCCAAAAATCGATTTTACACATTGAACACCTCAGACATAATGTCGTTGTGATCCGCAAAACTTTGTTGGTTAGCGTGAGCCAACTGCACACTTGCTCTATTGGATTTAGCACGGTGAGTAGGAAGAAACGTGATGACACTGACATGACTAAACTGCACTTATATACCTACCAGCATCATCCATTATAACGACGGCCTCACCTATTCCTTTTTAGGGGCATACCAACCCAAGCTGACCCAAATAAATACGCATATTCAAATCGCTGCGGCTTCACAGCTCTAGGTTTTGTACCGTGCTCGGTCTTAAGTCAAATGGCATTTTGATCAAGAAATTATCCAGGAAATCCCAGGTGTTCAAGCGGGTAATAGTAGAATTAGGATGGTTTTTATTGGCTCGCCAGCGTTTTAAAATCGGTGCTATTAAGGCTATCCATCGTGATATTTAACAATAGCTAGATAGCCTTAATGAGATCGTACTTTTCTTTAATTGGTATAAGGTTATTTTTAGGTGCTTAGTTAGATTGCCATTTAAACATGCTCTATCATGGTCAGTGCCTTACGTGAGACTTCTGCGGCGGCTTTAGGGTAGTTTTGTTTTTCAAGGCTATCGGCAAGATAAGCGTAATCAGATACATTGGCACGGAGCAATAACGCTTTTTCCAAATGGCTTTGCGCCTCTGCCCATTTTTGCTCTCTCATATACAATTGAGCCAGTGCGCTGTGTGCTTCGGCGTTACCACTATCCTTACTAATGGCTTCTTGTAACAACAAAATTGCTGGGTATCTATCTGGTAAATTGAGCTCTGCCAATAATGAATACAGAGCTGGCATTGGGTGTTTTTTTAATGTTTCTTTAATGACGGTAAATGCTTGCGAGTCTGCTTTTCGTTGGATCAACTGCTCGATGAAGCATTGAGTTAAAATGACGTCGTTTTTGGTTTTCCTTGGGAGCTTGTCCCAGTGATTGATTAAGCCTTCGCTACCTTGCTGCTGGGCCACGTTTTTTAGTAAACCGCATTGTGCTTTTTGGTTCAGTTGTTGGCTCTCGTCCGCATTGATCTGTTTTGCTTTTTGGAGCTTAGGTAAAAGCTCAAGCAGCGGTTGCCACTGTTCTAGGTGTACGTATGTTGTCTTGAGTAAGTTGAGCACGATGGTGTTATTCGGATGAGTGGCTTGTAAGGCTGATAAAGTGCTTAGCGCCTGCTCAAACTCTCCTTCTCGTACTTGCTGTTTGGCACGAGTTAGTTCAACAGCTAGGCCTGCATTACTTTGCTGACTGGCGAGATCTAAATAGTGATCTCGTTTTGCTCTGTCGCCCATTCCCTGCGCGGCTTCCGATGCAACAAGATAGCAGAGCAGCGGCATATCATGGTGGTTCGCCCAGCGAGTGACTTTCTTTTCTGCCTGCTTCCAGTCTCCCTCTAGAAGTTTAATGATACCTTCATTGGTATAACGGCGAGAGCGCTTTAACTTACGTACGCTGAACCAGTTCAATGTGTTTGAACTGGCGTAGAATGCTTTTTTGAGGAGATACTCTAAGCTAAATAATCCAGAGAGGAGTGCAATCACAAAGATCACTAAGGTGGTCACGCTCATCTCTATTGTTCTATTAGCTATAGAGATAAGAACATAACCTTGCTGGCCAGCATATTGGGTTCCGATAAATAAACCGGCCCCTAATACTACAAAAAGAAAGATGACTCTAAACATTACTTGTCCTCCGTAACGCTCATTGGAGAAACTTCACGGCGTAGGCGTTCAGTGATGGCATCAGCGAGTTCGTGCTGAGTTTCAAGTTTAACTGGATATTGCACTTGTATATTTTGTTTACTGAGCTGCAATAGCGCGTGATTAAACTGCTGCACACTCTGATCATCGGAATTAAAGAAGCTGGCTGACCATTTATCTGCTGTGCTCAGTGCCGTTGTATAAATCTCTTGTTGTTCTGCGTATACGGCTTTGATGGCGGTTTCTAATTTTGCTTTGAGATTTTCTTTTAGATAGAAGTGCTGCTCAGGTGACAGTAGCGGAATGGCATTACCGTCTCGAGTGCGGAAGGTAATGAAGTTCTCCGAGAAGTCTTTCAATGAGCTAACGAGATTATTTTGCCAGTCGTTAATATTTTCAGAAACTTGTGGTGCTGATTGCTGCTGAGTTTCAGGCAACATGGCATTAGCCAGCGGTAGAGTGTCAACTTGTTGCTGTAAGGTTGTTAAGCGTAACACTAGCCCTTCACGATCAATCAATGGGATGATTTTGAGCTGAGTAATGTCACGCGCCATGGCTTTGCGTAGCGGCACTAAGCTTGGATCATTCAATTCAGCAATACGCTGATCAGCGCTTTCCATTAGCTTGGTCGCGCTGACGATGTCATGTTCTAGAAAAAGTTTACGGCCTGCTAGTTTCACTAAGTAGTCAGCTTCTGCTAGTAGCCAGTCGTTGGGACGGCGGCCTTTGATATCAGCTATCGCTAGTTGCAAGCTGTCGATACTTTTTTGCTGTTGATCCAAGGCTACGTCAGTTTTGTGAGTGAGTTGGTCCGCTTTGGCTTGTGTTTCTTGCTTTATTTGATTGATTTCAGCCGCGAGCTGACTTTGGGTTTGTGTTAATTGAGTCTGCAATGCGTTGATTTTGGCTTGGTAAACAGCGTCTTTTTGCTGCATTTGATAGGCTATACCACCACTGAAAATGATAGATAGGCTAATTGCAATAACAGAAAGTTTGATACTGCGCTTTGCTCGTTTATCACTCTTTTCTTCAGGCTGAGACGTGGGATCCTGCACGTAACTTTTTGGTGAATCAAGGTTATCCGTTGCGTCTTTTTCTGTAACCAGAGGAGGTGTGGCTGCTTTTTCAGGTTCAATATGCGGGTTATTATTTTTGCTTGTCATGCTTAGAGTCCTGTCTAGATTGGCTAATACTAGCCGCGAGTTCTGTATTGGAGGCGCTTCCCACGTTCGTGACGCACCCAAATCCCATGTGCAGCGCCTCTTGTCGAATTCGCTCGCTTGGGACAAAAAGAGCTAAATTTAGCAGCCAGAGTCGTTGTGAATCAGAGAATTGATCCATCATAAAATTGAGTTGACCTGAGCTGGTGACAACTAACTGAGTGACTTGCTGTTGCTGCCACAGAGATATCGATTCGGCGGCAAAGAGGGTGATCGTATCGCGTCGATACACTTCCTTATACACCACATCAGCACCACGCTCGATTAAGCTGTCGTGGATGAGCTCACGTCCACCATTACCACGTAAAATCATCACCTTAAGGCCCGATATTGATAGCAACTGTGGTAGGGCAAGCAGGTGTTCACTGTCACTTATCTGCGGATAGTGTACTTTTTGTTGGCTTAATTTGCTGAAAACATGTGCGGTTTTTTGACCAACGGCAAGGTATCTGGCGTCATTTGGCCAAAAATATCGGTGATCTTGCAAAAATTGATGACTGAACGTCACCGCGTTTTGGCTAACCGCAATAATAATGTCGCATTGCTGAAGTTCTGGGAGTAAATACGGGAGATCGACTCCTGCATTAATCTGAATCAGTGGATGGTGAACGGAGCGGATACCGAGATCCGCTAATTGTTGGCAAAGTTCAATCCCTTGATTTTCGGGGCGAGTGACCAACACCGTCATGCTTTATTCGTGCTCGCAGTAGAGTTTGGACAGAATATCTCGCGCTCCATCATTGAGCAATTGATGGGCAAGCGTGATTCCTAGTTGCTCGGCATCGGAGCGGTGGCCGCGAATCTCACCTTGCACAATCTTAGAACCATCAGGCTCACCGACTAATGCTCTTAGCCAAATATGATCACCATCGAGCAATGCGTAGCTACCGATAGGTACTTGGCAACCGCCTTCTAATGTTAGGTTCATGGCTCGTTCACATTTCACGCGATCAGCCGTGTCAGAATGGTTGAGTGGCGCAAGTAATGCTCTTAAACGTTCGTCATCTAAACGGCATTCAATCCCGACTGCACCTTGCCCTACTGCAGGAAGCGATTGTTCTGGTTCAATAATGCTGCGAATGCGATCTTCAAGCTTCAAACGTTTTAAACCTGCTGCGGCGAGAATAATCGCATCGTATTCACCTGCGTCGAGTTTTCCAAGACGAGTACCGACATTGCCACGCAATTCTTTAATCACAAGGTCTGGTCGATATGCTTTGAGTTGGCATTGGCGACGTAGGCTACAGGTGCCGACGATGGCACCTTGAGGCAGTTGTTCAATGCTTTGATAGGTGTTTGAAACGAAAGCATCACGTGGATCTTCGCGTTCACAAATCGTTACTAGTCCAAGCCCTTTCGGGAAATCGACGGGAACATCTTTCATTGAATGCACTGCTAAATCGGCACGGCCTTCAAGCATAGCGACTTCCAACTCTTTGACAAAAAGCCCCTTACCGCCCACTTTAGCTAAAGGCGTATCTAAAATGACGTCGCCTTTGGTTACCATGGTCACTAATTCCACTTCTAGGCCAGGATGAGCCGCTTGCAGCGCATCTTTAACATAATAAGCTTGCCAAAGGGCGAGCGGGCTTTTACGTGTGGCGATTCGAATGGGTGTTGCGTGAGTCATGATAATCCCGAGTGTAGGTAATGGATGGTTTAATCCTATCATTCCCGCTATGAAAGGTTTACTACTAGATCGTCGCTGTGAAGGATTGATGAAGAGATAGCATAAATTGGTCAAAATTGTGTGATTTATATCTCGTTTATATAATGAGCTATTACGACAAAGTGTAAATAGCTACGACACTATAGCCAAGGTCATTGGAGTGCATTGTAGGCATGCTCTGCCTGAGTGTGATATGCATCGAGAGGGCTTTACCAAATGGAAAGAAAATGTTAGATTGATCACGTTTTTTTGGTGCTTTAGAATAAAATATAATCAAAGCGCGTGTTAATGTTTCAACCAAGGAATCAACCTTGCAGGCTTACACCAAGACGTTAATTCAACGATTAGACAATCTCAACCAGCAACGTACCGAGCGTGCGCTGGCGCTTATGGATTTGCAAAGTCAACGTGTATTTCATTTCATTCCTGCATTACTGCACTTCAATCACCCGATTATTCCCGGCTACTACGATGCAAAAGTCCCTTATGGTGTCTATGGTTTTGAGCCTAACGACATCCAACGTCAGCTGGTTGAAGATACAGAACTCACCTTAGGTCAACCCTTACCGACTGCAGACACCCCCGCTATTCTTGCTCTGTATACCATGGGCAGCACCTCGTCGATTGGTCAAAGCACCTCGAGTGACTTAGATATTTGGGTATGTGTAGCATCGAGTATGAGCTGTGATGAGCGGGAAAGCTTAAGCAACAAATGTTTGTTGATCACTGATTGGGCAAAGAGCCAAGGGGTGGAAGCCAACTTTTTCTTGATGGATGAGCTACGTTTTCGCAGTAATCATTCTGAGCAGATGACAGGCGAAAACTGCGGTTCATCGCAACATCTCCTGCTATTAGACGAGTTCTATCGCTCTGCTGTTCGCTTGGCAGGCAAGCGTTTACTGTGGCAAATCGTGCCTCCTGAAATGGAAGAGTGCTACGACGAATACGTGCACGAATTGTGCAGCAATGATTACATTAATTGCAGTGAATGGATCGATTTTGGTAAGTTGAACCGCATTCCTGCTGAAGAGTATTTCGGCGCAAACCTTTGGCAGCTTTATAAAAGCATCGACTCGCCTTATAAGTCAGTGTTAAAAGCGATTCTGCTTGAGGCGTATTCGTGGGAGTACCCACACACGCAATTATTAAGCATTGATACCAAACGACGGTTTTTTACTCATGAACCTGATTTGTACAGTATGGATGCTTACTATTTGATGCTTGAAAAAGTGACGCGTTACCTTGAACGTATTGGTGATTCTGCCCGTCTTGATCTGGTGCGTCGTTGTTTTTATCTCAAAACGCATGAAAAGTTATCCCGTGAGCCGAGCTTAGGCTCAGTGGCATGGCGTCGAGAAGCATTAAGCCACATGATTCAGCAATGGAATTGGTCGGAATCTGTTGTTCAAGAATTAGACAATCGCCGTAATTGGAAAGTCGAACAAGTTAAAGTTGTCCACCATGCGTTGTTAGATGCGTTGATGCTGAGCTATCGAAACCTGATCCAGTTTGCGCGTCGTAATGACATCACCTCGGCCATTAGCCCACAAGATATATCAATCCTCGCACGTAAGTTGTATGCGGTGTTTGAGGTGTTGCCGGGTAAAGTCACACTACTGAATCCACAAATCTCGCCAGATCTGCACGAGCCGGATCTCTCGTTCATTCAAGTTCGAGAAGGGCGAACCAATAAAGCGGGCTGGTATCTGTATAAGCAGCCTCTAGTTGCCCATCGTATGATTGGCCAACCTTTCCTTGAGCATAATGAATACCTCAGTAAGCTGGTCTCTTGGGCGTTCTTCAATGGTTTGATCACGGAATCAACTCATTTGCATTCAGTAGTACGTGACGCACAGTTGGATATTGATAAGTTCTATCAAATGGTTAGCGATTTGCGTAATACCTTCTCGTTGCGTAAGCGGCGGCCGACCATGCAGGCTCTAGCAAGCCCTTGTGAAATCAGCCAACTGGCGATGTTCATCAATTTTGAAAATGATCCTACCGCGGAATTAAGCGGTAAATCGCTCAAAATTGATTTGAAAAATATAGATATTTTCAGTTTCGGATCTGAGCAAAAAAGCTTAGTCGGTAGTGTCGATTTAGTGTATCGCAACTCGTGGCATGAAGTACGGACTCTCCATTTTACTGGCGAAACGGCGATGCTCGACGCGTTGAAAACCGTGCTTGGCAAAATGCACCAAGATGCGCTACCGCCAGAGTCTGTCGATGTATTTTGTTACAGCAAAAGTCTGCGTGGCGTGATGCGCAACATGGTGTACCAGTTGCTGGCGGAATGTATCGATTTGCGTTTGAAACCGGTAGAGCAAGAGAAACGTCGCCGTTTTAAAGCGTTACGCATTGGCGATCAAATGTATGGTCTGTTTTTTGAGCGGCGAGGGGTTTCGGTACAGAAGTTGGAAAATTCGGTAGATTTTTACCGCAGTATTTCAACCAACAAATTGAAAGGTTCACCGCTGTTAATGCTCGATCGCGATCAAGATTATCAACTGCCGGAAATCGTCGATGGTTTTGCTAGTGAAGGCTTAGTGCAGTTTTTCTTTGAAGATACCGATAAAGGCTTCAACATTTATGTGTTGGATGAGTCGAACCAAATTGAAGTCTATCACCAGTTCAGCGGCGAAAAAGATGAGATGATCACTAACGTCAACAGCTTTTATACCTCAGTGCGCGACGGTAACCCACTCTCCGCTAAACTTATTAACTTCAATCTGCCGCAGTATTATCAAATCGTCCACCCAGAAGAAGGGGAAAGCTATATTGTCCCTTATCGTAACGATTCCGCGCTCTATTCTCGTCCTTCAAAAGCGGTCAACGCTTAGTTCGGTAGCGCCAAGTCACACATCTGTCACTTGGCGTTGTTGCTTTACACCCAGTCGATCGTTTCGCCAGCGTGTTTTTCACATTCTTGTTGCACCATCGCAATCAATTCCAGCCCTGTTTTTGAACAAATCCAGTTTTGGTCGATCAGTTTGAAATGGAAACCGCCTGACTTTGATGCCAGCCAAATTTCATGCATTGGCTCTTGGCGGTTAATAATAATTTGGCTGCGGTCATCAAATTCTAACGTCATCACATTGCCTGAGGTTTCGTAATCAATGTCGGCACCTGCGTTGTCTATTGCTTGTTCAATGATTTCTAGCTGCTCATCGACAAGTTGGTGAAATTCAGTATCGTTCATCCTGTCTATCCTATTGCTTTTCCTGATTGTGGTGCGATTATAGGGGGCATTGACTCAATAATCACGACATGCAAAATGAAAAAATCAATCGCTGCACTTTTTATGTTGTCACTCCTTGCTCTCGCAGGGTGTGGTCAAACCGGGCCGTTATACATGCCAGCAGAGCCTGAGCAGAGTGAACAACCTCAGCCATAGTCATTGATTTAGCTTAAAGGAAACGAATTTTGGATTACTTCAATTATCAGGACGATGGTCAGCTTTGGGCTGAAAATGTCGCATTAACAGAGTTGGCTGAGCAATACGGCACGCCTTTGTATGTCTATTCTCGCGCTACTTTAGAGCGTCACTGGCATGCTTTTGATAAGTCGGTAGGCGAACATCCTCATCTGGTGTGTTATGCGGTGAAGGCTAACTCAAACTTAGGCGTATTAAACACGTTGGCGCGTTTAGGGTCAGGTTTTGATATTGTTTCGGCAGGAGAGCTAGAGCGTGTTGTGGTGGCGGGGGGGGACCCGGCGAAAGTGGTATTTTCTGGCGTCGGTAAAACGGAAGCGGAAATGAAACGCGCGTTGGAGCTCAAGATTAAATGCTTTAACGTTGAATCCGAGCCTGAATTAGCACGTTTAAATAAAGTGGCTGGCGAGCTGGGTGTCAAAGCACCGATTTCACTGCGCATCAACCCTGATGTGGATGCACAAACCCACCCTTATATTTCAACTGGTTTGCGTGACAATAAGTTTGGTATTGCTTTTGACCGTGCACTGGATGTTTATCGCTTGGCACAAAGCCTAGAGAATCTCAGCATTCATGGTATTGATTGCCACATTGGCTCTCAACTGACCGCTATTGCCCCTTTTATTGATGCAACCGATCGCTTACTTGCGTTAATTGATCAGCTTAAAGAGGAAGGGATCACCATTAAACATTTGGATGTTGGTGGTGGTTTAGGTGTGGTGTATCGCGATGAGTTACCCCCGCAGCCTTCCGATTATGCCAAAGCCTTGTTGGCGCGTTTGAGTAACCATCAAGATCTCGAACTGATTTTTGAACCGGGACGTGCTATTGCGGCTAACGCGGGCGTGTTGTTGACGAAAGTAGAGTTTCTCAAACATACCGAACACAAAAACTTTGCAATTATTGATGCGGCGATGAACGATTTGATGCGTCCAGCGCTTTATCAAGCTTGGCAAGATATTGTTCCTGTTGTGCCGCGCCAAGGTGAAGCGCTAACCTATGACTTGGTTGGGCCTATTTGTGAAACCGGTGACTTCTTGGGTAAAGATCGTTCATTGGTCTTGGATGAGGGAGATCTACTGGCGGTTCGCTCAGCAGGAGCTTACGGTTTTGTGATGTCTTCGAACTATAATACACGTACTCGCGTGGCGGAAGTGATGGTGGATGGTGCACAAACCCACCTTGTTCGTCAGCGTGAAGCACTATCGAGCCTATGGGCATTAGAGCGTATTCTGCCGGAGTAAATTGAAGCATTATGCATTTCCATTTTTCTAAAATGCACGGTTTGGGTAATGACTTCATGGTCGTTGATTGCATTACACAAAACGTCTTCTTCTCCCCTGATTTGATCCGCCGCTTGGCGGATCGTCATACTGGCGTGGGGTTTGATCAGCTATTAGTGGTTGAAGCGCCGTATGATCCGGAAAGTGATTTTCACTACCGTATTTTTAATGCCGATGGCAGCGAAGTTGAACAATGTGGCAACGGCGCACGTTGCTTTGCTCGCTTTGTGCGGATGAAAGGGCTGACCAATAAGTACAGCATTGGAGTCACGACTAAAAAAGGCAAAATGGTTTTAAATGTTGAAGAGGATGATCAAATCACCGTCAACATGGGCATACCAGAATTTGAGCCTAATAAGATTCCATTTCGAGCCAAACAGGCAGAGAAAACCTACATCATGCGCGTTGAAGAGAAAACCTTGTTCTGCGGGGCGGTGAGTATGGGCAATCCGCATGTGGTGACAGTGGTGGAGGATGTGACAACCGCTGAGGTTGAAATTTTGGGTCCACTGCTTGAATCCCATGAGCGTTTTCCAGAGCGTGTTAACGCAGGCTTCATGCAAGTGCTGAATCGCAATGAAGTGAAGCTACGTGTTTATGAACGTGGCGCGGGTGAAACTCAAGCGTGTGGCAGTGGTGCGTGTGGCGCGGTTGCCGTTGGTATTCTTCAAGGGTTATTGGCGGAAGAGGTGACAGTACACTTACCTGGTGGCTCGTTAGAGATCCACTGGCAAGGGCCGGGTAAGCCACTCTATATGACAGGCCCTGCGACTCATGTGTTTGATGGTCAAGTCTCTTGTTAGGGTTAAGTAAGATAAGGAATCATTTTGTCACACGTTGAAGCGGATGCACTCACAGCCGAAGTTGTGGCTGAATATTTACGAGATCACCCAGATTTTTTCCTCCAGCGTTCAGAGCTGGTTGACAGGCTCTCCTTGCCGCACCATCAACAAGGTGCGGTCTCTTTGGTGCATGTACAACTGAATCGTCAGCGCCAGAGAATTGAGGAGTTAGAGGAAGAGATCACCGCCTTTATGTCATTAGCGGCCAATAATGACCGCACTTTCCACGAATTTATGGATCTGCAAGAGCAGATCTTAAAATGTCATTCAATGCCGCAAGTATGCAAGGCAATAGAAAACAAAGCGCAAACCTTAGGTTTGGTAGCGTATATCCGTTTACTGGCCTCGCCTGAAACCGATTATCAATTGACCCAAGAGCAATGGCAGCGTTTTTCAACTAACCATTTTAATGGCACAAATGCTTATTTAGGGCGTATGAAAAAGTTGGATCGCCAAGCGTTATTTGGTGAACAAACCGCTGCGCCAGAAATGGGTTCGTATGTGGTGCTACCATTAGGTAAGCGCTCATCACAAGGCGTGTTAGCGTTTGCAAGTGAAGATGGCGGCCATTTTCAACCGAGCATGGATACCCTCTTTTTACGTCATTTGGCGTTAGTTCTCTCTCATTTAATTGAGACTCTACCTTGGCAACCGATTGAGCATGACCGAATCAGCCACACCTCTGCCTAACGGCTTACAGCAGCCCTTAACTCGCTTCTATGAATATCTGCGGAGCGAGAAAGGGTTGAGCTTGCACACCCAACGCAATTACAAACAACAGCTGGAAACCATGGCGCAGCATTTGGTGCAGATGGGGCTGAATCAATGGCAACAAGTCGATGCCGCTTGGGTGCGACAGCTGGCGAGCAAAGGGATGCGTGAAGGGATGAAAGCCAGCAGTTTAGCGACGCGTCTCTCTTCATTGCGCAGTTTTTTTGATTTCTTGATCTTGCGTGGTGAACTGACAGCTAACCCGGCCAAAGGCGTTGCAGCACCGCGTAAAAAACGCCCGTTACCGAAAAACTTAGATGTGGATGAAGTCGCGCAACTACTCGAAGTCAAGGATGATGATCCGCTATCAGTGCGCGATCGAGCCATGATGGAATTGATGTATGGTGCTGGGTTGCGTTTAGCGGAGCTCGTCAGCATTAACGTAAAAGACCTGAGCTTTAGCCGCGGCGAGATTCGAGTGGTGGGTAAAGGGGATAAAGAACGTAAGGTGCCTTTTGCTGGCCAAGCCAAAGAATGGGTGGCGCATTGGTTGAAAATACGGACGCAGTTTGCGAACGCTGATGAGCAAAGCTTGTTTGTTTCAAAGCTGGGTGTTCGTATTTCTCATCGCAACGTACAAAAACGCATGGCCGAGTGGGGGCAAAAGCAGGCGGTGGCTAGCCATATTAGCCCACATAAACTGCGCCACTCTTTTGCGACTCACATGCTTGAATCGAGCAATAATTTACGTGCTGTGCAAGAGTTGCTGGGTCATGAGAATATTTCGACGACGCAAATTTATACTCATTTGGACTTTCAACATCTTGCGCAGGCCTATGACCAAGCGCACCCAAGAGCACGTAAAAAGAAACAGAGCGAGTAACGCATGCACTTTTATCGCAATATCGGCCCCATTAAAGCGATGAGCTTTGATTTGGACGACACGCTGTATGACAACCATCCAGTGATCCGTCATGTTGAGCAGCAAATGGTCGTGTGGCTGCACACTCATCATCCGCTTTCCGCGACGCGTCCGATAAGTTGGTGGCAGCAACTTAAACAGCAACTGGCGCTGCAAGAGCCACTGCTCGGTCATGATGTCACTCAGTGGCGATTTAAGCAGATAGAACAAGGCTTAATTCAATTAGGCTATTCGCCGCAACTTGCTTTACAGGCTGCGCAGAATGCCATTGAAGAAGTGTTGCGGTTACGTCACTTAATCACGGTGCCAGAGAAGACGCACCGCGTGATGACCGAACTGGCAAAGCGCATGCCGTTAGTGGCGATTACCAACGGCAATGTTGACCCGCACAAAATTGGCTTGGGGCATTATTTTCAACAAATTTTTAAAGCGGGTCCCGATGGCTTGGCCAAGCCGTATCCGGATCTTTTTGACAAAGCGCAGGCTGCATTACAGCTACCTGCAGCCTCGATTTTACACGTTGGTGATCATCTGATAACCGATGTGCAAGGCGCAAAATGTAATGGTTTTCAAGCCTGTTGGTATAACTATCAAGGCCAAACCTTGCTCGCCAGTCGTAAGGCCAAAGTTTTGCCTGATATTGAAATCCATCAACTGGATTCATTACTGCAGCTTTAGGGTGTGACCGCTTTTATCCGCTTGAAAAGCCTTGAGATAGTAAGTAAAAAACGCGCGTAACTCTCTCGCATTATTTGGTTCTCCGAGAGAGTTGAGCAGCTCAACGCCCACTTCTAACGTGCATAAATGACCAGCATCTTGATTTCGCCTTAATCCATACTGAGAGATTTGATTTGGGGTGAGGTGTAGCTGCGGTAAATCGGATAACCAAGGGCTCTTATTGAGTATCTTCTTGGCTTCTTGCCATGTCCCATCTAGGATAATAAACACGATTTCTTGAGTGTCAGACGTTGAGAGAGATTGGTATTCGGTGAGCGATTGACTGCGCGTCGAAGGGAAAATAACCACAGCGTTTAACTTCTCATCTAGAATTCTCTTTTGTAATGATTTCGCCGTAGAGACTCGGTCCCAGATGTACACAGAGGAATTGGGCAAGCTACGCAGCAGCAGCTTGCCAGTATTGGTCGCTCGATGCGGTTCATTTTCATGCATCAGTAGTGCAATGCGCAGTTGGCTATCCAGTGTTGGTTGCAGTGAACAGAGGCATTGATAGCTAAAATGGCAAACTGGGCAAGGGCACGGTCTGGTCACTTATGGTGTCTCGATATTTTCAGAAAATAACGTTAAACCGCCATTGGCGATAGGGTAGAGTACATCGCCCACCTTCTCTTTTTCTGCTTTCAGTTGGTAACCAGTGCGAGTAAAGATACGTTCAGAAAGCAGATATTGTTGCTGGTGGCGCGTCATGACAACTTGGATCTGATTTAGGTTTAATGGTTGCCAAAACCCCTTTTCAACGGTCGATGGCTGACCATCGTTGTAGTCATAATGAGTGCTAGCAGTATGATCCGCATTCAGTTGCAAACGAATCGTGAAATCCCTATTTTGGGTCGAAGTAGCATGATAAGCCCCAACCCATGGAAGCGTCGCATCACTATTACCTAAGGTGACACACCCCTGATAGCTTTTCTCACCGACCTTTAAGGTGGAACTCCAGCCGTACAGCGAGTCACTCATCCCGTCACTGCACATTTTTTGTGTGAGGAGCAGCGAACTTTGATTCATTTGGTACTCACGCTTAGTTTCAGATAGCTGACTTTTTGTTATAGCGAATGTTTGAGTTTCACCGCTGATGGTTTGAAAGTTAAGGTTTTTCCCTTCAAAGTGGATGGACCATGATGGTTCGTTGCCAAAAGCGCGCGTCGGTTTGAGTGGTTGATTGCAGCGTTTAGGATTTTCAGCACTGAGCATATTGATGCTGGTCACGTTGAAACGTGCGCTGGAATCGGCATCGAAGCCTGTGCGGCTTGGCGCTGATAAAGTACCGATGAGCTCCCCATACAAAGGCTGATAAGGCGCGCGAGCCAAACTCAAGGCTTGCTGAGTCTGCTGTGGCGTCAGTGCTAGCCAATATTGTTGATTGCTACCACAAGGTGTAAAGGTTTGCGCCTCATGACCTACCACGACTTCTCCACGCATAATAAAGGGCTGTGCTTTGATTGAGCTGGGTTTATCCAAACTCGCCATCGGTACGGCTGGTGGCTGTGATGCGCTGTGTGTCGTACAGGCTTGCAGCATTAATGTGGTCAATAACAGCGCGGAACAGTGAAGCACTTTCATAGCAGACTCTTTTTGGGCAATGCAACGAGGCTAGATTATGGCACAAAGGCGCTGGCAAATTGAACTGATGGGTGTGAATTTAACAACCCGCGGACAAGTATCAGAGATAAATCGCAAAGCCGTTATGAACAAAAAAACAGCGCTCAAATGGCGCTGTTTTTTGTGACCGCTCGTTACTGCAGGCTGCTGTTACAATAAATGTTCACGCAAATAGTGAGCCACGGCGTCTTCTGCATTGCTACCAATCACGGTGTTATTCGGCAGTGCATTGAACACTTTTTGATGCGATGTGCCCATCACCAAGCCTTTACCAGCCATCGACAGCATTTCCACATCGTTCATACCATCGCCAAACGCAATACAGTTATCTAGGGTCAGGTTTAATGATTCTGCAACGGCTTTGAGCGCATCCCCTTTCGACACTTCTGCTGCCATCACTTCCAAACACCAAGGTGTTGAGAAGGCGACGTTCAGTTTGTCGCCAAAAATATCGTTTAAGCGTTCTTCAAACTGAGCTAATAACTCATGATCTTGCGCTGGGTGGGTGAAGAATATTTTGGCGACGCCCTCGGTAGGTGCGTTATTGACATCAAATACTTGGTAGCTAAAGCCGGATTCTTCGTGGAAATCACGCAGCGTTTCATCTTCTTTATTCAATAACCACGATTCATCTTGATAGATGTGAACAAAAATATCAGGGTTTTGCTTAAACACATCAATGACGGGCTGTACCAATTCTTGCGGTACATTTTTACTGTACATCAGGTTGTCATGTTGATCGTGAACGCGCGCACCATTGGAAGTAATCATGTAGGCTGGAATGCCCGCTAACTGGCGAATACCCGCCACATCAACGTGATGGCGACCGGTAGCGAAGATGAAAGTAAAGCCTTTTTGGTGAAGCGCTTGTAGCGTTTGCTTGGTGAATTCGCTCAATTGGTGGTTTGGCGCAAGTAGTGTACCGTCGAGATCGGACGCCACGATATGAATCGCGTGCTCTTTACATTCGGTGGTCATAAAACCCTCATTATCATGGTCGATTTGGTTTGCAGATCGCAGATGGTGGAGAAACTTTGGTGTGGCTTAGTTTACGCCATCTTAAAGAGGAAAAAGAGGGTAAAACTCTCAATTGAAATTTCCTCTATTTGCTCAGTTCTAACACCGCGATTAAACCGTGTTTTCAAGAGATTGGAATTGCTTAAATAGCTCATCAAGTGCTTGGTTTCGATAGCAATCCTTTTCAAAAAAGAGCTCATGTTTTGCTCCTTCAATGATGACCAGCTTGCTAGATGGATTGGTTTTCGCCAGCTTAGTGACAAAGCGAATTTGATCCGCATTACTGACAATCTCATCCTGCCCTGCTTGCAAGATGAGTGTTGGTAACTTCACTTGACGAGTCATCAGTTGGCACAGCTTCGCTGCCATTAGCCCTTGCCATACCCAGCGCGTGCTAGGGCCGCCAACTTGCAATTCGGGTTTGCGTTGGTACAGGTCTCGAAACCATTGGTAACGCACCTGACTTTGACTTAATGGGTTAATCTCAAAAGGCTTTGCCGAATAGGCTTGATAGCCCGGCGCATAGGTTGGTTTGCTATACATCGCCGTCAGCACTTGGCTCAGTGTCATGGCGATAGGACGTAATTGCCATGGCATGTTGACACCAAACATTGGCGCGCTGAGCACCATAGCCGCAAATGGGTGTTGAGGGTATGTTTGTACATACCTGGTCGCAATGGCACCGCCCATCGAGTGGGCGACGAGAAAACGTTGTGCATAATGGCTTAAGTCAAAGTGCTCAATGACACGCTGCATGTCTAAAATGTAGTCATCAAATTCACCGACATGGCCGATTTGTGGATCGTCGATTAATCGATCAGAAAGCCCTTGTCCACGGTGATCAAAAGAATAAATATCATAACCTTGTTGGAAAAAATCATAAAATAGCTCCTGATATTTCCAGCAAGATTCAATTCGTCCGTTGACGACGAAGATCGCCTTTGAGTGTTGAGGCGAGGTAAGTTTGCACCAATAAAGTTTTGTTTTATCAGCAGATTTGATAAAACCTTCTTCTCTGGAGTGCCAGAAATCGGCAATCGTGGTATTGATCACTTGCTCAAAGAAAGACTCTTGAGTATAAGGTGGGGAGTTTGGACTCGTCTGATTCATAGATTATTCTTATTGGACAGATTCGAGGAATAGTTCATTTTTAGGCTAGATTAGTCTAGTTGAGAGGAATTGCAATGGATACTCATGTTTGGCTTGCCTATGTGGTGACCGCGATACTGTTTAGTTTGGCGCCGGGTTCAGGTACGGTCAATTCCATCAGCAATGGCCTTAGCTACGGTACACGTAAATCACTAGCCGCGATTGTGGGTTTACAATTGGGTTTGGCTTTTCACATCATGTTGGTGGGAGCCGGAATTGGTGCCTTAGTGGCACAATCAGCCATGGCATTTAGTGTGATTAAGTGGGTTGGTGCTGCGTATCTGGTGTGGTTAGGTGTTCAAAAATGGCGCGATCGTTCAAGTATGATGGCCAATGCAACGGCTCAAATGCAAACGAGTTGGTCTTTATTGCGTCGAGCGGTGTTGATCAACCTGACAAATCCTAAATCCATCGTCTTTCTGGTGGCGCTTTTTCCACAATTTATTGACCCAACCCAAGATCAGTTCATTCAATTGTTGGTGTTAGGCGTGACCACGGTAACCATTGATTCGATTGTGATGCTTGGTTACACCTCCTTAGCCGCACGCATGGGGCGCTTTATTCGTTCAGAGAGTGTCATGAGTAAGATTAACCGAGTATTTGGCTCGATGTTTATTGGTTGTGGAGCGCTACTGGCAGTGGCGAAGTCCTAAGATGGCTATGTCTCAATTATTAGTTGTTAATCACTAATGCATTATTCTTATGTCGCACGACAACCGATCTTAAATGCCAAGCAGCATACGCTTGGCTATGAATTGCTCTTTCGTGATGGGGAAAAAAACGCGTTTCCAGCGCACATTGAGTCGAATCGAGCCACGTATCGCTTGATCGTCGAAAACTTTCTTGCGGTGGGGATCAATCCTAATATTCCCAAATCACGTTGTTTTATTAATTTTCCCTACAAGAGTTTAATTCGCCGTCTGCCTTTAACGTTGCCGCGAGAACAAATTGTGGTGGAAGTGCTCGAAACCTGTGAGCCGACGGATGAACTGCTTGAGGCGATTAAAGAGTTGTATCGGCGTGGCTATCTGGTGGCGCTGGATGACTTTGTGTATGCGCCAGAATGGGAACGCTTTCTGAGTTATGTGCACATCGTCAAGCTCGATATTATGGCGCTGGGCTTAGATCACGCTTGCGAGTTTGTACGTCAGCGTTTAGCGGAAGGCAGTAAGCGCCGTTATTTAGCGGAACGAGTTGAAACGGATCACCAGTTCACCGTGACACGTAATGCCGGTTTTAGCTTTTTCCAAGGTTATTTCTTTAGTAAACCAGAAATGATCAAGCAGCGTTATGTTGGACCAGAGCAGATTATCGCCTTAGAGCTGTTTCGAGAAGTTTGTAAACCAAATGCTGATTTTGAACGGATTGAATACATTGTCGCGCAAGATGTAGCGCTCTCATACAAGTTGCTCAGATTCGTCAACACTATGTCTGATCGCTTATCCGTGCCGATTTCCTCTTTTCGTCAAGCCTTGGTCTATCTTGGTCAAGACAAGCTCAAAACCTTTGTATCATTAGCCGTTGCTTCATTTGTCTCAGCTAAAAAGCCGAAAGAGTTGTATAACCTCTCTTTGCAACGTGCTCAATTTTGTCAATTAATGTCTGGGCATCCTTCATTTCGTCAACATCGCGAGCAAGCTTTTTTAATTGGTCTTTTTTCTGTGTTAGATGCCTTACTGGATATTTCAATTGAAGAGCTGGTTGCGCAGTTACCCTTATGTGACGTGGTCAAACTAGCACTGCAAAAGCGTGAAGGACCCATTGGCGAGCTGTTGGCACTTGAGGAGTGTTTTGAGCAAGCGGACTGGCAAGGAGTGGAAAGCCATTGTGATCTGCTAGGGCTTGAATTAAATCAAGTCAGTGATGAGCTTTCGGCGGCGCAGCGCTGGAGTCAAGATATTCATCGTTTGCTGTAATAAATTTCGTGCGAATGTAAAAACCGCCGTCATGAGCGACGGCGGTTTGCCCAAACTTGGGGTTTATTGCAGCCAAGCATTCAGCATCCATACCAGTTTCTCTTGTTCGCGGATGTAGTCACTCATCAGTGCTGAAGTGCCTTCATCTCCCGCCTGCGTTGCAATTTCAAGAATTTCTCGTTGCTGGTGGATCAATACACTGAATCCCTTAACCAATCCTTGCATGGTTTCTTGACCATTAGTTGCGTTAGTGTGTTCTGACACTTGTGCTGTTGCTAAATAGGCGCTGAAGCTATGCAACGGTTGATAACCTAAAGTCAAAATTCGTTCCGCTAACTCATCAATTTTGACCTGTATGTCAGTGTAAATCTCTTCAAATTTTGCGTGCAGTTCAAAGAACTCTTTTCCTTTGATATTCCAATGGTAACCACGAGTATTCATATAAAACACTTGGTAGTTAGCCAATAATTGGTTTAACGCTTGTGCAAGTTGTTGGCTTTGGTTGGTATCTAAACCGATCAAATTTGTTGTCATGTGTTCACCTCGTTGTCATGGATAAGTGATTTCTCTTGTTAAGCATTAGATTGCACCTTGAAGTGAACAAAATAAATTCGTTTTGATTGATTTATTCGATAGGTATTAGCTATTAATTATAATGGCATTAGTGATCCTTTACCGATAACTGACTTGCGGATTACATAGCCAACTATTTCAACTTTATAGTAGAAACCTTAAAACACAGTGGATAGGCACTATGACCAAACGAGTTATTTTTTTTGATTTATTGCGCTGTTTGGCTGCTGTAGCGGTGATCGGTATTCATGTGTTGGCCCCCTATCGGCAGCAACTCGGCGATATTCCTTTTGAGCAGTGGGTGGTTGCGGTTGGCATCAATAGTGTAAGCCGTTGGGCTGTGCCAGTCTTTATATTGATCACTGGAGCCTTAATGCTCAGTGATCGTCGCCCTTTTGATGCGCGTTATTATGTTCAGCGACGTCTTGGCAAAGTTTTGCTGCCATTTATCGTTTGGTCGCTCTTCTATGCTTATTTGTCCGGCTGGAGTGCGAGTGGATTTGATGGGCAAGTTGCAAAGGCGGTGCTGAGTAACAGTACGCACCACGCAACGTATTACCATTTAGGTTTTTTCTATTACTTTATCCCACTCTATTTTGTGATCCCTTTTCTACAACTGCTGGTCCGAAGAGTTGATGATAAAGCGCTGTACGCATTAGTTGCTGTGTGGCTGCTGACGACCACCTTATTTTTATGCGGTATTGATGGCCCTTGGAGCAATGAGCTATGGCTGTTTGCTGGTTATTTACCGTTGGGTTACTTGCTCTATCAGAAGGTGCCACTCAACCGGGTAACGCTATGTATGGCGATTCTGCTTGGCTGTCTGGCACTATTGACGACGGTATGGATGGTGGTCAGCCACAGTGTTGCAGCGGGTGAGTATACGATTGGTCGCTGGCTCTCTTATAAAACACTGAACGTTGTGTTAGCCGCCAGCATGATATTTATAGTGTGTCGATATTTTGCTGAGAGATTGCCCGCTCGTGCTAAGCAAGTCGTAAGTGTGATAAGCCAGCACAGCTTAGGCATCTATTTATTACATCCCATCTTTCTATGGCCTGTAAAAGAGTATGGGTGGGATCAAGGGAATCCCGCATGGGTGATCCCGTTATGGATTCTCGTAAGCGGCGCAGGATCACTGGCGGTTAGTATATGGGTTGCTCGCTCTGCAAAAACACGTTGGTTATTACCTTAACGCTTGAGTGCAAAGTGTAGAAACTTGTGTCCGCAATAAGTCAGCATTCCTTGGTCGCCTGGGTTAAGTGCATGGTAATAATGCACGCCGACTTGAAATTCCCGCTTTGGGCCAAGTTTGCCTTTTTGGACGTAAATCCAGAACTCCTGATCCTCTTCCCCAGGGCGAGCATGAGGGATGACGATGGCTTGCTTGTCGATAATCGTGACATTAGCAGTGCGTTCGGGGGCGTTTTCGCCTTGCACATGGCGACGATAGAAATAGCTAAATACCCAAATAGCAGAGATAACTAACAAAGCGACAACGATAAGTAATGAAAGCGGCATGGTGAACTCCTTAGCGATGAAGGCGACATTTTAGCGTGCAACATATGGCAAAGGGGTGTTGCTTGCTACTAAAGCGTGAGTTTGATTGGTTTGACGGTTTTTTTTCCAGCGGATATCACATTTCCTCGGTAGGTTAGCGAGCAAAAATGCTCAACTATTCCGTGGGGAAGTATGATAAAAATAGATGGAGCGCCACCAGAGTTGGCACAGGAGGGCGATAATGTCAGATATTGAGAAAGTGGTTTTGCGAACGCGTCGATTGGAAAGCTTGTTGAGAGAGCAATATCACGCTGAGGGGAAGGGGTTACATCAATTGGTGACCAGCTGTGAAGAGCGTTTACCACATGATGTGGTGGGCAAGCTGAGGTTCATTGCCACTATTCGTAACAAAGTTGTGCATGAAGATAACTATCAGTTAGAAGATCGCAAAGCATTTCTTCGTGTGTGTGATGAATGTGAGAAGGAGCTGACTCCGCGCAGCGGTCGCTTTATTTGGCGCGTAGCCATTTCATTAATGACCTTAATCACGTTAGCGGCGCTTCTTTTTTACTATCTTCATTGGGAAGCCCTATCGAAACACGTCACAATGCCATAAATGGTATTAGGTTGTTTTACTCAATCGTTATATAAAAAAAGAGGACACGAAAGTGTCCTCTTTTTTTATTGGGAATTAGATACTTAGTACATCATTGGCAGTGTCATTAGGCCTACGATAACCGCGATCATTACAAGTCCCTGTTTTTGAGATGAAGAAATCATAACACTGCTCCTTTATTCTGTGGTTTCATTCTATGAATATGAGAATAGCACTACTTTGTTTAGTTGATCAACCTCAATTTGATGAAGCATCCAAAATAACACCTTAACATCATCATATTCAGGGAATATTGGCAATGTTTAGTGCTTGTTTTGGTGTGTTTATATAATGTTCTTCTTGGTGCTGTTTTAATCTTTATTTATTTAATTCGTTGAATTTGTTTAATTTTATTAGGTTAATGTGATGTTGCTTGTATGGTTTTTTTTGGTTTTACTATCTTAGGTGGCTTATCATTGTCAGAGTTTGGTGAATTCTCATTTTTCGAGAAAAATTAATTTAATAATGAGATGTTCTCGCAAATAAAATTGGTTAAACCAGTTTTTTTGCTAGTTAGTAAGTCAGTTGTTGCTGTTTTTTTATTAGAGGCTTTAAGTTCTAGTTTTTCTTTTGGTTTTTTGCCTAACTCATTGTTTTTATTTTTATTTTTATTTTAATAATTTCTGTTTTAGTGTCGTTTTTTGTTGGTTTTTCTTTGTTTGTGTATTGTAAATGAGTGGAATGTCTCTGGGTGTCATTGTGGTGATTGAAAGTGAGGGTTGGTGAGCAAAGAGTGAGCTTTGATTGTTTTCGCCACTCTTTGTTGTTGAATAAAGCCAACGTTCTGATTCGCTAGCAAGATCCAATTTTTGCGTTCATCTGCTGGACTTCAATGATGACATGCCTACACTGACCGCAGATTTTTAAAGGGGAAATGAGATGTGGAGTTGGCTCTCCGTTGCTTTGTCTGGATTCATTAGTATTTCGGCTGTTGAAAGTAACAAAATCAAGCAAGCGGTAATGTTTAAAACACTCAGTATGCTGTTATTGGTGGCGATAGTTCTAAACCACACCACGCAGCTCACTTCTCCTATCTTATGGGTCTCGCTCGGTCTGCTTATTTCCGCAATCGCGGACACATTGCATCTGTTGCAACGCTACTCAAAACTCTGTTTTGCTAGCTTTCTTGTCGCACAGTTGATGTACAGTAAAGCCTTCTGGGCGCAACTTTCTGACACTATGGTGTGGTGGCTACCTGCCCTTTTGATTGCGACCAGTATTGTGGCTTTTTTCCTATTGCTACCGCAAATCGACACCTTGATCTTTCCCGTAACCATTATGGGTATGATGTTAGTTCAGTTGGCGTGGGCGGCGGGAGAGTTGTGGCTGCAGACGCAAACAGTGCCTGCCTTTGCCGGGTTTGTTGGCTGTCTGGTGCTGATGCTCTCGGCCAGTTTGTTAGCCATTCACGATTACCGCAGGCCATTGCCTTGTGGGCGCTATCTTATTTCTGGCAGCTATTTATTAGCGCAAGCGTTAATCTCTGCCTCGGTGGCCTTGTAAACATTATCGCTTCATCTATATCGTTACTTTCAGGAGCATCGAAATCTCATGACTGGGCTGATATACTGCTGCCACTTTAAATCGATGTGAGTAGTGAGAGATGGATATTTTATCGGCGGCGACCATGCTTTTTTTGATCATGGACCCGCTTGGCAACCTGCCGGTCATGCTCTCCATCTTAAAACACCTTGATCCCAAACGTCGCCGTGTTGTGCTCGTGCGCGAACTCTGTTTTGCGTTGATCATTTTGATGTTGTTCCTGTTTGCTGGCAAAAACATCATGGGTTTTTTGCACGTGCAACCGGAAACTCTCAGCATTTCTGGCGGTATCATTCTCTTCATCATCTCGATTAAAATGATTTTCCCTAGTGCAGGTAGCATTACTGGATTAGCAGCGGGGGAAGAGCCCTTCATCGTACCGATGGCAATTCCGATGATCGCGGGTCCTTCAGTGATTGCAGCCTTACTGCTTCTTTCGACTCAGCACCCTGACAAACTCCTTGAGCTGTCAGCCTCTGTACTGCTCGCGTGGGGCGCTACTTTCATCATTTTGATGTTCTACGGTTTCTTCCACAAAGTGCTGGGTGAACGTGGTTTAAAAGCGGTCGAGCGTTTGATGGGATTATTGCTAGTTATGATCTCAACGCAAATGTTCTTAAATGGCGTAAAAAGCTATATGGGGCTGTGATTCGGGGATAAAAAAGCCGCCTATCGTGTGAACTTGAAGCGGCTTTTCCTATGTTGCTTTCTTTATGTCGTTAACTTACGTCATGTGTTTGCGGCGGATATCGAGCAGCGCGAAGACTCCAAATACCAGAATCGACCATTTTTCCCAACGGCTCATGCTGATCTTGTCACCAAACGCACCGATAAAAATCAGCATTTGTAGTCCGTGCATAATGAACAAAAATGCCGTCATAATATAAAGTGCAATCGCCGCTTTACCGGGGAACGGCATGAAGATATTCAGTAATAGAATCAACCAAACAAAAGCAATCGCCGCTTTTGCAAGTACCAGTAACACTCTCATTCCGAGCTCCTCTCAAATAGTCGATAACTGACTTGGCCTGCGTTTTTCTCACGGTGTAGATGCCAATTAGCAGGGATGCCTTCTAGCGCCAATTCTTTTTCCGTCTCAATATAAATTAGCGCTTCATCGGCAAGCCAGCCATTTTGTTCTAAAAGCGAGACGGCTTCGCTTAATAAGCCTTGGCGAAACGGCGGATCGATGAACACCACGTGGTGAGGCGTCCCTTGCTGCTTGAGAAAGACCAGCGCATCACTATTTATCGCTCGTAAGTTGGTCGCGTTGAGCGCACCAATATTATGTTCAAGCTGTTTGAATGCCGTCGGGTTGAGTTCAATCAGCGTCACGGATTGTGCTTGCCTTGAGGCGGCTTCAAACCCAAGGCTGCCAGAGCCTGCAAATAAATCTAAGCAGTGTGCACCAGGGATCTCCTGTGCTAACCAGTTAAAAAGAGTTTCTTTGACGCGATCCGTCGTGGGACGCAGACCTTGGGCATCATGAACAGGCAGTTTACGACCTCTCCATAAGCCACTAATAATGCGAACAAAGCCCGTTGAAGGCTTATTTTGTGATGAGTTTTGTTGGCGACGTCTTACCATAGATTTTTTGACCGCTAATAAAGTGATACTATACCCAATCTGCCAACCCGAAACGGGTTTGGTATAGCCATTGAATTTCAATAATGACAAAGTTTACCAATCTAATTGGAAAGTTTTCACTGCTTTGTCATTTTTCTTTTTCTTACGAGGGATAATCCTTCAAGAAAAGGGTCGTAGTTAGTTAGGTAGATCTAGGATATCCCCAGATGACGGAAAAAAAGAAACGTGGATTACTCTCTTGGCTCGGTTTTGGTGACGAAGAATCAAGTAAATCAACCAGCGAAACAGAACAAGTGCTTGAGCCATCTACGCTTGTCGAACCAGTTGATGCTGAGCAAGAACAAGAAACGACGGCAGTTGCTCAACCCATCGAAGAGCCACACACTGCGCTAGCAGAAGCAGAAGCAGAAGC
>NZ_CP031479.1:91116-116718 GCF_003390515.1 Vibrio anguillarum | reverse complement strand
GCAGAAGCAGAAGCAGAAGCACGAATTCAAGAGCAAGAAAAACCCAGCGAGAGTTTTTTCGCACGCTTAAAACGCAGCCTTAGCCGAACCAAAGCCAATATTGGTGCGGGTTTCTTTGGTCTGTTTAAAGGCAAGAAAATTGATGATGAGCTGTTTGAAGAGCTGGAAGAGCAACTGCTGATTGCCGATGTTGGGATGGAAACCACACTCAAAATCATCAGCAATCTGACAGAAAAAGCCTCTCGCCACGCGTTGAAAGATGGAGAGGCACTCTACGGTTTACTGAAAGACGAAATGGCTGACATTTTGGCTAAAGTAGAGCAACCGTTAGTGATCGATAGCCAAAAAACGCCCTACGTTATTTTAATGGTCGGCGTCAACGGTGTAGGCAAAACGACCACGATAGGTAAGTTGGCCAAACAGTTTCAAGCTCAAGGTAAAAAAGTGATCTTAGCGGCGGGCGATACTTTTCGTGCGGCGGCTGTTGAGCAGTTGCAGGTGTGGGGCGAGCGTAACAACGTACCAGTAATTGCGCAGCACACTGGCGCAGACAGCGCATCAGTGATTTATGATGCGATTGAGGCCGCCAAAGCACGTGGTGTGGATGTGGTGATCGCCGATACCGCTGGTCGCTTGCAAAACAAGAGCAACCTCATGGAAGAGTTGCGTAAAATTGTGCGCGTCATGAAAAAAATTGATCAATCAGCGCCGCATGAAGTGATGCTGACGTTAGATGCTGCTACTGGGCAAAACGCCATCAGCCAAGCCAAACTCTTTAGTGAAGTGGCCCCGGTGACTGGGATCACATTAACCAAGCTGGATGGCACGGCGAAAGGCGGCGTTATTTTTGCGCTAGCCGATCAGTTTGAAATTCCGATCCGCTTTATTGGGGTTGGCGAAGGGATTGACGATTTACGTCCGTTTGAAACGCAGCAATTTATTGAAGCTCTGTTTAGCCGCGAAGAGTAAGTGTGCGTGGGTGCTCAATGAGCACCTCATCATCCAATGGAGACTGGTGAGAGGAATAGCGAGTGATTAAGTTTCAACAAGTCAGCAAAGCGTATCGCGGAGGCCGTCAGGCGCTGCAAAAGGTCGACTTTCACCTACGCCGAGGAGAAATGGCGTTTTTGGGTGGGCACTCCGGAGCCGGTAAAAGCACCTTGTTGAAGTTAATCTGTGCGATTGAGCGTCCAACCGATGGGCGCATCAGCTTTAACGGTCACGATATTACGCGTATTCCCAATCAAGATATTCCCTTTTTACGCCGCAACATCGGCATCGTGTTTCAAGATCATCGCTTACTGATGGACAGAACGGTTTACGACAATGTGGCATTGCCAATGCGCATTGAATCGATTTCAGAAAATGAAATTAAGCGTCGCGTCTCAGCCGCGCTGGATAAAACTGATCTGCTAGACAAAGCACGCTGTTTACCGAGCCAACTTTCTGGAGGTGAGCAGCAACGAGTGGGTATCGCAAGAGCGGTCGTGAACCGACCTACCTTACTGCTGGCCGATGAGCCTACGGGTAACTTAGACCCAGAGCTTTCTAACCGTGTGCTTAAACTGTTTGAAGAGTTTAACCGTGCCGGAGTCTCTATTTTGCTTGCGACGCACGACATCAGCTTAGTCAACACGCGTCCTCAATATCGTCATTTAGAACTTAACCAAGGTTTTTTAAGCGAGGTAGAAGACTATGGCCGTTAAGTCGTCGAATAAAAGGAACGCGAAAGCACGTGAACCGAAACGGGCCAAAACCGATAGTTTTTTAGCCATCCACTTTAAGCAGGCCAAGGCCTCATTTTCAAGTTTATGGTCACGCCCACTCGGCAATATTTTAACGCTCGCCGTTATTTCGATGGCGCTTGCGATGCCAGCCTGTATGTACCTGCTGAGCAAAAATATCGCGTCTGTAGCCAATAATGTCACCAGCCCTGCTCAGATCAGTGTCTATCTACATGAGCGTACACCTGAAGCACGAATTATGGTGTTGAAAGATGAGCTAGAAAGTTTGGCCGATGTCGCCAGCGTGGAGTACATCTCACCGCAGCAAGGATTGGATGACCTGAGTCAATACGCCGGGTTTGAACAAGCCATTAGTTTATTGGATGATTACGCTTTACCTGGCGTGCTTATTGTTACCCCGCAGGTTGAGCAGCAAGAGCAAATCAAAGCGCTGGCGAAAAAAATACAAGCAGAACAAGACGTCACGGATGTACGCTTGGATGAAGATTGGCTTGCTAGGTTAAACGCCATTCGAACTTTAGCGGCGATCATTGTCGCGAGTTTATCGGTATTGATGTTGGGCGCTGTATTTCTCATTGTGGGCAACACCTTGCGCTTTAACGTACAAGCCAATAAAGAAGAGATCCAAACCATGAAATTGATCGGTGCCACCGATCGCTACATTTTGCGTCCTTATCTCTATGCTGGCATGTGGTTTGGTTTATTGGGCGCATTCGCCGCTTGGCTGTTAACCGCTTTTGTGACTATTTTATTGAACGGTGCCGTTGAAGATCTTGCCCTACTGTATGACAGCCGTTTTCGTCTTATTGGCCTAAGTTGGGATGAATCCTTACTGCTGTTGATGCTCGGTACTTTCTTAGGATGCGTAGCGGCAAAAGTATCTGCGCAGCGTCATTTAAAAGAAATTGAACCAGTTTAGTTGAATATTGTCATATGTAGGCAATAACTGTTGGCTAGCTTTAGCCACAGCACTTGTATAGGCGACTTGTTTATGCATAATAGTTTCCCCTTGCTTGAATCTTGTTCATTTTAGGTTCAAGATTGTCGGGTTAAAAACATCCATTACTCCAGATCAGAAATTGATGAGGAATTGAATGACAAACCAAACGTATCAAATGGCTCTCGTTTCACAAGACAGCTTAGACAGCTACATTCGTTCAGTGAACAGCTACCCAATGCTGAGCGCGGAAGAAGAGCGGTCACTCGCAGAGCGATTACATTACAAAGGTGAAATTGAAGCGGCGAAAGGGTTGATCTTATCGCACCTTCGATTCGTTGTTCACGTTGCTCGTGGCTATTCTGGTTATGGCCTGCCCATGGCGGATTTAGTTCAGGAAGGCAATATTGGCTTAATGAAAGCGGTGAAGCGTTTCAACCCAGAAGTTGGGGTGAGACTGGTTTCCTTTGCTGTGCACTGGATCAAAGCTGAAATTCACGAATACGTGTTACGCAACTGGCGCATTGTAAAAATAGCGACCACGAAAGCGCAACGTAAGCTATTCTTCAACCTACGCAAATCGAAAAAGCGTTTAGGCTGGTTTAATAGCGGTGAAGTGGAAGCGGTTGCCCGTGAGTTGGGCGTTGACCCAGCTGAAGTGCGAGAAATGGAATCACGCTTAGCCGCGCAAGATGCCACCTTTGAAATGTCGGCGGAAGACGATGATTCGAGCTCTTCTTACACGGCACCTGTGCTTTATCTCGAAGATAAGCATTCGGATCTTGCGGATAACATTGAAGCGGCGAATTGGGAGCATCACACCAACAATCGTTTAAGCTTGGCGTTGGCTAGCCTAGATGAACGCAGTAAACATATTGTGCGCTCTCGTTGGTTGGATGATCAAAAAGCTACGCTACAAGAGTTAGCGGAAGAGTATGGTGTCTCAGCTGAGCGTATTCGTCAGCTAGAAAAAAATGCAATGAAGAAGCTAAAGGATGCTGTCGGCGAGTTCTAATCACTGACTCATTGTGAAGTGCATTAAAAACCGAGATCTTACGATCTCGGTTTTTTTATTTTTGATCACTTAAAGTGATCAAATTTTCAGCGCGCTGATTGTGGATAACTCTGTGACAAAATTATTCGTGAGCTGTCATCAAGTCGGTTAAATCAAGGCTTGAACACCGTTTTATATTTGGGGATATGTATTGTGTTACACACAGAAAAGTAAGGATCATCACTACATGTTGTGGATCTATTTCTCATTTACTACTTTATCAACGCAATCCACAAGATTATCCACAAACGGCGAAAAAGTGATCAGTGGTGGATAACCTTATAAAGGCCGTGTACTTGATTGCCTTGGGATAGGTTACAATCAAACGCTAAAAATAAAACCAATCAGAGGAAGCGATGGATCAGTTTCAACATATCAATGCTCAAGCAGCACAAGCTTTAATGGAACAATATGATGCGCAATTAGTGGATATTCGTGATGCGCAATCTTTTGCGGTTGCACATGCAAATGGCGCATTCCACTTAACCAACGACAGCATGGTTTCATTTATGGAAAAAAGCGAATTTGACCAACCTATTTTAGTGATGTGTTATCACGGTATTAGCAGCCAAGGTGCTGCACAGTATCTGATTAACCAAGGTTTTGAACAGGTGTATAGTGTGGATGGTGGATTCGAAGCTTGGCATCGTGCAGGCTTGCCCGTAACCAGCAATTAGGATGACTTATGTTAAGACTGATCACGCTCAATAACCCAAGAATGGCGCAAGCCTTTATTGATTACATGGCCTCTCGTGAAATTGAGATTCAAATGATGCCGGAAGGGAGTGGTCAATTTGCGTTATGGTTACTTGATGAGCAACATCAGATTGAAGCCGAAGCGGAACTCAACCATTTTCTGCACAATCCAAATGACAGAAAGTATCAAGCCGCTTCATGGGATGTGGCTGAAAGCCGTAAAAGTCACTTTCAATATCGTTCACCGAGCATGTTGGCGATGCTCAAAGCCAAAGCTGGGCCTTTAACACTGGGCGTGATGATGGTATGCGCCATTATCTTTGCATTGCAGCAGTTTGGGCTAGCCAATCAAGTATTTTCCGCATTACATTTTCCTGCTTTGGCTGGGCAGCAATGGCAGATTTGGCGCTGGTTTAGTCATGCTTTACTTCATTTCTCTGTGCTGCACATCGTCTTTAACTTGTTATGGTGGTGGCAGTTGGGGGGCGATGTTGAAAAACGGCTTGGCTCATTCAAACTTGGACAGCTATTTTTAGTGTCAGCACTGTTGTCCGGTGCGGCTCAGTACTGGGTTGAAGGAGCCAATTTTGGTGGTTTATCGGGTGTGGTCTATGCGTTGGTCGGTTATCTATGGATGCTTGGTTGGAAAGCCCCTCATCTTGGCTTGCAAATGCCCAAACCGGTGATCGGTTTTATGCTGGTGTGGTTAGTGCTCGGGTTTGTGCTCGGGTTTGTGCAACCCTTTATGGCGATTGCCAACAGCGCGCATTTAGCGGGTCTATTTGCAGGAATCGCCTTTGGATTAAATGACGCCAGCCGTCATCGAACTCGTTAAGCAAAACATCAATAGAGCGGCAATCGCTGCTCTATTGATAGATGTATTTAGTAAACAGTAGGTCAGCAATAATGGTTCGGCCTATTTCAGGCAGTAACACCGCGTTGAGCTCTGTGACCAACGTTTTTCTTAAATCTTCCCGACCTGCGAGTGATTTTATCGTCTCTTCGGTCTGTTTACCGAGTAGCTCGACGATGGCATCACGAATCAGTGGTTGGTGCCGTTCAACGGCGGGTAAATCGGCGTCGCTGGATACCATCACGTCGATACGAACTTGGATGTAACCTAACTTATTTCCTTTAGTGAAAAAGTTGGTGGTGAGATCCGGCTCTAAGGTAAAGTACGCCAGCCTAGGCGCTTTTTCATCTTGTGCATAACTTGGTAACGCACAAAACAAGCTTAGGGCGATAATTATTTGGGCTACATAACGTTTAAGCATATTTCTATCTTTTCTTTAGTTGGTTCACGATACTCGAATCGCTTGAGTCTTGTTACAATAGAGCATCGGATTGTAATCAAAATGCTTATCTCGTTGTTTGGAATATACCGCAGTTGTCGCTTCCCGTTTTTACAAGCGGGTTTTTAACCTCCAACCGAGGGATTCTGTGAGTGAGCGCTTTTTATGGTTGTGTTAACCAAAAATGGACCTTTATTGTATGTTGATAAAGCCACTAATTGAATACTAGTATGAATCAATCAATTTCGCTCTATCTGTCTGCTTTGCGAGAAGTAATTTGGCAACAACCTGACGTTTTTTCTTTTCCTGATCAGGTTTCTCAGTCTTGGCTTTTAGAGCAAGGATCATTATCTCGCGTGTTAGAGGCGCAGTGTCAGCAACTGAGCGTTGAACTACTGCACAATAAGCTCGTTGAGGCAGAAAAATTACAGGGCGATGAGATGGCTCTGTTATCTGATGAAGCCTGTTTGTTACGTCAGGTTGTGCTGCGTGGTGATCAACAGCCATGGGTTTTAGGCCGTACTTTAATTCCTCAATCTTCGATGCTGGGTCAGCAATATGACTTAGCGCGCCAAGGTGATATCCCGCTTGGGTTAACGGTTTTTCGTGCTGAGCACGTTAAGCGTGACGCACTACAAGTGGGCTGGGCAATGATGGAAGAGGGGCCGTTGCTTGCACGCCGTTCACGATTATGGATGAATAATAAACCGATGTTAGTTGCGGAGCTGTTTTTACCCTTTTCACCGATTTACTCTAAGGAGAGAGTGTCATGACTTTGGTTAAGGCGCGTGCTTATTGGCAACTGATGCGCATGGACCGGCCAATTGGTTCTTTGCTATTGTTGTGGCCAACCTTATGGGCATTGATTTTAGCCGCGCAAGGTTTCCCCGATCCTAAAGTATTATTGGTATTCGTGTTGGGGGTGTTGTTGATGCGCTCAGCGGGTTGCGTGATCAACGATTTTGCCGATCGCAGAGTCGATGGACATGTTAAACGAACCAAACAGCGGCCTTTGCCTGCCGGGAGTGTGACAACCAAAGAGGCGATTGCACTGTTTTTAACGCTAGGTATCACTTCTTTCCTGCTGGTTTTGACCATGAATCCACTCACGGTTCAGCTCTCCTTTGTTGGTATCGCATTAGCGTTTGTTTATCCGTTCATGAAACGTTATACACACCTTCCGCAGTTGGTATTAGGGCTGGCCTTTAGTTGGTCTATTCCGATGGCATGGGCGGCGCAAGCCAACGAATTGCCAGCGGTGATGTGGGGGCTATTTTTGATCAATGCGTTGTGGACTGTGGCGTATGATACGCAGTATGCGATGGTTGATCGTGATGACGATATCAATATCGGAGTCAAATCGACCGCTATTTTATTTGGTCGTTTTGATAAAATCATCATCGGCATTTTACAGTTATTGGTACTGGCGTTGATGATCGCACTTGGTGGCTATTATCAGTTAGGGGCGAGTTTTTATTGGTCAGTATTGGCTGCAGCGGCTCTGTTTGTTTATCAGCAGCGTTTAATTCGTCATCGTGATCGTGATTTATGCTTCCACGCTTTTCTCAATAACAATCACGTTGGCATGGTGTTAACGTTGGGCCTGCTTTTTGCGTTTTGGTAAGTAGTTCACTAGTTTTTGTAAGTACTTCACGAATAAAGTAAAGGCATCCATTGGGATGCCTTTACTGTTTCTTACGACCGATTAGTTCGCTTGGCAGAGACTTTCTTGAATGGTTAAGCGAATTTCAGGATAGAGCATCGAGTAAAGTAGGCGTGCTAGCTGAACGGTTGGTTCTAAATGGCAATTGCCATCAACATCCAAATAGCCCTGCTCTTTGAGCGTGACAAACATGGCGGAGAATACCCCTTTATCAAAAAACTCAGGGGCATTGATGCCATGCAAACGGCCAAGACGTTGTGCAATTTCTTGGCTTTTTTGCTCTAAATCAGATTTGCCCACTTCAGGGTTGGCAACCAATAGATTGAGAGCAATCGCGTAGCGTTGTAGGGTTTCTGAAATGGTACGACCGAGCAGCATCAACACTTGTGTTTTGGCTTGATTAATAGCCACGACACCCTCTTCTAGCGTTACTAATTGTTGACGTTGCAGTTCGTTAACGTAAGCGTTGACTACATCTGCGAGTTCATCTTGCGCAAAGCTTAAAAACAGCTCCTGCTTTAAGAAGGGATAAATCAGTGCCACATTGGCGGTTATCTGCTCTAGTGATAGCGTTTGCTGGCGGATCAACATCTGCGCAATCAGTGAGGGAATGGCAAACAGATGAATGATGTTATTGCGATAGTAGGTCATCAAAATCGACTGATTGCGGTCAAGAGAAATAATCTCACCCATGGTATCGGATTCAATTACAAACTTGTCGAGCGACTGTGCGTGGTTAACCAGTTCTTCCGCACTGGCTTTAGGCACAGTGCAGGTTGCTGAGTAGCGCACGTTATTTAGTAGCGATAAATAGCAGTCGATTTGCTTAACCAAATTGTCACGAGCCAGTGCGCTTTGGCGTGAAGCAAGTAACGCGGTGGCACACAAAGTTAAGGCATTGGCCGCCGCCGCATCGTTAATGTGCGTCATCATCTTGGTGGCCAGTTGGTTAACAATAGGGTTGATCCACTGCGGCTTGGTGCTGCCCATTGGGTCAATGTCTTGCGTCCATTCTGGCACTTGCTCGTTAAGGTATTGGTTCAGTGGGATCGGTTCGCCGAAATTGACATAGCCTTGGCCAAAATTACGCAGCTTGCGAATCGTGCGCAGCACTAAACCCGCATTTTCTTTTTCTTTGCTTTTGCCGCGTAGCTCTTTGGCGTAAGTGCTTACTTCCATCACGTGTTCATAACCGATATAAACCGGCACGAGGGTCACCGGGCGGTTAAGGCCGCGCAACATGGCTTGGATGGTCATCGCCAGCATGCCTGTTTTCGCTGGCAGTAAACGGCCAGTGCGTGAACGGCCACCTTCGCTGAAATATTCAACTGAATAGCCTTTGGCAAATAGCTCGGCCAGATATTCGCGGAAAATGGTCGAATAGAGCTTATTGCCTTTAAAGCTGCGACGAATGAAGAATGCGCCGCCACGGCGGAAAATCGGACCTGCTGGGAAAAAATTCAAGTTGATTCCGGCAGCAATATGCGGTGGCACCATACCTTCGCGATACAGCACATAAGAAAGTAAGAGATAATCCATATGGCTGCGGTGGCAAGGGACATAGACAATCTCGTGTCCATCTTGCGCAAGGCGACGCACGGTGGCGGCATTATTTATATTAAGCCCTTGGTAAATGCGGTTCCATAACCAGCCCAGTATGCGCTCTCCTTTCTTGATTAAGGAGTAAGAGAAATCAGCGGCAATCTCATCCATGATGTCATGCGCTTCTTTGCGCGCTTTTTCGAGGGAGATATTGTTGGCTTTCGCTTGATCTTCAATCGCTTTTTCAATCGCTTGTGATTTAATTAGGCGGTTAAACAGCGCTTGGCGATTGGGCAAATTTGGCCCAGAAGCTGCCAGCTTTTGGCGAGAGAAATGAATACGAGCCACTCGTGCCAATTTATGCGCGATAGATTCGTCGGTGCCGTGTGAATCAGCCATATAGCGCAGTGAAACGACGGGGCTAAAGCGCACCATGCAATCGCGTCCAGCAAAAATTACCGCGAGTGCTTTTTGTGGGCCATTTAAGGCTTGGAGATAGGGTTTCTCTTGCCCCTCTTTACCTGGTTTACGTCCCCAAAGCACCGTCGCTGGGATCATTTGAACGTCCAATTCCGTATCAAACTTATGTAGCTCAAGCAGTTCAGAAAAAAGAGCGATAGAGTCACTAGGAACGTGCTGATCATTGCGCATCAAGGTTGGGCGCGCCGAGATGAAAACATAACGGGCAAAACTTTTGCCGTTTAGCTCAAGCGGTTGCAGCGGGTCAGGTAAACCCAGTTCTTTGGCGTGAGTTTGCAAGGTGAGCAAATCCACACTTGAGCGAAAAGGTAAGGCGTAAACAATCGGCTTGTGAATATCAATGCCGTGGTCTTCTATTGGATTAGAAGGGATCGCCGTGCCTTTGACCAATGCAGACAAAGGTAATTTTAGTAGTGAACGAGATAATGAGTGTCCAGAAGACATAAAGGTCGTCGCCTCAAGAATATTTCAATATGCTTAAGCGCATGTCCATTTCCCTGTGAGTTGATACTCAGAGAAATCGATATGCGCCGAAGCGGCTAGCTATTTTTGAGCCGCAAGGATACCAGAAACTGGTCAAACCTTTTAATCATTATTGTTTAGTAAAACAGCATCACTTGCGAGCGCGGTGAGTGAATCGGTGAGGTATTTATCGGTCGATTGCGGCATTTTTTGTAAATAGCCAAAAAATAAGCGTCCGCTCTTCCATTTATTCGATTACTGGATATACTCACAGTTAACTGTATAAACAGACAGGTGAGATATGAAGCCGTTAACGCCCCGCCAGCAACAAGTATTTGATCTTATCCGCAGTAAGATCGACGAAACCGGAATGCCACCGACTCGCGCTGAAATCGCACGCGAGCTGGGTTTTCGTTCCGCCAATGCCGCAGAAGAGCATTTAAAAGCACTGGCTCGTAAACAAGCGATTGAAATTATTCCGGGTGCCTCTCGTGGGTTGCGTATCTTACTTGAAGCTGCCAATGAGCCAGAAGATCTTGGCCTGCCTTTAATTGGTCGAGTCGCGGCGGGAGAGCCTATTTTGGCGCAAGAGCATGTCGAAGCGCATTACCAAGTGGATCCCAATATGTTTCGCCCTCAAGCGGATTTCTTACTGCGTGTGCAAGGCGAAAGTATGAAAGATATTGGCATTATGGACGGTGATTTACTCGCAGTGCACAAAACACAAGATGTGCGTAATGGGCAAGTGGTGGTGGCGCGTGTTGAAGATGATGTGACGGTAAAACGTCTAGAACGCAAAGGCTCTACCGTGTTATTGCACGCAGAGAATGAAGCGTTCTCTCCAATTGAAGTGGATCTTAAATCTCAGCAGCTCACCATTGAAGGTGTGGCCGTCGGCATTATTCGCAATACCGATTGGATGTAATTTATTATTGAGATCTATTCTCAATAACTTGTTATTCTAACTGATATTCATTATCATCTTCTTTGTTGTTACATCGAGTTGCGACATAAGGAAGATGGTAATGCCTACCAATAAACATTCACTAACCCCACGTCATCATATTCCAACCAATTTAGTTCAACCGTTGTGGTTTCGTAGCCGCGAAAGTTTGGTTGATAACGGGTTAGTGTATGATCCGATCGCTGCAAAGGCCTGCCAGAGCTGTCACTTAGCCCCCGAATGTTTAAGCGGTAATATCGATCAAAAACAATTACTGCATGCCACCTTAACGCAATTGTGCGATCAACAAGTGCGCGCGTTTATTGAGCGTAACCCTGATGGATGGATCATTAATGTCGGTGCAGGGTTAGATACCCGTTTTTATCGGGTAGACAACGGGCGTTGCCATTGGATAGAACTCGATATCACCGAAAACCTGCTGTGGCGGCAGAAATTGTTTCATCGCAGTGAGCGTTATCAACATGTGTGTGGCAGTGTCGATGATCTTCAGTGGTTGGATGGATTGCCTATTGCGGAATCCTCAGCCGTTTTAATCGTTTGTGAGCATGCGTTATTAGATTGTACGGCGCAGCAACTCACCTATTTTATCCGCGCATTGGGTTTGCATTTTTCTAATGCGGCGGCTTGTTTAATGCTGGCTGGAGACAAAACTGCTTCCGCTTTAGGTCAGAAAATGGGCTCAGGCCATTACGGACATGGTTTTGCTAATCCAACCGAAGCGGTACTCAATGTCTTGCCTTGGGCTTCGTCGGCAAAAACGTTTTCACCGCTCGATCAACATTGTGGCCGCTGGAAATTATGGCAACGTTGGTTAAGTAAGGTGATGGTTTACAAGCTGCGCTTAACACCCGTTTTAGTTTATGTCCGTTGGTGAGTAACCGCTAGCCGTCCTCCTATCACTCCGCTACACTTTGCTCTCACCCATGAGAGGTCAACGTGTTGCAATCTATTTTACAAACGTTATCGAATCGTTCCGTACATCGGCAAGTGTTGCTACTGGCGATACCTATGGTGCTGTCCAATATTACTGTACCGCTGTTAGGTTTAGTTGATGCGGCGGTGATCGGTCATCTGGAACACGCTTGGTATTTAGGTGGAGTGGCGCTTGGCGGTACGGTAGTCAGTGTCACTTTCTGGTTACTCGGCTTTTTAAGAATGTCGACCACAGGCCTTGCAGCGCAAGCATACGGTGAACAGTCGCCACAAAAACTGGCGTTAGTCTTGTTGCAAGGGCTCTTGATGGCACTGGCATTTGCGTTGTTGTTTTTGATTCTGCATCGATGGATTGGCGATGCGATTTTTTCAGCCAGCAGTGCCAGTGAGCAAGTAAAGCAATATGGGTTGCAGTATTTTGTGATTCGAGCGTGGAGTGCGCCCGCCGCATTGGCCAACTTTGTACTGCTCGGCTGGCTGTTAGCCACGCAAAATGCCAAAGCGCCAATGTGGATGGTAATCATCACTAACTTAACCAACATCGCGTTGGATATTCTGTTTGTGTTGGGTTTCGGCTGGAAAGTGGAAGGTGCTGCGCTGGCATCGGTTATCGCCGATTATGCGGGCATGAGCTTTGGCTTACTGTGTGTTTGGCGCTATTGGTTGCGGCATCAACTCCCTTCGCCACTGCAGCTAGGTGTTTTAGTGACACAAGGTCTTAGCCGCTTTGTGAAATTGAATCGCGATATTTTCCTGCGTTCACTCTGTTTGCAGGCGGCGTTCAGCTTTATGACCTTTCAAGGGGCGGCCTTTGGCGATCAAACTGTGGCGGCTAACGCTGTCTTAATGAGTTTTTTGATGATGATCTCCTATGGCATGGATGGTTTCGCTTATGCGATGGAGGCCATGGTTGGCAAAGCGATTGGTGCAAAAAGTGAGGCGCAGCTCAAAAGTGCTCTGATCGGCAGTTTTTTCTGGAGTGCGCTAATCTGTTTAGCGTTAACGGTGATGTTTGCGGTGTGGGGATCGGCGCTGATCACGCTGATCACTGACATTAACGCAGTTCAGCAAGCGGCTAACCGTTATCTACCGTGGCTGGTGGCGATGCCGTTAACCGCGATGTGGTGTTTTTTATTGGATGGTATTTTTATCGGCGCGACCAAAGGTAAAGAGATGCGCAACAGCATGTTTGTCGCGATGTGCAGTTTTTTCAGCGTTTTCTATCTGGCTCAGTCTTTGGGTAATCACGCCCTGTGGATGGCGATGATCAGCTTTATGGCGATGCGCGGCATCAGTTTAGGTGTGGTCTTTATCTCACAATGGCGACGCGGTGTTTTTCTCACTTGATCACCGAATCTATCCCTAAGCACTTCACTTACTAGGTTACCAAAAAGAAAGCCGCACTCGTTAGCGGCTTTCATTCCATTAGCAGGCAGAATTAGGTCGATGATTAGAACAATCGATTCAGGCCATTTAACGCCGCCACGCGGTAGGCTTCGGCCATGGTTGGATAATTGAAGGTGGTATTGACGAAATATTCGAGGGTATTGGCTTCGCCTTTTTGCTCCATAATTGCCTGTCCGATATGGATTATTTCAGCCGCGCGTTCTCCAAACACATGAATACCTAAAATTTCTTTTGTCTCTCGGTGAAACAAAATTTTCAAGCTGCCGATATCTTTGCCAGAAATTTGTGCTCGTGCGAGGTGTTTAAACGAAGAGCGGCCAACTTCATACGGAATTTTGGCCGCGGTGAGTTCTTGCTCTGTTTTGCCCACTGAACTGATTTCAGGAATGGTGTAAATCCCAGTTGGAATGTCATCAATTAAGTGCCCTTGCGCTTGACCATGAGCAATCGCTTGAGCGACAAATCGACCTTGATCATAGGCTGCGCTCGCAAGGCTTGGGTAGCCAATTACATCACCGACCGCGTAGATGTGCTCCACCGAGGTTTGATAGTTACGATTGACAGCCAGTTGACCACGTGAGTCGGCATTCAGGCCCACCGCTTTGAGGTTCAATTTGTCAGTGTTGCCCGTGCGTCCATTGGCGTACAAGATACAGTCGGCTTTCATTTTTTTGCCCGATTGCAAGTGAACGATCACACCATCGTCAGTGCCTTCAATCTTTTCATGGGTTTCATCATTACGAATCACAATGCCGCTGTTCCAAAAATGGTACGAGAGTGCATCAGACGTTTCGTTATCCAGAAACGACAGCAAGCGGTCACGGGTATTGATGAGGTCGGTTTTGACGCCTAAGCCGCGGAAAATCGAAGCGTATTCGCAACCAATGACGCCTGCGCCATAAATGATGATGTGGCGAGGATCGTGTTTAAGCGAGAGAATCGAATCGCTGTCATAAACTCGTTCATGAGTAAAATCAACATCATCAGGTTGATAAGGGCGTGAGCCAGTCGCAATCACAAATTTGTCGGCGCTGTATTTTTCGATGCTGCCGTCAGCGTGCGTAACCGCCACGGTGTTTTTGTGGGTAAACTTAGCGTTACCAAAAATCAGCGTACACTGATTGCGATCGTAAAAGCCTTGGCGCAAGCGCGTCTGTTTATCAATCACAGATTTAGCATGGCCTAAAATATCAGAGAAAGTGAGATGAATACTGGTGTTGTTTTTACAAAATAGAGGGTTACTGTTGAATTCGATGATGCGGCTGACCGCATGGCGTAACGCCTTGGAGGGAATGGTGCCCCAATGGGTACAACCTCCGCCAACACTACTCTCTTTTTCGATAATGGCGACATTAAACCCCGCTTTAGTCAAACCCATTGCGGCGCCTTCTCCGCCCGGGCCGCTACCAATTACGATGACATCGAAGTGGTTTTGGTTCGCCATACTCTATTCCTTGTTGTATTTGTTTAACATTGCTGTAGCGAGATTTTAACTGATCCATCAGTGCGGTAAACGATGTTGCCATCAGAGAGTGGAGAGGATCACGCTCGAGAGGTGAAAATGCCACTTTATGCTATTGCTTTGCCCATCTTACTGTGGCGAGTGATTGAAATTAGGTTAGGTGACTGTTTAATTGGTTACTTTGTCCAAAGAGGCGATGTTGTGGCTTAGACAACGTGCTCAATCACGTTATAGTATGGCTCAGATAGTAAAAGAGAAGCGACTTAATATGAAATCGATGGGAATTCGCGCATTACAAAAAGAAAAAACACGTCGTTCATTGATTGATGCAGCATTTAGCCAATTAAGTGCCGATCGGAGTTTTTCTAACTTAAGTTTACGAGAAGTGGCCCGCGAGGCGGGGATTGCGCCCACCTCATTCTATCGACATTTTAAAGATATGGATGAGTTGGGTTTAACCATGGTTGATGAAGGCGGTTTACTGCTGCGTCAATTGATGCGCCAAGCACGGCAGCGCATTGTCAAAGAGGGCAGTGTGATTCGCACGTCGGTTGAAACCTTCATGGAATTTATTGAAAGTAGTCCCAATGTGTTTCGCTTATTACTGCGAGAACGCTCAGGTACTTCTTGCGAGTTTCGTGCCGCGGTAGTGCGAGAAATACAGCACTTTTCCGCAGAGCTCACCGAGTATTTGATGACGACAGGCATGGGTCGTGACGAGGCATTAACTCAGGCCGAAGCTTCCGTTATTTTGGTGTTCAGCTCCGGCGCTGAAGCTTTAGATTTAGATCGACGTGAGCGAGATGAGCTTGCTGAACGTTTGATCATGCAGTTGCGAATGCTAGCCAAAGGGGCATTTTGGTATCGCAAAGAACGTGAACGTAATCGGCTCAAAGGGGGGATAGAGTAATGTCGAATGAAAACAACACAACCCATCGTGGTTCGGAAAGAAAAACACTTGTGCTAGCGCTCATCGCAGGTATGTGCGGCGATGCCTTGTTGTCTTGGGTAACCATTAGCCAAGTTCCGTTCTCCATTTTCCCACTGATTGCATTAGTGCTTTCTGTGCAGGCGTTGTATCAAGAATATTTGCGCCATCCGGTGGCGGAAGATCTTCCATTGGTAGCGCTTGCCTGTTTCTTTGTCGGTGCTTTTGGTCATTCGGCATTTATCAAAGCACAATATCCAGATTCTGGTTCTAACTTTTTCGCCATTCTCGTATTGCTGTTGTTGCTACTCTGGGTTGGAAGAAAATTGGGTTTTCTTGGTCGCCATCACGCCGACTAAGTCATCAATGACTAGGTAGATATAGCGTGCGATGTGACCGTCATCCAAGCCTATCAAAGACATATCACAGGGATGTGGACGCCGTTTTCTTGTCGTAGCGTCATGCATCCCGCTGTCACGTAATCGTTGTAAGTGGCGATAGCCGTTATCGGTGCGTTTTTAAATACGATGCGAAATTGCTTTGAACGATATTCGGTAAACGTAATTATTGCCAGTTAGCTGGAATTCTTTGTGCACACTAGGGCTCCAAGAATCATCACCACCCACGCCCATGTGCTGATGGTCTAGGCGCACATAAATGGTTTTTTCTGCCATTAAATCACAGGTGTGTTTTGCTTTTGCCAGCGTCTGTTGAGCATATTGACTGACACTAAATTGGAAATCGCCAGATATCGCCAGTTCGTTCACTTGCAGCCATTGAGTTCCACAACGCAAGCCACTGTCGGTTGGGAAAATGTACGGAGTATGCATCTCTTCTAGCGTTTGCGTGTGCAAGCCAAAACGTGCTGCAGATAGGCGGTCTGGGTAGTTCTCAAACGGACCTAAACCTTGCCAAGTGATTGGTGTACTCTGCTCATGCAATGGCAATTGCAACTCCAAGCCGATACGTGGCATGGGTGGTAGATCATCGGCAAGTGTCACATCAACGGTCAGCTGCATTTCGCCACTGTTTTTCAGCGTATGCGTCCAAGTGGTGATGGCTTGCACGGCACCGTTGAATTGGTAAGCGAAAGTTGATGTTACTTGCACGGCATGCGCCAACATGTCGCTATGGCAACTGACACATTCGCGTTTCCATTGGCCAATACCAGCCATATCCCAACGGCATACCCAAGCGTTTGGATCTACGTTATCCACTTCACTCACACCAATATCGTTATCCAGTGGCGCACGGAAGAAGTTATCTTGCGGTGCCGCCAGCATTTGCGCTTTGCCATCGACTTGCCAATCAATCATCAAACCTGTTTGACTATCCCAGCACCATTGATGCTTCTCATCTAGGCTGGTGACTACGATCATGCCTTTTTGCTGGCTTATCGCTGGGGCTGGTTGCGTTTCCAATTTAGGCATGGCGAGACCTGAGGTATTGCGTAGCGCAAATTGCTCAGAAGCGCTCACATGTCCCGCGGGTGCCCAAAGTGTTTCAGCCACTAAGGTGATGTCAGTATTCAAGTGGTATCGCGCTTCTGCTTTAGGTGTAAATTCAAAAGCAATATCTACGGTTGCTTGGCTATCGGCTTTGATGTTCAGCACCACTGAGCCAGATTGAATCAATTTGCCATCTTCCAAAAGTGACCAGTTCAATTGCTCGTTGTCCGTTGCACGAAATAGGTTTTCGTTAGTTACTAATAGATGACAGAATCCTTTCGCTTGTTCTTGCAGCGACACGCGAATCATACGCTGGCAGTATTTGGCTTCTTCCAATGTTGGATGCACAGTGCGATCTGGGAAGATCAACCCGTTGATGCAGAACTGGCGGTCATTGATTTTATCGCCAAAATCGCCACCGTAAGCCCAGAAGTGTTGGCCGTTCTCGTCCCATTGGCTCAAGCCTTGGTCTACCCAATCCCAGATAAAGCCGCCTTGAAGGCGAGGAAACTCGCGGAATGCATCCCAATATTCATTAAAACTCCCCAAACTGTTACCCATTGCGTGAGCGTATTCACATAAGATCAGTGGGCGAGTTTCGTTGGGTAGAGAAATCCATTTTTTGATTGGCCATTTTGGCACTGCTTCATCTGCAATCGTTGTATTCACACGGGCGTACATAGGCGCAATGATGTCGGTTGCAGCGGTATTGGCACCGCCACCTTCATATTGAACAGGGCGCGACGGATCGTAGTTTTTCGACCAAGCGTACATCGCATTGTGGTTACTGCCGTGGCCAGACTCGTTACCCAAAGACCAGATGATGATAGAAGGATGGTTTTTATCGCGCATCACCATTTGGGTGTAGCGGCTCATGTATGCGTGCGCCCATTGTGGATTGCTCGAAAGGCGATTCATCGGCTGCATGCCATGGGTTTCGATGTTCGCTTCATCGCACACGTACAAGCCGTATTGGTCACACAGTTCGTACCAACGAGGGTGATTTGGGTAGTGCGCTGTACGTACCGCGTTGAAATTGTATTGCTTCATCAAACAGATGTCGCGGATCATGTCTTCTTCTGTCATCACATGCCCAAGCTCTGGATGATGCTCATGACGGTTAACGCCACGGATCAGCAAAGGCCTGCCGTTGAGTTTCAACTGACCATCAGTGATTTCCACTTTGCGAAAGCCCACATGATAGGCTTCACTCTCTAGATGCATGCCGTTTTCATCTAATAGGGAAATGACTAGGCGGTATAGATTGGGGGTTTCTGCGCTCCATTTGTTTGGCTCACGCACATGCAATGTTTGAAATACCACGTCATCGTATGTGCCTCGCTCGTCAATACGGCGGTTGTGCGGTCGATCAATTCGCGGCTCAGTCACTGCGCATTCACCATCAAAGAGCTGCACTTGCACTTGGTAACAATCTGGCGCTGAAATATGCGTCACGATTGATAGTGAACCATCGCGATAACACGCATCCAAATCTGGCGTGACGAATACATCTTCAATGCAGTATTGCGGTTTAGAAAGCAGAGCTACGTCGCGGAAAATACCACTTAGCCACCACATGTCTTGGTCTTCTAGGTAGCAGCCATCACACCAACGCATCACCATCACGGCAAGTGTATTCTCGCCAGCCACTAGGTAGGGTGATAAGTCGAATTCAGAAGGCAAACGGCTATCTTGGCTGTATCCTACCCAAGTACCGTTGCACCATAGGTGGAATGCTGAGTTCACACCATCGAAGATGATGCGCTGGGTATTGGCAAGATCGGCTTCTGAGCGGGAAATCGTAGTGCGGTAACAACCTGTCGGGTTTTCGGCGGGCACGAATGGAGGGTTTACTTCAAATGGGTATTTTACGTTGGTGTAAATTGGTTTGTCGTAGCCTTGTAGCTGCCAGTTGGAAGGAACCGTTATTTCATCCCAGTTCGTATCATTGAATTTGGTTTGAATAAACTCGCCTTCGACTTGTTCGGGCGAGTCGAACACTTTGAATTTCCATTGGCCATTCAGCGATTGACGCTGGGCGTAAACGCCGTCACGGGCATGGTCAATATCTCGGTAACTGGAAAGTGGGCTGTGTGCTTTTAAGCAGTGAATATTCACTGATTGTGGGGTTTCCCAGTCACGTCGTTGGAGAATATCTGAAAATGCCTTCATGGTTTTCCTACTTGATTTTTTGTTTCTAACCGTGTTGCGCTACGGTAGTGAATACCGTAATGGATGACTTTTTTGCTCTGGTAATCGACGCTAACGCGGCCAAAAACAGTGCCATACATAGAGTAGCTAATCGTTTTATTTTTTGAGTCCTAGCTTGCTACTCAGTGTAAATAAAATGTGGAAACGTTTCCATTGTGGAGTTTACATTTTCATAGTAATAACGGATTTATTCTTCTTTCGTGTGATCATCCTCTCTTGAATGTGTTTTTAAGCAATTTTAACGGCGAGTGATGAACTTTCCTTGATGAGATTGGCTTTGGATCTGACGTTTATATCAAAATCAATCTGTAAACGTTCCCATGCATTTAGTTTGGCTCACCGATTATTTTGTTCTATTCATTGTGATGCGATGTAATTTCCTGCTTCAAAGTCAGACAAAATGACAGATAACCATTGATTGAATTAACAGGTGAGCAGGTTCTACTGATTGTAGAATTGGGTGAGTATGCAGAGATTCTGCATTGGGGACAGAAGGTAAGCGGTGATCTCAACGGTTATCGTATGGGCTCTGCATCGCCCTGTGCCATAGCTCGCCCTGATTAAACCGTTAGTCAGAGCGAGCAGCATGATAGGTAATGTTGTCAGTATAAATGCGTGAAAGCCGATTAAATCGAAATTTAAATATTGATTGAAAGTCTTATTTAATCTTCTCCAGCATCACACCTGCTTCCATGTGGTGGGTGTAGGGGAATTGGTCGAATAGAGCGAAACGAGTCACTTTGTGTGTTTCACATAGAGTGTCTAAATTCTCTTTTAAGGTTTCTGGGTTGCAGGAGATATACACAATCCGCTCGTAGCCTTGCACCATTTTGCAGGTATCGATATCCATACCCGAGCGCGGTGGGTCAACAAAAATGGTGTTGCAACGATAGCTTTTGAGATCAACTCCCGCTTGTTGTAAACGACGAAACTCACGTTGACCTTCCATCGCTTGAGTAAACTCTTCGGCAGACATGCGGATGATTTGCACATTGTCTATTTTATTCGCCGCAATGTTGTATTGCGCGGAATCAACAGAAGGTTTGGCTAATTCGGTTGCGAGCACTCGCTCGAAATTTTTCGCCAATGCCAGTGAAAAGTTACCATTCCCACAGTAGAGCTCCAATAAATCGCCTTGGCTCTCTTGCGTACAGTCAACGGCCCATTCCAACATTTTTTGTGCGACAGTACCGTTTGGCTGAGTAAAGCTGTTTTCCACTTGTTGATAAATGTAACTTTGACCATGTACGTTCAGCTTCTCAATCACAAAATCTCGATCGAGCACGACTTTCATTTTACGTGCACGGCCAATCAAATTGAGGTTGAATCCCTCATCATTGAGACGCTGTTTTAATGCTTTTGCTTGGGTTATCCATTCTTCATCGAGTTGGCGATGATAAAGCAGAGAAACCAATACTTCACCACTAAGAGTGGAGAGAAAATCCACTTGGAAAAGTTTACGGCGCAGTGAGTCGCTGCCTTTAAGTGCATCGACCAAAAGTGGCATCAAATCATTAATTAAACGACTGGCCGCAGGAAACTGGTCAACGCGGTATTTTTCACGTGTTTCTTGGTTGAACATGATGTAGTAAAGCTCATCACCTTCGTGCCAAACTCGAAATTCTGCACGCATACGGTAATGCTGCTCTGGTGATTCAAACACTTCCAACTGAGGCATGTTGTATTGTGCGAACATTTGGGTCAGACGCTCGGTCTTTTCCGCCAACTGTTGCTGGTAGTGTTGTGGGTTTACATCAAGAGTCGCCATGGTATTACCTTTGCTTGGGTATGGTGCATTCAAATAATAAAGAGCGCAGATTTTATTCAATCCCTCGCGCTTGTCCAGTTTTGTCCTGAATTAGTCATTAATTGCGAGCTAACAAAAATAGCTGACACCAATCAGTACTAGACAAATTATCAATAGAGCCATAGTATCGCCCTCAGCTGGTGCTATCTAGCGGTATAGATGGCCGAAAAGGGAATCTGGTGTGAATCCAGAACTGACGCGCAGCGGTAAGAGAGAACGAACACCCAATATGACACTGCAGGAAAATGCTGTGGGAAGTCGGGTTAGTAGGTCAAGAGCTCTCAAGTCCGAATACCTGCCAGCAGCCAAATCTATACCACCTTTTGGTTGATTTGGTAGGACTTACGCGAATTAGGATCACAATATGAATAAATCCCTTTTAGCGGCGGCTGTAGCATCGCTGCTTCCGTATGCCTCATTTTCTTCTTATGCTCAAAACACTGAAGAGTCGCTCGTGGTGACGGCTAACCGTTTCGAGCAAATCGAATCCTCAGTTCTTTCTTCAGTAACCGTTGTGTCACGTGAAGAGATCGAACAGTATCAAGCCAACTCATTAACCGAAGTATTACGCCGAGTCCCCGGCGTGGAAATCGCCCAAAATGGTGGGCGAGGACACAATGCGTCTATTTTTATGCGCGGAACTAACAGTGATCATGTGTTGGTATTGGTGGATGGTATTCGTATCAATTCATCTGCAGGTGGTGTGGCGATTAACCGTTTTCCGATTGGTTTAGTGGAACGCCTAGAGGTTATTCGTGGTCCGAGTGCGTCAGTTTATGGTTCTGATGCGATTGGCGGTGTGATCAATATTATCACTCGCTCTCACCGAGGCGATGATGCTAAACAACTAGCGCTGGGCATTGGCAGCCTTGCGTCTAAAAAAGCCGATATAGTGGCTAAAGCGGATGTGAACGAACAAGGGCATATCCAAGTAGCGGCAGGTTTTGAACAAACCGATGGCTATGATATTAAAAAGACGGGAAACGGTACCCAATATGGTTTTGATAGCCAAAACCTGATAGCTGGTTATGAGCATCAATTAAGTAAGCATTGGCTTGGCTATGTTTCTGCAAGCTGGTTTGACAGTGATGCTCAATATGACTCTTATGGTTCGGTTAAACAGGGTTACTCACAAAATGAAAGCGTTACTGGCCAACTGAATTATCACAATGAACAGTTAAAAAGCTTGGTCAGTTTGAACTACCAGCAAACTGAGAACTTAGATTATTCACTGGCGGAAGGTCGGGCAAATGCCAGCACTAAGGCCAATATCAGTCTTACGCAGCTGCAGTGGGCCAATCTCTACCAACTGACATCAACATCGGAAATCGGTGCAGGTATTGATGCTCGCCGTGAACGCCTTGCCGATGACGCGAAAAATCGTGGCAGTGCTCATAAATTAGCGGGTGAAAGCCGAGATACCAAAGGTGCGTTCGCTTCTGGTCGGTTATATGTCAATCGCTGGGTGTTGGAATCCAATATTCGCTATGACGAATACGATCAGTATGACAATTATACAACTTGGTCTGTGGCGGCTGGGTATCAACTTAACGAAGCTCATTTTGTGCGCGCTACTTACGGTACTGCTTTTAAGGCACCAACGTATTCAGATTTAAGCACTACTCCAGACTTACAACCGGAAGAGTCAAAAAATGTAGAGCTCGGCATCTCGGGTGTCTATTCGTTTGCAAGATGGAATCTGTCTGCTTATGACAACAAAGTGGATAACCTCATCATTTGGTATAAACCAGCCTCTTCTTCAGATGACTGGTATTCAGACAACACTGATGCTCGGATTAAAGGCTTAGAGTTTGATGTGAACTTTGATACTGGGCCTGTTAACCATACGGTTGTGGCTGAGTTTAAAGATCACAAAGATGATAACGATGTCCAACTGGCACGTCGTGCAAAGCAAAATTATAAATGGATCAGCTCAATGAATCTCGGTAAGTTTGAGTTTAACGCTACCTATACTTACACAGGCAAACGGCTTGATCTTCCAACAGCATCGCCCATGAGTGACGACTACATTTCCGCAACCAACTTATGGGATATGTCGGTTGGCTACTGGATGAATGATGATCTGATTGTTCGCAGTCGAATCGATAACGTATTTAACGAGCAGTATGAAACGGCGATTGGTTACAAAGCGCCAGAGCGAGCTTATTACCTCAACGTTGCTTATCAATTCTAATTTTTGAAACCGCCAGTGGGCGGTTTTTACTTTGCGAGTGTGATGATGAAAAAGAACGTTATTGTCAGTTGGTCTAGTGGAAAAGATTCAACCCTCACTTTAGAGCGATTACTGGAAGATAGCCGTTATTGTGTGGTGGGCATTTTTACCACTTATGTTGAAGATGAAGTGCCCTTTCAAGCCACCCCTTTGTATGTAATTGAGCTACAAGCACGACTTTTAAAATTACCCGTTGTCAAAATAGAGCTGCCTGCCGTATTTCCAAGTAACGAGCTTTATCAATCGACCATCATCAGCGCATTAAAACAAAGTGGATTAGAGATAGACGCCGTTGCTTTTGGCGATATGTTCTGTAACGGTATTGCGCAGTATCGCAAAAGCTATATTGAACCGGCTGGCTGGGAGTGTGTGTTGCCCTTGTTAGGCGAAGATAGTAGCGCTCTTGCGCGAGAGATCATAAATCGCGGCATCCAAACCATGGTGATGACGACAGATGGTCACAGCCTCACGCCAGACTATTGTGGACAACCTTATGGACGAGCGTTTATTGATTCTTTACCAGCAAAGGTTGACCCGTGTGGCGAAAATGGCGAGTTTCATACACTGGTCACCGACGCGCCCTGTTTTTTGGGTGGAACACTGGAGTTAGAGTTGACGCATCTCCAACTGGGGGAACGTTTTTGTCACCAAAGATACCGAGCAAGAGCATTGCCAATTGATAAAGAGCGAGTATGATCGGAACGTTTTCATTATAAGGTGCTCAGAGTGTCGCAACCGTCTCAGCTTAATGTGCTTATCTTTGACTCTGGTGTTGGTGGGTTATCGGTTTATCAAGAGGTCCAAGCCAAACTACCACAATTAAACTACATCTACCTGTTTGACAATGAAGCTTATCCTTATGGAGAGCTCAACCAAGAGGTGTTAATTAAGCGTGTGGTTAGGTTGGTAAGCGATGTCGTTGTGAAAGAGCGCATTGATTTGGTCGTTATTGCTTGTAATACCGCAAGCACCATCGTCTTACCCAAGCTGCGTTCTTGTCTTGCTGTACCAGTTGTGGGGGTTGTCCCTGCGATTAAACCGGCCTCGTCACTGGCAAATAAAGCCGTGGGACTCATTGCTACCCCAGCGACTATCACTCGTCAATACACTCACGATTTGATTCGAGATTTCTCATCTGACAAGAATGTTGAATTGCTAGGGTCAACACGCTTAGTTGATATGGCAGAAGAAAAATTGAGGGGCAAAGCTGTCGATCTTGCAGAATTAAAAGAGATTCTTAGCCCTTTGGTGAACCGTATTGATGTGGCGGTCCTTGGCTGTACACACTTCCCATTAATAAAAGAAGAGATCCAAGCCGTATTAGGGAAGAGTGTCGTACTAGTTGATTCTGGAGAAGCTATTGCTCGTCGTGTGCAAGAGCTATTGGGCGTGAAAAGCGAGCCACAATACAAAATCAAACAACACAAGATATTATCAAGCGCACCTCCTTGGGAAGAAAGCGCGCTCAATAGCCGATTAGCTCACTTAGGTTTTACTCCTGTTCAAACATATCGTCATCAGGATGTTTAGGATCATTCGCCACACGTACTTTTAATGTACGCTGCATATAGTCTTTCTCATTCAAAGCTGAAATAGCACCATCTACATTTGCAGAAGCCATCACAACAAAGCCAAATCCACGCCTTTTGCCCGTTCGCTTATCTTTCATCAAACGTACGGCAAAGACCTCTCCATATTTGGCAAAAAGTTCACGAACATGAGCTTCATTCGCTTTGTATGGCAAGTTACCGACATACAGTGTTTTCGTTGAGAGTTTTGACTCCTCATCATCGGTTAGCGTTTTGCTGCCAAAAAATTTAAAAACAAGAGCGGAAGAGACAACACCAAGAACAAAAGTAATTGCGGGAGAAAGCGCGACCAGAGAAAAAAGGATTGCGCCTATTATTGCAAGAGATGCAACCAGTAAAATCGATTTATTAGAGTTCATATTGGAATACTACATATCAAGTAAAAGAAGAAGGATGTCTAGGATTAACAAAATAGACACATCAATCTTACGTTTATGCTTGGTGTTTTTCCAACCAATTGCTGTGATAACCTTCAAATGTTGAAGTTTTATTCAATAAAACGCGACATTGGTGGCTTTTTAAGCGAATGAAAGGTGATTTTAAAAAAGAACTTGTCACATTGTAAAACCTCCCTATAATGCCGCCTCACTGACACGGAGTGAGGCAAGCCTCACAAACGAGTTACTAGTTGAAAGAGAAAGATAGTTAAAAATAACTCTTGACTCTTAAAAGCTAAAGCGTATTATTCGCACCCCTAGCAACACGGACTTAACGGTCTTGTTCGACAGGAACGCTCTTTAACAATATAA
>NZ_CP031479.1:71234-73065 GCF_003390515.1 Vibrio anguillarum | reverse complement strand
GCTCTTTAACAATATAAACCTATCAATCTGTGTGGGCACTCGTTGATGATAATCAAAAAAGATTTATCAATGAACTGAGTGACCAATCAGAATCAAGTTTACTTGATTTTGGCACAGTCAATTCATTGTTGTTCTGTTGGAACAACAATAGCTTTAAAATTACTTTTTTACTTTCGAGTAAGAGCAGTTTTGAAGTCAGTATTCATTGAGCCGGTCTTAGGACCAACAAAACTTTAATTGAAGAGTTTGATCATGGCTCAGATTGAACGCTGGCGGCAGGCCTAACACATGCAAGTCGAGCGGCAGCACAGAGGAACTTGTTCCTTGGGTGGCGAGCGGCGGACGGGTGAGTAATGCCTAGGAAATTGCCCTGATGTGGGGGATAACCATTGGAAACGATGGCTAATACCGCATGATGCCTACGGGCCAAAGAGGGGGACCTTCGGGCCTCTCGCGTCAGGATATGCCTAGGTGGGATTAGCTAGTTGGTGAGGTAATGGCTCACCAAGGCGACGATCCCTAGCTGGTCTGAGAGGATGATCAGCCACACTGGAACTGAGACACGGTCCAGACTCCTACGGGAGGCAGCAGTGGGGAATATTGCACAATGGGCGCAAGCCTGATGCAGCCATGCCGCGTGTATGAAGAAGGCCTTCGGGTTGTAAAGTACTTTCAGTCGTGAGGAAGGTGGTGTTGTTAATAGCAGCATCATTTGACGTTAGCGACAGAAGAAGCACCGGCTAACTCCGTGCCAGCAGCCGCGGTAATACGGAGGGTGCGAGCGTTAATCGGAATTACTGGGCGTAAAGCGCATGCAGGTGGTGGATTAAGTCAGATGTGAAAGCCCGGGGCTCAACCTCGGAACCGCATTTGAAACTGGTTCACTAGAGTACTGTAGAGGGGGGTAGAATTTCAGGTGTAGCGGTGAAATGCGTAGAGATCTGAAGGAATACCGGTGGCGAAGGCGGCCCCCTGGACAGATACTGACACTCAGATGCGAAAGCGTGGGGAGCAAACAGGATTAGATACCCTGGTAGTCCACGCCGTAAACGATGTCTACTTGGAGGTTGTGGCCTTGAGCCGTGGCTTTCGGAGCTAACGCGTTAAGTAGACCGCCTGGGGAGTACGGTCGCAAGATTAAAACTCAAATGAATTGACGGGGGCCCGCACAAGCGGTGGAGCATGTGGTTTAATTCGATGCAACGCGAAGAACCTTACCTACTCTTGACATCCAGAGAAGCCAGCGGAGACGCAGGTGTGCCTTCGGGAACTCTGAGACAGGTGCTGCATGGCTGTCGTCAGCTCGTGTTGTGAAATGTTGGGTTAAGTCCCGCAACGAGCGCAACCCTTATCCTTGTTTGCCAGCGAGTAATGTCGGGAACTCCAGGGAGACTGCCGGTGATAAACCGGAGGAAGGTGGGGACGACGTCAAGTCATCATGGCCCTTACGAGTAGGGCTACACACGTGCTACAATGGCGCATACAGAGGGCAGCAAGCTAGCGATAGTGAGCGAATCCCAAAAAGTGCGTCGTAGTCCGGATTGGAGTCTGCAACTCGACTCCATGAAGTCGGAATCGCTAGTAATCGTAGATCAGAATGCTACGGTGAATACGTTCCCGGGCCTTGTACACACCGCCCGTCACACCATGGGAGTGGGCTGCAAAAGAAGTGGGTAGTTTAACCTTTCGGGGAGGACGCTCACCACTTTGTGGTTCATGACTGGGGTGAAGTCGTAACAAGGTAGCGCTAGGGGAACCTGGCGCTGGATCACCTCCTTATACGAAGATTACACTGATGAGTGTCCACACAGATTGATGGTTTATACAGTTT
>NZ_CP031479.1:0-67597 GCF_003390515.1 Vibrio anguillarum | reverse complement strand
TAGTAATAGCAGGGCTTTTTTTCGTTTGAGCAAAATAGCATTTTATTTTTTATCACTCTCAGGACAGTCGTGTGGTAGCTACACTTTGTTCAATCTATTCTTATTCTTTTCGGTCTCTATGTCTTAGGTATAAAAAAGCCGATGTATTAAACATCGGCTAGAGAGGTATGGTTCAGGAGATTTAGCTACGCAAAGCGGCTTTAGCTGACAGTGCTTTTTTATCTGAGTCTGAAAGAAAGGCTAATTCTAATCCGTTAATTTGCGCTTGTCTGATCTGCTCTTGAGAAAGGCCTGCTTGAAGTGCTGCAACTTCATATTCATGTGGAAGTTCAATACCTTCAACCGCTGGGTCATCAGTATTTAAACAAGCAAGTATCCCGTGCTCTAAAAACTGTTTTATAGGATGATGAGCAAGAGAGTTTACTGTGCTCGTTTGGAAGTTTGACGTTAGGCAAGACTCAATGCCAATACGGTGTTTGGCAAGATAATCCATTAGCTTAGGGTCATGGACGGCTTTTACTCCGTGTCCAATGCGTTCTGCACCTAGCTCTTTAATTGCCTGCCACATACTTTCTGACCCCGCCGCCTCTCCAGCATGTACTGTAACTCTTAGTCCTGCATCTCGTACTTGTTTAAAGTGAGAAATAAATCGCTCGCCCGGCTGCCCAAGTTCATCGCCCGCTAAGTCGACTGCAACAATGTGCTGCTTTTGAGTCAAAATAGCGTCTAGCTCCTGCTGACAAGCATCGGTGCCAAAAGTGCGGCTCATAATTCCTATTAGGTTAGCCTGAATACCGAAGTCTCGAACGCCCGCTTGTACCCCATCAACTACAGCCTCAACAACGCCAGCGATAGGCAGTTGATGTTTCATAGCCATATAGTAAGGAGAGAACCTCAGCTCGGCATAATCAATTTGAGCATTTAAGGCATCTTCGACATTTTCGTAGGCGACTCTTCGGCAAGCATCGAGATCACCCAATACGGCAACTCCCCAATCAAGTTTTGATAAAAAGGCGACCAATGATGGTTCTGCTTCGACGATTTGTACATGAGGTGTGAGCTCTTCTATGTTGCCAGCTGGCAGCGCTACACCAAATCGTTGCCCTAGTTCTAAGATAGTTTTGGTTCGAATGTTGCCGTCAAGATGGCGATGCAAATCAGTAAGCGGTAGATTTTTAGTTATCATTATGTTTTTCCGAAAGTGTGTATGGCATCAAGTATAAAAATCAATGTGGTCAGTGTCAGCTAGCAAAGAGTATTAAATCATCCAATTCTGTTTATTTGGCTTTTATGTTTACCATATCTGTTGACCATTCGTTAAAAGGGATGGCTTTACTAAACAGAAAGCCTTGTCCCTGAGTGCAGTTAAGCATGGTTAGGAGATGGACTTGCTCTTTGGTTTCAATACCTTCTGCTACAATTTCAACATTAAACCCACGAGTCATGTTGATGATTGCCGCAACGACTGAGCTACTGAGATTTGTCTGTTCGAGCTGCGATACAAACGCCCTGTCTATTTTTAGACAATCGAATGGAAGTTGATGTAAATAAGAAAGGGAGCTGTATCCAGTACCAAAATCATCTATCGCGATATGGATGCCCAGCTCTTTGAGTTTGTTCATGTTTGCTAAAATAACTGGGTCGTTATCAACAATTCTTGATTCTGTGATCTCTAAAGCGAGGTTATTGGGTTCAAGCCCCGTTCTTTCCAAAGTCGCTTTGAGTTCATGAACAAACTGAGGTTGAGATAGCTGGTTCACTGAGAGGTTGACGTGCATTTTAAACGTCGATCCCCATTTACCCATCTTGATGCCTTGCATCGTGTCAAAACACGCTTGATACAAGATTTGCTCACCAATCAGGCCAATAAAGCCGCTTTCTTCAGCGATAGGAATGAATTCCAAGGGGGGAATGATATCACCGCTTGGTGTCACCCAGCGTGCCAAGGCTTCAGCTCCGATGATATCTCCCGTTGATAAGTTTACAATTGGTTGATAATACGGAATATATTCTTTGTTCTCTATGGCAAGCTTAATTTGAGTGAGCATTTGCGTACGTTTACGAGAAACATCGTCCATCTCTGGAGAGTAATAGCAGATCCTTGAGCGCTCTTGCTTGGCGTGGCTGAGTGCGATGCTACCATTACGTAACCATAGCGCCATAGTATGGAGTGTGTCATTAGGGAGTACGATGCCAATGGAGGCATTGACGACCACTTTTTCATTATGCATTGAGAATGGGACAGCAAACATTTGTAATATGCTGTTAGCCGCGGATTGGGCTTCATTCTTTTGTTGTAAAGAGGGGATGTAAATAGCGAATTCATCACCACCTGTACGAGCAATACATGAGGTGCTTGCAAATAGTGTGCGTAATTTTTCAGCAATAATTTGTAATAGTAAGTCACCTTGCTGATGCCCCAAGCTGTCATTAATATCTCTGAATTTATCGATGCCGATAAGCAATAGGCTGCCATTAATTTGATTTAATTGACTAAAGTTATCAATTAAACCTTCACGGCTATAGAGCTTGGTTAGGGAATCGTAGATCAATTGGGAATGCAATGCCTTAAATGAGGCTTTTAGGTTGTTGGCCATTTCATTGAATGAATAAACAAGCAAACTCGTTTCATAAATATTGCCAGCTTTCGGCATGTTACTTTCCCAATCCCCTTTTGCTAGATGCTGAGCAGCAGCCGCGGTAGCGGTAATTGGAGTGGTGATTCGATTAAAGGCAATGAGCCCTATACCAATGCCGATAAGGCTGACAATGCCGCCAATAATCCAACTGTTTTGTTGGTTTTCTGGCAATCGACCAAGTAGATCGGTTTCTGAAATCGAGACGCCAATAAACCATTCGATGCCATGTTTATCTTTAAAGGGAGTGAGATGATTAAAATAGCGGGTGCCATCAACTACCGTTTCGAATTTGTTGAGTGTTGCTGACAGCATTTTGTCATGGTTATCAATATAATGTGCACTGGCTTGGATCACTGGGTTGGCATTTTCGATAGCCAGTAGTCGCTCTCCTTTTGCCGACAGTTCGGTCCCCCAAGAGACAACGGTGCTGGTATTGGAGTGAGCCACCAATCTTTTTTCTGGATCAATAATATACACGTTGGCATGAGTTTTCTGTTGCAGTGAGGCCAGAAACGCATTGAACGTATCGATTTTCACATCAGTCACCAAAACACCGATGAATTTGTTCATAGAGAAAACGGGTGCTAAAGCAGAGAGCGTGATCTCTTGGCGTTCATCAACATTAGTGTAGATTGGCGACCAACTTGGGCTTAAACTTTGTGCAACTGGAGTATACCAGGGGCGAGTTCTTGGATCATAATCGGCAATGGTGGAGCGAATATCTTGATTGATGGTTTTTCCTGAGTAGATCACCAAGTTTTGCTGAGTTCGATTATCTTTCACCATCAAGGTGAAACTATCACCAATCTCTTTGCGAAAGCCCACGTACTCCGCCTGTTCGCCACCAAATCCGATCACATCAATTTGTTCTAGCGGTCGATAAAGCGTTTCAAAACTGGCAAGCAGATATCCTTCTACTTTACTGACATCGTCCGCAGAATAGAACTGACTAAAGCCGATCGTGTGGCTTAAAGCGAGGCTGGCTTGAAAAGGTTCATCGAGAAAACTGATCAGTCGCTGCTCTACATTGGCATTTAATGATGAAAGCTGTTTGCTGCTAATGTCATCAACCATCTCTTCATAACTGTATTTTTGTACACCCACAATCACTCCAATCGTTATGAGGAAAATCATAACAAATGGTAGAACAACGGCTGTTTTCAACGTTATTTGATTCGTAAATGACATGTCGTGTCTTCTGCATCCATACAAATTATCGGTAAAACACGCAAGGTGGTGGGTGATTGCATTGTGCCAGAAAGTGAATCACTGCACCTGATCATTAAAAAATTATCAGTAAAGTTCTTTTAACTTCCTTGTCAACGTATTGCGCCCCCACCCAAGCACCTTAGCTGCGTCTTGTTTGTGACCATTGGTGTGATGAAGTGCTGCTTCCAAAAGTATACGTTCAAATTCAGGAAGTGCATAAGAAAGCAGCTCTGTTTCTCCTGAAGCTAATGAAGATTTAGCCCAACTTGCGAGTTGTTGTTGCCAACTTATAGCACTATCAAAGTCACTATTTTTCTTTTCCGACAATAATTCGGAAGGAAGATCACTGGGTAGCACCTCGCTGCCACTGGCCATTACAGTTAACCAGCGACACATATTTTCAAGTTGTCGTACGTTTCCCGGCCATTCAAGACGATTCAAAATTTCAATGCTCTTAGGATGCAGCGTTTTCATTTCTACGCCTAATTCTTTTGCTGCAGAGGCGAGAAAGTGCTTGGTCAGTTTTTCTATATCTTGGCTTCGTTCACGCAGTGCTGGGATATGAATACGAATGACATTGAGACGGTGAAAAAGGTCGTCACGAAACTTTCCTTGATGAACGAGTTTTTCTAAGTTTTGGTGAGTGGCGGCGACAATGCGGACATCCACTTTGATTGCTGAATGCCCTCCTACGCGGTAAAACTGACCATCGGCTAAAACACGCAGTAGCCGAGTTTGAATGTCGAGCGGCATATCGCCAATTTCATCTAAGAATAGGGTGCCACCATTGGCCTGCTCAAAACGCCCTTGGCGGACATTGTTTGCACCAGTGAATGCTCCTTTCTCATGACCAAACAGTTCTGACTCGATGAGATCTTTTGGAATTGCGGCCATATTGAGGGCAATAAACGGTTTTTGGGCGCGTGGGCTATGGCGATGAAGCGCGTGAGCGACTAACTCCTTCCCGGTTCCTGATTCACCATTGATCAAGACTGAAATTGAGGAACGTGATAAACGGCCAATTGCCCGAAATACCTCTTGCATTGAAGGGGCTTCTCCAATGATTTCCGGTGTACTATCAACGCCAGTCTGTTGATTGGATTGTTCTTTGCGCTGCTCCTGACTATGCGCAATGGCACGTTCAACCAAGGTGAGGGTTTCATCGACATCAAAAGGTTTAGGCAGATACTCAAAGGCACCCTTTTGATAGGCATTCACCGCGGCATCAAGATCTGAGTGGGCCGTCATGATGATGACGGGCAACTCAGGAGATCGTGAATGAACTTGGTTTAGCAGCTCAATACCATTCATGCCCGGCATGCGAATATCGGAAACGAGCACATCGGGCGTTTCTCTTTCTAGCGCCAGTAACACACTTTCGGCATCGGAAAACGTTTCGCATTTTATGTTGGCTGATGAGAGCGTTTTTTCCATCACCCAGCGGATCGAACTATCATCGTCCACCACCCAAACGTATCCTTTACTCATAATGTTTATTCCTTAGCAGCAAACCCAATCTGACATCGGTCAAATGGGTAAATAAATAGTAAATGTGGTTCGACCTGGCCAGCTTTCAACATCGATTTTTCCATTGTGCTGATCGATCAGGTTTTGTGAGATAGAAAGACCCAGCCCCGTTCCACCTTCACGGCCGCTGACCATGGGGTAAAACAGTGTGTCTTGTAATTCGGTAGGAATGCCTGGGCCGTTATCGCTGATTTCTATGCGTGCCACTAACTTATGGCGCTGTCCGTGAATATTGGCTTGGTGCACTGTTCTGGTGCGAAGTGTGATTTTACCATGCGGATCATGAGATAAAATCTGTGCCGCATTGCTGACGATATTCAGTAATGCCTGCTCGATTTGATCGGTATCCATCAAAATATCGGGCAAGCTGGGGTCATAATCTCGTTCAATCACCAAGTGTGTGCTGGCTTCTAGCTCAACCAATTGGCGGACTTTTTCCAAAATTACATGGAGATTTTCAGAGCACTTCTTGCCCGGTTTTTGTGGGCCGAGCAAACGATCAACGAGCGCGCGCAGTCGATCGGCTTGTTCAATAATAATTTGGGTGTACTCAGTGAGACTGTGGTCCGGCAACATCTTTTCTAGCAGTTGCGCCGCGCCACGTAGCCCACCTAATGGGTTTTTAATTTCATGCGCCAGCCCGCGAACTAAGAGTTTTGCCGCTTGCTGTTGGGCGTGCTGATTGAGCTCTTGTGTTAACCGTCGTTGTTGACCAATTTTGCGCATTTCGACCAAAAGCATCAGCTCGCGTTGCCAAGATATAGGGCTCACGGTCACTTCCAGCATCAGTGGCTTACCATCGACCACAAACGTAACATCGCTATCAGTAATACTTTGGCCACTTTGCAACGGCTGAGAAAGCAGCGCTAAATCAAGAGAAGCGTGCTGGATGAGTTTTGACAGTGGTTGGTTGATAATTCGCTTAGCACTTTGGGAGAAGAGTTGTTCAGCCGCTGGATTGGCATAACGGATACAAAGAGACTCATCGAGCATCAAGGTGGCGGTAACGATATTATTTAAAATCGTTTGGCTTAGCTCACAATTCACGTTTTCATCCTTGTCCGTGTTCCCAAATGATGCAATGCACAACTTTGGTGCATTGCATGGCTAAGTATGGCGCATCGGTGTCAGAAGAAAAAGTGAAACCTGTTGTTATATCGAGCTTATTGGCGAAGAGTTCATCACTTGATGCTGGCTCGATGTAAATGCACCGTCACAGGGTTAGACGATGCAATAATCTTGCCGTTTACAACTACTTGAATTAAAAAGCGATGCGTTCCTCTATCTAGATTTTTCAGCGTCCAAGTAGGTTGAGTGGCGGGGGCGCCATAGGCCTTGTCATTCATGACCAATTGCAACTGTTCATTGACGGTTAAGTTGCGATTGAGTTCGGCGTTGATTGAAATAACGCCCGCATTGCTGCGTAAGGTTTCATCGTCAGCCGGAGAGCGAATTGCAATGGTCAGCGGTTCTATTTTGTTGATATTGGTTGCGGATTTTTCCTGTGGCAGATTTTTGGTGAGCTCAGTGACGGGGTGAGAGGTTTCAAAGGTTGGCTCAGGCGCATCGGCCTGAAAATCAGGAATCGAAATTTGCTTTGCTCCCTTATCTTGTGGGACATCGCTAAGATGCAACACGCCGTTCGCATCCACCCACGTATAGACGTTTTGTGCAATTGAAGTCGCGGAATAAAGCATGATGAGTGTTAGGAGTAAAGTTCGGATCAGATTCACAGTCATCCCCCTATATAGAGATGTTTTCACGTTAAGGGTATCGGCTTTTGAGTGCCGTTATTGTTGTAACGCTAATGTTACGACGTCCGGAATTAACCCCAAATATGAAAAAGGCTCACCTGCGAGGCGAGCCTAATAAATCCATAACCTAAGTTACATTTTGTACTAAAGCTAAGAATTATACCGAGTAGTACAATTCAAATTCTAGTGGGTGAACGGCCATGTTGACGCGTTCTACATCTTTTGCTTTTAGCGTGATGTATGAGTTGATGAAATCATCAGAGAATACGCCGCCAGCGGTCAGGAATTCACGATCTTCATCCAGTGCTTTTAGTGCCACTTCAAGTGACTCGGCTACTTTTGGAATCTCAGCGGCTTCTTCTGCTGGTAGGTCGTACAAATCTTTATCCATCGCTTCTCCTGGATGGATCTTGTTCTTGATACCATCAAGACCAGCCATTAGAAGAGCGGCAAACGCTAGGTATGGGTTCGCTGCTGGATCTGGGAAACGAGCTTCGATACGACGTGCTTTCGGGCTTGGTACTACTGGAATACGGATAGACGCAGAACGGTTACGAGCCGAGTAAGCTAGCATTACCGGTGCTTCAAACCCAGGGACAAGGCGCTTGTACGAGTTTGTTGATGGGTTAGCAAATGCGTTGATGGCACGCGCGTGCTTGATGATACCGCCAATGTAGTAAAGCGCTAAGTCAGATAGACCGCCGTACTTGTCACCAGCAAATAGGTTTACACCATCTTTTGCAAGAGATTGGTGAACGTGCATACCTGAACCGTTGTCGCCAACAAGAGGCTTAGGCATGAAGGTTGCTGTTTTACCAAAGGCGTGCGCAACGTTGTGCACCACGTATTTGTAGATTTGGATCTCATCGGCTTTCGTGGTTAGCGTATTAAAGCGAGTGGCGATTTCGTTTTGACCTGCGGTCGCTACTTCATGGTGGTGAGCTTCAACGACGAGGCCCATCTCTTCCATGATCAAACACATGGCTGAGCGGATGTCTTGTGATGAGTCAACCGGTGCAACAGGGAAATAACCACCTTTCACACCAGGGCGGTGACCTTTGTTACCACCTTCAATTTCAGCGCCAGTGTTCCAAGCCGCTTCGATATCATCAATTTTGAATGAGGCACCAGACATATTGTTGGTGTATTTCACGTCATCAAAAAGGAAGAACTCTGGCTCTGGACCGACAAGAACGGTGTCTGCGATACCTGTTGAACGCATGTAATCTTCTGCGCGTTTTGCGATAGAACGTGGGTCACGATCGTAGCCTTGCATGGTTGCAGGCTCTAGAATGTCACAACGAATGTTAAGTGTTGCGTCTTCTGTGAACGGGTCAAGAACTGCACTTGATGCATCAGGCATCATCACCATGTCAGACTCATTGATTCCTTTCCAGCCAGCAACGGATGAACCATCGAACATCTTACCTTCTTCGAAGAAGTCTGCGTCGACTTGATGAGCAGGAATAGAGATATGTTGCTCTTTGCCTTTCGTGTCGGTAAAGCGCAGGTCAACAAACTTAACTTCGTTTTCTTGGATCAGCGATAGAACGTTTTCTACTGACATCTTGGATAACCTCCAGTGTTATTAAAGCGGTAATGGCCCGAATCGAATTGAAACTAGCATTGATTAATTTCATTCTAAACTTATTAATCGATGCTGTTTCTAACAAAGCTAAATTCGTGCCAATTAAATTAATCCTTTAATTTCAAGTGTTTTGGTTGTTCTTTGTCGAATTTAAATGCTTCTCTGCACCAAAAAGATCCTTATTTGCACTATTTTGGTGCCTTGAGTTTTATGTTGCACCATTAACTACCAAAGCGCACACTATTCAGCCTAGGTTTACTAGGCTTGTCAATGCTGATTTAGTCCATTTTGATGCAATTTGTTTTAAAGCAAGTAGCGGACTAAGCTTGTGGTGAGCGAAAATCAGCGCGATAGATCACATATTTCTAGGTTTTTCGCCAAAATCTGGTACATTATTGACCGTTTTTTTAATCAAGTTCTATGCTCGTTGCGGCCTCATGCCGAAGCGAGTTACTCCCTTAATAAGTGAAGCAAAATCCATGGCTACTCCACAGATTGATAAATTAAGAAATATCGCGATCATCGCACACGTTGACCACGGTAAAACAACGTTGGTTGATAAACTGCTGCAACAGTCAGGTACGTTAGAGTCTCGCGGTAATACGGAAGAGCGGGTCATGGACTCGAACGATATCGAGAAAGAGCGCGGTATCACTATCCTTGCAAAAAATACAGCCATTAACTGGAATGATTTCCGTATCAACATCGTAGATACTCCAGGACACGCCGACTTCGGTGGTGAAGTTGAACGTATCATGTCAATGGTTGACTCTGTTTTGCTGATTGTTGATGCGGTTGATGGCCCAATGCCACAAACTCGCTTCGTAACACAAAAAGCCTTTGCTCACGGTTTGAAACCAATCGTTGTTATTAACAAAATTGACCGTCCTGGTGCTCGCCCTGATTGGGTTATGGATCAAGTGTTCGACCTGTTCGACAACCTTGGTGCAACGGATGAGCAGCTCGACTTTAAAGTGGTTTATGCCTCTGCACTGAACGGTTGGGCGACACTTAACGAAGGTGAAGTTGGCGAAAACATGGAACCTTTGTTCCAAGCGATCGTTGACAATGTAGAGTCACCACAAGTTGACCTTGATGGCCCACTACAAATGCAAGTTTCTCAACTTGATTACAGCTCTTACGTTGGTGTTATCGGTGTTTGTCGTGTGACTCGTGGTAGCGTAAAAGCGAACCAACAAGTAACAGTCGTCGGCGCTGATGGTAAGAAACGTAACGGTAAAGTTGGTACAGTTCTGGGCTATCTTGGCCTTGAGCGTAACGAAGTTGAACAAGCTAACGCTGGCGACATCATTGCGGTAACAGGTTTAGGTGAACTGAAAATTTCAGACACCATTTGTGACCAAAACTGTGTTGAAGCCATGGTGCCGCTATCCGTTGATGAACCGACAGTGACCATGACTTTCCAAGTCAATACTTCACCGTTTGCAGGTAAAGAAGGTAAATACGTGACTTCACGTAATATCCTTGAGCGTCTGCAAAAAGAGCTTGTTCATAACGTAGCATTGCGTGTTGAAGAAACCGACAACCCAGATCGCTTCCGCGTTTCAGGTCGTGGTGAACTTCACCTATCAATCCTGATTGAGAACATGCGTCGTGAAGGCTTTGAGCTTGCAGTTTCTCGTCCTGAAGTTATTTTGAAGGAAGAAGACGGCCAGAAAATGGAACCGTTCGAAACCGTAACAATCGATGTGATGGAAGAGAGCCAAGGCGGCGTGATGGAGAAAATCGGCCTGCGTAAAGGTGAGCTGACGAATATGACTCCAGACGGCAAAGGCCGTGTGCGTCTTGATTTCATGATGCCTTCTCGCGGTTTGATTGGTTTCCAAACAGAATTCATGACCTTAACCTCAGGTTCAGGTTTGCTTTACCATACGTTTGATCATTACGGCCTACACAAAGGCGGTAACATTGGCCAACGTAACAACGGCGTGTTGATCTCTAACGCGACAGGTAAAGCGTTGACTTACGCTCTGTTCAACCTACAAGAGCGCGGTCGCCTATTTACTGAGCACGCAGATGAAGTGTACGAAGGCCAAGTGATCGGTATCCACAACCGTTCTAACGACCTAACAGTGAACTGCTTGAAAGGTAAACAGCTGACAAACGTTCGTGCTTCTGGTACTGATGAAGCGCAAGTATTGTCACCTGCAATCAAGTTTACACTTGAGCAAGCACTTGAGTTTATTGACGACGATGAACTAGTGGAAGTGACCCCACAGAGCATTCGTATCCGTAAACGTCATTTGACTGAGAATGATCGTAAACGTGCAAGCCGTGGCTAATACCGTCATGGTATAAGTTAACGAGTTAATCTAAGGGCGAGGAGTGTACTTCTCGCCCTTTGCTTATCTGCAATATAGTCAGTTTTAGGTATAGAATGGTGATTGATGATAAAAATAAGCAGGGAGAAGGCATTTGAAAATCAAAAAGCTTGGCAAACAATGTTTACTGTTTACGCGTTATTTACTCAGCCGGATGGATCATGACCGCGTCAATGTTAATGCGGGCTATTTGGCTTATATCACGTTGTTGTCGATCGTACCTATGCTTACCGTGCTGTTATCAATTCTCTCCTCATTTTCTATTTTTGCCAATGTCGGTATGGTTATTCAAGATTTTGTGATCACCCATTTTGTGCCTGCCGCAGGCGATGTAGTGCGAGAGGCGTTGCTCGAATTTATCGCGAATACAGGTAAGATGACGGCCGTGGGCGGGGCATTTTTATTCGTTGCAGCTTTAATGCTGATTTCCAATATTGACAAGAATTTGAACTACATTTGGCGAGTTAAAAATAAACGGCGCATGGTGCTCTCTTTTTCAATGTATTGGATGGTTCTTACGCTCGGGCCAATTTTAGTCGGCGCGAGTATTGCGGCAACCTCGTATATTACCTCACTCAAGATTATTGACAGCGAAGCACTCTCTGGTGCTTATAATTTGTTGCTGCGCTGGCTACCTTTTATTTTGTCATTCTCTGCTTTTGTCGGTTTGTACCTGCTGGTGCCGAATAAAAAAGTGCATCTTTCACACGCCTTGGTCGGGGCAATGGTGGCGGCTATTTTATTTGAGTTCAGTAAAAAAGGGTTTGCTGCTTATATTACTCAGTTTCCCTCCTATCAACTGATTTACGGCGCACTGGCGGCGATCCCTATTCTGTTTGTGTGGGTCTACTTATGCTGGATGATTGTGCTCGTTGGGGCGGAGGTGACGGCGACTTTGGGTGAAAAAGAGCACTGGAGCAATGAGCAAGAAATGCTAAACTCATTGCCTATCTCCGAGCAAATGATAAAGGGAAATCAGAGTGATAGCGTTGATCCAGAGAGTGAGTGAAGCGGCGGTACGTGTTGATGGGGAAGTGGTTGGCGAAATCAATCAAGGCTTACTGGTGCTACTTGGGGTCGAAAGAGATGACGATGAGGCAAAGGCCAAACGTCTAGTCGAACGTGTGACTCAGTACCGCGTGTTTGAAGATGAAGAGGGAAAAATGAACTTGAACGTGCAACAAGTGAACGGTCAGGTTTTAGTGGTGTCTCAATTTACATTGCCAGCCGATACCAAAAAAGGGACGCGTGCCGGATTTTCAAAAGGTGCACACCCTGCTGATGCTGAGCGTCTGTATGATTACTTTTCGGATTTGTGTGAGCACATTTTGCCAACTCAGCGTGGCCGCTTTGCACAAGATATGAAAGTCTCGCTGATTAATGATGGCCCAGTGACATTCTGGCTTCAGGTTTAATAAAGAAATGGATAGAGCCTCCTTCGTTGGGATCATGCGGAGTATGAGAGGCTGTGATTTAGGGATAACCAAATGTTTAAACTGATTACGCCAAGTACCGACAACCAACTGAATAAATACTACCATTTTCGCTGGCAAATGCTGCGTGAGCCATGGCATCTACCGATCGGCTCGGAGCGCGATGAGTATGATGGCATGAGTCACCACAGGATGATTGTCGATGGTCGTAACCGACCGATTGCCATTGGTCGCTTGTACATTACGCCAGATTGCGAAGGGCAAATTCGCTATATGGCGGTTAAAAGTAGCCGTCGCAATAAAGGTATGGGCTCTTTGGTGCTGGTGGCGCTAGAGTCGCTGGCTCGTCAAGAAGGTGCAAAGCGCCTAGTCTGTAGCGCCCGTGAAGATGCGATTGCATTTTATGAAAAGAACGGCTTTGAACGCCGGGGCTCGCTCAATGATGAACGCGGTCCGGTTCGACATCAACAAATGGTCAAACCGCTCGATCCCATGGCCAATGTGATTCGCAAACCTGAATGGTGTACTGAACTGCAAGAACGCTGGGCCACGCACATTCCTATCAGCGAAAAAATGGGCATTAAGGTGACTCAATATACGGGCTACCAATTTGAGTGCAGCGCTCAGCTCAATCCGAATTTGAACCCACACAACACCTTATTTGCAGGCTCGGCATTTACCCTTGCCACCTTGACCGGATGGGGAATGGCATGGTTGCTGATGCGTGAGCGAAGCCTGAATGGCGATATTGTTTTGGTTGATAGCCGCATCCGCTATCGTCACCCTGTGGTGCATAACCCTTTAGCCTTCACTTCATTGGATGGCATCAGTGGCGATTTAGATCGTTTAGCCAGTGGACGTAAAGCGCGTATCGTCGTCAATGTCACTATCACCAGTGGCGGTAAACCCGCCGTTGAATTTACGGGAACCTATATGTTGATCCCCAATTACAAGGCATTGTTAGCCGCCGCATCATTGGCTGAGTAAGTGTCGGTTTCTGGATCACACGAATAGATGGTGTGCTGTGTGTTGTGGAGCAGTTCGAAGTGCATCTCACGGCACATCTGTTGGAGGTTAAGGTTAAGTTGTCCTTTCTCCAACTTGACCAAATCCACGTGACCATCAAGGTTTGCCTTGAGCGTCTTTCCAACCAGCGGCGTTGTATTAATCATCATCCGCCCTCTGTCTGAGTGAATGACTAAACCTTCGAGCGTAAACGGCTCATGGCTGAGGTTTTGCTCAGGATCGCTTAGCGTTAATATGCCCTGTCGAATATTGAGCGTTGCTTCACCTGTGAGGGTGTGGGCGAAGGTGGCGTAGTCTCCGGCGAGGCCGTTGACCTGCGCTTCCAATTCACTGAGACCCTCTATGGTAAAGGGAAGCTGGGTGACTTTATTGAGCACCGCTAGCGGTAGCCCATCGGCATGAATGTTGGTTTGCCAAGGCTGACTTAACGTTTGGAAATTCCAACGCGCAGTGGCATCGATATAGCCGTTTTCTAACGGCATGAATAAACGATCTAGGTACCATTGGCCTTGCTCGCTGCGCATCTCAACGACGCTTTGCGTGCTCAATAGTGAATCGTAGCTGGCGCTGTTTGCGCTGATATTGAGCGTGCCTTGCCACAATCCCAAGCGTTTTTCTTTTACGAGAGTTAACTGCTTCCCTTTGGCATGGACACCAGACAATTGCCAATAAGGTGGCGCAAATAATTGAATGAGTTGGCTATTGGCGATGGTGAGTTGCTCGATGGTGAGGTTATCAACCCACGGCCAATGCTGGCTCAGAGACGTAAAATCATCTTTGCTTTCGCTCACCCATTTTACACCGCGAATAGTGAGCTGTTGCAGCGATGCTGAGGTTGGGGTGATAACACCCGCCCATTGAATATCACCTTGCTTAAATTCACTACTAAAATCCTCAATAATCAGTTTACCCGGCTCGGTGCGCAGGCTAAAGGTCGGCTCCACCCACTGCTGACCTAGCCAAGTTGCATCGTCGGCTCGCAGCGATAATTTACCTTGTTGCTGCTGCCAAATATTGCTGTGTGGATAAATGTTCTCCAGCGAAATATCGACGTTACGCAAGCTGATATCCGCAAGCTCGATCTGACTATTTAAAATATCTAAGCTATTGATATGGTCTATTTTGTCAAAGAGCTGAAACCAACCCGATTGGCGCAAGGAATGACTCATATCTCGGCTAATATTGAGTTTTTCCAGTGTCATATTGATCAGCGACCAACCTTGAGGATACTGCTCGGCTTGACCTGAAATAGCCGCGCCGCGCCATGACAACGAGAGCCCATAGACGGTGCTGTTGGCAGGTTTGTAATCCATATCGAGCAGTAGGTTATTCAGCGCTTCTCCTTGCCAATAAAATTGTTCGGCTGAGAGTTGTATCTCGCCGAAAGGCAGAGCTGTTGGAGCATCCGGCCAATGTGGATTTTTAATCTGTAGGTTAACACCGCGCGCTAGCCAACCTTGTTGGGCGATGTCGGCGTGATTGAGCGCGATTTGGCTCACCGAAATGGGCCATGATCGCAAATCGGTAGGAAGGCCATTTTGTAGACTGATACCACTAAGTAGCACGCTATCAACGGCGATTTTTTGGTCGCGAATGAGCTGTGGGCTGAGCCAAATATCGGCTTGCTCTATCGGGATGTGCTGCTTATTTTGCCGCAGTGTTAATTGGTTGAACTGAAAATGCAAAGGATACTGGTATTGAAGAGATTGAAACGTCACGTTTCCTTTCGAAAGCCGTTCAACGAGAGTTTGAGCAACGGGAGTAGCATAAGAGGTATGTAGCAGTGCAAACATACCCAGCATGAAAGTGAGAAATAGCGCGATGATCGCAATCAGCAATGCCAAAGCCTTGTTCATGGTGTCCTTACTCGTAAATCGTTACCTGCGACAGAGTGAAACAAATTACCTCACGCAGCAACAAAAAAAGCCCCTTATCAAAGGGGCTTGCTACTGACTTATCAGTTTTAGTCGAGTTGTGGGCCTGCGGCCACTAATGCTTTACCTTCTGCGTTATCAGTATACTTGGCAAAGTTATTGATAAAGCGCGAGGCGAGATCTTCGGCTTTGCTTGTCCATTGTAGAGGATCCACGTAAGTATCGCGTGGGTCGAGAATGGTTGGGTTCACACCAGGTAGTGAGGTTGGTACTTCAAGATTGAAGATTGGAATATGCTTGGTTGCTGCCTTCTCAATCGAACCATCTAAGATAGCGTCAATGATGGCGCGGGTATCTTGAATCGAGATGCGTTTACCGCTGCCGTTCCAACCAGTGTTGACTAGATAAGCTTCAGCACCAGCTGCTTCCATACGTTTTACCAGCACTTCGGCATATTGTGTTGGGTGGAGCGTTAAAAACGCTGCGCCAAAACAGGCTGAGAAGGTTGGTGTTGGTTCGGTGATGCCACGTTCAGTACCCGCTAGTTTTGCCGTAAAGCCAGACAAGAAGTGATACTTGGTTTGTTCTGGAGTCAATTTAGAGACTGGTGGAAGCACACCAAATGCATCCGCGGATAGGAAGATCACTTTATTGGCGTGACCACCTTTCGATACAGGCTTAACGATGTTTTCGATGTGGTAGATAGGATAAGAAACACGAGTATTCTCGGTTTTAGAACCATCATCAAAGTCAATCGAACCATCGCTACGTACTGTGACGTTTTCCAGTAGCGCATCACGGCGGATCGCGTTGTAGATGTCAGGCTCGGCTTCTTTGGAGAGCTTGATGGTTTTCGCGTAGCAACCTCCTTCAAAGTTAAACACGCCATCATCATCCCAGCCGTGCTCGTCATCGCCGATTAACGCGCGTTTTGGATCGGTAGAGAGTGTGGTTTTTCCTGTGCCAGATAGGCCAAAGAAAATCGCCACATCGCCATCTTTAGCCATGTTGGCTGAGCAGTGCATTGAAGCAATACCTTGCAGTGGAAGGAAGTAGTTCATCATTGCGAACATCCCTTTCTTCATTTCACCGCCGTACCAAGTACCGCCGATCAACTGCATTTTTTCCGTTAAGTTAAACACAGTGAAGTTTTCTGAGTTCAGGCCTTGCTCTTGCCATTTGTCATTGGTGCATTTGGCACCATTCATGACCACAAAATCAGGTTCGAAGTTAGCTAGCTCTTCTTCTGTTGGGCGAATGAACATGTTTTTGACGAAGTGCGCTTGCCACGCCACTTCAGTAATGAAGCGCACGCAAAGGCGCGTATCTGCGTTGGCACCACAGTAACCGTCAAGAACGAATAGACGTTTAGCGGATAGTTGACGACCCACTAGTGCTTTTAGATCATTCCATACTTCTTGGTTAATCGGCTTGTTATCGTTTTTCGCTTGTTCAGATGTCCACCATAGGGTATCGCGTGTGGTGTCATCTTTGACAATGAATTTATCTTTTGGTGAGCGGCCTGTAAAAATGCCAGTATCAACGGCAACAGCGCCAAGTTCAGTGACGACGCCTTTTTCGTAGCCTTCAAGGTCTGGGCGAGTTTCCTCGGCAAATAACAGTTCATAGCTTGGGTTGCGAACCACTTCGACTACGTTGGTTATTCCGTATTTGGTCAGGTCTAGTTGTGCAGCCTTTGTATGTTCCATAACGGTCATAGGTGCTCCTTGTAAGAGATTTTGTAGGGATTTTGTAATAATGTTTGTAATTGTTATCTGCTCACCATGCTAGCAACGGGTGGGGGATAAAACAGGGACACAGTTCAAAAATTGCCCATGACACTCCTGTGGTTTTAGGTGTCCCGTCACATATTGGCGCAACTATTTTATCGCGTACGCAAACCTTTGCGCTAGATCAATAAGATTAATACTTTTAAAAAAATAAGTACGCCATTCTGTTTGTTTAAGGCTTGATTTTACTGGGTTTTGATCACAAAAAAAGCCAGCATAAAGCTGGCTCTGATACGTTTTCTTCGTGCTTGTTAATTCATGCAAATTAATGAATTGTGTCGCTTCCTGAGGAGGCTTGTGCGTAGAGTGTTGCGATCTCAGCCTCTTCAAATGAGTAGTTGGTGCCACAGTAATCACAATGTAAAGAAACGGATCCTTCAGACGATAAAATGTCGTAAATTTCCTCTTTGCCTATTGTGATGATGGCCGCCCCACTGCGTTCACGTGAACAACCACAATGGAATTCCACGGGTTGTGGGGTGAACAACTGAACTTTCTCTTGGTTATACAGGCGATACAACAGATCAGTGGCTTCTAAGGTGAACAGCTCTTCGTTTTTTACGGTGTTAGTTAACTGCTCTAAGTGCTCAAAATCATCGGGCGTACCCGTTCCATCTGGAATAGTTTGTAGTAACATGCCAGCGGCACAGGCTTTTCCATCTTGCGTACCAATGCGTATCCAAAGGCGTGTTTTCAACTGTTCAGAGCGGATGAAGTAACCTTCCAGCACTTCCACTAAGTTATCACCCTCTAAACCGACCACACCTTGGTAGCGCTCGCCTTTCTTGGGCTCGATAGTGATAACTAAATGACCTTTACCCATCAAAGTGTGTAGGTCGGCATCATCGGCAATATCGCCTTTCCAGCGTGCGACACCACGCACTTTCTGTTCATTATCACCATTGATAACGACTAAGGAAACTGGGCCATTGCCTTGCAATTGCATGGTAATTGAGCCTTCAAACTTCAGCGTTGCGGTTAGCAAGGTCGTTGCGACGAGCAGTTCGCCCAAAAGTTTTTGTACTGGGGCTGGATATTCCTGGCTCGAAAGGATGTGTTGATACGCGTCGTCTAATTGTACCAACTCGCCACGTACGGATAGATCTTCAAATAAGTAGCGATTTAAAATGTTATTTGCCATTTAGCTATTTCCTCGGAACATGGTCCAGCTTTTATTGATGTTTAAATTTAATGATGTCACGACGCTCTTTTTTGTCTGGTCTGCGTTCGGGGCTTGGGTTGTGTGCGTTGAGCTTACGTTGCTCGGCATGATGGGCACGTTTGGCGATGCTTGCTGCGGTTTCCGAATACAGGGTTTGTGCTTCTGGCGCGCTGCGCCTTTGCCCTAACAGATTGATCACAGTGACGATTTTCTCTTCTTGGCCTTGGCGCAAGGTAATCGTTGCCCCAAGCTCGACAATTTTGCTTGGCTTGGTGCGTTGGCCATTATAATGGACTTTACCACCATCGACCATACTGCGTGCGATCGACCGCGTTTTATAAAATCGTGCTGCCCATAGCCATTTATCCAATCTTATTTGCTCTGTCGCAGAACTCATACTACAAATGTGCCTCAAAGGGAGTTAGTCTTGTACGTTTTATGGCCTTTACAATGGTGTTTTGGTTCCAGATTTTCAAGCTACCCGACAAAATAATGTCAGTAAAAATGACGAGAATGTCTCCTATGATATATTAATGTGTTTTTGTAGCGCGATCTTCGCGGTCTTATGTATCTGTTCCATTTAAATGGAAGCATAGTTTAAATGAAATGGAAGTATAGTTTGAGGCCAATCCGCCGGTTTTCGTCTGGCTAACGGCTCATGAATGTGAAATATCACGGTTGAAGTAAGAAAATATCAGTAAGGACATCTTTTGAGGCGAATCGATTTTAGCAGTATGACCTCATCTCGCTTATGGCAAGCAGGTTTGCTACAAAAAATACCGCAATGGCAGAAACAAATCAGCCAATTTCTTACCTTAGTATTGCTGGTCACGTCGGCTTGGATTCTAGGAAAAATGGTGTGGCTGATTCAGCAAAACGCGGTTGATATAACGCCTTGGTCTCCAAGAGCAATCGCATCAACGCCGAATGCGGCGCGTTCGCTTGATCTCTCTTCTTTACAACAAGGAAGTTTATTTGGTCGCTATAGCGAGCAGAAGGTCGAAGCCGCACAGCCTGTGGTCAAAGATGCACCTAAAACCAGCCTTAGCTTATTATTGGTTGGAGTGGTGGCGAGCAATGAACCGAGTAAGAGTCTAGCGGTAATCGCAAATCGTGGTAGCCAAGCGACCTATGGTGTTAACGAAGTCATTGAAGGAACCCGTGTCAAATTGAAAGCGGTGTTCAATGATCGCGTCATTATTGACAACTCAGGGCGCGATGAAACCTTGATGTTGGATGGAATTGACTATCATAAACCGAGTGTAGCAACGCCTGAGCGCGTTGTTGCGTCGAATGTGCGTGGTAATAACCCAGCGTCTGCAGAAGAAAAGTTGGATGACATTCGCGCCGCTATTGCCAGCAATCCGCAAGAAATCTTTAAATATGTACGCTTGTCGCAAGTGAAACGTGATGACAAAGTGCTTGGATACCGAGTGAGCCCTGGGCAATCTCCTGAGTTGTTTGAGTCGGTAGGGCTACAAGATGGCGATGTCGCAATCGCGTTAAACGGTCAGGATTTAACGGACCCGGACGCCATGAATAAGATTTTTCAGTCAGTCTCTGAGTTAACCGAAATGAACTTAACAGTCGAAAGAGACGGGCAATCCCATGACATTTATATCCAATTTTAGACAGACTGATGCATGAGCATGAGTTTAGGGAGTAAGACGTGAAGCATTGGTTAAACAAAACGACGTGGTTATTGATGGGTGGCTTGTTGTCATCGCCGTTAGCCATGGCAAACGATTTTAGTGCCAGCTTTAAAGGCACCGATATTCAAGAATTCATCAATATCGTGGGCCGTAATCTTGAAAAAACAATCATTGTTGATCCTTCAGTTCGGGGGAAAGTCGATGTCCGCAGCTATGACACGCTTAATGAAGAGCAATACTACAGCTTCTTTTTGAATGTATTAGAAGTGTATGGTTTTGCCGTGGTGGAGATGGACAACGGCGTGCTCAAAGTGATCAAGTCGAAAGATGCCAAAACGTCTGCGATTCCCGTCGTTGGCGATGAAGGAAAAGAGAACGGTGATAGCGTGATCACGCGCGTTGTTGCAGTGCGGAATGTTTCGGTACGAGAGCTTTCACCTTTGTTGCGTCAGTTGATCGATAACGCAGGAGCGGGCAACGTAGTGCATTATGATCCGGCGAACATCATTTTGATTACAGGTCGTGCTGCGGTCGTCAACCGTTTAGCCGATATCATCAAACGAGTTGACCAAGCTGGTGACAAAGACATCGAAGTGGTGGAACTAAGTAATGCATCTGCCGCTGAAATGGTGCGTATTGTGGAGGCATTAAACAAAACTACGGATGCTAAAAATACCCCAGAGTTTTTGCAGCCTAAGCTGGTGGCCGATGATCGTACCAATTCGATTTTGATCTCAGGTGATCCTAAAGTCCGTGAACGCCTAAAGCGATTGATCACTCAGCTTGATGTCGAGATGGCGACCAGAGGCAATAACCGCGTCATTTATCTTAAGAATGCGAAAGCGGAAGATTTGGTTGATGTGCTGAAAGGGGTGTCTGACAACTTGCAGGCTGAAAAACAGTCTGGGCAAAAAACAGGGCAAAGTTCACAACGCACCGAAGTGATGATTTCAGCACATGCACCGACCAATTCCTTAATTGTTACCGCTCCACAAGACATCATGAAAGAACTAGAAGATGTGGTTGCGCAGTTGGATATTCGTCGCGCTCAGGTATTGATTGAAGCGCTGATTGTTGAAATGGCCGAAGGGGATGGCATCAACTTAGGCGTGCAATGGGGCTCACTCGACAACGGTTCTGTGATTCAGTATGGCAACGCGGGCGCGCCAATCGGTAAGGTAATGATTGGTTTAGAAGAAGCCAAAGATACCACCACCAGTAAAGCGGTTTATAATCCTGATGGTACTTTCTTGCGTAATGAAAACACCACCACCAAAGGGGATTACTCTACTTTGGCGTCAGCGCTCGGTGCGGTCAATGGTGCAGCGCTGAGCTTAGTGATGGGCGACTGGACGGCCCTTATCAGCGCCGTGTCGAGTGACTCCAACTCAAACATCTTGTCATCACCGAGTATTACGGTGATGGATAATGAAGAAGCCTCCTTCATCGTGGGCGAAGAGGTGCCTGTTTTGACGGGTTCGAGCGCGGGCGCAAATAACGATAATCCTTTCCAAACCGTAGAACGCAAAGAGGTCGGTATCAAGCTGAAAGTGGTACCACAAATCAACGAAGGCGACTCAGTTCAACTGAAAATTGAACAGGAGGTATCCAACGTATTAGGAGCGAATGGTGCCGTCGATGTGCGTTTTGCAAAGCGTCAATTAAACACATCGGTCATCATTCAAGACGGGCAAATGTTAGTTCTGGGGGGGTTGATTGATGAGCGCGCGGTCGAAAGTGAATCCAAAGTCCCACTATTAGGCGATATACCGGTTTTAGGCTATTTGTTCAAATCGACCAGTACCCAAGTTGAGAAGAAAAACCTGATGGTCTTTATTAAGCCGACCATCATTCGTGATGGCATGACGGCCGATGGCATCACTCAGCGTAAGTACAACTACATTCGTGCAGAGCAGCTCTATAACGCTGATCGCGGTTTGAAGTTGATGGCGAACGACAATATTCCTGTGCTGCCTAAGTTTGGTGATGACCGTACTCATTCTGCGGAAGTACAAGCCTTTATCGAACAAATGGAAAAACAGCAATGACCGAAGTTTTGTCGCAACCTCACTACCGTCGTTTACCGTTTAGCTTTGCCAATCGTTTTAAATTGGTATTAGAGCTGGTAGAAGACAACGAGCTGCCGACGTTATTTTATGTCGCACCGCTGGCTATCGAATCATTAGTCGAAGTGAAACGAGTCGTGAAACAGCCGCTCAACTTGGTTGAAATTTCACTGGCCGAGTTTGAAAGTAAGTTAACCCAAGCTTACCAACGAGACTCGTCAGAAGCGCGACAATTAATGGAAGATATTGGTGCTGACAGTGATGATTTCTTCTCATTAGCCGAAGAGCTGCCACAAAATGAAGATTTGTTAGAGTCAGAAAACGATGCGCCCATCATCAAATTGATCAACGCCATGCTTGGCGAAGCGATCAAAGAGGGCGCGTCGGATATTCACATTGAAACCTTTGAGAAAATCTTGTCGATTCGTTTTCGTGTCGATGGGGTACTGCGTGAAGTGTTAGCGCCGAGTCGTAAATTAGCGCCGTTGCTGGTTTCACGCGTCAAAGTAATGGCTAAGCTTGATATCGCTGAAAAACGTGTACCACAAGATGGACGCATTTCATTGCGCATTGGCGGCCGAGCGGTCGATGTTCGCGTGTCAACCATGCCTTCATCTCACGGTGAGCGTGTGGTGATGCGTTTGCTAGATAAAAACGCCACGCGCTTAGATCTGCACAGTCTAGGAATGACGGCAGCCAACCACGAAAGCTTCCGTCAATTAATCAAACGACCGCATGGCATTATTTTGGTGACGGGCCCAACCGGTTCAGGAAAATCCACCACCTTGTACGCTGGCCTGCAAGAACTCAACAGCAACGAGCGTAACATTTTAACCGTGGAAGACCCGATTGAGTTCGATATTGATGGTATCGGCCAAACTCAAGTCAATCCTAAAGTGGACATGACTTTCGCGCGAGGATTACGTGCTATTTTGCGTCAAGACCCGGATGTGGTCATGGTTGGGGAAATTCGTGATTTAGAAACCGCGCAGATTGCGGTGCAAGCGTCTTTAACCGGACACTTGGTGATGTCGACTTTGCACACCAATACCGCCATCGGTGCGATAACACGTTTGCGCGATATGGGAATTGAACCCTTTTTGATCTCATCATCGCTGCTTGGCGTATTGGCACAACGCTTAGTGCGTACCTTATGTCCAGATTGCAAAGAGGCCTACCAAGCAGACAATGAGCAGAAAAAACTGTTCAATTGTAAGAAAAAAGAGTCGCTGACACTGTATCGTCCGAAGGGCTGTGACAAATGCAATCACAAAGGGTATCGAGGCCGAACGGGTATACATGAATTGTTGCTGATTGATGATGAGGTACAAGCCTTAATTCATAGCGAAGCCGGAGAGCAAGCGATTGAAAAAGCGGTGCGGGCGAAAACACCGAGCATTCGTGATGACGGGCTTGATAAAGTGCTGAAAGGCATTACCTCACTTGAAGAAGTGATGCGAGTGACGAAGGAAGCATAATGGCGGCATTTGAATATAAAGCGCTCGACGCCAAAGGCAAACAAAAAAAGGGTGTTATTGAGGGGGACCATGCTCGGCAGGTTCGCCAGCGCTTAAAAGAGCAAGGGCTTATACCGATTGAACTCATTGAGACGCAAGCGAAAGCGGCTCAGCGTGAGCAATCGCCTTTGAGTTTTAAGCGCGGTATCAGTACACCGGATTTAGCGCTCATTACTCGCCAGTTATCCACTTTAGTGCAGTCAGGCATGCCATTGGAAGAGTGTTTGAAAGCGGTATCTGAACAATCGGAAAAGCCGCGTATTCGCACCATGTTGGCCGCTGTTCGTTCGAAAGTGACCGAGGGTTATACCTTGTCAGACAGCTTAGGTGATTATCCACACATCTTTGATGACCTGTTTCGTTCGATGGTTGAAGCGGGCGAAAAATCTGGTCATTTGGATTCGGTGCTTGAGCGTTTAGCGGACTATGCTGAGAATCGCCAAAAAATGCGTTCCAAGTTACAACAAGCGATGATTTATCCAGTGGTGTTGGTGGTGTTCGCGGTGTGTATTGTGGCTTTTTTGCTGGCGGCTGTGGTGCCTAAAATCGTCGGGCAATTTGTCCAAATGGGGCAAGAATTACCGAAGTCGACTCAATTTTTACTCTCCTCAAGTGATTTTATCCAGCATTGGGGTGTCCAATTGCTGGTGCTATTGGTGATCTTGATTTATCTCGTCCGATGGTTGCTAAGCAAGCCGAATTTGCGGTTGAAGTGGGATAAAAAAATCATCGGCATGCCGTTGATTGGCAAAATCACTCGCGGTCTCAATACTGCGCGTTTTGCGCGAACTTTGTCTATTTGTACCTCCAGTGCGATTCCTATTTTGGATGGGATGCGTGTGGCGGTGGATGTGATGTCCAATAAATACGTTAAGCAACAAGTGTTGTTGGCGGCTGACAATGTTCGCGAAGGGTCGAGCTTGCGTAAAGCGCTTGAGCAAACCAAGTTATTTCCACCGATGATGCTGCATATGATCGCCAGTGGTGAACAAAGTGGTGAGCTCGAAAGTATGCTGACGCGCTCGGCCGATAACCAAGACGCGAGTTTTGAATCGACGGTCAACATCGCATTAGGTATTTTTACCCCTGCGCTGATTGCATTAATGGCTGGGTTGGTACTGTTTATCGTGATGGCGACCTTGATGCCGATTTTAGAAATGAATAATTTAATGAGTCGTTGATCATGACTGAATTCTGCAATGATAACGACCAAACTATGTTGGAGATTGGAATGAGAACAAAAACAAATAAACAGTCGGGCTTTACTTTGCTTGAAGTGATGGTAGTTGTGGTTATTTTGGGTATTTTGGCGAGTTTTGTGGTGCCTAATTTGCTCGGTAATAAAGAAAAAGCTGACCAACAAAAAGCGATTACCGATATTGTCGCACTCGAAAATGCGTTGGATATGTATAAATTAGACAACAGCGTGTACCCAACGACAGATCAAGGCTTAGAAGCGCTAGTGACCAAGCCGTCGAATCCTGAGCCACGCAACTACCGCGATAACGGTTATATTCGCCGTTTGCCAAATGACCCTTGGGGCAACCCTTATCAATACTTAAGCCCTGGTGATAACGGTACGATTGATATCTTCACGCTAGGTGCTGATGGTCAAGAGGGTGGCGAAGGCGCCAGTGCCGACATAGGCAACTGGAACATGCAAGATTTCCAATAAGAGAGAGGGCGGCCTTAGCCGCCCCATTTATCTGATGCTATCTCAACGCGGTTTTACCCTACTCGAAATACTGCTGGTGCTCGTGCTGCTCTCGCTCAGTGCTGTGGCCGTTATATCGACGCTACCTAGCACGAACAACGATGATGCGAAACAGTACGCGATGAGCCTTTATCAGCGTCTACAACTGAGTAATGAAGAAGCCATTCTCAGTGGCAAAGATTTTGGTTTGCGGGTCGATGAAAAAAAATCGCATCTGGTTTTCCTATCGATGGAGGACAAGGGATGGCAGCCGCTAGAGAGCAAGAAAATGGCTTCACAGCTCCAACTGCCTGAGGGGTTATCCCTCCAGTTTGAGCTGGGAGGAAGTGCATGGAAAAACGATGATCGACTCTTCAAACCGGGCAGTCTGTTTGATGACGATAAGTTTGCTGATGAAAACGAACAGAAAAAGCAGCTACCACCACAAGTGTTTATTTTATCGAGTGGTGAGCTGACCCCTTTTGTCCTGAGCATCCATCTTAATCAGCAAGATGCAGAGCAAGGCTGGCGAGTGGTAGTGAAAGAAAACGGGGAAATCACGCTGTTCGCTCCGGGAGATGCGATCGATGGGTAAACAAAAAGCGATGACGCTGTTAGAAGTCTTGGTGGCGCTGGCTATTTTTGCCACCGCTTCCATCAGTGTGATCCGTTCGGTCAGCCAACACATCAATACCGTGAGTTATTTGGAAGAAAAAGCGTTTGCCGCCATGGTGGTCGATAACCAGATGGCGCAAGTGATGCTTACTCCTAAAAACGTACAAGCGAAAAATGGCAGTGAAGTATTGGCGGGTCGAACCTGGTATTGGAAAGTCACTTTAGTACCCACTGCGGATAATTTATTGAAAGCTTTTGATGTCAGCGTGGCTAGTGAAAAAGAAGGATCACCTTTGGTGACAGTGAGAAGTTATGTCGCCAAATAAACAAAGCAAAGGCTTTACCCTGATTGAAGTGCTGGTGGCGATTGCTATTTTCGCTAGTTTGAGCGTTGGTGCTTACCAAGTATTGAACCAAGTCCAGCGCAGTAATGAGATTTCAGCCCAACGTAGCCAACGTTTGAACGAATTGCAGCGCGCCATGGTGTTAATGGATGGCGATTTTCGGCAGATGGCAACGCGTCAATTTCGCACCAATGGTGAAGAGCCAAGTCAACAGATGCTGATTTGGAAAGAGTACTTGCTCGACTCCGATCAAAAAGGAGTGCTGTTTGCTCGATTAGGTTGGCATAACCCACAGCAGCAATTTCCACGCGGGGAAGTCACTAAGGTCGGCTACCGAATTAAAGAGGGCGTGTTAGAGCGTATATGGTGGCGTTATCCTGATACTCCTGCAGGGCAAGAAGGGATCATCACGCCATTGTTACATGATGTTGAGTCACTATCGCTGCGCTTTTATAACCAAGATAAATGGAGTGAAGAGTGGATTGATGCCTTGAAAATCCCACAGGCGGTGGCCGTGAAATTGGCGCTGAAAGATTATGGCGAGATTGAGCGTATCTACCTTACTGCTGGTGGTGGCATCAATTCGACCAACAAAGAGGCTGATAATAATGGCGCACCCTAATCGAGCCCAACGCGGTGTGGCGTTAATCGTTATCTTGCTGTTGTTGGCGATTATGGTGTCGATTGCCGCAACCATGTCTGAACGTTTATTCACACAGTTTCAAAGAGCGAATAATCAAATTAGTTACCAGCAAGCCTATTGGTATAGTGTGGGTAGTGAAGCTTTAGCCAAAGTCGCTATCGAGCAGAGCTACAAAGACAACGAAACGATTAACTTAAGTCAACCTTGGGCGATGAAAGAGCAAACGTATCCATTGGATTACGGCACTTTGAAAGGGCGCATCCTTGATAAACAGGCTTGTTTTAACCTGAATGTACTCTCGAGAGCCAGACCTGCGGCAGGGAGTGTCGAAAAACCCTATTTAGTGCAAGTGTTGCAACGGTTATTGGAAGAGCTTGAGGTCGACAGCTATCAAGCCGAAGTGATTGCCGATTCGGCTTGGGAGTATATTGATGGCGATTCAGATGTGCAGTCCTCTTATGGCGTAGAAGACAGCCAGTATGAATCAATGTCTCCTGCTTATCTGGCGGCGAATAGTTTACTTGCGGATAACAGTGAGTTGCGCGCGGTTCAGCAGGTGAGCGGTGATGTAATGAATAAAATAGCGCCTTATATCTGTACTCTCCCCACTGATGATTGGCGTTTGAATATCAATACCTTGGAACCCGATCATGCCAAGTTATTGGTGGCGATGTTCAGCCCGCACTTAAGTGAAGGGGATGCAAAAAACTTACTCGAGAGCCGACCATTTGATGGTTGGGCTTCGGTAGACAATTTTCTCGCAGAGGCCGCATTGGCTGCTGTGGAGAGCAAAGTGAAAGAAGAAGCGAAACAGTACCTAGCTGTCGATAGTGCTTATTTTGAACTGGATGCTCAAATCTTGGTTGATGACTCGCGAGTTCGTATTCGCAGTTTATTGTTTAGTGATAATAGAGAAACCGCAACGGTCATACGCCGTCGCTTTGGAGGGATCAGTGAGCGAGTTTCTGACCGTTCGGCTGAGTAGTCAACAAGACGCTGAAATACCTTGGCTGGTGTGGTCAACACAGCAGCAAGAAGTGATTGCCAGCGGTGAAATATCCGGATGGGAGCAGCTATCTCAGCTCTCTAGCTATGCGGCTGAACGCGCCACGATTGTGCTGCTCGCTGCCAGTGATTTAGTTCTCACTGAGGTCGCGATTCCATCAGGGGCGGCTCGTCGCTTAGAGTCAATGTTGCCTTATCTAATCGAAGATGAGATCGCACAAGATGTGGATGAGCTGCATTTTTCAATTTTGCATAAAACCGCTTCCACTGCTTACGTTGTCGGGGTGGATCGTGCTTGGTTGCGTACCCGCTTAGATGAGCTCAAAGCCGCGGGTTTTGACGTGAAAAAGGTATTACCGGATGTGTTGGCTATCCCGGCATCAGAGGGATTGTCGGCACTGCAGATCGGCCAAGAATGGTTAATCCGTAAAGGTGAGTATTTGGGGGTGAGCATTGAACCGCAGTGGTTAACGCTGTTTAGTGCTTCAGAATGGGTCAAGCAAGAGGGGCACTATTTACCGCTAGAGGCGTATACCCCGCTCCCTGAGCTGACATTGGCTGAAGGGCAACATTGGCAACAGGCCGAGCCTCATTTAGTCATGGCGTTGCTGACTCAGCAAGCAATAGCGAGCAAAGTGACTTTACTGACGGGAAGTTTTAAAACCAAGTCCTCGTTTTTGAAGCATTGGCAAGTATGGCAAAAATGCGCATTAGCGGCCGCGGTGTTGATTGTAATTTCAACCAGCCACCATCTTTTGCAAGCTGGGCACTACGAAGCGCAAGCCGATGCTTATCGAGCGGAGAGTGAACGTGTTTTTCGCGCGGTTTTCCCTGATAAACAGAAAATACCCACCATCAGTTACCTGAAAAGACTGATGAATGATGAAGCGGCTCGACTCTCTGGCGGCGAAGCCAACGGTTCGATGTTGGAGTGGTTGTCCAAGCTGCCCAGCAGTATCGGCAGCATACCGAACATGCAGTTGCAAAGTGTTAAATATGATGGCAATCGGGGTGAAATTCGCCTTGAAGTTCAAAGTAATGATTTTGAAAGCTTTGAACAAGCGCGCCTTAAATTGGAAAAGCAGTTTGTGGTTGAGCAAGGGCAGTTAAACCGCTCGGGTTCTGTAGTTAATGGTACCTTCATACTGAAAAGCCAGTGAGGTGAGTGACATGAAAAATAGCCTGAGTGCACTTCAACAACGATGGGCGGCCTTTTCCCCTCGTGAACAGAAATTACTGTTAGGTGGTGTGTCGCTGTGTGTGGTTGCGATCATTTATTGGGGCATTTTAGCGCCACTTAATCAGAAAACCGAGCTTGCGCAAGCCCGGATTATCAGTGAAAGACAATTGCTTAATTGGGTGACGGATAAGGCCGATGCCATTACTCAATTGCGCGCACAAGGTGGTGGGGTGGCAACGACGCAACCGCTCAATCAAGTCATCTCATCAAGTGTGCAGCGTTTTCAAATTGAGCTTATTCGTATTCAACCGCGTGATGAAATGATGCAGGTTTGGATACAACCACTTCCTTTCTCTAAATTGGTGGATTGGCTTGCCTTTCTAAAAGAGCAGCAAGGTGTCGATGTCGAGTTTATGGACATCAACCGTGCTCAGCAAAGTGGCGTTGTCGAAGTAAAACGCTTACAACTGAAGCGAGGTGGTGAGTGAAAAAGAAATTGCTCTATAGCGGGTTCCTTGTAATGGTTTTTCTCATCAGTGTGGTCGCGCATATTCCGGCTTCCTTGGTGATGAATCAACTCTCCTCTTCCGAAGTCATGCGTGTCACTGGTGTTGACGGTACGGTGTGGTCTGGTAGTGCTCAGCAACTCTTTTGGCAAGGGCAAAATGTCGGCGATCTCAACTGGGACATCCAAGTATCACAACTGCTGATGGCCAAATTTGAAGTGGCGGTACGCTTTGGACGCGGTAGTGATATGGGAGTTCGTGGCAAAGGCAATCTTGGTCTGGGGTTTTCTGGCCCTTATGCAGACAAGGTTGTGGTTTCTGTCGCGGCTAATAAATTAGCGGCGCTGTTTCCGCTGCCTGTACCAGTGACTTTTCAGGGGCAAGTCGAGTTGTCCCTGAACCATTACCGCTATGATAGCCCGTGGTGTGAATCTGCCGAAGGCTCACTTGCGTGGACTCATGGCCGAGTTGACTCACCTTTAGGAGAGCTCTCGCTTGGTCCGGTAGTGGCAGATCTGCAATGTCAAAGCAATCAGATGACATTGAACGGTCAGCAAAACAGTGAGCAAATGAGCAGTGAGTTTGCCCTGCAGCTGCAACCAGACATGAGTTACAGTGCGAAAGCATGGTTTAAACCTGAAGCGCAATTCCCACCCGAAATGGCGGATCAATTACAGTGGATTGGAGCGCCAGACAACCAAGGTAAATATCAGTTTAATTATCAAGGCCAGCTTTAATTGGTTTTTTTACCGTAATCATTTCATACCCCCAATAAAAATGCTGAGTCTATTGATCAGCATTTTTATTGGTAATGGCCGTTATGGCTTGACTTGTAAAATGGTATTCCAAGGCAAATCAGCATCCCCTAACACAATAAAGTTGGGGTTTTCTAACGTTTCACGCTCATTGTAGGACAGCGGTTGTAGTTGCGTGTTGAGGATGCGTCCGCCCGCCTCTTCTACGATGCATTGCGTGGCGGCGGTATCCCATTCACCGGTTGGGCCGAGACGCAAATAGCAGTCGACAGCACCTTCTGCGACTAAACACGCTTTCAGCGCTGCCGAGCCCAGCGGCACTAGCTCATAATTCCATGCGCTGCTCATGCAACTTGTAATACGGTTAATATCTTGGCGGCGACTGATCGCAATCGCGATGGATTGCCCAACGGTTTCGTGCTTGTGTGTTTCAATACGCAAGCTTTCAGACATGTCGGGGATCTTCCATGCGCCTTTGCCTGCGTAGGCGTAGTAGGTCACGCCAGAAACGGGCCCATAGACGACGCCCATCACTGGTTGGTTTTCTTCGATCAGTGCGATAATGGTGGCAAAGTCACCACTGCGCGCAATAAACTCTTGCGTACCATCAAGTGGGTCAACCAACCAGTATCGCTGCCATTGGCTGCGTTTTTCTAGGCTAATGTCCGCCGCCTCTTCCGACAAAACAGGAATATCTGGCGTGAGTTCACTCAGTCGTTCGCAGATCAGTTTATGCGCAGCAAGATCGGCACTGGTGACAGGGGTGTGGTCACTTTTGGTGAACGCTTCGTAGTTTTTCTTTTCGTAGATATCGAGAATCAATTGCCCGGCAGAGCGAGCGATTTCAATTACGTCAGGCAGTAAGTAAGATAAATTATTGGCTGTTGGCATCATCAATCCTATAGCTCTACTTTGTTATTTTAGGCTGCGCAGAGCAAGCAGTAGTGCGGTAATGCTTCGGGCTTCACAGAAATCGAGGTGAGTCAGTAGCTCTTCTGCTTGGGCCAGAGGCCAGCGAATGACCTCTAAAGGTTCGGGTTCATCGCCTTCCATTACTTCTGAGTATAGATCTTGTGCTAAGAAGAGTGTCATTTTGCTCGAAAAGTAAGAGGGGGCAAGTACCACCTCTTTTAAGGGGGTTAAGGTGGTTGCGCCAAAACCAATTTCTTCTTTGAGTTCACGATTTGCTGCTTGTTGCGGGCTTTCTCCTTGGTCAATCAAACCCTTAGGGAATCCGAGCTCATAGCGTTCAGTGCCAGCGGCATACTCTCGAACCAGCAGTAAATCTCCTTGTGCCGTTACTGGCACCATCATAACTGCATGCCGGCCGCTCGGTTTCATTCGTTCATAGGTGCGCTGTTCGCCGTTAGAAAAGCGTAAATCTAATGATTCGATGGTAAACAGGGTCGATTGAGCTGCCGTTCTTTGGGCTAAAATTTCGGGCAGTTTTCTGGTTGGCATACACTAATTCCCGTAAGGCAAATGACTTTTCTAACTATATGAGAAAATGACCTTAATTGAAAAGGACTTGAGCGCGGCAAATGATTTTAAGTATAAAAAAGCCGAGAATCTCATCTCGGCTTCGTTTTCTGTAATCCACGCATCTAGCGAGTCACTAGTAGTAAGAGTGCTCACCACGATCGTGTTCAGTGGCATCGCGCACCGCGGTTAATTCGCCTTCAAATTGTTGAAGCAGTTCTTTTTCAATGCCTTCTTTGAGGGTGACATCGACCATTGAACAACCGTTACAGCCGCCACCAAAGGCGACAATCGCAATACCATCTTCGGTGATTTCAACCAAGCTGACATGGCCACCATGGCCAGCTAACTGCGGGTTGACTTGAGTTTGAATCGCATATTCCACACGTTCAATCAGGCTTGCGTCATCAGACACTTTACGCATCTTCGCATTCGGAGCTTTAAGTGTCAGTTGTGAACCCATTTTATCAGTGACGAAATCGATCTCTGCGTCTTCTAAAAACGGCAAGCTCAGTTCATCGACATACGCAGAAAAACCTTCAAAGGCAATTTCAGTATCAGTCGCTTCCACTGCCTCTGGCGGGCAGTAAGAGACGCCACACTCTGCATTTTGAGTGCCTGGATTGACTACAAAAACTCGGATGTTAGTACCATCAGGCTGTTGCCCAAGCAACTTGCCGAAATGGGTTTGGGCTGTTTCGGTAATAATAATAGAATTTGACACGACGAATACCTGAGTAAATTTATAGGTTATTACTTGCCATTCTACTCCTGAAACACGGCGGATCCAGTCCTTTTTACGCGCTAAATAAAACCGTGTTGGTTAATCTTTAGGTTCAGGAGTGCGGCATATGCAGTAAATATCAATCCTTTCGACACCGACTTCAAGCAGTAATTGACAGATTTGCTGCACGGTGCTGCCCGTGGTTACTACATCATCAACAAGTGCAATGTGCTTGTGCGTGGGAAGGTGCCGTAGTGTGAATGCATGTTTGAGATTTTGTTTGCGCTGTAATTTAGAAAGCCCTTGCTGCTGGGGTGTTGCGCGATTGCGTTTGATCAACTGGTTATCGCAGCTAGCCCCCAGTTGTTGACTTAATTGAGAGGCAAGTAGTGCACTTTGATTGAAGCCGCGTTTTAAGCGCCGTTGCCAGTGCAGCGGAACGCTGGTGATGAGCGGGGCGGGAGTGTCGATACGTGGCGTCAGTAAGGCACTCAAATGGCGAGATTGCCAAAATTGACCTTCATATTTGAGTTGATGAATGGTGTGACTGAGCGGAAAAATATAGTCGCCGACACAGTATAGGCGTTGCCAAGGCGGAGGATTCGCTAAACATTGCCCACATTGAGGCACGGTAATAAGCGTTGGCAGGCCGCACTGTTGGCAGCGAGGTTGCGGTGAAAAATAGGTTAGGCAGGTCTTACACCAAGCCCCAGTTTGGTGAGTTTCAATCGGTAAACGACACAGTAGACACTGACGGCTTACCAAGCGAGTGATGGTTTTTTGAACCCAATGCGATAACATAACTCAACCAAAGCTGTGAAACGAAGTATGGTTATACTCTTGCAACTTGAATCAGTCTTTGTGTTGACCGTGATTTCAAGTCAGTGAGTGTATGATCGGTATTTTTTCAGCGAAGAAGTGTGAATTTAGTGGGAGAATTTGTGAGCATGGCCACAGCGTTATATTGGCAAGTCTCAGGCGAGGGCGATGATCTTGTCTTGGTGCACGGTTGGGGGATGAATGGTGCAGTATGGCAGCAGGCGGTCGATGTGCTTAAAGGACATTTTCGTGTGCACGTGGTTGATTTGCCTGGTTATGGTCACAGCGCTGCTAGCCACGCCGCTGATCTAGAAGAGATCGCGCAAGCGCTAATCATGCAAGCGCCTAAACAAGCCATTTGGGTCGGTTGGTCTTTGGGTGGGTTAGTGGCGACTCATATGGCACTGCATCACCCAAGTTATGTGAGCAAATTGGTCACTGTGGCGAGTTCTCCCAAATTTGCGGCACAGAAACCGTGGCGTGGCATTCTTCCTCAAGTGCTCAGTGCCTTTACTGAACAGTTAATGGACGATTTTCAGGCTACTGTTGAGCGCTTTATGGCACTGCAAGCGATGGGCAGCCCTCAGGCAAAGCAAGATGTGAAATACCTAAAACAAGCGGTGTTATCACGGCCCGCGCCGAACCCACAATCATTGTTAGCGGGTTTGGTCATGTTGGCGGAGGTGGATTTGCGCCAGCCGTTGACAGCACTCTCGATTCCCATGCTTCGTCTATATGGTCGGCTTGATGGTTTGGTGCCGGTTAAGGTGGCGCAAGAGTTGCAAAAAACCTTGCCCAATAGCGAGCAGTACATTTTTGGCAATTCCTCCCACGCACCGTTCATCACTGAACTGGACGATTTTTGCCAGCAGCTCATCGCCTTTGCACGTTAAGGCATTGATACCCATGCAATGTTTTTCTACTTAAAGCTACAGCTGTGTTGGCTCACCTCAATCACATCGTTGATCTCTCTCATGGGGATTCGCCCGCTTGCTGTCTCTATCTGCGGCGTCTTGAAACGTCAAGTCGTTGGGTGCAAATGTTAAATTAAAAATAAATTTGCTAAAAGTTTGAGCAATCTGGTCGATATAAAGTCTAACCCAGTAGTGCTGAGCGAAAGCAGGTCTATCGGGGCGGGCGATACTGAGGAGGTTTCGGCTATGATGGTGTCACCAACGAACGTAAGTGTGCCACTTATCGCCCCATCGGTTAATGTGCAAACGGAACAGGCCGCGCGTGACAATCGGATCCGCGCCCCTGTGATGCCAACCGTCGAACTGGCTAAAACCAACGCTGAGCGTAAGGTAAAGGCGGATGATAAAAGACGAAAACAGTCGTCATGGGACCCTTCAGAGCATCCAAGCTATGAGGTTGGCACCGAATACGAAACATCGACTTCTTATCAAGAGGAGCAGAAAAGCGAGCTCGAAAGGCTGTTTGACTTGCTCGCTCTCGCCACCTACAGCAAGGATCAAGGTAAAAGCTATACGATGCGGTTTAGGTTACCTAAACACATTATTGATGCTGCGATAACCGAAGGCAAAATGGCGCGCCGGCGAACTGTAATTAAGTACTATTATGGTCACGCGGTTGCACCCAATACGCCTTCTGAAGTGATTGCGGTGTTGTAGGTCGATGAATGCGACTTATCGCGATAAATAAAATCCCCACTTAGGCATTGGCCGCAGTGGGGATTTGTGTTTTTTGCGGCTCTGATATGAGCGACGTGGTTAGGTGCTTTTCACTGTGATTCGTTTATCCAGTAAGTTACGCATCGCCGCTATTTTTTCGCTTTAGCAAAGGCGGCGGCGAAAGCTCCACCCATTGCCGCGTTTTGTTGTGGCTCTTCACGACGGCGTTGCGGTTGGCCACCGTTTTGATGCGAACGCGTGTTGCCACTTGTAGAGCCAGAGCGTTGGCTGCGGTTATCTTGCCCCGGCTCATCGTTTAAGCGCATCGAGAGAGCAATGCGTTTTCGCTGCACATCGACTTCCATCACTTTAACTTTGACGATATCGCCCGCTTTCACCACTTCACGCGGGTCGGCAATGAAACGATCAGTCAATGCAGAGATATGCACTAAGCCATCTTGGTGAACGCCAATGTCGACAAAAGCACCAAAGTTGGCCACATTCGATACCACGCCTTCCAAAATCATCCCAATTTCCAGATCTTTCATTTCAGTCACGCCGTCAGCAAAGGTCGCGGTCTTAAACTCAGGGCGTGGATCGCGGCCCGGTTTATCGAGCTCTTTGATGATGTCAGTGACAGTCGGTAGGCCAAAATGCTCGTCGGTGTAATCGACGGCGTGTAAATTGCGCAAAAATTCACTATTGCCGATCAGTGCTTTGATCTCTTTGCTGTTTTTTTCGGCGATGGCTTTCACCACTGGATACGCTTCTGGGTGAACCGAAGAGGCATCGAGTGGATTTTTTCCATCCATAATGCGTAAGAAGCCCGCACATTGCTCAAATGCTTTTGGCCCTAAGCGCGCGACTTTTTTCAGTGTAGCGCGTGAGGCGAAGCGTCCATTTTCATCCCGATAATCAACGATGTTTTGCGCCAGTGCGTTAGACAAGCCAGCCACGCGTGTTAACAGCGCGGCAGAGGCGGTATTCACATCCACGCCCACTGCGTTGACGCAGTCTTCAACAATCGCATCTAAGCGTTTGGCGAGCATCGACTGGCTGACATCGTGTTGGTATTGGCCCACACCGATCGATTTCGGATCGATTTTCACCAGCTCGGCAAGTGGATCTTGCAGGCGGCGAGCAATCGACACCGCGCCGCGTAGCGACACATCCATATTGGGGAACTCTTTGGCCGCCAACTCAGAGGCTGAGTAGACCGAGGCCCCTGCTTCGCTAACAATGATTTTCTGCACTTTCAGGTTGCCGCGCTTAATGACATCAGCGACAAAAGTATCGGTTTCGCGCGATGCGGTACCGTTACCAATCGCAATCAAATCGACGTTAAATTGGCGTACCAACTGCTCAACAATTTTCGCTGATTTGTCATGTTGGTTATGCGGTTGATGCGGATAAATCGTCTCGGTCGCCAGTACTTTACCCGTGGCGTCCACTACCGCAATTTTCGAACCCGTTCGCAAACCAGGATCTAAGCCGAGAGTGGCGCGTGGACCAGCCGGTGCGGCCATCAACAAATCTTTTAAGTTGGTGGCAAACACTTCAATCGCTTCGATTTCGGCACGCTCTTTCATTGCGCCCATCAGTTCGGTTTCCATGTGAATTGACACTTTAATGCGCCACGCCCAACTGATCACTTGTTTGCGCCACCCATCGGCAGGGGCGCTGCTTAAGTGAATGCCATAGTGTTGTGCAATCAGCGTTTCGCAATACGATTGGCGCACGCCCTCTTCTTGCTCTGGGTCGGCATTCATGCTCAAACTTAAAAAGCCTTCATTGCGGCCGCGAAGCATGGCCAATGCTCGGTGTGAAGGCACTTTACTGAGTGTTTCATTATGCGCGAAGTAATCTTTAAATTTCTCCCCAGCTTGCTCTTTGCCTTCGACCACGCGAGAGACCAATTCGGCACTGCGCGTCAAATGGCGGCGCACTTTGTCCAGCAGGTTGGCATCTTCAGCAATGCGTTCCATGATAATGGCGCGTGCACCGTCCAGTGCTGCTTTGATATCACTGATCCCTTTCTCGGTGTTCACATAGTGTGCGGCCTCGGTTTCAGGGTCGGTTTGCGCTTCATTCCACAGCTTGTCTGCCAGTGGTTCAAGCCCTGCTTCAATCGCAATTTGACCTTTAGTACGACGCTTAGGTTTGTAGGGTAAATAGAGATCTTCAAGGCGAGTTTTACTATCTGCTTGGTTGATCTCTTGTGCTAGCTCGGCGGTGAGTTTGCCTTGTTCTTGAATCGATTTCAGAATGGTTTGGCGGCGATCATCGAGCTCGCGCAGATAGGATAAACGGCTGTCTAAGGTACGCAGTTGGGTGTCGTCTAGCCCACCCGTGACCTCTTTACGGTAACGGGCGATAAAAGGAACGGTGTTTCCGTCATCAATAAGTGTGACAGTCGCTGTCACTTGCTCAAGACGCACATTTAGCTCTTGTGCGATCAATTTGCAGATAGCTTGGCTCATCCGTGGTTTCTCTTTTGTAGTTCAGTAGCACCACCACTCAGGGTGGTTTGAATAGGATAACTATTGGGGCACGTTAGACTTATTTCTAGTCTAACGGCGCGCTGTTATGAGATTAGTGAGATAACCTTCTACCCGATTGTGCCGAAGAGGTCACGTCACGCGTGTGATTTTGATGTCATTTTTCAGCGTTGGCAGCGCTAAAACCGAAGATGAGTTTGGTGGCTAAAGATAAGTTCAGTCAGTTGGTGCCGAGCGAAAATGACAGTATAGTAGCAAGCCATCGTGATGAATGTATAACCCGCGGCTACCTTGAATGTGCGGCGGTGTGTAATGGGAAAAGATCTTGAAGACCAAACTGATTACCCGTGAGGGCTACAATAAATTAAAGGCAGAGCATGACCATCTTTGGCATGAAAAACGGCCAGAAATTACCAAAATAGTCACTTGGGCTGCTGGCCTCGGGGATCGCTCTGAAAACGCAGACTACACCTTTAATAAGCGTTTACTGCGCCAAATTGATCGCCGAATTCGTTTTTTGAGAAAATTTTTACCGGAAGTGACGATAGTTGATTATTCGCCTCAACAAGAGGGGAAAGTGTTTTTCGGTGCTTGGGTGGAAATTGAAAATGAAGCGGGTGATGTAAAGCGCTTTCGCATTGTGGGCCCAGAAGAGATTTACGGTGACGCGAAAGATTACATCTCCATCGATTCACCGATGGCGCGTGCTCTGCTGAAAAAAGAGGTTGATGACGAGGTGCAAGTGCCCACGCCCACTGGTATCAAAGAGTGGTTTATTAACTCGATTGAGTATGAAAAAGGGCAGTGAACGGAGTATTCGGTTCAAAATATTCCTCGGTCGCTCATTTTTCTCACTCACTTGCTTCGCAACGCCTCTAACGGCTTTTTCAACACGGCGGGTAGCGAGTAGAGCAGCAGTAGCCGTAGGGCGTGGTTGATCATCACAAACGCGGGTTCCATGCCCAGCAGTAGGGCGACGGCGGTCATCGCTTCTACGCTGCCGGGGACCCAAGCTAAAAGTAATACCACCCAAGATTTATCCAGCAGTAACGCAAACAAGCCAGACACGGCGACGGCGACCAGCAGACCAATCAGTGTGACCATCACACCTGCGCGCGAATAAGCCATGGCTTCGCGCAATGTGGTATCGGCAAGGCGCGCGCCAATCAAAATACCCAGCAGTGCGGTGGCGAATACCACCATCCATGTTGGAAGTTGTAGCGCAATGCCTGTCGAAAAACTATTGAAACTGGCCGTGACCAGCAGTGCCGCCAACATATAGGGTGCGGGAATGCCGAGCAAGGTCGAGCCTTTGCCCAGCAGTAGACTAAGCAGCGCAAGCGCAAAGAAAATCAACCACGCGTAAATCGTTAAACTGCTCTCAACGGGGGCAGCGTCGGGTGTGCTATTGGAGATAAAAAGGGCCAGTAACGTGAGGATCATCAAGCGCACCGAGTGCGAATAAACCACTTTGGTTGAAGGAGTCTGGCTTGATTCGCTGATCACCAAAATCGCTGCCATCGCGCCCGGTACCGCACCGAGTAGAGATTCAAACGGTGACCAACCTTCTCTTTTGCGGAGCCAAAGAAAGCTGCTGGCGATCTGCAAGCTTAAGCAGCAAACCAAACCGATAATCACCGGTAGGGTTAAGGTTTCGCCCAATTGACTTAAACTGATGGTTGCCCCAACACTGATGCCTAGCACAATTTGCACCGTCAACAATAACCCGTTAGGAACGCGAATGGATAAGAGGCGTTTTTTATGCAGCACAATGACTAAAGCTGCGGCAATAAACATTTCAGAAAGCGGAATGGCGAGCAGGCTTCCCACACTCGCCGCAACAGCTGCGATCACCACAATGTGAATAAACAGAGTAAAAGAAGCTCTTTCGAACATTATGCCTTTCCTTAATAAATTGTGCAGCGTAAATGCCACCGCTCCTCTAGCACTTCACGTTGTAGTGCTTGCGTTTGGCTTTCTCCCGTATCGATATGACCGTCGGGGATGATGATTTAGGCTATCGCAGGGTTTAAACGTGTCCAGCTTACTAACAATAATGCAGCGAATGCCAACCACACCAAAGTGGCACATACCAGTGTACTGGTGAGAGGTAACCAATAACTGAAGTAGTATACAGCCAACAGATATGCCGCATACGGGATAAGCGAGTAAAGGCCAAACAACGCGGTGGTGCGCAGGTCTTCCATCGTGCGTTCGGTGCCGACAATGTAATGCGCAATCAGAGCGAAGGTAGGAAACAGCGGAACAAGACCAGCAATAAAAAAGCTTTTGCTTTTAGAGAGCAGGGCGATGATCAACACGGCAAGCGCACCAAGCAGGCACTTGAAAAACAGAGCTGCCATGACATTTCCTTTTGTCAGAATAGATTAAGTGTTGCTCACTATAAATCACTGACAGGTTAACTAGAAATGTTCATTGATGGGTTTGTTATTTTCTCTGCAACATTTCTTCAAATCCAAGTAAAATGGCCGCCACTCTTTTTATTCGGCGGCGTGTTATATCATGCGGCTTGGTTGGGCAAAGATGAAATTAGGAAAACGGCTTACGCAGTTAGTACAGCAGATCAACCGTCACTACGATCATATTTGGGATTGCTGCTGCGATCACGGTTTGCTTGGCGCGGCGTTACTGAAGCGCAGCCCAAATAGTGTGGTGCATTTTGTTGATATTGTGCCAGCGTTGATTGAAAAGGTGACGCTTGATTTAACGCGCTATTTCCCTGCAACGGCGGCGTTACCGCGCTGGCGTACACATTGCCTTGATGTGCGCGATTTGCCGCTTGATAGCCATTCTGGCTCGCATCTACTGATCATCGCTGGGGTTGGCGGTGATTTAATGAGTGAATTCATTGCCGCGCTGGTTGAGCGTTATCCGCATCGCTCGTTCGATTTTCTGCTTTGTCCTGTGCATCACGGCTACACCTTACGTGAACAGTTGATGACACTGGGCGCGAGATTACAACAGGAACAACTGGTGGAAGAGAATCGGCGTATCTACGAGCTGCTGAACGTGCAGATTCATCCGCCTGCAGTACGAGGCAAAGAACCAAAATTACCACCCCTTAGTTTGGTCGGCGAATCGATCTGGCAAGTGACCAATGATGAGCAAAAAATGATTGCCCAGCGTTATCTGACGCAATTGCAACAGCATTATCAGCGTAAAGCGCAAGGCGGCGATGTTAGCGCGCAAAAGTGTTGGCAAGCCTATCAGCCGATTAATATCACTTGTCATGGAAATTTTAGCGATGGAAATAGCCCAATAGGCGGAGAATATGAAAGCACTCAATGATCTGAACTTGTTTGTCGAAACCGCACGCCAAGGCAGTTTTTCTAAGGCGGCCAACAGCGTATCGCTGACCACGGCCGCGGTCAGTGCCGCCATTCGCCGCTTAGAAGAGCAGGTGCAGTTTCCGCTCTTTGTCCGCTCGACACGTCATATGCGCTTAACCCAAGAGGGGGAGATTTTCCTCGCCAAAACTCAGACAGCCCTTGCCACGTTGCAAGAAGGGCTCGATCAGATAGCATGCGCGCGCGGTCAACTAGCGGGGAAGCTGCACCTCAGTGCCCCTTCGGATTTGGGGCGCAATTTACTGCTGGATTGGATCGATGAATTTATTGCCTTGCACCCGAACGTCATCGTTAAACTGGATCTCTCTGATCGCTTAGCGGATATGTATGCTCACCCGATGGATATTGCGATTCGTTATGGCCATCCTGCTGATTCCAATTTGGTTGCAATGCCGCTGTGTGAATCAAACGAGCGCGTGTTATGCGCTTCGCCAGAATATTTGGCAACGCATCCACCTATCCTCCATCCTGACGATTTGCAACATCACAATTGTCTTTGTTACATGTTGGCCGACACGCTGCATAATAAGTGGGTTTTGAGCCGAGAGGGCGAAACGCAAAGTGTGGTAGTGCAAGGAAACCCCGCATGCAACGATGGTGACGTGGTACATCGATTGGCTGTTAAAGGCAAAGGCATTGCCAATAAGTCATTAATGGATATCAGTCAGGATATTATTGATGGGCGCTTAGTACGTATTTTACCGCAATGGGAAAGTGGGCCAGTGCCAATTTATATCGTGTGCGCAGATCGACGTTTGATCACCCCAACCATTCGCGCTTTTCAGGAATTTATTCGTGGAAAAGGCTGCCAGCAACGACAAGCGGTACTGACAGCCATCAAACAGCGTGAGAGTTAATCCCGCATTAGCCAACAAACGTTAGCGGGCGGATTTGTAGGTATTCCAATGCCTCTTGCTCGCTAAGCTGTTGTTGAAAGTGCTGAAAATGTGCACTCTGTTGGTGTTGTTGCAAGCTCTCCTCTGAGCACCAAATCTCCTGCATCAAGAATAAGCCGTCAATCGAGTTATCACGATAGAGCTCATATTGGCAGCAGCCTGTTTCGTTGCGGCTCGGTTCAAGCAGCGCTTCAAGCATGGCTTGCACTCGCTCTATTGAGTCGGGAAGGGCTTTGATTTCGGCTAATAAGTGGATCATGGCTTATAACTCAGTAAAGACGGTTTGCTCTGGCCAGCGAGATTTCGGCAGCTTGGCGTTAAAATCTTCTTCGCTGTGGTAACCGAGCGGTACAATCACTAAGCTGGTGAACCCTTTTTCAGTCAGGCCAAACTCTTGGTTGAGCACCTCGGCATCAAACCCTTCAATGGGGACAGCATCAATGCCCATCGCAGCCGCTCCGAGCAGCAGTGTTCCAACATTTAAATAAACTTGTTTTTGCATCCAGTGTTCGGCGTCATTGAGCGTTTCTCGATGCAAGTTAACAAAATAGCTGCGTCCGCCGTGCATGCCTGTTTTCGCTTCTTCATTGGCAAAGCGGCCATCTTTCTCTTCGTTTTCCAGCAGCGTCAATAAGTAGTTATCATCAATATCGGTTTTGGCGCAAAACACCATCACGTGAGACGCATCCAAAATTTTGCGTTCGTTAAAGGAAAATTGACCTTGCGCCGCTTTGGCGATACGCGTTTTGCCTTCCTCGCTAGCCGCCAAAATAAAATGCCAAGGCTGCGAATTGACGCTAGAGGCGCTCATGCGTACCAGTTCTTTAATATCAGCGACTTGCTGTTCAGTCAGTTTACGGTTGGTGTCAAACGCTTTGGTGGAATAGCGCGCTTGCGATGCTTGAACAATATTCATTTTTCCCTCCTAGGGAAGATAACATTCGAGATGGCGCTAAGATAACGGACTGAGTCCAAACAAGAAACCGCCTCTTGCTTAATTCATTTTCAAAAAAAATTTGATAATCCGAATTTGAAAACGCTCTAGCTTGCGGAAAAAGTTAGCACTATCTCATGATATTTCTGAATTAGCGCATACACTTAATGTGTACGGTAGATCATCATTAAGGGATATGGTCACTCACTAAGCGTTAATGATTGTCTAATATATTCAAAAGGTTGCTTTGGCCGGAGAGTATGCATGACTGAGTGTAAGTGCATTTGTTGGTTTATTCTCTTTTCTCTTCCCATCCCCTCGGCGTGGGCGGATATTGACTACGGGCCTGCGCAAAGCTATGTACAATCGCCACTGCATACCAATAGCCTTTCTGCACAACTTCGCTCCGGCTTTTCGATGCAAGAGGAAGAAGTGGAGCTCTACACCAGCGCGACTATCGCCAGCATTTGGGCGATCACTCCCCACTATAGTTTGGATTATTACCAGAATCAGCTTGCAATGGGCGGTAAATGGCAGCTCACTTCGAAGTGGCAGGTTGAGTTTAATTATCGTTGGAACTTTGCTGCCAATAATCATTTAGATGGCTTAACACTTGCTTTTCATGACTGGTTTGGCATTGATCAAAACGGGCGTGAGGATGTCGATAACGATCGCTTCATCATTCAAATGCCAGAGTACGGCATTGATCAGGAAGCGTTCCGAGGCGAAACATTGAGCCGTGCGTTGACCAGTTATTTACAGTACCAGCTGGTGGATAAGTCTCATCACGGTTTGTCATTGGGAGTTTCACTCTATTACAACGATCCACACCATGGAATATTCAACCTATCCGAGTTTGAACAAGCGGTGCAGCTTAATTATGGCTACCGAAGAGGTAAGCATGCACTTGATACGCTGTTGGCTATCACCTTTCGCAACCCGACCAATGTACCAGGCCAAACACAGTATCATTCGAGTACTTGGTCGATGGGTACCAGTTATCGATATCAGTGGTTAGAACGCCATTATCTGATTGGGCAGGTCTCATTCTATCAAGGCCTTTCAACGGGGGAGGATGACTTTTCTAAACCATCGACCGAGTTTATTTTGGGGTATCGTTATCAAATGAGCCATTCAGCGATTGAAATTACTGTGGTCGAAAATATGTTTAATGCCAACAACAGCACCGATATTGCCTTTGGTTTAGGCTATCGCTATCGTTTTGGCCGCTTTGATAAAGAGCCGAACTGACAAACGATGTCATCCGTGAAAGTTGCCACCTAATGTGCTCGAAACTGTGCACAGTTACTTAGGAATAAGTGTAGAACATTGCAATAAATAGAATTTAGTTGAGTACTTTACCGATTCTCAAACTCAAACAGTAAAATATTGAATGAGAAATATTTTACTGTTTGTCCATCTTATTTATAAAGCTAGTATTATTGACTAGCTTTTCCGTAATTTAAGTTGCTCGCTCTTTTAACCGTTGGCGATATATGGTGAAGTTTGTTATTACTCACCATTATCTTCTTTGATTATCATTTTTAAGGTATTGATGCATTAGTGTTATGATAATAATGTAGTTATCCTTTGTATTTTAGTTACTGAATCTATTCATTATTATTATGCCCGGTATTATTCAGTTTTTTTCATTTCGAGTAATAAGTATCTCGTGCTAAATATAGGCATAAATCGAATGCCCTTATTGTGAATGCCCTTCTTATTGTGGTTGTGCCGTTGCCGTATCTGTTACGTGCGCCTTACTTAAATCATCTTTATCCCAAAGGATAAATAAATGAAAAAAATAAATAAAATAACTTCCGTTCTGGCAAGTGTGATGTTCAGCGGATATTTGTATGCTGCTGACAGCAATTCAATAGTTACTTTTATACCAGGTGAAACTAAGGTTCAGAATGGAGATCTGGTTTCTTATAATGGAGAATGTTTTATTGCCAAAAATAATCCTGGTGTGTGGGAAACTCCCAATGCTAGCTCTTGGTTTTGGGATAGTGCTGCCTGTTCAGGAGAACCAGAACCAGAACCAGAACCTGAACCAGAACCTGATTTAGGCGATATCATTCCTTTTATTCCGGGTGAAACTCAAGTTGAAAATGGTCAAGTTGTTTCTTATAACGATCAGTGCTTTATTGCAGAAAATAGCCCTGGTGTATGGGAAACTCCGAATGAGGACTCTTGGTTTTGGCAGGTGACTGAGTGTTCTGATCAGCCAGCCATCCCTGACGAAACCGAATTATCGATTCTTACCCCTGTATCAGGCCAACTGGTAACGGCGGGTGACGAGACGGCCATTCAAGTTAGTATTGAAGGCGAATTAGCCGCAAAAGTGGAATTTTGGGTGAACAGTCAGAACCTAGGTCTGCAAAACATCGATCAAAGTCAAACAAACTACTCTCAGAGTTGGACACCCGATGCTGCTGGTAGTGCGACGATTAAGGTGTTGGTGCTTGATAAAAGTAATCAGGTCATTAAACAGCGATCGGTGTCTGTTACAATCGAAGCCAATGTGACAGAAGATTTTACAGCTCCAGCGGTGAGTTTCATCACCCCCGTAAACGGGGCGATGGTTCAGCCTACCGAGAAGGTTTCGGTTTCTGTTCGTGCAACAGACGTGGATAATGACTTATCCACGCTGGTTGTGCAGGCTAATGGCCAACCCATTTGTACTTTTAATGCCGACGAGGCCAATGAGGTGGATAGTTTTGATTGTGATTGGTCGCCAATTCAAGCTGGTGACGTCACTTTAAATGCGATCGCCACCGATGCTCAGAATCTTTTTTCTAGCGCGAGTGTTCGTCTTACGGTTGCAGAGGATCCAGTTGATCCGCCTGTCACTCCACCAGATGAACTCTGTGCGGAGTTTAATGTTTATCCAAATTGGACAAGCGGTGATCATGCCAATCAGGGCGACATTATGGTGCATAACAATATTGCTTATTCTGCAGCGCATTGGACACAAACCTTGCCAGGTAGCGACGGCTCATGGTCTTTGCATCTTAATTGTGATGGTTCAGAGCCTGGTACTGCGCCACTGCTTTCACTACCAAACCCAATGGATCCTGTGCGTTTAGAAGTGGCAGGCTGGCCAAATACGTTTGTGGTTGCCAGCCCATCAACTAATGCACCGAAGACACTGATAATTGAAGCGAGCAATCGTGAGGAATTAGCGGATGTTGAGCAATTAACGCAAGCGTTTGTCTCTATCATCAATCAAGCTGAGCAGGCAGACACAGCATCGATCATCATCACCAGCGATGTGTTGGACCTTGCAACACAAGATCAAGGCGAGTTCTTTGGCTCCGTTGCGGTTAAAGAAGCCCTCACGAGTGCGGTCAATTCCACTGGAACGGACAACCGAATCGATATGGATGCGATTCAAGCCTTGAGCGATGATGTCAAAGGTTGGGCTCAAGCTCACCATCTTATTCTCTCAACATTAGCACCAAACGCCCCTTTTGGCTGGACTCTTAGCATTGGTGATTTTGCCTACGATAGTCATTCAGGTCGACAGTCAGTTTGGGATAGTGCATCAGGCGATACAGCAGAATTACTCGACAAGTTTGAGCTGTACAACGCTGAAGTGGCGACGAAAGCAGACTTTGTTGCGTTTACTAAATCCAGCGTAACAGAGGCCTTATCAGCTGAGCAGTGGCACAACGCATTAGAGTACGTGAAGCAGGTGACAGACTATATTAAGACGCCAGCAATGTTGACGAACATGCCAACAGAGCAAACAGCTAACTACTTCATGGGCCAAGGTGAAAGTAAACCTCAACTGCGGAAAGCGGCATTTAGTAACGTGTTTGCACTGCAATTTGATAAAGACAGTGAAGCGCTAACGGCAAAAATTGAGCGTTACCAAGAGGCGAAGGTACCCCTGTACTACGTTGGTGAAGAGCTAGAAAACGGTTCTTTGACTCGTATCGAAGCATTGAACCAACAGTTAGCTGACGCTGAAAATGCGATGGATAACGAAGCGTTCCTATATGAAACGCCAAGTAATGGTTGGGTGCCATCAACGGTGTACAAATGGAATGACTTCCTAGACGGTCTGAATGCGATGCACAACATTGGCGTTGCAGGCAACAAGTTCTGGTTGATGGATGAGAATGTTGATGATGCAACCAACATCACATACGCCAAAGTCGCGATTGCCGCATTCCTTGCACAAAGTATGCAGGAAACTATTCGTTATAACGCCTGTGACGAAAATAATTGGTCTGAAACCAAATACGGTGCGCCTGCAGACTATCCCATGTCGGCCAGTTGTGGTCAGCTTGGTCAGAAATACGCAGACTACGGTGTCAACCCAGCATCGGGCTTAGACCATGCGTATTCCTGCCCGCGTGATAATAAAATGGAAATGAGCGCGCTAACACATGCGAAATGGTACGGTGCACCAGCGCCAGTTTTTGCCGCCCCTGATGCGGTACTAGAAGAGCGCGGTCTCTTGGTCAACGGGGCAGTAGGACGTTGGACTAACAACGGCCACTGTAACGATGTTCCAGAAAACGTAGATACGTCTAAGCAAGTTTGGGAGCGTGACGAGTGTAAGACTTACGTTGGTCAAAAAGCAGGTAAGTTCATTTGGGACGGCAGCAGCCAAGAAAGCGTAGAGGGCTGTGGCTGGTGGGGGCGCGGTGTTATCCAAACCACCGGGCGTCAAAACTTTGGTACGCTCAACCACTACTTAGGACGTTCACATGTTGACCCTGAAACGATTGGCCAAACCATTGATGGTGTAACCGTTGAAGCGCCGCCCGAAAATCCACTATATGCTGAAATGGATTTTTGCTCCAACCCCGGTCTGATTTGTAGCTCTGAAGAGAACAAAGAAATTAAATGGATTGCTGGTTTGTTCTACTGGGTAACCTCAGTGCAGGCGTATTCGAATGAAGGTGGGCAATACGCAGATTGGAATTACTACAACGAGCTGAAAAAGTACGTTGAGAGTGGTCTAAAAGGGTCAGCGTTTATTGATGACGTGTCAGGTATTGTTAACCGTGGTTGCCCAGATTCAACCTGCTCTACGGGCGAGGTACATAACTTGGCGGAGCGTAGAGCGAACTTTAAGTTAGTATTAGAAAAGTTGGGTCTTAATCCACAATAACTATTGTGGCCTCAATGGTGACAAATATCGGAGGTTTTTAATCTCCGTAGATAAACTAAAACTGCCCCAGAATGATTTCTGGGGCTTCATTATATTTAAGAGCGGTTCAGTGCGTAAGCCTCTAACTCATCCATTGAAGCGCGTGCGAAATGTAGTAACTCACTCACTCCCCTTCGTTACACCATCGACTCAACTTATGATACCAACGTTGTGACAAAGGGCATGGCCGCGTTTTCTGTTATCGATTAGATTGTTAGTGATCGACTAAGAAAGTAATAAAGCGTAACAATTCTTTAGCTCACGGTAGGGGAATCAGTGCTACATTTTGCCAAAGCCAGTTTACTGGTAAGGTTAGATCATCGGTGGACGAATAAATGCAAGAAAACTATAAAATTTTAGTGGTGGATGATGATGCGCGTTTACGTGCATTGCTTGAGCGTTACTTGTCAGAGCAAGGTTTTCTGGTGCGTAGTGTCGCCAATAGCGAACAGATGGATCGCCTGCTCACTCGTGAAAACTTCCACTTAATGGTGCTTGATTTGATGTTACCGGGTGAAGATGGTTTGTCTATTTGCCGCCGCTTGCGTAACGCCAATAACATGTTGCCGATTTTAATGCTGACCGCTAAAGGCGACGAAGTGGATCGTATTGTTGGCTTGGAGGTGGGTGCGGATGATTACCTGCCCAAACCGTTTAACCCGCGTGAACTACTGGCGCGAATCAAAGCCGTGCTACGTCGCCAAGTGATTGAAGCCCCCGGCGCGCCAAGTGCTGAAGAATCGGTGGTTGAATTTGGTGAGTTTCGCCTGAATTTAGGTACCCGCGAAATGTTCCGTGGCGATGAGCCGATGCCGCTCACTTCCGGTGAATTTGCCGTATTGAAGACCTTAGTCACCAATGCGCGTGAGCCAATGTCGCGCGATAAGTTGATGAATATGGCAAGAGGGCGTGAATACTCCGCAATGGAGCGCTCGATTGATGTGCAAATCTCGCGTTTACGTCGCATGCTTGAAGTGGATCCAAGCAAACCACGCTACATACAAACGGTGTGGGGCTTAGGTTACGTCTTCGTTCCAGATGGTAAAGAGTCTTAAATTTCAATCAGCTCCTGTCGGTTAACCCACAGGAGCTTTTTTGTCGCCTTTTTGATAGTACGTTCATAGCGGGTTTTCCTATGCGCATTCGCAGTTCCTTTACTCAATCGATTTTGCTCTTCTTTTCATTGCTGATCGCCAGCCAAGTGTATTCTTATTACGCCGTATTTAACTATGCTTTGATGCCCAGTTTGCAGCAGTTCAATAAGATTTTGGGCCATGAGATCAACCTAATGCTGGACGATGCGGCGAACAATACATCGAAGCTGGGAATGGACGCCTTACAGCGCCGCCGAGTGTTAGAACAGTTGGGCGTCACCATTCATAGTGAAGAGAGTGAGATGGCCCAAGAGTATCACGATGCCATCAGCATTGATTTGATGAGCGAGGAGATGAGCAATGAGCTCGGCTCGCCGACCGATGTGCGGATGATTTTGGGTAAAGAGAGTTATATTTTATGGATGAAAGTGGACTCTTTTCCGGGATCATTAATACGCATCCCTCTCTCTGAGCTGCAAAAAGAGGATTTTGCGCCACTATTTCACAATAGTTTGGTGATGGCGTTACTGATCGTCTTAGGAGGATGGCTGTTTATTCGTCTGCAAAATCGTCCCTTAATTGCCTTAGAAAAAGCCGCCAAAGCCGTTGGCCGAGGTGAGAACCCGCCGCCATTGCCGCTCAAAGGCGCTTCTGAAATTCGTGCGGTGACGTTGGCGTTTAATCAAATGTCGAAAGGGATCCAAGCGCTTGAAGAGGATCGCTCATTATTGATGGCGGGGATCAGCCACGACTTACGTACGCCGCTGACTCGTATTCGCTTAGCCACGGAAATGATGTCTCCAGAAGAGAGTTATCTCGCCGAAGGGATCATCAGTGATACGGAAGAGTGTAACGAGATCATCAGTCAGTTTATGGACTACCTTAAACCCGTCAATAAACAGACCTTTACCGCCGTTGATCTCAATGAGATCGCCAATGATGTCGCCACTGCCGAAGGGGGCTACGAGATCAAAATCGATGTCGCGCTGCATTTACCAATGCAGCCAGCCTTTGGCAATGCGATCGCCATTAAACGCGCGGTGAGCAACTTAGTGGTGAACGCCATTCGTTATGGCAATGGTTGGGTTAAGGTGAGCACGGGCAGTACCGCAGATAACAAAATGGCTTGGGTTTGTGTGGAGGATAATGGCCCGGGTATTGATCCTAGCCAAGTGAGTAAAGTGTTTGAACCTTTTACGCGTGGTGATACGGCGCGCGGCAGTGAAGGCACTGGACTTGGTTTGGCGATAGTGAAACGGATTGTTAGCCAGCATCATGGCAGCGTTGTGGTGAGTAACCGCAGTGAAGGTGGACTCAAAGCGCAACTGAGCTTCCCGACCAAATAGGGGCTTATTCACTAAATAACACAATGGGCTCAGTTGAGCCCATTGTGTTTACGGTTTATGCCTTTTCGGCTGCTGACCGAAGTTTTTGGGCACATCCATGCAATCAGTTGGTTTTGAGCTCTTCGAGTTCTTCTTCTTCGCGTGGCAATTTTTCTGGCAGTAGCAAGTTGAGCAAAATGGCGGTGATGCCGCCAGCCGCTACGCCGGATGAAAAAATGCTCTTAATGAACTCGGGCATAAATTGCAGAATCTCTGGCTTTTGCGCAATGCCTAACCCCATCGAAAACGACAGTGCCATGATTAAAATCGCGCGGCGGTCGAGATCCACACGGGAAATAATACGCACACCCGCGGCTGCGATGGTGCCGAACATGACGATGGTTGCACCGCCAAGTACCGGTTCAGGAATCAATTGTACAAAGCTTGCCACGCCTGGGAATAGGCCGAGCAACACCAGCATGGCGGAAATAAAGTAACCCACATAACGGCTGGCAACCCCGGTGAGCATAATTACGCCATTGTTTTGGCTAAAGGTCGAGTTGGGAAAACTGTTAAAGACCGCCGCCAGCGCGGAGTTCAAACCATCAGCCAGTACACCACCTTTAATACGCTTCATGTAAATCGGCCCTTTGACAGGCTCGCCCGACACTTCAGAAGTGGCGGTGATATCACCAATCGCTTCCAATGCGGTGATCAAGAAAATCAGTACCAGAGGAATAAAGAGTGACCAATCAAAACCCAAACCAAACTGCATAGGTATTGGTAGTGCAATCAGGGCAGTTTCACTCAGTGAATCAGTGTTCACCATCCCCATCAAGTAGGCCATGATATAACCGACGAACATCGCAATCACAATCGATGCTACGCGAATGTATGGGTTACTTGAGCGGTTGAGCAGCACGATAAGTCCAAGCACGGTTCCCGCCAGCGCCAGTTTGTCTAAGCTGCCAAAAGTGCCATCGCTGAGCGCAGCATAGCCGCCACCCATAGAAACTAAACCAACTTGTACCAGTGTTAAGCCTATCAGGGTAACCACAATGCCCGACACCAGCGGCGTGATCACGCGGCGCGCGTATTGCAGCACTCGTGATAATAGGATTTCAGCAAAAGAGGCGACTAAAATGGTGCCAAAGATCGCCGCCATCATAGTGCTTATATCTGCACCACCTGCTTTTAATGACAAGCCTGCGCCAATAATTGGCCCAAGAAAGTTAAAACTGGTGCCTTGGATAGAAAGTAAACCGGAGCCAATCGGGCCAATGGTACGGATCTGGATAAAGGAGGATAAGCCAGATGCAAACAGCGACATGCTGATGATGGTGTTGGTCTGTTCGGCAGAAACACCAAGTGTTTGACAAATAATGAGCGAAGGGGTGATGACCGCAACAAACATGGCTAGCAAATGTTGTAAAGCGGCGAAAATGGTTTGGGGTAGCGGTGGCCTATCGTTGAGTTGATAAACCAAATCAGACTTACGCGAAGCGTTGTGGATAGTCATACTGTTTTCCTAATGGTGCGTTATTGTCTTAGCGTTCGCTGAGTGGGAGCACTAAGTGGAGCAGACACGTCATCTGTGATTGCTGTTAATCAGAATCTGCTCGGACTGGATAAGTGAGTAGTTCACTAAAAAAATTGGCGAAATTATAGAGGGTTTACGCAAGAAAGCAAACGTTTGCTTTGCTGTGTAAGTGGAGAGGGGAATACAGAACGAACAATCTTATGCTTTGGCGTAGATGTCCTTCTCTCCTAACCAGCGATCGATAATGGCGGTCGCGTGGCTTGGATAATGGTCGTGTAAGTAGCGAGCAATGCGCTGTACTTCAGGAATTAAACGTTGGTCACGGACTAAATCCGCAATTTTGAAATCCGCGAGGCCGGTCTGTTTGGTACCAAGCAGCTCACCCGGACCGCGAATTTCTAAGTCTCGTTGGGCAATCACAAAACCGTCATTGCTCTCACGCAGTACACCCAAGCGTTTTTGCGCGGTTTTCGATAGTGGTGCATGGTAAAGCAATACGCAATGACTGGCGACAGAGCCTCGCCCTACGCGGCCGCGTAATTGGTGCAACTGTGCTAAGCCCAAACGCTCAGGGTTTTCGATGATCATCAAGCTCGCATTCGGCACGTCAACGCCAACCTCAATCACCGTTGTGGCAACCAGCAAGTGCAGTTCATTGTTTTTAAAGGCTTGCATCACCGCTTGTTTTTCGCTCGGCTTCATTCGGCCATGCACCAAACCGATTTTGACATCGGGCAGAGTGCGTTGTAGTTCTTGCGCTGTGTCGGCGGCGGCTTGCGCTTCTAGCACCTCAGACTCATCAATCAAAGTACAGACCCAATAAGCCTGTTTTCCTTCACTCAAACAGGCATGACGTACGCGCTCGACGATATCATCACGCTTTGTATCTGGGATTGCGACAGTTTGAATGGGCGTTCGTCCCGGTGGCAGTTCATCAATAACGGAGGTTTCTAAATCAGCGTAAGCAGTCATCGCTAAAGTTCGTGGGATCGGCGTTGCGGTCATGATCAACTGGTGCGGATACGCGCCTTGCTTCGCTCCTTTCTCACGCAGTTCTAAACGCTGGTGGACGCCAAAGCGGTGTTGTTCATCAATGATGACGAGCGCAAGGTGATGAAATTCAACTTGTTCTTGAAAAAGAGCGTGAGTACCCACTATCATTTTTGCCTCACCGCTGGCAATGCGAGCCAGTTCTGTTTCTTTCGCTTTGCCTTTTAATTTTCCCGCCAGCCAGCCGACTTGGATGCCCATTGCTTCAAACCAGTTGGCAAAATTAATTGCGTGCTGCTCGGCCAGCAATTCCGTCGGTGCCATTAATGCTACTTGATAGCCATGTTCGATAGCATGTGCGGCGGCTAATGCTGCGACCAAGGTTTTCCCTGAGCCCACATCACCTTGTACTAAACGCATCATGGGGTGAGCTTGTGCCAGATCGGCTTCGATCTCTGTCACAACACGTGTTTGTGCTTTAGTGGGAGAGAAAGGCAGTTGTGCAAGCAGTTGTTGTTTGAGTTTGCCAGACCCAGCCAGTGGCAATGCGATGTCTTGCTGGCCTTGATGGCGTACAGCCAACATGGAGAGGTTTTGTGCCAACAGCTCTTCCATAATTAAGCGAACCTGCGCCGGGTGTTTCCCTTCATCAAACAGTTGCAGGTTAATGCCCGGCGGCGGCCGGTGAATGATGTGCAGCGCTTCAGAGAGCGTAATTTGGTGATCATACAACCCGGCAGGTAGCAATTCTTGTACGGCGGCTTTGTCGAGTAAACTTAATGCCTGATCAGTGAGTGTGCGTAGCGTGAGTTGGCGCAGGCCATCGGTTGTTGGGTAAACGGGTGTTAAGTTAGCTTCGACATCTGGCTGTTGCTGAGGAGCATAAAATTTATAATCAGGATGAACAATTTCAAGGCCGAATCCACCACGTTTAATTTCACCGTAAGCGTGCACTAACTTACCTTCAGAAAAATTGTTTTTCATCCCAGCCGTAAAGTTAAAAAAACGCAGCGTAATGGTGCCGTTACCATCGCTTATTTTTACTGTGAGCATTTTGCGTTTGCCAAAAACCGTATCCACCGCCATGACTTTACCTTGCACAGCGGCCCAAAGCCCGGGATGCAATTTAGCGATAGGGTAGATCCGTGTTCGGTCTTCATAACGTAAAGGGAGATGGAACAGCAGATCTTGCACACTGATTAAGCCAACCTTTTCCAGTTTTTCAGCCACTTTAGCGCCCACGCCAGAGAGTGAGGTGAGAGGAATCGCGGACAGTAGCTGTGACATAACAGGGCTCATTAACAGTATCGTTATGTATTATTCAACCATCGAACTGTTTTTTTGTACAGCATAAAATCATGTAATGGTCGATAAGCGGCAGGCCATCGGCTAATTTGAATAGTGACGCCTAAAATGCAAGATGGGGGTAGGGTGTCAGAAAATAAAAAACCCCATGAGTGGTTAGCCGCAAGGGGTTTTATTTATTTGGATAGTTTAATTTTTCCGGCGTCGCACTTTCAGTGCATGAGGCATCACACGAATTTTTTTCATGATGTTTGCTAAGTGAATGCGATCTTTGGTGGTCAGCAGCACAGTGACAGTATACAAACGTCCATCACGCTCCTCGGTGGAGAGGCCATGAATGTTGGAACCTGTTTTCGAGATTACATTCGTCAGTTCCGCTAACGCACCTTGGTGGTTTTGCATGTCCACTTTCAGTTCGGTGATGAACTCTTGGTCGTAATCTTTAGACCACTCAACCGCCATGTAACGATCCGGCTCTTTTTGGTAGCCACGAACATTAGGGCAGGTTTCACGATGCACCACTAAACCACGACCCGGAGATACATGCGCAATGATGTGATCGTCTGGGATGGGGTGGCAGCAGTTAGCAAACGTGAGCAAAATACCTTCAGCGCCGCGGATCGGCAGTTTCTTTTTCGGTTTGCCATCATTGCTTTCCACTTCGGTCAGCTCATCAGCATCGCCAAGCAGACGACGCGCAATGACAATACTCATCAGTTCGCCTAAACCAATCGCGGCCAGCAGATCATCGACCGTGGCCATTTTAAGCTCACCAATCACATGCTTAATGTTCTCGTCACTGATGTCACTGAGTGAAAGATCACCCAGCGCGTGATTGAGCAAACGTCTACCAAGTGTGATCGATTCCTCACGGCGCATGGTTTTAAGTACTTGACGTATCTTAGTACGAGCGCGAGACGTGACCACATAGTTGAGCCAAGCGGCATTAGGACGAGCCCCAGGTGCGCTGATGATTTCAATCGTTTGGCCGTTTTTCAGTGATTTACTTAACGGATAAGGGTTTCGATCAACACGAGCTCCAACACAGGTATTACCGACATCGGTGTGTACCGCGTAGGCAAAATCAACCGCAGTTGCCCCGACAGGCAGCTCAACGATGCGGCCTTTGGGGGTGAAGACGTAGATTTCATCAGGGAAAAGATCCGACTTAACGTTCTCAATAAACTCAAACGAGTTGCCAGCGCTTTGTTGTAGCTCAAGTAGGCTTTGCATCCAGCGCTGTGCTTTAATTTGCGCGGTGGTGCCAGTGCGTTCGCCATTACCTTTGTAAGACCAATGAGCAGCAACACCTTTGTCGGCCATCTGTTCCATGTCTTCAGTGCGGATCTGCACTTCAACTGGGACGCCGTGTGGGCCGACCATCGAGGTATGCAAAGATTGGTAGCCGTTCGCTTTGGGCACGGCGATGTAATCTTTCATGCGCCCCGGGCGAGGTTTGTACAAGCTATGAACTTGGCCTAATGCACGATAACAAGTATCTGCAGTGTCGACCACGACTCGAAAAGCGTAGATGTCCATAATGGTATGAAAGCGCTGCTCTTTGGTTTTCATCTTGTTATAGATGGAGAACAGGTTCTTTTCACGGCCGACCACGCGTGCTTTCAAACCGAAATCTTGCAAGCGGCCTTCAATTTCACTGTGGATGCGTTGGATCATCTCTTTGCGGTTACCGCGAGCGGATCTTACCACTTCTTTCAATACGCGATAACGATTTGGGTACAATGCTTCAAAGCCAAGCTCTTCTAGCTCAGTCTTGATGTTATGAATCCCTAAGCGGTGAGCAAGAGGCGCGTAAATCTCTAACGTTTCACGGGCAATACGACGCTTTTTATCCGGGCGCAATGCGCCAAGGGTACGCATATTGTGTGTGCGGTCAGCAAGTTTGATGAGAATAACGCGAATGTCTTGCACCATTGCCAGCACCATCTTACGAAAGTTCTCGGCTTGAGCTTCTTTACGATCACGAAATTTCAACTTGTCGAGTTTAGAAACCCCGTCTACCAATTCCGCCACGGCGTGACCAAATTGCGCTTCAAGATCGTCTTTAGTGACATCGCAATCTTCGATGACATCATGTAATAACGCTGCTTGTAGCGTTTCCAAATCAAGGCGCATATCAGCCAAAATTCGAGAAACCGCAACAGGGTGAATGATGTAAGGTTCGCCGCTAGAACGGGTTTGCCCTTCATGGGCTTCACGTGCGACCACATAAGATTGACGCAGAGCCTCAATTTGAGGCTCTGTTAGGTATTCTTGGACAACGTCTTTAAGGCTATCAAATAGATACAAATTATAGGCCCGGAAGGTTGTTGAATTTGAATGGCAGAATTAACGGTTGTGAGCGATGCTGCTTACGGCGGCCAATTCTGCGGCTTCTTGCTCTTTCTGCTCTTGGCGCTCACGAGCATCAAGCACATCTTTCGTGATAAGACCTTCTTCGATTTCGCGCAGAGCGATAACGGTTGGCTTATCGTTCTCTTCTGGCACCAATGAATCTTTACCGCCAGTTTGCATTTGACGAGCGCGGCGAGCCGCAATCAGAACTAGGTCGAAACGATTGCCCACTTTTTCAACAGCGTCTTGAACAGTTACGCGTGCCATGAGAACTCCAAATAGTTAACTAAAAATTTTTAAATGACGAGAAAGTATACAGTCTAATCTTTGTTTATACTAGCGATAGACTTTGCCTTGTTTGAGCGGGTGATTATTCCGCCAGTAGCGCGTTGAGCATGCTGTTATATTTAGCAGCTTGCTTGTCTTGCTTCAATCGTTCAGCACGTAAAATAGCTCTGAAATCCATTAATGCCACATCGAAATCATCATTTATGATGACATAGTCGTATTCGGTGTAATGCGAGATTTCAGCTTGAGCTTCATTCATACGTTTAGCAATGACGGCTTCACTGTCTTGACCACGAGCATTCAAGCGGCGTTCCAATTCTTCTTTTGAAGGAGGAAGGATAAACACACTTTTTGCATCCGGCATTTTGTCGCGTATTTGACGCGCGCCTTGCCAGTCAATATCAAGAAAAACGTCAATGCCTTTGTTGAGGTTATTTTCAATCCATACCTTAGAGGTGCCGTAGTAGTTGCCAAATACTTCAGCATGTTCGAGAAATTCACCTTTAGTAATCAACTCTTCAAACAGCTCTTTTTGTACAAAATGGTAATGAACACCATCTTGTTCGCCCGGACGCATGCCGCGTGTGGTATGTGAAACAGAGACTTTCATCGCATAGGTTGGGTTGGTTTCCAACATCGCAGAGATCAAGCTTGATTTGCCTGCACCACTGGGTGCAGAGACGATATAAAGAGTACCTTTGCCCATCTGTTCTGTTCCACGTTAGGTTAGGATTGAATGCTGATATTTGCGTCTATCAGCATGTTAAAAGATAGCACTGACCCAGAGAGTTTCATCCTAGAAAATGAAAATAAGGCCAGAAAAAATGGAGGCGAAGAGTAGCACGTTCCCATGGATGTCTACAACAAAAAGGTCGGCCTTTAGCTGTGAAAGGGGAATTTTAAAACGGTGATATTTTCTTCAATGGGTAAACGTTTGCTCTTATTTCAAGGCTTGTCGAGGGGGTTTATTGCTGTATAATCGCCCGCCGCTGAGCTCGTGATTTGAATATGATCGCGTGGTAAGCCTATAAATTAATGCAAGACTAATTCTTCGATTTGGGTTCCCTCGCCCCCAAAACAAACTAAAAAGGTACACAATGAGTTACTTTACCCTTGCGCAGCAGCGCAAAGCTTTGGCACTTTTAGTGCTATTTCATTTGATCATTATCGCATCAAGCAATTATCTGGTTCAGTTGCCCTTTACTGTATTCGGTTTACATACCACTTGGGGCGCATTTACTTTCCCATTCATTTTTCTGGCAACGGATCTCACTGTACGCATTTTTGGTGCAGCGTTGGCTCGTAAAATCATTTTCTTAGTGATGTTACCGGCTTTGATTGTTTCTTATGCACTCTCGGTGCTATTTTTTGAAGGTCAATTCCAAGGGCTTGCTCAGCTTCATGAGTTTAATCTGTTTGTTGCGCGTATTGCGATTGCCAGTTTTATGGCGTATTTGCTAGGGCAAATTATGGATGTGCATGTGTTTAATCGTCTGCGCCAGATGAAGCAATGGTGGGTTGCGCCAACATGTTCTACGTTATTTGGTAATGCATTAGACACGGTCGCTTTTTTTGCGATTGCTTTCTATCAAAGCCCCGATCCATTCATGGCTGAACATTGGACCGAAATTGCCTTGGTCGATTATGGTTTTAAACTGGTGATCAGTTTAGGCCTGTTTGTGCCGATGTACGGTGTGCTGCTCAATTACTTGATCCGGAAGCTGACAGCGGTCAACCCTGATTTTCGAACCGTTAGGATCAATGCTCAGTAGTTGAAATGTTCAGTAGTGGAGTAGCAAGCTATTATACTAGGAAGATAGAAAATCAAAGCCCGAGCAAGTGCTGCTCGGGCTTTTTTATGTGTCTGCATCTTATAACTATGATGGGTCGATAATGAGTGGCCAACCAATGTCGCTTTGACGGTTTGCTTCAATATCCAGCTCGGCGGTGGTGAGAGGATTGGCCGCTAACCATTTGGCGGATAACCGAAGAGTCAGTTGGTCACCTTGAGCTTGCAGTGTAAATTTAGGCTGTAGTGCCTCGTTACGACGATGGCTGAGCAATACGGCAAGGCGCAGTAAACGTAACACCCGTTTGGCGCTGTTGCCCGACAGAGCGTACTGCTCTGGCAATGAAGAGAGCTGCTCGCGATAACGACGAGCAATTTCGCCTAGAAAGTGTTTCTGTGCACGGGTATAGCCGGGTAAGTCGAGGTTTTGTAACAGGTAGGCGCTGTGTTCACCGCCTTTTTTTAAATCAATCGCTAACCCTATTTCATGCAATTGTGCAGCGGTAGTGAGCAGCATTTCAGCTTGCGGTTCCGCAATCCAATCTTCCCCCCCACACTGTTTGAGCAGCGATTGGGCAAGTTGAGCCACTTGCTTGGCGTAGTCAACATCAATTTGATATCGCACCTGAACGCTATTGATGGTACGCGTTCGAATGTCATCTTGGCGCAGCTCTTCGACCATTTCATACACTAAGCCTTCACGCAATGCGCCGCCAGCTAAAGTCATCGATTCAATCTCGAGCAGTTCAAAGATGGCAATTAAAATCGAGAGGCCACTTGGGAAAACTAACGCTCGCTCTAAAGTTAAGCCTTCAATATCAAGCTCTTCCAAGTGATCGGCGAGCATCGCTTGTTTTTGCAAGCGTTTTAGTTTGGTATGAGTGATCACCTCATCCATCCCTTGCGCTAGCATAATTTCTTGCAACGCTTGTACTGTGCCACTGGCACCCACGCACACATCCCAACCTAACTGTGAGTATTGTTCAAGGATAGGCGCTAACGTCTGTTTTGCCGCATCGATCGCTCGATTAAAGTTAGCCGCGTTAAGTTGTCTGTCTTTAAAATGGCGCTCAAGCCAAGTGACGCAGCCCATTTTTAAACTGGTTAACGCTTTGGCATCGAACCCTTCACCAATGATGAGTTCAGTACTGGCCCCACCAATATCGACAACCAAGCGTCGTCCTAAGCCACCTGAAGTGTGCGCCACTCCTTTATAGATAGTAGCCGCCTCTTCTTCACCGGAAATAACCTGAATGGGGTGGCCGAGTATTTGGTTGGCTTGAGTTAAAAACAGTTCAACGTTGGTGGCTGTACGCAGTGTGGCAGTGCCAACAATACGGATATTGCTGGCGGGTACATCTTGCAGTCGTTCCGCAAATAAACTGAGGCAGTCCCATCCTCGCTGCATCGCTTCTTGGCTAAGAGCGTTGTTATCATCTAACCCGGCGGCCAAGCGTACTTTGCGCTTTATTTTGGCCATCGTTTGTACACTGCCATCAATATGACGCACGATGAGCATATGAAAACTGTTCGACCCAAGGTCGATGGCAGCGTAGAGCGGCGAGGAGACGGCTTTACTCATAAATGGATTACGAACCCTTATTACTTTGATGCGGTTGACGTGGGCGACGACTTTGTGGCTTACGGTTGCCAGTACGAGGGCCATTGTTATTAGTGCGGCGCTGCTGAGGATTACGAGAACGCAGACGAATTGGCGGTGGTAAGTCTTCAATCAACGCCGATGCATCGTAATCAGAAACAGGAACTGCGTGCCCGGTGTACTCTTCAATCGCGGTTAGGTTAATGGCGTACTCTTCACAGGCAAAACTAATCGAGTGACCACTCTCTCCTGCGCGACCTGTACGACCAATGCGGTGCACGTAGTCTTCACAGTCATCAGGTAAGTCGTAGTTGAATACGTGTGTGACTTGAGGAATGTGTAAGCCTCGCGCTGCCACGTCGGTTGCAACAAGAATGTCGACATCACCGGTAGTAAATTGCTCAAGGATCTTTTCACGTTTCTTCTGCGGTACATCACCCGTTAGCAGGCCGACACGGTGCCCATCTGCAGCTAAATGACCCCAAATAGAGTCGCAGCGGTGTTTTGTGTTGGCAAAAATGATGGCGCGATCTGGCCAGTCTTGTTCTATCAGTGTCTGTAATAGCGCCATCTTATGTTCGTTAGACGGGTAGAACAGCTCTTCTTGGATGCGATGGCCAGTTTTTTGTTCTGGTTCAACAACCACGTGCTCAGGGTTATGCATGTGCTCGAACGCCAACTCTTGAACGCGATAAGAAAGCGTGGCTGAAAACAGCATGTTCAGGCGCTCTTTAGGTTCTGGCATACGGCGAAACAGAAAACGAATGTCCTTGATAAAACCAAGGTCAAACATGCGATCAGCTTCATCTAGCACAACTGCTTGAATATTATTCAAGTTAAACACGTGTTGTTTGTAGAAATCGATGATACGTCCTGTTGTACCGATCAATATGTCGACACCATCTTGCAGTTTAGACAACTGCTTATCGTAGCTTTCACCACCGTAAGCCAGCGCGGCTTTGATGCCAGTACTGGCAATCAGAGGTTCGGCGTCGTTATAAATTTGAATCGCTAACTCACGAGTCGGAGCCATAATAATGGCACGCGGCTGCGTCGGTTTTCGCCCTTCATGTTCAGGGGTTGTTAGTAAGTGGTTAAAAGTAGCAGCGAGAAACGCAAGCGTTTTACCAGTCCCTGTTTGGGCCTGGCCTGCAATGTCTTGGCCGGTGAGCAGTACCGGCAACGCCAAGGCTTGGATCGGGGTACAGTAATCGAACCCTTTTTTTTCCAATCCTTCAACAACTTGAGGATGTAATCCCAAATCGGCGAACTTTTGCTCTGTGATATGTGTCTTTTTCATCGCCATAGAATATCAGCTTAAGCTTGCAATACGAAAGTAAATACATTCCAATAGAGCATCTATTTACTGGTTAGCTTATAATCAGTGCAGAAAAACATATTGGAGTGGAAGATGAGCGATAAGATTTTGCAGCTTACAGATGATGGTTTTGAGAACGATGTAATCAAAGCTGCAGGCCCTGTTCTTGTTGATTTTTGGGCAGAATGGTGTGGTCCTTGTAAGATGATTGCGCCAATTTTGGATGAAATCGCTAGCGAGTACGAAGGCAAACTGACTATCGGTAAATTAAATATCGACCACAACGCAGGTACTCCACCTAAGTTTGGTATTCGTGGCATCCCAACCTTGCTGCTGTTCAAAAATGGCAACGTCGCTGCAACGAAAGTTGGTGCGTTATCAAAAACTCAATTGAAAGAGTTTTTGGACGCAAACCTATAACAGGTATCGCAAAGCCGTACATTTTCTGATGCACGGCTTTGTTTTTTTGAAAAGAAACAAACTCTAGACTAGGCTATTATTTAGTGCTAGTTTATCGCACGTTAATTAGACAAGTGTTCACTTCTTGGTCGATCCTGAGACCAAAATCCATCTTAACTAGAAAATAGATCCTATTTTGACTAAACAAGTATCCACCACAATGAATCTAACAGAATTGAAGAACAGACCTGTGTCTGATCTTGTGAAACTTGGTGAGAGCCTAGGCCTCGAAAACCTAGCGCGTCTAAGAAAACAAGACATCATCTTCTCCATCCTAAAAGCGCACGCAAAAAGTGGTGAAGATATATTTGGTGATGGGGTCTTGGAAATTCTTCAAGACGGTTTTGGTTTCTTACGTAGCGCCGACTGTTCATATTTAGCTGGCCCTGATGATATCTACGTATCACCAAGCCAAATTCGCCGTTTCAACTTACGCACCGGTGACTCAGTATCCGGCAAAATTCGCCCACCAAAAGAAGGCGAACGTTATTTCGCATTGTTAAAAGTTAACACCGTTAACCACGACAAACCGGATAATGCACGTAACAAGATTTTATTTGAGAACTTAACTCCACTGCATGCCAATGAACGTATGATCATGGAGCGTGGTAATGGCTCGACAGAAGACATTACGGCACGAGTTCTAGACCTTGCCTCTCCGATTGGTAAAGGCCAGCGTGGTTTGATTGTTGCTCCGCCAAAAGCGGGCAAAACCATGTTGCTACAAAATATCGCGCAAAGTATTGCTAACAACCATCCTGATTGCGTGTTGATGGTGCTACTGATTGACGAACGTCCTGAAGAAGTAACGGAAATGCAACGCCTTGTGAAAGGTGAAGTGGTTGCTTCTACGTTTGATGAGCCAGCTTCACGCCACGTACAAGTGGCAGAAATGGTGATCGAAAAAGCAAAACGTTTGGTTGAGCATAAGAAAGATGTCGTTATCCTGCTTGATTCCATCACACGTTTAGCTCGCGCCTACAACACTGTGATCCCGTCATCTGGCAAAGTGTTGACTGGTGGTGTGGATGCCAACGCATTGCAACGTCCTAAGCGCTTTTTTGGTGCGGCTCGTAATGTAGAAGAAGGCGGTAGTTTAACGATTATTGCGACGGCACTGGTTGATACTGGCTCTAAAATGGATGAAGTTATCTACGAAGAGTTTAAAGGTACAGGTAACATGGAATTGCACCTTAACCGTAAAATTGCGGAAAAACGTGTCTTCCCTGCTATCGACTTCAACCGCAGCGGTACTCGTCGTGAAGAGTTGCTTACTAAACCTGATGAGTTACAAAAAATGTGGATTCTGCGTAAGATCGTTCACCCAATGAGTGAAAGTGACGCAATGGAATTCTTAATTGATAAGCTCGCGATGACGAAAACTAATGATGAGTTTTTTGATGCGATGCGCCGTCAATAATAGACGCTAAGTTTAGTATGACCAACGCCACCGTTTATCGGTGGCGTTTTTGTTTGCATTTGACCCATTAACCTTCCACAATAGGCCAAATGTTACAAGGAGGTTAAAATGCAACAAGGAATGTTGTCGTCGCTTCTCCTCTCGCTATTTTTATTTTGTGCGTGGCCAAGTGCTGCCTCTATAGAAATAACGTCTGATACAGCTCAGAAATGGCTTCAGGAAGAACAAATTCGCCATAAAAGTGCAGAGCTATTGCAGTACGCGGTACATGATGAATTTGATTCTTTGCGTTTTTCATTACAACGTTTAGCGCTATTACCGCAAGAAGCTGCACGTTTTCTGTTGCTGCAAAAAATCGAGCAGTTGGATCTTGCGCTAACGCCGAATATGGTGATCTTCATTGAAGAACAGCAAGCGCTTGCACCCACTTACCAAGTTGTTGAAAAAGAACAAGGCTATGAATTCTCAACTCCAGCTTTTGACTCTTCTGCGATAGCCAGCCGTTTATTAAAGCGTTGGCGGCAGGAACAAACCATTCTCGATTTCTTGGTGAAGGCGGAGCGCCAAGAGCTAGTACTGAAAACATGGTTGTCAGGGACTCAGTATCAAGTAAAAATTCGCGAAACGTTACTGATCCGCGAGTTAGATACACTATCCCCAAGTGCTTTAGCTGTGCTCACTGAGCAACTGACATCAGAGCCAGTGACCGGGTGGTTGCCTTCCACACAAGTGATGGTTCGATTAGCTCAAGTTAGTGAAGATCCTAAAATCTATAAACTCCTGTGGCTGATGCGGGTCGATTTCTCCATTCAGCAGGAACTCACACGATTAGCCGGCGTAAGCGATGAATTTGCGATAAAACAGATCATGGCCGCCAGTGAAAATCCAAGTTTAAAAGTACAAGCGATTAAGGCATTAGTTCGCATCAGCCCCATGCGTCCTGATATCCGCGACTTTCTGATAGCCAAAATGTCAATCAATGAAGAGGTCAATTTAGTGGCCACTGCTTTGGTCGAGCAAGGACACAGCCGCTGGCTAAAGGATTTACTGGTGAGTAATTCTCAGGTGAAAAGTCGTGGTATTTTGCAAGCCCTCTCTCAATAACCCTATGAAATTTGGGGATCGTTAATGGGTTGTTTTTGTTATACTGCCTGCAGTTTAATCAGCGATGTAGTAGGCCTATGAGCTTTAAGGATTTACGTGAATTTGTTGACCATCTGGAAAAAACAGGCCAACTAAAACGCATTACTTGCCCGATTGATCCTCATTATGAAATGACGGAAATTAGCGACCGCACTTTGCGTGCCGCAGGTCCTGCTTTGCTATTTGAAAACCCGATCGGTTATACGGTTCCCGTGCTCACTAACTTGTTTGGCACCGCAAAACGCGTCGCGATCGGCATGGGGCGTAAAGAGGTCCAAGAGTTAAGGGAAGTCGGCAAATTACTGGCTTATCTCAAAGAGCCCGAGCCACCACAGGGCTTCAAAGATGCTATCGATAAATTGCCTTTATTTAAGCAAGTGCTCAACATGCCAACCAAACGACTACGCAAGGCTCCTTGCCAGGAGATTGTTTGGCAGGGCAACGATGTTGACTTAGACAAAATCCCAGTGATGAGTTGTTGGGCCGATGATGTTGCTCCTCTTCTGACTTGGGGGCTGACGATCACTAAAGGGCCAAACAAGAAGCGACAAAATCTCGGGATTTATCGCCAACAGAAACTCAGTAAAAACAAAGTCATCATGCGTTGGCTGGCGCATCGTGGTGGTGCTCTAGATTTAAGAGATTGGATGGACACTCACCCCGGAGAGAATTTCCCAGTTTCAGTGGCTTTTGGTGCTGATCCTGCAACCATTCTAGGCGCGGTGACACCAGTGCCAGATACGCTTTCTGAATATGCTTTTGCTGGATTGCTACGAGGCAGTAAAACAGAAGTGGTTAAATCGCTCAGTAATGATCTAGATGTGCCTGCTAGTGCGGAAATTGTGCTGGAAGGCTACATAGATCCAAACGAATATGCTGACGAAGGGCCTTATGGTGATCACACGGGTTACTATAATGAAGTTGAAAAGCATCGTGTCTTTACGGTTACGCATATCACAATGCGCAGCAATCCTATCTACCATAGCACTTATACCGGACGCCCACCTGATGAACCAGCTGTGCTTGGTGTTGCGTTAAATGAAGTGTTTGTACCTATACTCCAAAAACAGTTCCCTGAAATCGTCGATTTCTATTTGCCGCCGGAAGGTTGTTCTTATCGAATGGCGGTGGTGACGATGAAAAAGCAATACCCTGGTCATGCAAAGCGAGTCATGATGGGAGTTTGGTCGTTCCTTCGCCAGTTTATGTACACTAAATATGTGGTGGTGTGCGATGAATCAGTCGATGCTCGTGATTGGAATTCAGTTATCAATGCAATGACAACACATATGGACCCAGTCCGAGACACTTTATTCATCGAACATACACCGATTGATTCACTTGATTTTGCCTCTCCAGTGGTGGGGCTAGGCTCCAAAATGGGCTTAGATGCTACCATTAAATGGGATGTTGAGAGTGACGGTACAAGACAACAGTCATCCCCATCAACGGCTCCTCAGATCAAAGCTGAGCATTTGGATCAGCTTAGAGCTCAGCATTCTGAGATTGTTGATATCTATTTAGTGCCATTTTCTAATGATGGTTTCTTGATGGTATCCATGAACAAAGCGTTCGCTGGTCAATCTCAAGAGTTGTTAAAAAAGATATGGGCATTTTTAGAGACATTTTCAAACCTGAAGTTTGTTGTGCTCTGTGATGATGATGTGAATATCCGAGATTGGAATGATGTGATTTGGGCGATAACCACGCGCATGGATCCGTCTCGAGATACTGATCGTATAGAAACTAATGAAGGGCAATGTTCCAAGCTCCTACTGGATGCAACCAACAAACTCTCTGGTGAAGTTCAGCGAGAGTGGGGGACGCCAATCCAAAAAGATCACGAGGTCGTCACCAAAATAGACTCGCTCTGGGATGAGCTAGGTATTTTATGACTTATACGGTGATCTTGCTGCCGAAAGGCGATACTTTTGAAGTGCAAGACGGTACAACGGTGTTGGAAGCTGCGCTCAACAAGAACATCTCTTTTCCACACCGTTGTCAAATAGGTGCATGCGCTATGTGTATGTGCAGAAAATTAGAAGGTGTAGTGGAATATAACTTAGAACCGATGTTGACTGACGAAGAGCAGCGACAAGGTTGGATATTCCCTTGCCAAGCCTTTGCAACAAGTAACTTAGTACTTACTTTTGCAGAGTAAGTCAGAGGAAAAACATGACCACCCAATGTAAAGTAAAGTCAATTGAGCCATTAGCCTCTAATACTTATAAAATCATCCTCCAACCTGAAAGCGTTCTTGCATTTAAAGCTGGGCAATATCTCATGGTAGAAATGGGTGAGAAAGATAAACGTCCATTTTCTATCGCAAGCAGCCCTTGCCGTTCTGGTGAACTAGAGTTGCACATTGGTGCCGCCGAGCACAATGCTTATGCACAGGAAGTGGTTGAGAAAATGAGAACGGCATTAAGCAACAAGGGTTTAGTCAATATAGATGCACCTCACGGTGATGCGTGGGTAAAAGAAAATGAGCGCCCTCTACTACTCATTGCTGGAGGAACAGGCTTTAGCTATGTACGCTCGATTTTAGATCACTGTATTAGCCAAAAGAAAAGTAACGCTATCTATTTGTACTGGGGAGCAAAAGACGTTTACCAACTCTATGCAAAAACAGAACTGAGTGAGATTGCTCAGCAATTTGAGAACATCCACTTTGTACCTGTTGTTGAAACGGCTGATGAAAGTTGGAATGGTAAGGTTGGCAATGTACTCCAAGCGATCAATGATGATTTCGAGTCGTTAGAAGCGTACGACATTTATATTGCAGGTCGTTTTGATATGGCTGGAGCAGCAAGAGAACAGTTTACCCAATACAAAAATGCAAAAAGCGATCACATGTTTGCTGATGCCTACGCTTTTATTTAAGATCGAGAGAGATTAAAGCCTATCAAAAGAGAGCGAAATGCTCTCTTTTGACGCTTTGTGGCTGCTATTTAAACAAAATAGATGTTTTTCTTATTTTTTATTAAAAACCGCTTGCACTCATCTTCGTTCTCCCTATAATGCCGCCTCACTGACACGGCACAGCTAGTAAGGGTTCAAGCCTAATTAGGCAGCCAATCAGTAGGTCAAATCGGTAAGACGAAATAATGTAAAAAAGTGTTTGACACTTTTCAT